>NZ_CP157201.1:637500-640000 GCF_046736355.1 Pseudoxanthomonas mexicana | reverse complement strand
GACGGTATCGTCGAGTCCAAGGCCACTTGAGGTTATATGGTCAAGCCGCACGGATCATTAGTATCAGTTAGCTCAACGCCTTGCAGCGCTTACACACCTGACCTATCAACCACGTAGTCTTCATGGTTCCTTTAGGGGGCTTGTGCCCCGGGAAGTCTCATCTTGAGGCGCGCTTCCCGCTTAGATGCTTTCAGCGGTTATCGCTTCCGAACATAGCTACCCGGCAATGCCACTGGCGTGACAACCGGAACACCAGAGGTTCGTCCACTCCGGTCCTCTCGTACTAGGAGCAGCCCCTCTCAAACTTCCAACGCCCATGGCAGATAGGGACCGAACTGTCTCACGACGTTCTGAACCCAGCTCGCGTACCACTTTAAATGGCGAACAGCCATACCCTTGGGACCGACTACAGCCCCAGGATGTGATGAGCCGACATCGAGGTGCCAAACACCGCCGTCGATATGAACTCTTGGGCGGTATCAGCCTGTTATCCCCGGAGTACCTTTTATCCGTTGAGCGATGGCCCTTCCATACAGAACCACCGGATCACTAAGTCCTACTTTCGTACCTGCTTGAGCCGTCGCTCTTGCAGTCAAGCACGCTTATGCCTTTGCACACAGTGCGCGATGTCCGACCGCGCTGAGCGTACCTTCGAGCTCCTCCGTTACTCTTTGGGAGGAGACCGCCCCAGTCAAACTACCCACCATACATGGTCCCCGCTCCGGATGACGGAGCTAGGTTAGAACGTCAAGCACATCAGGGTGGTATTTCAAGGATGGCTCCACCGAAGCTAGCGCCTCGGTTTCATAGCCTCCCACCTATCCTACACAGACGAACTCAACGTTCAATGTAAAGCTATAGTAAAGGTTCACGGGGTCTTTCCGTCTTGCCACGGGAACGCTGCATCTTCACAGCGATTTCAATTTCACTGAGTCTCGGGTGGAGACAGCGCCGCTGTCGTTACGCCATTCGTGCAGGTCGGAACTTACCCGACAAGGAATTTCGCTACCTTAGGACCGTTATAGTTACGGCCGCCGTTTACTGGGGCTTCGATCAAGAGCTTCGCCTTGCGGCTGACCCCATCAATTAACCTTCCAGCACCGGGCAGGCGTCACACCCTATACGTCCACTTTCGTGTTTGCAGAGTGCTGTGTTTTTGATAAACAGTCGCAGCGGCCTGGTTTCTGAGGCCCTCTTCAGCTCAGCTACGCGTGTAGCCACCAAAAAGGGCGCACCTTCTCCCGAAGTTACGGTGCCATGTTGCCTAGTTCCTTCACCCGAGTTCTCTCAAGCGCCTGAGAATTCTCATCCTACCCACCTGTGTCGGTTTACGGTACGGTCTGCGTGAGCTGAAGCTTAGGAGCTTTTCCTGGAAGCGTGGTATCAGTGACTTCGCCCTAAAGGGCTCGTCTCGGTGCTCGGTCTTGAAGAGGCCCGGATTTGCCAAAGCCTCAAACCTACCGCCTTTCCCCCGGACAACCAACGCCGGGTACACCTAACCTTCTCCGTCCCTCCATCGCACTCACGCGAGGTGCAGGAATATTAACCTGCTTCCCATCGACTACGGCTTTCGCCCTCGCCTTAGGGACCGACTAACCCTGCGTCGATTAACGTTGCGCAAGGAAACCTTGGGCTTTCGGCGTGCGGGCTTTTCACCCGCATTATCGTTACTCATGTCAGCATTCGCACTTCCGATACCTCCAGCGGACTTCTCAATCCACCTTCGCAGGCTTACGGAACGCTCCTCTACCGCGCACAACAAAGTTGTGCACCCCAAGCTTCGGTTTATCGCTTAGCCCCGTTAAATCTTCCGCGCAGACCGACTCGACCAGTGAGCTATTACGCTTTCTTTAAAGGGTGGCTGCTTCTAAGCCAACCTCCTGGCTGTCTGTGCCTTTCCACATCGTTTTCCACTTAGCGATAAATTTGGGACCTTAGCTGTGGGTCTGGGTTGTTTCCCTTTTCACGACGGACGTTAGCACCCGCCGTGTGTCTCCCATACAGTCTGTCCTGGTATTCGGAGTTTGCAATGGTTTGCTAAGACGCGATGTCCCGCTAGCCATAACAGTGCTCTACCCCCAGGAAGATTCATATGAGGCGCTACCTAAATAGCTTTCGAGGAGAACCAGCTATCTCCGGGTTCGATTAGCTTTTCACTCCTAATCACACCTCATCCCCTACCTTTGCAACGGGAGTGGGTTCGGGCCTCCAGTACCTGTTACGGCACCTTCACCCTGGGCATGACTAGATCACCCGGTTTCGGGTCTACTGCCCGCGACTATGCGCCCTTATCAGACTCGGTTTCCCTTCGCCTCCCCTATACGGTTAAGCTTGCCACGAACAGTAAGTCGCTGACCCATTATACAAAAGGTACGCAGTCACCCTTGCGGGCTCCTACTGCTTGTACGCACACGGTTTCAGGGTCTATTTCACTCCCCTCTCCGGGGTTCTTTTCGCCTTTCCCTCACGGTACTGGTTCACTATCGGTCAGTCAGGAGTA
>NZ_CP157201.1:0-635000 GCF_046736355.1 Pseudoxanthomonas mexicana | reverse complement strand
CTTAAAACTACTAGCCCGAAGGCCAATGCTTTGAATGCAGTACGTTTGACTCTTAGCTATACGTATCGCTTGCAAATTACAATTGACAAGATGCTCATGAATCGAACGTCTGCAAGATGGACAGCTAGTCCTTCCTGCAGGCGCCCACACAAGTCACCTGCGCACACTGTCAAAGAGCTGCGAAGTCGGCCTCAGCGCCTTCCTTCGTGGACCTCGTCGTTTCCGTCGAGGTGAGCCGCACATTATGGCGGGTTTTTCAGGTCTGTCAACACCCTGTTTTCAGGTTTTTGACAGCCCCCTGCCGGGCGTGGATGCGGGCCGGAGGCCTTGGCACCCCTCGGCGAGGGAGGAGCGAAAGTATGACGCGTCTTGCCGGCTTTGTGAAGGGGGTGGAAGCGGGTTTTCCCATGTCCCGGCGTGAGGCAGGCGCGACCATCCCTGCCAGCTGCGGCAGGTCGTCTCCCCAATGCGCGGACCGGCGCATGGGGGATGCGCTACCCGGCCGCGACCAGCCTGATCCGGGCGAAATTGCGCTTGCCGACCTGCAGCACGCCCTCGAAGCCGGGGGCGAAGATCTGGTTGGGATCCTCGACGACGGCGCCGTCGACCCGGACCGCGCGCTCCTTGAGCTTGCGGCCGGCCTCGGAGTTGCTGGGGGTGATGCCGGCGGCGGTCAGCAGCGCGCCGATGCGCAATCCGTCGGCCGGGATGGCGATTTCCTGCAGCGGCAGGGTGGAGGTGTCGCCGGCACCGGTCACCACCGCCTGCCAGCCGGCGATGGCCTGCTCGGCCGCTGCGGCGTCGTGGAAGCGCGCGGCCAGTTCGCGCGCCAGCCGCAGCTTGATCTCGCGCGGATTGAGCTGGCCGGCGGCGACCTCGGCCTTCAGGCGCGCGGCCTCGGCCATGCCGATGTCGAAGCTGAGCAGTTCGATCCAGCGCCACATCAGCTCGTCGCCGATCTTCATCGTCTTGGTGACGATATCGATCGCCGGCTCGCTGATGCCGATGTAGTTGTTCAGCGACTTGGACATCTTCTGCACGCCGTCCAGCCCTTCCAGCAGCGGCATGGTCAGCACGATCTGCGGCGGCTGGCCGTGGTGCTCCTGCAGGCCGCGGCCCATCAGCAGGTTGAACTTCTGGTCGGTGCCGCCGAGTTCGACGTCGGCCTTCAGCGCGACCGAGTCGTAGCCCTGCACCAGCGGGTAGAGGAACTCGTGGATGGCGATGGATTGCTGGGCGGCGTAGCGCTTGGCGAAGTCGTCGCGCTCGAGCATGCGCGCGACGGTGTGCTGGGCCGCGAGCCTGATCATGTCGGCGGCGCCCATCTGGCCGAACCACTCGGAGTTGAAGCGGACCTCGGTGCGCTCCCTGTCCAGCACCTTGAACACCTGGTCGGCGTAGGTCTGCGCGTTGGCCAGCACGTCCTCGCGGGTCAGCGGCTTGCGGGTGACGTTCTTGCCGCTGGGGTCGCCGATCATCCCGGTGAAGTCGCCGATCAGGAAGATGACCTGGTGGCCCAGGTCCTGGAACTGCCGCATCTTGTTCAGCAGCACCGTGTGGCCCAGGTGCAGGTCCGGCGCGGTCGGGTCGAAGCCGGCCTTGACCCGCAGCGGGCGGCCGAGCTTCAGGCGGGCCTCCAGTTCTTCGGACTTGAGGATTTCGTCGGCGCCGCGGCCGATCAGTTCCAGGGATTCAGCAAGGGACAAGGCGGTGGTTCCGGAAGGGCGCCGTGAAGGCGCAGTCATCGAGATGAAATCAAAGTTAAAGCAAAGTTATTCGTGATGCCAGTCGAAAAAGCCAACCGACTCAATGGTTTGACGCGAGGATTTGACGTGATTATGGTACCCGGATTGGGCTCCCTTCTTGGGCCTTCGGGAACATCTTGATGCAATCTCAAGGGGGCGGCGCCGGCCGCAAGCGACGTTTCAGGGAGCGGCTGGAGGTCCTGCGCGACACCGCCGTCAAGCAACATCTTCCCGAGGGCCGCTGGACGCGGCGGCACTGGATCCACGCCAGCCTGTTCACCAGCATCGGCATCATGATCGCCACGATCGTGCCGGGCTTCTCCAATGCGATCCAGCCGCCGGCCGTCGAGCCCCACGCCACCCTGGCCCTGCACTTGCCGGCCCTGTCCGCGTCCAGGCTGGCCGACACCGCCGGCGAAAGCTGGCACCTGGTCCAGGTCAGGCCCGGGCAGACGCTGGGCGCGATCTTCCAGGAGCTGGGCATTCCCGCCGCGACGATGCACCGCCTGCTCGAGCATCCGGGCGCCAAGGCGGCGCTGACCCGGCTCAAGCCGGGCGCCGAGCTCGGCTTCGACCTGCCGGCCAGCGGCGAGCTGCGCACGCTGCGCTACGACCGCGATCCGCTGCATCGGGTGGAGTTGTCGCTGACCGGGGAAGGCGTCAAGGAAACGATCATCGAGCGCGAGGTCACCACCCGCACGGTGGTGCTCAGCGGCACGGTGGGGCGCTCGCTGACGCGCTCGGCACGCAAGGCCGGCCTGACCGCGGCCAACATCAACGCGATGACCGACGAGATCTTCAAGTACGACATCGACTTCAATTCCGATCTCAAGCCAGACGACCGCTTCAGCGTGGTGGTCGAGCAGACCTGGCGCGAGGGCGAGCTGATCAGCACCGGCCCGATCGAGGCGGCCACCTTCACCGTCAACGACAAGCTGTACTCGGGCTTCCGCCACGCACGCCCGGGCGGCAAGCCGGAATACTTCACCGCCGAGGGCCGGCCGCTGAAGAAGAACTTCATCCGCATGCCGATCGCCTACGCGCGGATGAGTTCGAAGTTCGGCGCGCGCCGCCACCCGGTGCTGGGCACGATGCGCATGCACAAGGGCGTGGACTACGCCGCGCCGACCGGCACGCCGATCATGGCCGCCGGCGACGCGCGCGTGCAGTTCGCCGGCTGGCAGGGCGGCTACGGGCGCACGGTCGTCCTGGATCACGGCAAGGGGCACACCACGCTGTACGCGCACATGTCGCGGCTGGGCAAGATCAAGCAGGGCCAGCGGGTGTCGCAGGGCACGGTGATCGGCTATGTCGGCACCACCGGGCTGTCGACCGGGCCGCACCTGCACTACGAATTCCGCATCAACGGCGTGCACCGCAATCCGCTGTCGGTGACGATGCCGCCGCCGGAGCCGCTGTCCGGCGCGCAGCTGGCCGCGTTCCGCACCCAGACCGCCAACGCGCTTGCGCGCATCCGCACGGTCGAGAACATCATCTACGCCGACGTCGACGCCGAGCCGCAGGCGGAAACGCAGGTCGCCGCGGCCAAGCCCGCGCCGGCCGCCGCCGGCAAGGCCAAGCAGGGTTGAGGCCTCGGCCGCCGGCTTGCCGAGCCGGCGGCGATCGCGTTCACTGCGCGCCTGCCCTTGCAGGATGAGCGAATGCCTTCCCCTGTCGCGCCGTCGCCGGCGCTCTATCTCGGCCTGATCTCGGGCACCAGCGCCGACGGCATCGACGCCGCGCTGGTGCGTTTCGAGGAGGACGCGCCCGGGGCGCGCTGCGAGTTGTTGCTCGGCCGTACCTATCCTTGGGATCCTGCGCTGCGCGCGACGCTGATCGCGTGGGGACAGGGTGCAATCGATGCGCCGATCGACGAGATCGGGCGGCTGGATGCACACACCGGCGAGGTGTTCGCCGAGGCGGCGCTGCGGCTGCTGGACGAGGCGCAGGTGCCGGCCGCGGCGGTGCGCGCGATCGGCTCGCACGGCCAGACCATCCGCCATCGTCCGCATTCGCAGCCGGCCTTCACCTGGCAGATCGGCGACGGCAACGTCATCGCCGAGCGCACCGGCATCGACACCGTGGCCGATTTCCGCCGCCGCGATGTGGCCGCCGGCGGCCACGGCGCGCCGCTGATGCCGGCCTTCCACAACGCGCTGCTGCGCTCGCCCGACGAGGACCGCGCCGTGCTCAACCTGGGCGGCATCGGCAACCTGACCCTGCTGCCGCGGCAGGGCGAGGTGCGCGGCTTCGACACCGGGCCGGCCAATGCGCTGCTGGACGCGTGGTGCCAGCGGCACACCGGCCGTGCGTTCGACCAGGACGGTGCGTTCGCCGCCCGCGGCCGGGTGGATGCGGGGCTGCTGGCGCGGCTGCTGGACGAGCCCTGGTTCGCGCTGCCGCCGCCGAAGAGCACGGGGCGCGAGCAGTTCCACCTGGGCTGGGTGGAAGGGAAGCTGGACGCCGCATCGGCTGTCGACGTGCAGGCCACGCTGCTGGAGCTGACCGCCGCCACCGTGGCCGACGCGCTGCGCGCGACGCAGCCGGACACCGCGCGGGTGCTGGTCTGCGGCGGCGGCGTGCACAACCGTGCGCTGATGGCGCGGCTGGCGCAGCGGCTGCCGGGCGTGGTGGTGGAATCGACGGCGGCGCACGGGCTGGACCCGGATCACGTCGAGGCGATGGGCTTCGCCTGGCTAGCGCGCGAGACGCTGGCCGGGCGGCCGGGCAACCTGCCGTCGGTCACCGGCGCGCGCGGGTGGCGGGTGCTGGGGGCGGTGTATCCGCGCTAGCGGGGGCATTGCGATTCAGGCCGTCCCTGCGAAGGCGGGGAGTCGGCGACTTCAAGCGTGTGAAAGCTAAAGGCACTGGGTTGACCAGCCTAATGGCTGTTGAGAAGCGCTTCCGCCTTCGCGGGAATGACGGATGGAGAGGGGATCTGCCCGGAGGTCATTGGCTATTCGCTCCCGGCCTGGGCGTCCACCCAGGGTATTCCTCGTCTGAGTCCGGAAAGCCGGCTCAGAATCCCTTGCCGGCCGGCACTTCCTTCAGCGCGTTGATGGCCTCGGACAGCACGTCGACCTCGGTGGTGTCGAAGCCGCTGCGGACCTCGACCTCGCAGGCGAACAGGCCCTGCTCGAGCAGGTTGAAGATGGTCTCGTGCTGGGTCCAGCCGCGCGCCACCGACAGGCGGCGGATGCGCTCGGCCAGCACGGGATCGATGTCGCGCAATACCAGGTCGGTCATCCGCTCCTCCGCATCTGCCGCGTGCTACGGGACGATGTGCGCCTGGCGCGGAACCTGCCGCCGCAGCGCCAGCGCGATGCACAGCAGCAGCACCGGGATGCCGATCAGCGCCGTACCGACGAAGAATAGCGCATAGCCTTCCAGCAGCGTCCGTCCTTCGGCCAGGGTCTGCACCGCCACCCCCGACAGGCCCTTCAGCGCCTTGCCCAGCAGCGCGTAGAAGGAGCTGAGCAGCGCGTACTGGGTGGCCGTATAGCCGATGCTGGTCAGGCTGGACATGTAGGCGATCAGCGCGGTGCCGGCGAAGCCGCCGGAGACGTTGTCGATGGCCATCGCCACGCCGAACTCCAGCGCCCCGGGGCCGACGTAGGCCAGCCAGGCGAAGGCGAGGTTGGAACCCGGACCGAGCACCGCGCCCACGATCAGCGCCGTCATCACGCCCCAGCGCACGGCGACCATGCCGGCCAGCGCGATGCCGACGAACGAGGCGACCAGCCCGACCGAACCGCGCACCGATCCCACAGTCTGCTCGGTCAGGCCCAGATCCACGTAGAACGGGTTGGCCATCGGCCCCATCACGAAATCGGCCAGCCGGTAGACGCTGATCGCCGCCAGCATCAGCAATGCGGCGCTGCGATGCTCGCGGAAGAACGCGACGAACGGGCCGACGATGGCGTCGAACAGCCCGCGCGGCGTCAGCAGGCTGGCCGGCTGCCTGGCCACCGCGACGATGGCGCGCTCGGGCTCGCGCGCCATCAGGGTGGCGATCACACCGGTCGCCATCAGCAGCGCCATCAGGTCGTAGGACATCGCCCAGCCGACCTGCGCGGCGACCAGCAGGATCAGCGCATCGGTCACCAGCAGCGCGCTGCGGTAGCCGAGCGCCGCCGAGGAGGTCAGCAGGCCCAGTTGCTGGCTGTTCTCGGCCGACTCGATGCGCCAGGCGTCGATGACGATGTCCTGGGTGGCCGAGGCGAACGCCACCACCAGCGCCAGCGCGCCGAACACCAGCAGGTGCTCGATGGCCATGCCCAGCACCTGGAAGCTGCCGCCGCGCGGCTGCACCAGCGCCATGCCCACCAGCGCGATCGCGACGACGATCTGCGCCAGCAGCATCCAGCCGCGCCGCCGGCCCAGCCAGCGGCCGAACAGCGGCGCGTCGGTCTTGTCGACGATCGGCGCCCACAGGAACTTCAGCGAATAGGCCAGGCCCACCCAGGACAGGAAGCCGATGGTGTCCAGTTCGATGCCTTCCTTGCGCATCCAGAACCCCAGCGTATTGCCGACCAGGTAGATCGGCAGGCCGGAGCTGAAGCCCAGCAGCAGCATCACCAGCACCTTGGGGTGGCGCAGGTTGGCCAGCACTTCCTGCCAGGGCCTGCGCTTGCGCGCGGGTTGCGGCTGGCTCATCCGGCGTAGTCCACGGTGAACGGCGCGTGGTCGGAGAAGCGCTGCTCGCGGAAGATGGCGCAGGCGCGCGGGCGCAGCGACGGGGTGGCCAATTGATAGTCGATGCGCCAACCGACGTTGTTGGCGCGGGCGGCGCCGCGGTTGCTCCACCAGGTGTAGTCCTGGCCTTCCGGGTGCAGCACGCGGTAGGCGTCGACCCAGCCGGTCCCGTCGGTGCACAGGCCGTTGAGCCAGTCGCGCTCGGCGGGCAGGCAGCCGGAGTTCTTCTGGTTGGAGGTCCAGTTCTTGATGTCCAGCCGGCTGCGCACGATGTTCCAGTCGCCGCACAGCACGTAGTCGCGGCCGCTGGCCAGCCACTGGTCCATGATCGGCCGCAGCCACTCCATCACCTGGAACTTGAAGTCCTGCCGCACCTCCCCGGACGAGCCGGACGGGATGTAGAAGGAGACCACGCTGAGGTTGCCGAAGCGCAGCTCCAGGTAGCGGCCCTCCTCGTCGAACGCGTCCCAGCCCAGCGCGGTGCGCACCTCGTCCGGCTCGCGGCGCGCGTAGATGGCCACGCCGCTGTAGCCCTTCTTGGTGGTGGCGTCGCGGAACCACGCCTTGTAGCCGGTCGGCAGGAACTCCGGCCCGGCCAGTTGATGCTCCTGCGCCTTGGTCTCCTGCACGCACAGCAGGTCGGCCTGCTGCGCGCCGAACCAGTCGAAGAAACCCTTGTTGGCGGCCGATCGCAGGCCGTTGGCGTTGAAGCTGATGATGCGCATTGGGGGAATCGGGAATGGGGAATGGGGAATCGGTCGAAGCATAGCCGGTCGGGCGAGCCTGGGTCCGCTGCGGTACGCTCTTACCTATTCCCCATTCCCGATTCCCCATTCCCCCCAATGTCCGACCACCGCTCCCGCTTCCTCCAGTTGGCGCTGCAAGCCCAGGCGCTGCGCTTCGGCCAGTTCACCCTGAAATCCGGCAGGCAGAGTCCGTATTTCTTCAATGCCGGCCGCTTCGACAGCGGCGCGCGGCTGGCCGGGCTGGCCGCCTGCTATGCCGATGCGGTCGAGGAGGCCGGGCTGGCGTTCGACCTGCTGTTCGGCCCCGCCTACAAGGGCATCCCGCTGGCGACCGCGCTGGCCTGCGAGTTCGCGCGCCGCGGCCGCGACCTGCCGGTGGCCTTCAACCGCAAGGAGGCCAAGGATCATGGCGAGGGAGGCCTGCTGATCGGCGCGCCACTGGAGGACCGCCGCGTGCTGATCGTCGACGACGTGATCACCGCCGGGACCGCGATCCGCGAGGCGCTGGGCCTGATCCGCGCCGGCGGCGGCCAGCAGGCCGGCATCGTGGTCGCGCTGGATCGCCAGGAAGCGCTGGGCGACCCCGCCGCCGGCAGCTTGCGCCGCTCCGCCGCGCAGTCGGTCGCCGAGGAGACCGGGGTACCGGTGGTGGCGGTGGCCAACCTGCACGATCTGCTTGATTTTGCCGGCGAAAGCGCCGAACTTGTGCACCACCGCGACCAGCTGCTCGCCTACCGCGCGCGCTACGGCAGCGGCCCGGCCGACGCCGGCACCACGGACTGAAGGCAGCAGGGGGCTGCGATGAGACCGAACCATCTACCTTGGCTGGCCGTGGCATTGCTCGCGCTGGCGCCGGCGGCGCTGGCGCAGCGCAGCAGCAGCGGCAAGGCCCCGGCGCAGCCGAAGAAGCTCTATTGCTGGAACCAGGACGGCCAGCGCGTGTGCAGCGACGCGCTGCCGCCGGAAGCGATCAACTACGCGCGCGAGGAGATCAGCGCCAAGAGCGGCCTGCGCACCGGCGAGGTCGATCGCGTGCTGACCGAGGAGGAGCGCGCCGTGGCCGCGGTCGAGGCCGCCCAGCGCGCGCTGGACAAGGCCGCCGCGGAGATGCGCCGCCGCACCGACGAGGCGATGCTGATGTCCTACCGCAACGAGGAAGAACTGCGCCGGGTGTTCACCGAGCGCACCGCGCTGGTCGACAACAACGTGCAGACCGCGCGCTACAACGTCGTCAGCCTGCGCGAGGGGCTGGTGAGCCTGCTGCGCGCGGCCGGCGACCGCGAGCTGTCCGGCCAGGCGGTGAGCAGCGAGATGCGCGGCAACATCCGCCTGCGCCATGCCGAGCTGCTGCGCCAGCGGCAGTTGCAGGCCAGCTTCGAGACCCAGCGCGCCGATCTCGACGTCGAGATCGCCGACATCCTGCGGCGCTACCGGACGATGAAGGGCCTGATCGCGCCGGAAGGCGCCACGCCGGCGGACGGCGCCGCGGCGGCCGCGCCAGATGCTCCGGCGGTCGCGTCCACGCCCAACCGGCAGTAGCCGCCGCAGCGGGTTTCCGCGTCCCGGTGGGCGGGCACGCCGGGTGCGCTGGCGTCACTTCGTGACCGCCTTGCTGCGCATCGGATCTGGCATGTGCATCGCTGCCTGACGGTTGCGGCATCGCCCTGGCCGCATGCCCTCACCCCTACCCTTCTCCCGCATGCGGGAGAAGGGAGGGCTGGAGCATTTCGTTTCAGTACATGGCACTTCCGTCATCCCCGCGGTTTCCGACAGGCGAATGCCTGGTCAGGCGGGGATCCACTGCCTGAAGTCGCTGGGTCCCCGCCTTCGCGGGGACGACGGGAACCGTCCTCAGAACGTCGGCTTGACGCCCGGCGCGGCGGCGATGAGCTGGATGCGGAACTCGTCCTGGATGCGCTTGAGCACGGCCTCGTTGTCGGCCTCGAAGCGCAACACCAGGATCGGCGTGGTGTTGGAGGCGCGCAGCAGGCCCCAGCCGTCGTCCCAGTCGGCGCGCAGGCCGTCGATGGTGGAGATGCGCGCGCCCTCGAAGCTGGCGTGCTGGACGAAGCGCTCGACCAGCGCGTGCGGCGTGCCGCTTTCGACCGGCACCTTGATCTCCGGCGTGGAAACGCCGTCGGGCAGGGCGGCGAGCGTTTCCGACGGCGATTCGGCGCGGATGGCGAGGATTTCCAGCAGGCGCGCGGCCGAATACAGGCCGTCGTCGAAGCCGTACCAGCGCTCCTGGAAGAAGAAATGCCCGCTCATCTCGCCGGCCAGCTCGGCGCCGGCCTCGCGCATCTTGGCCTTGATCAGCGAGTGGCCGGTCTTCCACATCATCGGCGTGCCGCCGTGGCGCAGCACCCAGCCCTGCAGCTTCCCGGTGCACTTGACGTCGTAGATGATCAGCGCGCCGGGGTTGCGCTCCAGCACGTCGGCGGCGAACAGCATCAGCAGCCGATCCGGGTAGATGATCGCGCCTTCCCGGGTCACCACGCCGAGGCGATCGCCGTCGCCGTCGAAGGCCAGGCCGATGTCGGCGTCGAAGCGCTTGACCGTCTGGATCAGATCCTCAAGGTTGTGCGGCTCGCTCGGGTCCGGATGGTGGTTGGGGAAGGTGCCGTCGACGTCGCAGTACAGCGGGATGACCTCGGCGCCGATGGCCTCCAGCAGGCGCGGGGCGATCTCGCCGGCCACGCCGTTGCCGGCGTCGACGACGACCTTGAGCGGGCGATCCAGCTGCACGTCGTCGGCGATGCGCTGGACGTAGTCGCCGGCGATCTCGCGCTGCTGCAGGCCGCCGTGGACGTCGGCCACGTGCAGGCGGCGATCGCGGATGCGATCGTACAGGTCGGTGATGGCGTCGCCGGACAGGGTCTGGCCGCCGACCACGATCTTGAAGCCGTTGTAGTCGGGCGGGTTGTGGCTGCCGGTTACCGCCACGCAGCTGCCGGTGCGCAGGTGGTAGGCGCCGAAATAGGCCAGCGGCGTCGGCGCCAGGCCGATGTCGATGACGTTGCGGCCGGCCCGGCGCAGGCCGGTGATCAGGCCATCGACCAGGTCCGGGCCGGACAGCCGGCCGTCGCGGCCGACCACGATGTCGGTCAGGTCCTCCTCGTGCATCACGCTGCCGATGGCCTGGCCGATCTTCTCGGCGACCTGGCGACTGAGCGACTGGCCGACGATGCCGCGGATGTCGTAGGCGCGGAAGATGCCCGGATCGATGTCGATCTCCTCGGCCTCGTCGAGGCTGGCGGCCACGCGCGGCTTCTTCTCGCGCACCGGCGCGACCGGCAGCGGCTCGCGCTGCAACGCCTGGCCCAGGGTCGGCTCGTCGCCGGCCTCCTCGCCCGCCGCCTTGCCCAGCCGCGGCAGCGCCAGCCTGCCCCTGGCCATCAGCAATGCCAGTACCGCGAGCACGGCCAGCACGACCGCCGCGATGAGGCTGGCGATGGCGCCCAGCCCCAGCACGCCGGAAGTGCCGTCGGGCACCGCCGCGGCGATGCGCAGGCCGGTCTTGCCGACGGCGCGGGCCATGCTCTCGGCGCCGCTGGACAGGCTGCGGCTGCCCTTCTCGCTGACGTTGTAGCTGTCCTGGCGCAGGGCCATGTAGCCCTTGGCCGGCAGTTGCAGCTGATCGAAGCCGGCGGTCAGGTGCGCCAGCGGCTGGCGCACGTAGACGACGCGCCCGTCGACCGGCGCGGCCAGGCCGAAATACGGCTGGCCTTCATCCCTGACCACGCGGGCGACCACCTTGTCCTCGTGCATCGCCGCTTCCAGCAGCGACAGCTTGCTGTAGCCGAACGCGGCCGGATCGGCATACGCCGCCTCCAGCGTCGCCGGCAGCACGTCGATGCGCTCGACGCCCGCCCAGCCCTGCTGCAGCACCCCGGCCAGCGCCGAATCGTCGCCGGCGGCCAGCGCCGCCTGCGCCGGCGCCGTGGCCAGCCGATCGGCCAGTTCCCTGGCCTGCGCCTGGTAGGCGGTGTCGACGGCGACGGCCGCCGCATTGCGGTGGCGCTCGACCTGGGCCAGCAGCGCGTTGTCGCGCCACTGCTGCACGCCGGTCCATCCCAGCCACAGGGCCAGCAGGCCCAGCAGCGCCGCCAGCATCGGCAGCGCACGACGTGTATCCCCGAGCTGAAGCTGCAGTTTGCTCATAGCTGTCCCTGTTGTCCCCTGTCAGCGCACGCCGGTATGGCCGAAGCCGCCCGCGCCGCGCGCGCTGTCGGCGAAAGTATCCACCACTTGCAGGCTGGCGCGCACGATCGGCAGCACGACCAGCTGGGCGATGCGGTCGCCGGGCTGGAGGGTGAACGCCTCGTGGCCGCGGTTCCACACGCTGATCAGCAGCGGCCCCTGGTAGTCGGCGTCGATCAGGCCGGTGCCGTTGCCCAGCACGATGCCGTGCCGGTGGCCCAGCCCCGAGCGCGGCAGCACCATCGCGCACAGCTGCGGATCGGCCAGGTGCACGGCGATGCCGCTGGGAACCAGCGCGGTGTCGCCCGGTTGCAGGGTCAGCGGCGTTTCCAGCGCCGCGCGCAGGTCCAGCCCGGCGCTGGCCTCGGTGGCGTAGGCCGGCAGCGGCCATTCCTGGCCGAAGCGCGGATCCAGCAGTTTCACCTCGATGGTGCGGGCCGGGGTCGTCATGCCTGCAGGCGCTCCGCGATCAGGTCGACCAGCGCATCGGCCAACCGGGTCTTGGGGGCGGACGGGAAGGCGCGCTCGCCGTCCTTCCAGTACGCGGTCATCGCATTGGTGTCGCTCTCGAAGCCGCCGTCGGCGATGCCGACGCGGTTGGCGACGATCATGTCCAGCCGCTTGGCGGCCAGCTTGCCGCGCGCGTATTCGGCGACCTTCTCGGTCTCCGCGGCGAAGCCGACCACTAGCTTCAGCCCGTGGGTGGTCTGCGCGGCCACCTCGGCCAGGATGTCCGGCGTGCGCACCAGGTCCAGCGCCAGCGATTCGCTGGACTTCTTGATCTTGTTGGCGGCCGGTTCGCGCGGCGTGTAGTCGGCCACCGCCGCCGCGCCGATGTAGAGGTCGGCCGGGAACGCGGCGAACACCGCCTCGCGCATCTGCGCTGCCGAGCGCACGTCCACCCGGCGCACGCCCGGCGGCGTCGGCAGGCTCACCGGGCCGGCGACCAGAACCACCTCGGCGCCGCGGCGCGCGGCGCTGGCGGCCACGGCGAAACCCATCTTGCCGCTGCTGCGGTTGCCCAGGTAGCGCACCGGGTCCAGGTCCTCGTAGGTCGGGCCGGCGCTGACGACGACCTTCAGCCCGGCCAGCGCGCCGTCGCCGGGATCGGCCGGCGCGGCCGCGCCGGCGAGCGCGGCCACGATGGCAGCCGGCTCGGTCAGCCGGCCCGGGCCGGATTCGCCCTCGGCCAGCGGGCCGTCCTCGGGGCCGAGCACCTGCGCGCCGCGCTGGGCCAGCACGGCGACGTTGGCCTGAGTGGCCGGGTGTCGCCACATGCGGTGGTTCATCGCCGGGCACAGCGTCAGCGGCGCCTCGGTGGCCAGGCACAGGGTGGCGACCAGATCGTCGGCCATGCCGTGCGCCAGCCGGGCCAGCAGGTCGGCGGTGGCCGGCGCGACCACCACGCGGTCGGCCCAGCGGGCCAGCTCCAGGTGGCCCATCGCCTGCTCGGCGCCATCGTCCCACAGGGTGGTGCGGGTCGGCTGGCCGGACAGCGCCTGGAAGCTCAGCGGGGTGACGAACTGCTGCGCGCCGGCGGTCATCGCGACCTGCACCTGCGCGCCGGCCTCGCGCAGCCGACGCACCAGTTCCAGCGACTTGTAGGCGGCGATGCCGCCGCCCACGCACAACAGGATGCGCTGGCCGTGCAGCGGGGAGGCGGGCGGGGATGCGCTCACTCGGGATATTCCTACGGCCTGACAGGCGGTTAGCTTACCCGATGCCCTTGCGCGTCCCGATCCGTGCGGCCGCGGCGCTGATGCACAGTGGGCACATGCATATACGCGATTGGCCTGTCGGGGAACGCCCCCGGGAAAAGCTGCTGCGCCACGGCGCCGGCGCGCTGTCGGACGCCGAACTGCTGGCGATCTTCCTCGGCTCCGGCCTGCGCGGCCGCGACGCGGTGGCCACGGCGCGGGAGCTGCTCGGCGCGCATGGCCCGCTGCGCGCGCTGCTGGAACGCCCGCCGGGCCAGCTGTCGCAACTGCCGGGGCTGGGACCGGCGCGGGCCTGCCTGCTGGCGGCGGCGCTGGAACTGGGCAACCGCCACCTGGCGGCCGCGCTGGAACGCGGCGCGGCGCTGACCGACGCGTCCTCGGCCGGCCGCTACTTCGCCCAGCGCTTGCGCGGGCAGCCACAGGAAGTGTTCGCCGCGCTGTTCCTCGACACCCGCCACCGCGCGCTGGCCTTCGAGGAACTGTTCCGCGGCACCGTCGACAGCGCCGAGGTGCACCCGCGCGAGGTGGTGCGGCGGGCGCTGGCGCTCAACGCCGCGGCGGTCATCGTCGGCCACAACCACCCGTCCGGCTGCGCCGAGCCGTCGGCCGCCGATCGCGCGGTCACCGTGCGGCTCAAGCAGGCGCTGGCGCTGGTCGAGGTGCGGCTGCTGGATCACTTCGTCGTCGGCGACGGCGCGCCGGTATCGCTGGCCGCGCGCGGCTGGGTCTGAACCGGCCGGCGCGATTCGACCGGATTTGCGCGCGGGGCTGGGCTAAAATCGCCGGTTCCGCGTTACGCGCCCCCGTTGCAGACCTTTCGTGAAAGCCTCCCTACGCGCCCTGATCGCCCGCGCCATCGACGCCCTGCGCGAAGCCGGCACGCTGCCGGCCGACGCCGCCACGCCGGACTTCGTCGTCGAGCGTCCCAAGACCCGCGAGCACGGCGACTTCGCCACCAACGCGGCGATGCTGCTGGCCAAGGCCGCGCGGAGCAATCCGCGCGCCATCGCCACCGCGCTGGTCGCCGCGCTGCCGGCCAGCGACGACGTGCTGAAGGTGGAGATCGCCGGGCCGGGCTTCATCAACTTCCACCTGTCGCCGGCCGCCTACCAGCGCGAGGTCGCCACCGCGCTGCGCCAGGGCGCGGCCTACGGGCGCAACGACAGCGGCGGCGGGCGCACGGTCGGGGTCGAGTACGTCTCGGCCAATCCGACCGGCCCGCTGCACGTGGGCCACGGCCGCGCCGGCGCGATCGGCGACTGCATCGCCCGCGTGCTGGCCGCCAACGGCTGGAACGCCCGGCGCGAGTTCTACTACAACGACGCCGGCGTGCAGATCGACAACCTGGCCAGGTCCACCCAGGCGCGCGCGCTGGGCATCGTCCCCGACGGCGAAGGCTGGCCGCAGGACGGCTACCGCGGCGACTACATCGCCGACGTGGCGCAGGCCTACCTGGCCGGCGAGTCGGTCGAGGTGGAAGGCCACACCGTCGCCGGCGCGAAGGATCCGCAGGATCTGGACGCGATCCGCCGCTTCGCCGTGGCCTACCTGCGCCGCGAGCAGAACCTGGACCTGGAAGCGTTCGGCGTGTCGTTCGACACCTACTACCTGGAAAGCTCGCTGTACGCCGACGACAAGGTCGAGGAAACGGTGCGGCGGCTGGTCGCCTCCGGCCACACCTACGAGGAAGGCGGCGCGCTGTGGCTGAAGTCCACCGACTTCGGCGACGACAAGGACCGCGTCATGCGCAAGTCCGACGGCAGCTACACCTACTTCGTGCCGGATGTGGCCTACCACCTGAGCAAGTGGCAGCGCGGCTACGAGCGCGCGATCACCGAACTGGGCGCCGACCACCACGGCTCGCTGGCGCGGGTGAAGGCCGGCCTGCAGGCGCTGGACGCCGGCATCCCGGCCGGCTATCCGGAATACGTGCTGCACCAGATGGTCACGGTGATGCGCGGCGGCGAAGAGGTGAAGCTGTCCAAGCGCGCCGGCAGCTACTTCACCCTGCGCGACCTGATCGAGGAAGCCGGGCGCGACGCGACGCGCTGGTTCCTGATCGCGCGCAAGCCCGATTCGCAGCTGACCTTCGACATCGACCTGGCGCGCCAGCAGAGCAACGACAACCCGGTGTTCTACGTGCAATACGCGCACGCGCGCGTGTGCAGCCTGCTGCGCCAGGCGGCCGAGAAGGGCTATGCCTACGACGAGGGCAACGGCCTGAACCACCTGCCGCTGCTCGACGCGGAAACCTCGCTGCCGCTGATGGTCGAGCTGTCGCGCTACCCGGAAGTGGTGGAAGCCGCCGGCCAGCTGCTCGAGCCGCACCTGATCGCGCAATACCTGCGCGAGTTGGCCTATGCTTTCCACACGTGGTACGCCGGCACGCCGGTGCTGGTCGAGGATGCCGCGCTGCGCGACGCGCGCCTGGCGCTGGCGCAGGCCACGCGGCAGGCGCTGGCCAACGGCCTGGAACTGCTCGGCGTCGGCGCGCCGGAACGGATGTAATCGGAGTAACCCCCAGATGGCGGCAAGACGCGGCAAGAGCCAGGCCCGGCGCAATACCGGTTCCCACCCCACCCCGGCGTGGGTGTGGCTGATCCTGGGGCTGCTGATCGGGCTGGGCGCGTTCTTCATCTTCAGGAACGATGGCGACTTCAACCCGCTGCGGCCGCAGCCCAACCCCGACGCGCGGCCGGCGCCGATCAGCGAGGCCGACGTGGAAGCGGTCGTCCCCGGCGATGCCCCGGCAACGCCGGCCGACGCCGAGCCTGCGCGCGGGACGCAGTACGACTTCTACACCCTGCTGCCGGGCAAGGAAGTGCGCATGTCCGACGCCGAGCTGGCGGCCAGCGCGCGCGAGGAGGAAGCCCGTCGCGCCCGCGCGGCGCTGACCGGCACCACCGTCGAGGCGCTGGATCGCCCGCAGCCGGATCCGCTCCCCGAAACACCGGCGACCGCGCCCGCCACGCCGCCGGCGACCGCGCCGGTGGTGGCGACCGCGGATGCGCCCGCACCCGCGGCTTCCGCACCGGCAGCGGCGGCCGCCGGCAGCAGCGACGGCGCGCGCTACATCCTCCAGGCCGGCGCGTTCGGCGCCTCCGGCGATGCCGAGGCGACCAAGGCCAAGATCGCGATGCTGGGCCTGGGTGCGCGCGTGGAGTCGGCGCAGATCGGCGGCAAGACGGTCTATCGCGTGCGGATGGGGCCCTACGGCAGCGCCGGCGAACTGGCCGAGGCCAAGCGGAAGCTCGCCGACGGCGGCCTGCCGGCGATGGCGATCAAGGCGCAATGAGCGCGCGCACGCCGACGCAGCGCCTGATCATCGCCGCCGCGGCCGCGGTGGCCGCGCAATGGCTGCTGTCGCTGCTGTTCGCGCAGTTCCCCGGCTTCACCGAGCTGGGCTGGCAGACGCGGGCCGGGTTGGTGCAGGTGTCCGCGCTGGTCGCCACGCTGCTGGCGATGGGACTTGGCGGCGGCATCGGCGGCTACCGCTTCGCCGGCGTGGCGGTGGTGATCCAGCTGCTGCTGTGGCTGGTGACGCTGCTGGTGCTGGCGCGGCTGAACGCCACCCTGGAACAGGGCACGCTGCCCCACCACCTCGCGCGCGCCGCGCGCTTCAACCTGCCGGGCATCCTGGCCGGCGTCGCGGCGGCCGCGGCCGCCGCGGCGGCGGGCGCGGCGCTGTGGCAATGGCGACTTTCCCGCACTTCCAGATCCTTCCCATGAGCGAACGCACCGCCCTGATCACCGGCGCCACCTCCGGCTTCGGCGCCGCCGCCGCGCGGCGCTTCGTGCAGGCGGGCTGGCGCGTGGTCGCCACCGGCCGCCGCGCCGAGCGGCTGCAGGCGCTGGCCGGGGAACTGGGCGAAGCCAACGTGCATCCGGCGGTGTTCGACGTGCGCGACGCCGACGCGATGCGCGCCGCACTCGATGCGCTGCCGGCCGGCTTCGCCGACCTCGACCTGCTGGTCAACAACGCCGGCCTGGCGCTGGGCACGTTGCCGGCGCAGCAGGCCTCGCTGGACGACTGGCGCACGATGATCGACACCAACGTCACCGCGCTGGTGACGCTGACCCATCACCTGCTGCCGCGCCTGGTCGCGCGCCGCGGCGCGATCATCAACATCAGCTCGGTGGCCGGCGTCTATCCGTATCCCGGCGGCAACGCCTACGGCGGCACCAAGGCGTTCGTCAGCCAGTTCTCGCTGGGCCTGCGCAGCGACCTGCACGGCACCGGCGTGCGCGTGACCGCCATCGAACCGGGCATGGCCGAGACCGAGTTCACCCTGGTGCGCACGCATGGCGACCAGGCCGCCTCCGACAAGCTCTACGGCGGCGCCAGCCCGATGACCGCCGAGGACATCGCCGAGACCCTCCTCTGGGTCGCGGGCCTGCCGCCGCACCTGAACATCAATCGGCTCGAACTGATGCCGACCAGCCAGTCCTTCGCCGGCTTCCAGGTGCATCGCGGCTGATCAACGGATCCACGCGCAGGGCGGAGCGGTTCCGGCCCCTGCGCTTTCCGCATCGAATGTGGCGACCCTGAGCCGGGCGAGCCCGGCTCTGCACGGTCCCGGGTAGCCTGTGCAGGCGCTGCGCCTGCCTATGCCGGCTTGAGCGCGGCCCGCATCCCGGGCGATTGCCAGACCGTGCCGTCGCTGCCGGCGACCAGCAGTTGCGCTTCGGGATGGCGCTGGCTCCAGGCGGGCGCGGCGGCCGGTCCCTGCACCATCAGCGCGGTGCCCCAGCCGTTGACCGGCGCAACGTCGCGCGCCAGCAGGGTCACTCCGCGCACGCCGGTGGTGGGCCAGCCGGTCCGCGGATCCAGCACGTGGTGGAGACGCCGGCCATCGCGGACGAAGCCGCGCTCGTAGTCGCCCGAGGAGGCGACCACGCCGCGGCCGTCGATTTCAAGGGTTCCCAGCAGCCTGGCCGGCGCGCGCGGATCGCGCACGCCCACCCGCCAGGGACGGCCGGCGAGGCGGCCGATGGCCAGCACGTCGCCGCCGCCGTTGATCAGCGCATTGCGCACGCCTTCGCGTTCCAGCACGTGCAGGCCGGCGGCCAGGATCGGCAATTTGGCGATGCCGCCCAGGTCCAGGGCCATGCCGGGGCGTTCGAGGAAGGCGGTGCCCGCCGCGGCATCCAGTTGCAGGTGCTGCGCGCCGACGTGGCGCAGCGCACCGGCGATGTCCGCCGCCGTGGGCATGGCCTCATGACCGGGCTCGAATTGCCAGCCGGACAGCGCGCCGACGGTCGGGTCGAATGCGCCCTGGCTGTCGCGGTGCACGCGCCGGGCGGCCTGCAGCACCGCCATCACTTCGGCCGGGACCGCCACCGGCTGGCGTCCCGCCGCCACGCCGATGCGGCGGACGACGCTGTCCCCGCGGTAGCGGCTCATCAATGCTTCAAGGCGCAGCATCTCGGCGAAGGCCGCGGACATGGCCGCACCCAGCAGCCGGGCATCGGCGCCGTCGGCGACGATGTCCACCTGCGTGCCCATGAGCATGCGGCGGTCGCGCTGCGGGCCGGCGGCGGTGCCACCGGCGTGCGCGACCCAAGGCAGCGCGCCCAGCAGGGGCAGCGCCATGACGAAACGCCGCCGCGACCATTGTCCTGCTTGCCGGGTATCGTTCATGGCTGCTGCCCTCGCGATTGCCTACGACTGGTTCAACATGTAATCCACGGCGGCCTTCACGTCCTCGTCGCTGAGCGAGGGGTTGCCGCCCTTGGCCGGCATCACGCCGGCTTCGCCGGTGTAGCCCTCGATGGCGTGCTTGTACAGCGTGTCCTTGCCCTGCGCGACGCGTGCGGCCCAGGCGTCCTTGTCGCTGGGCATGGGCGCGCCGGCCAGGCCGCTGGCATGGCACAGCGCACAGGTGGCGCCATAGACCTTCTTGCCGGCCTCATCCGCGGCGGCCACGGCCGGAGCCGCTTCCGCGGCCGCGGCGGCCGGCGCCTCGGCAGGAGCAGCCTGCGCCGGAGCCTCGGCCGCCGGAGCGGTTTCCCCGGTGGCGGGGGCAGAGTCTTGGTTGCCGCCACAAGCGGCGAGCAGCAGGGTAGCCGCCAGCGTCGCGGTCAGGGAAATCAGCTTCATCGAATGGCCCTCGCTATCGAAATCCGGAAGATTGGTTGAAAAGGAAAAACAAAGCAGACCGGGTTACCGCCCACGCAGCCAGTGTAATTGCCGGTCTGCGCATCCGGGTTGATTTGAATCAAGTCGGCGGGCTTCCAACCGCGTCAGACTGGCGCCGTGGGAATCCGTCCACATTATGCAGACAATTCGAAAGGGGCCAATCATGAATGACATGAAGGACGACTCCGGTTCAAACGCCTCCGGCATGAGCCGTCGTCAATTCATCAACACCACCGCCCTGGTCGGCCTGACCCTGGGCGTGGCCGCGTGCGACGACAAGTCCGCCCCGGCGGCGGCGGGCAGCAATGGCAGCAAGGCGGCCGGCGGTGCAGCCGACGCCGGCGTGCATCTGAAGCCGGGCGAACTCGACACCTACTACGGCCTGTGGAGCGGCGGCCACACCGGCGACATGCGCGTGCTCGGCCTGCCTTCGGGCCGCGAGCTGCTGCGCATCCCCTGCTTCGTGCCCGACGCGCTGGTGGGCTGGGGCATCACCAATGAATCCAAGGCGGTCATGGGCACCAAGCCCGACGGCTCGCTGCGCTACACCGTGGGCGATACCCACCACACGCACGCCTCCTACAAGGACGGCAACTACGACGGCCGCTACGCCTGGATCAACGACAAGATCAACAGCCGCCTGGCGCGCATCCGCCTGGACTACTTCGTCTGCGACAAGATCACCCAGTTGCCCAACGTGCAGGGCTTCCACGGCATCTTCCCGGACAAGCGCGACCCGGTGGATCCGGCGATCAACTACACCACCCGCGTGTTCTGCGGCGGCGAGTTCGCCATCCCGCTGCCCAATGCCGGCATCGAGGACGAGACCAAGTACCGCTCGCTGTTCACCTGCGTCGACGCCGAGACGATGGAAGTGCGCTGGCAGGTGCTGATCGACGGCAACTGCGACCTGGTGGCCAGTTCGTTCGACGGCAAGCTGGCGGCGACCAACCAGTACAACATCGAGATGGGCGCGCGCTACGAGGACATGATGTCCGCCGAGCGCGACGCCTGCCTGTTCTTCAACATCGCCCGCATCGAAGAGGCGGTCAAGGCCGGCAAGTTCACCACCATCGGCGACTCCAAGGTCCCGGTGGTCGACGGCACCCGCGAGTCCAACAAGGATCCGAAGACCGCGCTCACCGCCTACGTCTCGGTGCCCAAGAACCCGCACGGCGTCAACGCCAGCCCGGACCAGAAGTACTTCATCTGCGCCGGCAAGCTCTCGCCCACCGTCACCACCATCGAGCTGGCCAAGGTGCTGGAATGGTTCGACGGCAAGATGGAGAAGCTCGACGACGCCATCGTGGCCGAGGTCGAGGTGGGCCTGGGCCCGCTGCACACCGCCTTCGACGGCCGCGGCAACGCCTACACCACGCTGTTCCTCGACAGCCAGGTGGTCAAGTGGAACATCGAGAAGGCGATCGCCTTCCACAACGGCGACAAGAACGCGCAGTACGTGGTGGACCGCATCGACGTGCACTACCAGCCGGGCCACATCAACGCCTCGCAGTCCGAGACCATCGCCGCCGACGGCAAGTACCTGGCGGTGGGCTGCAAGTTCTCCAAGGACCGCTTCCTGCCGGTGGGCCCGCTGCACGCCGAGAACGAGCAGCTGATCGACATCTCCGGCGACAAGATGGTGCTGCTGGCCGATCACCCGGTGCGCGGCGAACCGCACGACTTCATCATCTTCAAGCGTGAATTGGTCAAGCCCGTGCAGGTGTACGCGCTGGACGACTTCCCCAACGCGGTCAAGGATCCGAAGGAATCGGGCGTGTTCCGCGACGGCAACAAGGTCACGGTCAAGCTGACCTCGCAGGCGCCGGCGTTCAGCATGCGCGAGTTCAAGGTGAAGAAGGGCGACGTGGTCACCCTGATCCTGACCAACCTGGACAAGATCGAGGACCTGACCCACGGCTTCGCGATTCCGAACTACAACATCAACTTCATCGTCAACCCGCTGGAAACCAAGTCGGTGACCTTCGTGGCCGACCAGGTTGGCGTGTTCTGGGGCTACTGCACCCACTTCTGCCATGCGCTGCACCTGGAGATGCGTACGCGCATGATCGTCGAGGGCTAAACACCCTCTCCTCGCAGGCGCTGCGTACGCGCAGCGCCTGCCTTGTCCTGGATGTGATGCAATGCCCGCTCCCGGTACCCGGTTCCTGGTCTTCCTGGCCGTCCTGATCCTCGGTCTGGCCTCGCTGCCGGCACGTGCCCAAAAGACCGATACCTACGAGGCCGAGCTTCCGGCCAACCTGGCCACCGCGCCGGACATGTGCGCGCTGATCCGCTGCACGGACGTCTTCCCGGGCGCCACCCATTTCTCCCCTCGCAAGGGCCAGCCGCCCTACGTCGAAGCCTACGACAACGACGGCCCGCAGAAGAAGCTGCTGGGCTACGTCATGCTGTCCACCGACATCACCGACATCCCGGCCTATTCGGGCAAGCCGGTGATCACCCTCATCGGCATGGACACCGAGGGCCGCTTCGTCGGCGTCAAGGTGCTCAAGCATTCCGAGCCGATCCTGCTGCTGGGCATCCCCGAGTCGGCGCTGACCGCGTTCAACGATCAATACCTGGGCAAGTTGGTCGCCGACATCATCGAGGTCGGTCCTTCCCGCCCGGACGAGAACGTGATCGGCCTGGACGCCATTTCCGGCGCCACCGTCACCGTGGTGGCGCAGAACCAGGTGGTGATGATGTCCGGCTCGGCGGTGGCCCGCCAGACCGGCATCATCGCCCCCACCGTGCGCGAGCCGGCCCGCTTCGTCGACACCGGCAAGCGCTATGGCTGGGCCGAGCTGGTCAAGCTGGGCGTGGTCCAGCGCCTGCAGGTGCGGCCCGAGCAGGTCGGCCTGCCGCGCGGGCCGGAACCGTTCATCGAACTGTGGTTCGGCGATCTGAACCAGCCCGACGTGGGCCGCAGCCTGCTCGGCGACGCCGGCTACGACCGCCTGCACGCCACGCTGGACGAGGACGAAAGCGCGCTGTTCGTCATCCGCACCGGCGGCGCCGAATCGTTCAAGGGCTCGGGCTTCGTGCGCGGCGGCATCTACGACCGCGTGCAGGTCAAGCAGGGCGCCGACTCTTTCACCTTCCGCGACCTGGACGCGCTCAACCTGTACGGACTGGAAGCCGAGGGCGCGCCGCGCTACACCGAGTCGTCCATCTTCATCATCCGCTCGCCCTCGTTCTCGGCCGCCTATCCGTGGAAGCTGGCCTTCCTCGGCAACCGCGTCGATCGCGCCACCGGCCACCGCAGCTTCGCCGTGTTCGAGTCCAAGTACTGGCTGCCGGCGGCGATGCTGGAAGGCGGCCGCCCCAGGGTGCAGGAGGCCAGCGCGCCGTGGGTGCGGATCTGGAAGAGCCAGCCGCTGAAGATCGGCCTGTTCGCGCTGCTGCTGGTGGCGGTGACGGTGGTCTACGCGCTGCGCGAGCGGCTGACCCGCCTGTCCACCCACAAGAACAAGTGGCCGGTCAACGGCTTCAAGTACTTCTTCTGGGCGGTGAGCATCTTCCTGGTCGGCTTCGGGCTGATGGCGCAGCCGTCGATCACCCAGGTGCTGACCTGGTTCCACTCGATCCTGTTCCAGTGGTCGTGGCCGCTGTTCCTCACCGATCCGTACATCTTCCTGTTCTGGATCTTCATCATCGTCACCGTGTTCCTGTTCGGCCGCGGCCTGTTCTGCGGCTGGATGTGCCCGTTCGGCTCGCTTTCCGAGGCGATCTACAAGGTGGCGCGGAAGATCGGCCTGAAGCGCTTCCAGACCCAGCTGCCGCAGAAGTGGCACGACCGCCTGAAGTGGCTCAAGTACGCGATCTTCTTCGGCCTGCTGGCGGTGTCGCTGTTCTCGATGGGCCTGGCCGAGAAGCTGTCCGAGGTCGAGCCGTTCAAGACCACCTTCCTGGTCGGCGTCACCAACCGCACCTGGCCCTACGCGCTGTTCCTGGCGGTGCTGCTGGGGCTGTCGATCTTCATCGAGCGGCCGTTCTGCAAGTACCTGTGCCCGCTGGGCGCCTCGCTGGCCATCCCCAGCACGTTCCGCTGGTTCGGCCTCAAGCGCAAGCAGGACTGCAACAGCTGCAAGGCCTGCGCGGTGGGCTGCGGCGCCCAGGCCATCGACGCCGACGGCCGCATCGACCATCGCGAATGCCTGCACTGCCTGGACTGCATGATCCTCTACACCGACACTGGCGGCTGCCCGCCGCTGGCGCGGGAGCGCAAGCGCCGCGAGCGCAAGAGCCTGCCGCTGACCCTGATCCGCGACGACGGCTATTTCGAGCCGCTGCCCGGCGAGACGGTGCAGGATCAGGTGCTGCCCAAGGCGGTGGCCGGCCCGGATCCGCGCATGCCCACCGATCCCACGCTACCGGCGCACAAGCACGACGTCGGCCTGCTGGCCTGGATCTGGCTGGAACTGCGCGACCACCTGTGGCCGTGGAGCCGCAGCGGCTGGCGCAACCGGCGCGGGCTGCAGGTCGCCGGCCTGGCGCTGGCGCTGGCGGTCAGCGCGGCCTGGATCATGGCGGCGCTGGGGCACCTGTCCTCGGGCGCGATCATCGGCTGGTGGTTCGGCTGGAGCCTGTACGAGGTGCTGATCCGGCTGTCGGGTCGCCGCTACGTCAAGGACGGCCCGTGGTGGCGCGACCACTATCGCAATGCCGGCGTTTTCGACATGATCAGCTACGTCGCCTTCAAGAACCTGATGATCGGTGCCGCCCTGTTCCTGCTGCTGAAATCGCTGGGGTTGTTCATCCCATGATCCGTGCCATCGGCGGCAGCCTGCTGCTCGCGCTGCTTGCATTGTGCGCAACCGCGCAGGCCGCCACCCTCCGGGTCGACCGCGGCGGCGACCTGGCCGCCGCGGTGGCGGCGGCGCAGGCCGGCGACGTGATCGAGATCGCGCGCGGCAAGTACCGCGTCAACCTGCTGATCGACAAGCCGCTGACCCTGCGCGGCATCGACCGCCCCACCCTCAGCGGCGGCAACCGGGGCGACACCATCCGGGTGACCTCGCCGGACGTGGTGATCGAGGGGCTGATCGTGCGCGACTCCGGCGACAGCCTGAAGGAGCAGAACGCCGGCATCTACCTGTACCCGGGCGCGCACCGCGCGGTGGTGCGCCATTGCGACCTGACCTACAACCTGTTCGGGCTGTGGATCGAGAAGGCCGACGACGTGCTGATCGAGCACAACCTCATCACCGGCAAGCGCGAATACGCCAGCCCGCAGCGCGGCAACGGCATCCAGCTCTACAACACCCAGCGCGCGCGCATCTTCAACAACAACATCAGCTTCGTGCGCGACGCGTTGTACGTGGACGTCTCGCACAACGCGGTGTTCCGCGGCAACCGGCTGCACCACAGCCGCTACGGCACCCACTACATGAACTCCTACCACAACCTGTGGGAGGACAACGACACCTACTACAACCGCGGCGGCCTGGCGCTGATGGAAGTGCGCAACCAGGTGGTGCGCGGCAACCGCGCCTGGGGCAATTCCGACCACGGCATCATGCTGCGCACGCTGTACGACTCGGAGATCTCCGACAACATCGTCGCCGGCAACACCCGCGGCTTCTTCATCTACGACGTCGAATACATCAAGCTCAACGGCAACCTGGTGATCGACAACATGGTCGGCGTGCACCTGTCGGCCGGCTCCACCCGCAACGAGGTGGAGGGCAACGACTTCATCTCCAACCACGAGCAGGTCCGCTACGTCGGCGCGCGCGACGAGGTGTGGGGCGCGAACAGCGGCAACCACTGGAGCAACTACCTGGGCTGGGACCGCGACGGCAACGGCCAGGGCGACGTGCCCTACGAGGCCAACGACATCGTCGACCGCCTGACCTTCCGCCATCCCGGCGTCAAGATGCTGCTGGCCAGCCCGGCGGTGCAGGCGCTGCGGCTGGTGGGCAGGCAATTCCCGATCCTGCGGGCGCCTTCGGTGGTGGATCCCCATCCCCGCATGCGGCCCGGACACGAAGACTGGAGCGAATGGCGTGGCAAACGTTTCCCCGGCCAGTGACGGCATCACCATCGCGCTGCGCGGGGTGCACAAGCACTACGGCGCGCTGCGCGCCGTCGATGGCGTCGACCTGGACATCCCGCAGGGCGAGATCTTCGGCCTGATCGGCCACAACGGCGCCGGCAAGAGCACCCTGTTCAAGCTGATGCTGGGGCTGGAGCAACTCAGCACCGGCAGCATCCACATCGGCGGTGCGCCCATCGGCGGGCGCGGCTTCCGCGCGCTGCGCCGGCAACTGGGCTACCTGCCCGAGAACGTGGTGCTGTACGACAACCTGGACGGACTGGAGACGCTGCGCTTCTTCGCCCGCCTGAAGGGCGCGCCGCTGGCCGACTGCCCGGCGATGCTGGCGCGGGTGGGCCTGGAACACGCCGGCAAGCGCCCGGTGCGCGAATATTCCAAGGGCATGCGCCAGCGCCTGGGCTTTGCCCAGGCGCTGCTGGGCAAACCGCGCGTGCTGTTCCTCGACGAGCCGACCAATGGCCTGGATCCGCAGGCCATCCGCGACTTCTACGCCCAGTTGCAGGCGCTGAAGGCCACCGGGGTCACCATCGTCATCACCTCGCACATCCTGGCCGAACTGCAGGAGCGGGTGGACCGGCTGGCCATCCTCGCTTCCGGCCGGCTGCAGGCGGTGGGCAGCGTGCAGGCGCTGCGCGAGCGCACCGGGCTGCCGCTGATCGTGGAGATCGACCTGCCCGAGGCCGGCCGCGAGGCCGCCGCGCAGGCATTGCGCGAGGCCACCGGCGTGCAGCCCGAGGCGCTGCCCGGCGGCCTGCGCCTGCTCTGCCCGCGCGAACGCAAGATGGCCCTGCTGGCCGCGCTGGCGCCGCTGGGCGCACACGACCTGCGCCTGCAGGAGCCCTCGCTCGAAGACATGTTCTTCGGTATCTCGGACTGATGTCGCCATGGAACTGACCCCGATCCTCACCGTCGCCGCCAAGGAATTCCGCGACCGCATGCGCAACCGCTGGGTGCTGGCCATCGCCCTGGTGTTCACCCTGTTCTCGCTGGTCATCGCCTACTTCGGCGGCGCCCAGCAAGGCCAGGTCGGCTTCCATTCGATCGAGTTCACCATCGCCAGCCTGGTCAGCCTGGTCATCTACCTGATCCCGCTGATCGCCCTGCTGCTGGGCTTCGACGCCATCGTCGGCGAGCGCGAGCGCGGCTCGCTGGCGCTGCTGCTGGCCCTGCCGATCACCCGGCTGGAACTGCTGCTGGGCAAGTACCTGGGACTGGCGCTGGCGCTGACCCTGTCCACCGTAGCCGGCTTCGGCGTGGTCGCGGTGCTGCTGTGGCGGCACATGAGCGCCAATGCGCTGTTCCACTACAGCGGCTTCGTGCTCAGCTCGGTGCTGCTGGGGCTGGCCTTCCTCAGCATGGCGGTGCTGATTTCGGTGCTGGCGCGCGAGCGCACCCGCGCCTCCGGGCTGGCCATCGCCACCTGGTTCCTGTTCGTGCTGGTGTTCGATCTGGTGCTGCTGGGCGTGCTGGTGGCCACCGGCGGCCAGTTCGCCGGCGATGCCTTCGCCTGGCTGCTGCTGTTCAATCCCACCGACGTCTACCGCATCCTCAACGTATTCTCGCTGGAGGACGTCCGCACCCTCTACGGGCTGGCCAGCGTCGTTCCCGAGTCGCTGGGCAATCCGCTGACGATGGGCGGCGTGATGCTGGCCTGGATCGTCGTACCGCTCGCCTTGGCCAACTGGAGATTCAAACCATGATGCCCGCCTTCCGTACCCGCGCCCTGTCGCTGGGCCTGACCGCCGCCGCCCTGCTGGCCGGCTGTGGCGAAAAATCCGCCCAGACCGCGACGCTGGCGCCGGCCGAAATCGAAACCGGCACCGCCTGCGTGCTCGACGGCATGCTGCTGGCCGACTACCCCGGCCCGAAGGCGCAGATCCACTACGCCGGCCAGGAACAGCCGGAGTTCTTCTGCGATACGGTGGAGCTGTTCAATACCCTGCT
Source organism: Pseudoxanthomonas mexicana (assembly GCF_046736355.1). Classification (GTDB taxonomy): domain Bacteria; phylum Pseudomonadota; class Gammaproteobacteria; order Xanthomonadales; family Xanthomonadaceae; genus Pseudoxanthomonas_A; species Pseudoxanthomonas_A mexicana_B. The sequence continues at coordinate 607,752 of NZ_CP157201.1, read as the reverse complement.
GGCCGGCGAACAGGCGCGCGCGGTCCGCGCCGTCTACGTGCAGGACATGGGCCAGGCCGACTGGGAAGAACCCCGCGGCCACTGGATCGACGCCAAGGCCGCGTTCTACGTGCACGGCAGCAAGGTGCACGGCTCGATGGGGCCGACCTTCGCCAGCTTCGCCCAGCGCGCCGACGCCGAGGCCTTCGCCGGCGAGCACGGCGGCCAGGTGCTGGCCTTCGGCGAGGTCACCAAGGACATGGTGGACCTGCGCGGCGGCGCCCTGCACGACTCGCACATGTAACCGACGCGGCAGGCGGCGCCCCTGCGCGGGCGCCGTCGCCTACAGCATCCGCTTCAGGGTGTCGTCACGGCGGAAGGCGTGGTGCCAGATCGCCGCCAGCACGTGCAGGCCGATGATCCAGTAGAAGATCTCGCCGATGCGACCGTGCAGATCCTCCAGCGTGTGCGCCAGCGCCTCGTTCCCCGGCAGCAGCGCCGGCAGGGCCACCCCGGTGAACGGAACCAGGACCTGCTTGCCGTCGCTCCAGGCGGTGGCCAGGCCCAGCAGCGGCATCACGATGAAGAAGGCATACAGCGCCAGATGCGCCAGCCCGGCCACCAGCGCGCTGTGGCGATCCAGCGGCGGCGTCACCGGCGGCGCGCCGTGCCGGCGACGGCCGAGCAGGCGCCACCACACCAGCACGAACACGGCGATGCCGGCCCAGAAATGCCCCTGCACCATCGCCGCCCGGCCCGCACTGCCGCGCGGGAACAGGCCACGCTGCTCGATCAGCAGGTAGGCCGCCAGGATCAGCAGCGCCATCAGCCAGTGCAGGCGGCGCAGGGTGGGCGCATAGCGCGAAGTGACGGCGGCGTTCATGGCGGATCCCGCAGTGGATGGCCCGGGCAGGCGCCCGTCGGAGGCCATGCTACGCCGGGTCGCGCCTGCGGGCGTGGCTGATTCGCAACCGCATTGCCCGGCATCGACACGCCCACCGGTGCCTGGCCGAGGCCGGAAGCGGCCCCGGCCGCGCTCAGCCCAGCGGCTCGTCCGACAGGTAGGTGTAGCCGGTCAGGCCGGCTTCCAGCGCGGCATCCAGTTCGGCGGCTTGCGCGGCCGGCAGGTGGGCGGCGGCCACGCGCTGGCGGTACGCCGCGCGCAGGTCGTCGAGCCGGTAGCCGACGTAGTCCAGCATCACGTCGGTGGTGTCGCCGCGGCGCTGCTGGGCGATGCGGTAGCCATCGCCGTCGACGCTGACCTCGACCGCGTCGGTGTCGCCGAACAGGTTGTGGATGTCGCCGAGGATCTCCTGGTAGGCGCCGACCAGGAAGATGCCGAGCCGGTAGCTCTCGCCCGGCTTCAGCGCATGCAGCGGCAGCGAACTGTCCAGGCCCTCGTTCTCGACGTAGGTCTTGACCATGCCGTCCGAATCGCAGGTCATGTCGGCGATGATGCCGCGGCGAGCCGGCGCCTCGTCCAGGCGTTCGATCGGCAGGATCGGGAACACCTGGTCGATCGCCCACACGTCGGGGATCGATTCGAACACGCTGAAGTTGACGAAGTACTTGTCGACCAAGCGCTCGTTGAGTTCGTCCAGCAGGTCGCGGTGGCTGCGCTCGTCGCTGCTCAGGCGGCCGCGCACGGCGTGGGCGATGGCGTAGAACAGGTCGTCGATGCGCGCGCGGTGGACCAGGTCGATCTGGCCCAGCGCGTACAGCGACAGGCCTTCGCTGTGGTGGTGCTGGGCCTCGTGGAACAGTTCCACCGCCGGGCGCGTATCCAGCTCGCCGTGGATCTCGCGCAGGTGGCGGATCACCGCCGGTTCGTCGTCGTGCGCGGGCGGCACGCGGCCTTCCGGCGCCTGCTCGACCTCCGACACGTTGACCACGAGCACGGCGTGGTGCGCGGTCATCGCGCGGCCGCACTCGGTGACGATGCGCGGCGGCGCCAGGCCGTGCTGCTCGCAGGCCTCGGCCAGCGGCTGGACGATGTTGCTGGCGTACTGGTTGATGCCGTAGTTGATCGAGCAGTAGCTGCGCGAGCGCGTGCCCTCATAGTCGATGCCCAGGCCGCCGCCGACGTCGACGTGGCTGATCGTCGCGCCCAGGCGGGACAGCTCGACGAAGTAGCGCGTGGCCTCGCGCATGCCGTTGGCGATGTCGCGCACGTTGGAGATCTGCGAACCCATGTGGAAATGCAGCAGGCCCAGCGTGTCCTCCAGGCCGGCCTCGCGCAGCTGCTTCCACAGGTCCAGCACCTGGCGCGGCGACAGGCCGAACTTGGCCTTGTCGCCGCCGCTGTTCTGCCACTTGCCGGCGCCCAGCGTGGCCAGGCGCATGCGCACGCCCAGGCCGGGCCTGACGCCCAGCCTGCGCGATTCCTCGATGACCAGCGCCAGCTCGGACGGCTTCTCGATGACGATGAAGGTCTGCAGGCCGAGCTTGCGGCCGATCAGCGCCAGGCGGATGTATTCGCGATCCTTGTAGCCGTTGCAGACGATCAGCCCGCCCGGCCGCGACAGCGCCAGCACCGCCATCAGCTCGGGCTTGCTGCCGGCCTCCAGGCCGAAGCCGTCGCCCGCGTGCGAGGCCAGCGTGCCGGCGACGCCGCGATGCTGGTTGACCTTGATCGGGTAGACCGCGGTGTAGCCGCCGGCGTAGTCCCAGTCGGCCTGCGCCTGCGCGAAGGCGGCCTGCAGCTTGCCCAGCCGGTCGCCGAGGATGTCCGAAAAGCGCACCAGCAGCGGCAGCTTGGCGCCGTTGGCGCGCGCGGCGTCGACCACTTCGGGCAGCGGGATCGCCGGCCCCTGCGCGCCGCGCGGCGACACCACGATGCGGCCGGCGGCGTCGACGTCGAAATACCCTTCCGCCCAGTGCGGGATGGAGTAGGTCTTGCGGGCGTGGTCGGCAGACCAGGTACGGCTGGAGGTCATGGCTGTTTCGCTGTGGCTGGCGCGTGGCGACGCGTTCTTCATTGCCGCGGCGGGGGTCCACCGCAGCGCGGACGCGCATTCTACAGGCTGTGCTCATGGGGGTCCGTTACAATGCGCGCCCGCGCCGAAGCCCCTCTCCCGCCGGGAGAGGGGTTGGGCGAGGGTTCGGCGAAGTCCGCGATGGCGGAACGCCGCTGCCCTCGCCGTACCCTCATCCGGCGCTTTGCGCCACCTTCTCCCGTCGGGAGAAGGGAACAGTCTCCACCCTTCACCCGCAGGACACCGCCCATGACCACCCACGACAACTGGTACATCGAGCACTTCCAGCCCACCGGCTCGGCCATCGGCTTCCGCATCACCGGCAAGCTGGACGAGGTGCAGTCGCCGTTCCAGAAGATCGAGATCTACGACAGCACCGACTGGGGCAAGCTGATGGTCATCGACGGCGCGATGATGCTGACCAGCCGCGACAACTTCTTCTACCACGAGATGATCAGCCACCCGGTGCTGTTCACCCACCCGGACCCGAAGCGCGTGGTGATCATCGGCGGCGGCGACTGCGGCACGCTGCGCGAGGTGCTCAAGCACCCGGGCGTGGAGAGCGCCACCCAGTGCGACATCGACGAGCAGGTCACGCGCATGGCGGAGAAGCACTTCCCCGAACTGTGCGAATCCAATGGCGATGCGCGCGCCGAACTGCTGTTCGACGACGGCGTGGCCTACATGGCCAACTGCGCGCCGGGCAGCGTGGACGTGGTGATCGTCGATTCCACCGACCCGGTCGGCCCGGCCGAAGGCCTGTTCAACCAGGCGTTCTTCGAGAGCTGCTTCCGCGCGCTGAAGGACGACGGCCTGCTGGTGCAGCAGTCCGAATCGCCGCTGGCGCTGCTGGATCTCATCAAGGACATGCGCGCGGAGATGGGCAAGGCCGGCTTCCGGTCGTTCAGGACGCTGCCGTTCCCGCAGCCGTGCTATCCGACCGGCTGGTGGAGCGTGACGATGGCCAGCAAGCGCGCCGGCTTCGGCTTCGACTTCCGCAAGGCCGACGCGCAGGACAAGGGCTTCGACACCCTGTACTACAGCGCCCACCTGCACGACGGCGCACGGGTGGCGCCGCCGTTCGTGGCGCGCGCACTGGGCGAGTAACGCCCGCCGCGCATCCTTCCCCAAGCCGGCCGGGGCAACATTGGAGAAAACCCCGCGACGGACGCGGGGTTTTCCTGTCTGCCACCGTCGCTTGCGGCAACGCTCACAGCGCGTCGGCGTCCAGCTCGCCGGTGCGGATGCGCACCACCCGCTCCAGGTCGTAGACGAACACCTTGCCGTCGCCGATCTTGCCGGTGCCGGCGGCGCGCACGATGGCTTCCACCACCGCTTCGACCTGCTCGTCGGTCACCGCCACTTCCAGCTTGACCTTGGGCAGGAAGTCGACCACGTACTCCGCGCCGCGGTACAGCTCGGTATGGCCTTTCTGGCGGCCGAAGCCCTTGACCTCGGTGGCGGTGATGCCGGCCACGCCGGACTCGGCCAGCGCCTCGCGCACGTCGTCGAGCTTGAACGGCTTGATGATGGCCATGATCATCTTCATCGGCGGTCCTCCTGCTGGATGGCGGCAGGATAACGCGGTTGCGCCGCGTGCGGGCGTCGGGTTCAATGGCGCCACGGCGCGGTTGGGAATTTTCCGACACGCTGCCGCAGCCCGGCCCGATGGCGCCGCCACGACCACGGCAGGCACGCTGCCGGCACCGCCCCGTAGAGAATCCCCATGATCGATCTCAATCCCATCGACGAGCTCGCCCGCCGCCTCAACGACCTGGTCCCGCCCGGCCTGCGCGAGTCGCGCGAGGAACTGCAGCAGGCCTTCAAGAGCGCGCTGCAGGGCGGGCTGGCGCGGCTGGATTTGGTCACCCGCGAGGAATTCGACGTGCAGCGCGCGGTGCTGCTGCGCACGCGCGAGAAACTGGAAGCGCTGGAAGCCACGGTGCGCGGGCTGGAAGCCGCGGCGCCGGCCGACCCGCAAGCCTGATCCCTTCGCCATGAGCCTGGCGCTGGTGCACAGCCGTGCACGGGCGGGCGTGTCCGCACCACCGGTACGGGTGGAGGTGCACCTGTCCGGCGGGCTGCCGGCCACCCACATCGTCGGCCTGCCGGAAGCGGCGGTGCGCGAATCGCGCGATCGCGTGCGCGCGGCCATCCTGTGCGCGCAGTTCGAATACCCGCAGCGGCGCATCACCATCAACCTGGCGCCGGCCGACCTGCCCAAGGACGGCGGCCGCTTCGACCTGCCGATCGCATTGGGCATCCTCGCCGCCAGCGGGCAGATCCCGCGCGAGGCGCTGGCCGATTGCGAATTCCTCGGCGAACTGGGCCTGACCGGCGAACTGCGCGGCATCGACGGCGTGCTGCCCGCCGCGCTGGCCGCCGCGCGCGCGGGTCGCAAGCTGGTGGTGCCGCCCGGCAACGGCGCCGAGGCCGCGCTGGCGCGCGAGGGCCAGGCCAGCACCGCGCGCACGCTGCTGGAAGTCTGCGGCGCGCTCACCGGTGCGCGCACGCTGCCGCTGGCGCAAGCGCCCGCGGCCGAAGCGTCGCCCTGCCCCGATCTGGCCGACGTGCGCGGACAGCGGCAGGCAAGGCGCGCGCTGGAAGTGGCGGCGGCGGGCGGCCACCACCTGCTTTTCGTCGGTTCCCCGGGCTGCGGCAAGACCCTGCTGGCCTCGCGCCTGCCCGGCATCCTGCCCGAGGCCAGCGAGGCCGAGGCGCTGGAAAGCGCGGCCATCGCCTCGATCAGCGGCCGCGGCCTGGACCCAGCACGCTGGCGCCAGCGTCCCTACCGCAGCCCGCACCATACCGCCAGCGCAGTGGCGCTGGTCGGCGGCGGCTCGCAGCCCCGGCCCGGCGAGATCTCGCTGGCGCACCACGGCGTGCTGTTCCTCGATGAACTGCCCGAGTGGGATCGCCGCGCGCTGGAGGTGCTGCGCGAGCCGCTCGAATCGGGCGTGGTCACGGTGTCGCGCGCGGCGCGCAGCGCGGAGTTCCCCGCGCGCTTCCAGTTGGTGGCGGCGATGAACCCGTGCCCGTGCGGCTGGGCCGGCAATCCCAGCGCGCGCTGCCGCTGCGCCCCGGAGCAGATCCGCCGCTACCGCGCGCGCATCTCCGGCCCGCTGATGGATCGCATCGACCTGCACGTCGAGGTGCCGCGCCTGCCGGCCCACGAACTGCGCCCCGACGCGCCGCCGGGCGAGTCCAGCGCGACGGTGCGCGAGCGCGTCGGGCGCGCCCGCGAACGGCAGATGCGGCGCGGCGGCCTCAACGCACGGCTGGGGCAGTCGCAGACGCAGGCGGCGTGCCGCCTGCAACCGGCCGATCAACGGCTGCTCGAGCAGGCCATCGAGCAGCTGCAACTGTCGGCGCGCTCGCTGCAGCGCATCCTGCGGGTGGCGCGCACCATCGCCGACCTGGACGGGGCCGACGACATCGCCACCGCACACTTGGGCGAGGCGCTGGGCTATCGGGTGATCGACCGCGGGCAGGCGCTTGCGGGCAATGCCTGATCCGGCCAGCGCCGGCCACCGTCACGCCTGATCACGCAAGTGGGACAGGCGCCGGAGTGGAACGCGCAGGTGGCCTTAGCCGGCCTGCCGGGCCAGCAGCCGCACTTCCACGCGACGGTTGGGGATCAGGCACTCGCGCAGGGCCGCCTGCGGCCTGACGCCGGTGCAGGACTGGACCTGTTCGGTGTCGCCCTTGTACGTGTAGCTCACCTGGCCGGCGGGGATGCCGCGCTCCACCAGCAGATCGCGCACGGTGCGGGCGCGCTGTTCGGACAGCGCCTGGTTGTGGTCGTGGCCGCGGCCCTGCAGGCGGTCGGCATGGCCGACCAGTTCCACGCCGGTGAGGACCAGCCCTTCCGCGCGCAGGCGCGCCAGTTCACGGTCCAGGCTGTGCAGGGAATGGGCGCGGATGTCGCCACGGCCGGAACGATCGAACTCGAACAGCACGTTGGCCACCAGCGCCACCTGCCGCGGCGTTGCGTCCGCTGCCAGCGGGGCCGCGGACGTGCCGGCGCCGCACTGGCGCGCCAGCGCCTCGGCATCGCCCACCCAGTCCTCGGCGATCTGGATGTAGGGCCGGGAATGGCGCCACTGCTGCTGGTTGAATTCGTTGCCGGCGTGGACCAGTTCCACCTCGCCGCAGGCCACGGCCTGCTGCGCGCATTCGAAACCCGCACCGCCATGCAGGGCGCGCAGGCGCTGCCACAGGTCCTCGCGCACGCGGGCGGCGCCGTTGACCAGCGCGGTGTCGGTGGGCAACGGCGAAACGCCCTGCTCCATGCCGGCGATCAGCTTCTCCGCCTCGGTCAGCGCCTCCTGCGGGAACGCGCTGCGATCGTTGCGGGTGTACTCGTGGAACGACACGTCCAGCCAGCACTGCGCCTTGGACAGGTGGTAGTCGCGCAGCGGCAGGCCGGCGTCGTTGAGCGCCTTGATCCGGCCCTGGACGGCCTCGTAGCCGGACAGGTCGGCATGGACGGCCTCGTCGGTGATGCGGTCGCCCTGGGCGTTGAGCCGGGTTGGTTGGGCCTGGGCGGAAAAGGCCAGCGCGGCCAGCACGGCGGCGCCGAGAAGGGTCGATTGGGTGATGGTCATGTCGGTAATCCTCAACGCACCGGATCGCGGTAGCGGGCGTCTTCCCTGCGGAAGAGGTCTTCGTCGAACTTGAAGCGCAGGCGGATGAAAGCGCCCTGCTGGGTGTATTCGTAGCCGGCCAGGTCGGCGTCGCCGCGGAAGCCGGTGGCGTTGTAGCCCACCGACAGCCACAGGTTCTGCCGCAGCAGGCGGCCGACCTCGATGCCGAGCGCGTACTGGTTGGCGCCGTTCTGGCCGCGGAACACCGAGCCCAGCACGCCGATGTCCCAGTTCTCGGTGACGTCGTAGACCAGGCGGCCGGACAGCAGCACGGCATGGAATTCGTCGTCGCTGCGGCCGGTGTCGGCATGGAAGAAGCTGTCGCGCTGCCACTTCGCGGCGACGCGGCCGGTCAGCCACCACGGCCGCGACGGGTGCCAGTCGGCGTGCGCCGAGACGATGTGCGCGCTGCTGCGGATGTCCTGCCCGGTGTCCAGGCCCCAGCCGGAGCCGTCCATGCCGCTCTCGTCCTTCTCCAGCTTGTACTCGTAGCGGGCCAGGGCGTTGACGCGGTTGGTGTCGGTGTCGCGGTAGGCCAGGCCGATCTGGAAGCGGTCCTGCAGCACGTCGCCGCGGGCGTCGTACTCGGTGCGCAGCAGGTAGTTGCGCGCCAGCGCGGTCCAGTCGCGGCCCAGCTTGCGCGCGGCCAGGAACTGCAGCAGCGTGGTGCTGTAGCCCTCGTCGGCCGGGGTGCCGGCGACGTCGTCGGAGATGCGGTGCTCAAGGCGGACGCCGCCGCGCCACAGCGGGTTGGCGCTGTAGTCCAGCGCCAGGCCCACGCCGGTGGAGTCGCCGATGTTGCCGGAGATGACCTTGGTGTGCTCCAGCGTGGTGTCCAGCCGCAGGCCTTCGCGCAGGTCCCAGCGATTGCGCATGCCCGAAGCCGCCTGGATGTCGCGGCCGGCGATGGCGTCGCGCAGGCGGTACTCGGAGAACAGCTGGGTGTCCCTGAGGAAGCTGGTGTCCACGCCCAGCGCCACGGTGTCGGCCTCGCGGCCGTCCTGGGTCAGGCCGTTGACGCCGCTGATGCCGGTCTGCTTCTCGTAGCGGCCGTACACGCGGCTGCGCTCGCGCAGCCGGTAGTCCAGGCCCAGCGCGACGCGGCTGCGGTCCTCGCCGTGGATGTCCTGCTCGACTTCGCCGCCGATGCTGAAGCGGTCGCTGGCGCGGTAGCCCAGTCCGACGCGCAGCATGTCCGAGGACAGCTCGGTGCCCACCGGCAGGCCGCTGGCGACGTCGTTGGGATTGCCGCCGGAGATGATCGGCAGGCCGGTCAGCGGATCCAGCGGCTGCTGGCCGAACCCGAGCGCGCCGCCGCCCGCACCGGTGGCATACCCGCCGGACAGCCCGCCGATGTGGCCGTAGCCGCTCGCGGTGGCCCAGGTGTAGTAGGCGCCCACGGTCTCGCGGATGGCGCGGTAACCGAAGTCCAGGGTCAGCCTGTCGGTCACCTTCACCCGCGTGCCGGCGCTGGCCGCGTTGCGCTCGCCGCCGTCGGGATTGCGGTCCTCGCTGCGCAGGCCTTCGGCATACAGTTCGAAGCGCTCGCCGAGGCGCCAGCGCGTGGCCAGGCTGTATTCGCCGCGGCCGCCGTACAGCGGCGAGGCGGGGTTGTTGAATTCCGGATCGGAACGGCCGGCGAACAGCTTCAAGTCCAGCCGCCTGCCGGCATGGCCCAGTTCGACCCGCCAGGCATCGCCCTCGACCCGCCCGCTCAGGCCCTGCAGCGCGGGCGTGCCGTACTGGTTGACGCTGTTGGTGTTGACCTCGCTGCGGGTGCGCGCGGCCTCGGCCACCAGCCAGGTGTTGTCGCCGAAGCGGTAGCCGAGGTTGGCGCTGCCCATCTCGAAGGCGGCGAACGGGTTGCGATCGTCGACGTAGGCGCCGCCGATCTCGCCGTTCCCGCCCACCCGCAACTGGGCGTCGGCGCCCAGCACCAGGAACTTCTCGGTGCCCTGGTCCAGTTCGTAGGTGATGCGCAGCGAGACCGGATTGAGGTCGCTGTCGAACGCGGGCAGGAAGCTGGCCAGCAGGATGCGGCCGGAGAACGGCTCGAAGCTGTAGTCGACCAGCCGCGCCAGCGGCCGCACCGAGACGATGCGCGAAGGCTGGTTGCGATCGCGCACCACCACCTCCACCCGCTCGCTGCCCTCCAGCACGGCGTTGTTGCGCAGGCCGTAGGGGCCGCTGCCGGCGGCCGGCAGTTCCTCGATCACCTGGCGCAGCGAGTCCTCGATGGCGAACACGTTGCCGCGCACGCGCGCGTTCTCGAAGTGCCAGCCCAGCCCGGTGGCGGTGCGGTTGTAGGTGCCCAGCACGCGCGCGGCGGCCTGGCTGCCGGCATCGGCGCCGCTGTGGGTGGCGATGTTGATGCCGGTCTGGAAGTCGCCGTACAGCAGGTAGCTGCGGTCCTTGTCCACGCGCACGTACAGGCGCTCGGCCGAGCGCGCGTCGAAGCCGCGCAGCGCGGCATCGCCGTACACCGGGTAGAACTCCTCCGGGCGGATGTCGCGCAGCAGCCGCGCGCGCACTTCCTTGTCCGAGTCGTAGGCCGCGGTCAGCAGGTACTCGCCCTTGATGCGGCCCTTGGCGAAGAACGCCGCGCGCGCCGCGCCATTGGCCTTGCCGCGGTTGAACTGCCTTTCCCAGCGGCGGATCTCGCGCTCGAAGCCGTCGCCGCGCGGGCCGTCGACGACCAGCCCGGCGCCCTTGCGGCGGAAGTTGATGACCCCTTCGATCAGGCCGGTGGCGATCAGCTCGCGCATTTCCGGCACGAAGCCGATCACGCCCTCGGCGCTGTGGCCGCCGGCGGTCACCCGCAACAGCACGTCCTGCGGATCGTGGGGGGCCAGCAGCTCGAACTCGGCCTTGCCGCCACGCACCGGCAACTGCACGCCGGGGGTGGCCTTGTCGGCGTCCAGGCGGCCCGGGCCCAGTTCATCGGTACGCCCGTCGGGCAGCTTGATGCGGCCGCCGATGTGCTCGATGGTGGCGAAGGCATCGCCCTGCATCGGCCTGCCATCGGCCTGGTAGAGGTGCACCGTCACCTTGACCGGCGACTGGCCATCGGCCGGCACGCCGTCGCGATCGACTTCCACCAGCACCCGTTCGACGCTGGCGTTGACGCCGTAGTCGACGTTGCCCGGCTGCGCGTGCAGCACCTGCGCGGATGGTCCCGGGCTGGCGGGCGATTGCGGGTAGAGCGGCGCGGCCTGGCCCAGCACCGGAGTGAAGCGCTGGTCGCCGGACACGGTCTGCGCCGTGGCCAGCGGTGGCGCCATCGCCAGCATCAGGGCCAGTGCGAGCGGATGGAGGTTGCGACGGGGCGAGGCAGGCATGGACTGGATTTCCGCAAGGGACGACGGGCGTGGGAGGCAGCGGCTCATGGCTGCACCTCCTTGCCTTCATCCGCATCCGTGGCGGTTGGCCTCGGCCCCACGATCGGCCGCTGGTCGGCCGAATCGGTGGCCTGCCGCGGCGCGCGCGCCGGCTTGCTGTCGAAACGCAGCGGCGACTGCCCGCGCTCGTTCTCCGGCGCACGCACCTCGCCCTGGGTACGGCGCGCCTTGACCTGCTCGATCACCGGGTTGGAGCAACTGCCCTCGATGAAGTCGGCGCGGTGCAGCTCGCCGTTCTTGAGGTCGATGAACAGGCTGTCGGCATCGCCCAGGTTGCGGTTGCTGCTGGTGGTCAGGCGCGAACCGGTGGGCAGGGTGGACGGATCCACCTTCAGCGTGTGGCTGTTCGGCGGCAGGCCGCAGTAGCTGTACTTGCCTTCCGAATCGCTGACCAGCCAGGTGCCGTCCTCGAAGTACAGGCGCACGCCGGGGATGCCCAGTTCCTCGCGGTCCTGCACGTGGTTGGCGTTGCAGTCGACGAAGATCTTGCCGAGCACGCAGCCCTCGTCGGTGAACACGCCGCCGCTGACGATCACCCGGTACTCGGCCGGGTTGGACGTCACCACGCCGCCGCCCGGGTACGGCGCGAGCGTGTCCGGATCCACGCAGCCGCCGGCGATGGAGCAGCCGTAGGCGCGCGCGCGGTTGATGCCGTCGCCCTGCTGGCTGCCCACGCCCACGCGCACGCGGTAGGTGAGCGTCTTCTGCGCGCCCACCGCCAGCGGGCCGGCGTCGAACACCAGGGTCGGGCCGGGCTTGCCCAGCGGGTTGGCGATGCCCGCGCCGTCCACGCGCGCGCTGCCGTCGATGTAGGTGAAGCCGTGCGGCAGGCGGTCGATCACGTTGACCGTGGCCAGCGCCGCGCCGGCGGTCTGGCGCAGGGTGATGGTGTACAGCAGGGTGTCGCCCACCTCCACCGTCTTGCGGTCGCCGACCTTGGTGATCACCAGTCCCGGCGCGACCTGCGGGTCGAGCGGGATGTGGTTGTGCACCGGCACCGCCACGCCCGAGCCCAGGGTCAGCTCAAGGTAGTAGGTAGTCGCGCTGCCGGCCGGGCCGGTCGGCGCGGTGGCGTTGGTCTGTACCGGATAGCCCACGCCCGGGGTCGACGGCGGCGTCAGCGGCGAGGTCTGCGCCGGGATCATCGTCGACTGGAACGTGTAGCCGGCCGGCGGCGTCACCGCGAGCTGGAAGCGGCACGAGGCCGGCGCGTCCGGACCCAGCAGGAACTGGTAGAAGCCGTCCGCGCCCACCGTCATCGACACCGAGCCGCCCTGGATGGCGTAGCCGCCCAGGGTGGCGTTGAGCAGGTGCTGTTCAGGCGCATAGCCCGGGCAGCTGCCGACCGGCGTCAGCGTCACCCGCGAGCCCGGCACCGGGGTGCGGGTGACTGCGTCGTACACCACGCCGCCCGGGTTCAGCGGCAGGCTCTGCTGCGGCAGGTTGGCGCCCGGCGCCAGCACCACCGACAGGCGGGTGCTGCCGCCCTCGTTGCTGCGGCAGGAACTGGCGCCGCCATTGGCCAGGGCGTCGGCGGCGTTGCAGGGCACCGGCGGCCCGGCGGGGGTGTCGCCGCTGACCGGCAGGCCCCACACCGCGCCGGTGGCCGGGTCGCGGAAGCGGATGTCCAGCGGTACGCCCGGCACCAGGTCGGCGATGGAATAGCCGCCATCGGCACCGGTGACGGCGGTGCCGACGACCTGGCCGCCGGCATCGAGCACTTCCACCCGCCAGCCGGACAGACGGCGATCGCCGCCGTCGATCACGCCGAAGCCGCCGCCCTGGTCCAGCCAGACCGTGCCCGACAGCGACGCCGACAGCTGCACCGCGGTGGGCAGGCGGCAGGCGTTCTGGGTGATCGCCGGGTCGCACACCGGCAGGTTGGCCGGATTGCCCTCGAAGTCGGCGCGCTCGCCGGGCGTGGGGATGCGGAACTCGTTCTCGCCGCCGCCCTCGACCAGCACCGCGTTTTCCACCGGCGAGGCGGCGGCCGCGGAGGCGTCCACGCGCACCTGCGCCACGATGGCGTCCGGCGAGGTCGCGCCGGCGGCGATCGCCGTGCTGCTGGCGCAGCGGAAGCGGTTGTCGCCGGCCGCGCCGGTGCAGGTCCAGCCGCCGCCTTCCGGGGTGGCCACCAGGGTCACGCCGGCCGGCAGGCGATCCTCCACCACGTACTCGCCCTCGCTCGGCCGCTGGCCGATGTTGCGCACGCGCAGGGTGTAGCTGGCGATGTTGTTGACGGTGAAGATCGCCGGCGTGGCGGCCTTGCTGACCACCAGGTCGGGGGAGTCGCCGATTTCACCGAAATCGTTGTCCACCGACTGCCCGCCCGGCGGCAGCACGATGCCGCTGATCGCCGACGGCGTGGTGCTCACCGGCGTGGCCGTGCCGACCACGGTGCCGTCGATGGTGCCGGCGCGGGTGGTGCCGTTGAGCGTCTCCGGCGGCTGGGTCGGCTCGGTCACCGTGTAGGTGCCCGGGCGCAGCCCGTCGAAGCGGTAGCGGCCCTCGCCATCGGTGATCACGGTGACGCTGACGGCTTCGCCCAGGTCGTTGGTGCCAGTCAGCACCAGTTCGACGTTGGCATAGCCCTGCTCGCCGGCGTCGATGACGCCGTTGTTGTTGCCGTCGTTGTAGACGCGGCCGGAGATGGAGCCGACGGGGATCTCGCCGAAGTCGTTGCCTTCCACGTCCTCGCCCACGCCCAGGGTGATGCCAGTGATGACCGAGGGCGTGGTGATCGGCGGCGTGGCGGTGCCGCCGCCGGTGCCGGCCACGGTGATGCCGTTGACGGTGCCGGCCGGCTGCTCCGGCTCGGTGATGGCGTAGGTACCCGGCGGCAGTTCGGTGAAGGCGTAGCCGCCGTCCGGCTGGGTGGTCACTTCGCGGCTGACCGCATTGCCGGCAAGATCGGTGCCTTGCAGTCGTACCAGCACGCCGTCGATGCCTACTTCGCCAGCATCGATCACGCCGTCGTTGTCGTCGTCGCGCCACACCCGCCCGCCGATGGAACTGTTCAGCGGTATCTCGCCGAACAGGTTGTCCACCGAGGCGCTGCCCGGCACGGTCAGGTTCACCCCGGCAATCACGCTGGGCACCGTGCTGATGGGCGTGGCCGTGCCCGACGTGACGCCGCCGACGCTGCCGGCCACGGTCTGGCCGTTGCTGGTGCCGGCCGGCTGGTCGGGTTCGGTCACCGTGTAGGTGCCCGGGCGCAGGCCTTCGAAACCGAAGTCGCCGTTGACGTCGGTGAGGGCGGTCAGCGAGACGGCCGCGCCGGTGTCGTCGGTGCCGCTCAGCCGGATCGTCACGCCCGCGATGCCGGTCTCGGCGGCGCCGGCCTGCACCCCGTCGTTGTCGGCGTCGTAGAACACCCGACCCGACAGCGACACTGCGAGGGTCTCGCCGAAGTCGTTGTCCACCGAAGCGCCGCCCGCCGGCAGCACGATGGCGGACACGGCGCTGGGCACGGTGGCCACCGGCGTGGCGGTGCCGTTGGGGGCGCCGGCGACGGTGCCGGCCACGGTGGTGCCGTTGAGGGTGGCCACGCCGGCCACCACCGGCTGCGCCGGTTGCTGGGTCACGGTGTAGGTGCCGGCCAGCAGGTCGCCGAAGCGGTAGTCGCCGTTGGCGTCGGTGATCGCGGCCGCCACCGCATTGCCCAGCGCGTCCACCGTGCCTGCCGGCAGCGACACGCCGACGCCGGCGATGCCGTTCTCGCCCGGATCGCGCACGCCGTTGTTGTTGGCATCCAGCCAGACGTTGCCGGACAGCGACGCGGCCCGTTCGCCGAAGTCGTTGCCGCTGGAACCGGCCGCGGGCAGGTTGCTGAGGGCGACCGTGTTGCTCGTGTTCTGCCGGCCATCGGCCAGCCCGGTCGGCTGGGTCTGGACGATGCGGTAGTCCTGGCCGGTGATGGCGCCGCCGTAGCTGTAGTCGCCATCGGCATTCGTGGTCAGAGTGACCGGGGCCGGGTCGTCGGGCGTGCCGTATACGCCATCCAGGCCGGCGCCTTCGATGACCACGGTGACGCCGGGGATGCCGGGTTCGCCGCCGTCCTGGTCGCCGTCGTCGTTGCGGTCCAGGTAGACCGTGCCGCTGATGATGGCGTTGGCCAGCTCGCCGAACAGGTAGCCGGTGGCGGCCTGGCCGGCGGAGAGGGCGATGCCGTCGATCACGTTGGGCGCGCTGGCGCTGCCCGGGGTGGCGGCGTTGCCGGCGGTGTGGCGACCGTCGATGTAGCCGGCCGGCTGGGTTTCGGTGAGCGTGTAGGAGGTGCCCGCCTGCGGCGGCAGCAGGTCGCGGAAGACGTAGCTGCCGCTGGCATCGGTCTGCACGCTGGCATTGACCGGGTTGCCCTGCAGGTCGGTGCCGCTCAGGGTCAGGGTGGCGTTGGCGATCGGATTCTCGCCGGTGTCGAAGGCGCCGTTGTTGTTGCTGGCGGCGGTGGCGGAGAAGTCCTCGAACACCGCGCCGGCCAGCGAGCCGAGGATTTCGCCGAAGTCGTTGCCGGTGCTGCCGGCCGCGGGCAGCGCGGCGATGTCGATGACGTTGCCGGCATTCTGGCTGCCGTTGCCGTAGCCGTCGGGCTGGGTCTGGGTGATGCGGTATTTCTGGCCGACCACCAGCCCGGTGAACTGGTAGGCGCCGTTCGCATCGGTCAGTACGGTCACCGGCGCCGGATCGTCGCCGCTGCCGAAGATGCCGTCCGGGCCGGCGCTGGCCAGGGTGAGGGTGACGCCCTGCAGGCCGCCGTTGGGGCTGGAATTGACGCTGCCCGCATCGCCGGCGTCGAAGCTGCCGTTGCCGTTGCGGTCCACGTAGACGCTGCCGCCCAGGGCGGCGATGGCATCCTCGCCGAAGTTGAACGCGGTGCCGTCCAGGCCGGCGCCCAGATCGACATTGCCGATGCGGTCGGTCGTGGCATCGTCGCCGCCGACGCCGGTGCCCGCGATGCAGCCGCTGGCGCAGGCCGCGCCGCCGATCAGGCCCGGGTTCACCGCGGCGGGACGGTTGCGGTAATTGCCCGCCGGCAGCACCTGGCGCAGGGTGTAGGCCACCCGCGGGTCCAGGCTGGTGAAGCTGTACTCGCCGCTGGCATTGGTGGTGGTGGTGGCCACCACGGTGCCGGTGGCGGCATCGAGCAGTTCGATCGTGGCGCCGGCGATGGCGCCGTCACCGGCGTCGCGCACGTCGCTGTAGTTGGCGTCGATGTAGACGAAGCCGGACAACGACGGGCGGCGCACTTCCGGGAAGTGGTAGCGGGTGCCGGTATCGCTGGCGCCGACCGGGATGGCGCTGTAGCTGGAATCGGGCGCGCCGGCGGCATAGGTGCCGCCCAGCGAGGGCGCATTGCCGCCGCTGGCGGGCGGGTCGATCGGGCCGTTGACGTAGCCGGCCGGCTGGGTCTGGGTCAGGGTGTAGCCGTCCCCGTTCGACGGCGCCAGGTTGTTGAACGTGTAGCTGCCGTTGGCATCGGTGGTCGCGTTGCGATCCACCGCATTGCCATAGGCGTCGGTGCCGGTCAGCCTGATGGTGACGCCGGAGATGCGCGGCTCGCTGCCGGCGGCCTGCGGGATGCCGCCGTTGCCGCCGCTGCGGTCGCGGTCCTGGAACACCACGCCGGCCAGGCTGGAGCGGGTCACCGCCAGCGGCACCGTGACGCTGTTGTTGCCCGGCACCGGATCGACCTGTTCGGTGCTGACCGTGGCGGTGTTGTTGGCGCTGCCGCCGCTGGGATAGCTGTCCCAGCGCGCAGGCACGATGATGCGCACGCGGCCGGTGGCGGTGACGTCGCCCAGGTTGCAGGTGACGGTGCCGGCGGCGTTGCTGCAGGTGCCGGTGCCGGCGTGCTGCACATCGCTGCCGCCGGCCGGGCCGTCCTTGCGCCAGCTGATGGCGCCGGTGACCACCAGGCCACTGGGCAGGGTGTCGATCACCTGGGTGCCGGTGCCGTTGAGCGGGCCGCTGCCGCTGCGGTCCAGCGACAGGCTGGCGCCGGGGCCGCGGTTTTCCACTTCGATCACGTAGAAGAACGGCTGCCGGATCGTCACGCTGGCGACGCTGGCCGGCAGGGCGATGCCCGGATCACCGTCGGGCGCCGTCACTACCGCCGCCTTGGCCACCGCCAGGTCGGCGCGCGAACGGATCGTGGTTTCCTGGGTGGCCGTGTTGTTGACCAGGTTGGTGTCGGTTTCGCTGGCGCTGGCCACTACCACGTTGGCCAGGGTGTCGCCGGAAGCCGCCGGCGGGGTCTCGTAGAGGAAGCGCAGGTACAGCGTGCTGGTTTGCCCGCTGGCCACCACGCCCGGCTGGTTGGGCGTGAAGCCCATGCCCGGCATCAGGCAGTCCAGCACCAGCGCCGCGCCGGTGGTGGGATTGCTGCCGGTGGTCACCGCGCAGTCAGATTCGACGAACGGCCCCGTCGGGGTCGCGGCGGCGCCGATGTAGCGCACGGTCCGCCCGGCCGGCGGGGTGATGGTGTCGGCGATGCGCATGCCGGTGGCCAGCGAGGGGCCGTTGTTCCGCACCGTCACCTGGTAGGTGATGAGGTTGGCGTTGACGTCGGTCGAGTCGTAGCCCAGCGGGTCCACGCCGCCGGTGAAGCCGGTGTCCACCTTGTTGGTGATGAGATCGACCTGGCCCTGCTCGAACGGCAGCGTGGCCTGCTTGCTGTCGTCGGCCGCGCTGGTGTCGGTGTTGTAGTTGAAGCCACCCTTGGCGTCGCTGCCGATCGCCGAATCCGCGGTGCCGTCGCCATCGCGGTCGAAGTAGAAGTCGGCCACGTTGGTGAACGTGCGGCCGGTATTGCCGGTGTTGACGTTGGGCCGGATGACCACGGTCAGGGACTGGGTCGTTCCGCTGTTCATCGACAGCGGCGTGCAGGTCAGGGTGATCTGCGCCGGTCCGGCGCTGGAGTTGGAGTACGAAGTGCCGCCGGTGGCCGGCGAGGCGGTGACGCCGGGACCTGCCGTGGCCGTGCAGGCAGTGGCGCCGCCACCGCTGCGCGCGGCCGAGATCAGCACGAAGCCGGCATCGTTGGCCGGCAGGGTGAACACGTCGCGGAACACCACGCCCGGCACCGTGGACGGTCCCTGGTTGAGATAGGACATCACGTAGGTGGTGTGGACGCCGACGCGGCCGGGACTGCCCGAGGTGATGTTCTTGGCGGTCACCCGCACGTTGGCGGTGCGCTCGACCTGCAGCCAGTCCGAAGCGCTGTTGGTGGTGCGCACGATCGGGCCGATCGCCCCCGGCTCGGAATCGTCGATGCCGACGGTGGCGGTATTGCACCAGGCATCGGTGGTGGCGGCGCCACCGCAGGTCCCGGCGCCGCGGCTCATGCTGTCCTGCAGCGGGCCGCTCACGGTCAGCACGAATTCGGCCTCGGCCCCGTTCGCCAGCACCGTGGTGCCGGACTCGCACGTCGCCGTTGCGCCGCTGACCGCGCAGCTCCAGCCCGAGGGCCGGCTGGTCACCGCCACGCTGGTGCGGCCGCTGATGTAGCCGGGCACGGTGTCGCTGACGACCACGCCGGCAGTGCCGTCCGGGCCGTTGTTGGCCACCTTGAGGGTGTAGGTGTGGCTGGTGTCGCTGATGGTGAAGCGGTTGTCGCCGGTGCCCGGGCCATTGGTCTGCTTGCTGATGACCAGGTCGGCACGCTCGGCGGTGGCGCGGGTGCCGGGGGTGACCTCGCAGTCGTTGCCGTTGTTGGGATCGAGGTTGACGCCGTTGGCGGTCAGCGGCTCCAGCGTCCCTTCCGTGCCGCCGGTGCAGGCGCGGTTGGCCAGCAGCCCGGGCGCGCGGGCGCGGGTGGTAAGGGTCAGCGTGGGCGCGGTGCCCCCCACCGCCAGCGGCAGCGAGCCGGCGTCCAGGGTGCAGGTCACGTGCTGGCGTGCGGGCGGCGCCGCATAGGGCTGGTCGGCGCTGCAGGTCCAGGAATCGGAACCGCCCAGGTATTCCTCGCCCGCCGCCAGCACGTCCACCACCTGCACCTGGCCGGTGGCCGCGCGCGGCCCCTCGTTGGTCACCGTGATGGTGGAGGTCATGCGGCTGTCGAGCGGGTGCGGGTCGCTCTCGCCCCGCCAGGTGGTCACCAGCAGCGGGGTCTTGCTCTTGGTCAGCGACAGGTCGGCGCCATCGGGACGCACGGTGAAACCGACGCTGGCGTTGTTGTTGCCGGAGACCGGATCGGCGGTCGCGGAAGAAGCGATGGAGGCGGTATTGGTGACGCTGCCGCTGCTGTTGGGTCCGGTCGACGGCACCGTGGCGATGATGGTGAAGACCTCGTCCGATCCGATCGGCATGGCGGACGCGCGCGTGCAGGTGCGCGTGCGGTTGCCGGCATCGTTGCTGCAGCTCCAGCCCGGCGGCTGGGTGCCGCCGGTGATCACGAAGCCCGCCGGCAGCGTGTCGGCCAGGGTGACGTCCTGCGCCACGCTGGGGCCCAGGTTGCGCGCGGTCAGGGTGAAGGTGACCGGATCGCCGGCAACGGCGGGATTGGCCGATACCGCCTTGGCCAGGCGCAGGTCGGCGCCCGGGATCACCGCGGTGGTGACCTCGGCGTTGTTGTTGTTGGGCCGGGTGTCCGGCGCGGTGCCCGCCTGCACCACCGCCCCGTTGGTGATGTTGCCGCTGCCGACGTTGACCCGGGCGCGCAGGGTGAAGCTGCTGCTGGCGCCCAGCGCCAACGTGCCGGCGTGGGTGGCGGTCACCGTGCCTGCGCCGGTGCTGAACGTCCAGCCCGGGCCGCTGCCGCTGCCGGCCACGTAGCTGGTGTTGGCCGGCAGGGTATCCACCACCCGGAAGTTGGTTGCGGCGCTGGGACCGTCGTTGGTCACCTTCAGCGTATAGGTCACCTCCGCGCCGCCCACCACCGAGTCGGGCGTGGCCGACTTCTCCAGCCGCAGGTCGCTGGAATTGGTCAGCGTCGTGATCTCGGTGCGGGTGTTGTTGCTGGTATTGCTGTCGCCGCCGAAGAAGGCGCTGGCCGGGGTCAGGCTGCTGATCGGCGTGCCGGCCGCGGGCAGGCTGGCGCCAAAGCCGATCGCGCCGCGCATGGTGACCGAGCCGGGCTGCACGCCGGCGGTGTTGACGCCGATCTGGAAGCTCACCGGCAGGCCGCCGCTCAACAAGGTACCCCGCAGGTCGCCGTGGCTGCAGACGATGCGGGTGGGCACGCCGGCATCGGCGCTGCAGAAGCCCGGCAGGCTGGCGGCGGTGGTGCCGGTGGGCAGGTCGTAGATGCTGTAGACGTTGGCGGCGGTATCGCCGGCGCTGTTTTCCAGGGTGATGCTGTAGACCACCGCGCTGCCCGACGGCAGCGGGTCATGGCCGGCATCGGAGAGATCGGTGATCTGCAGGTCGGCCGACCAGGCCAGCGGCGAGGACAGGCACAGCGCGACGCCTGCCAGCCGCGTCCAGCCCTGCACCGGCGGGCGCCGCCGCGGCTTGCCCGGATTCTGGATGCTGTTCCGTGCCGCCTTCATCCAGGCATGGATGGCGCCGAACGCCGCTGAAAACTTCTTGTTCACCCGCTTACCCCTGGATCGCGCTTGCAGGCATGCACGCGAAGAAGCCCCGCACGTCCTGTTGCAGGCGCAACCGATCGGACGGGATTCAACGGGCACGGCACTGGAATGGAGCCGCCATCACGAAAATCCCCAGTAGGCGGCACGCATATTTTGTATTCCCCGTCACATTTCGGTCAATTCGACGGAAGTCTTGCGCCCTGTCGAAAGCGGCTGCGCCGACGGCATTGGGACAGACCCGCACGCCTTCCGTTGCCGGCCGTCCGCGGCATGTTTGGCTGAAAAACCCGCGAAAACTGGGGCAGGCACGGGGGCATTCCGGCCAGCAGGAAACATCGTGGCAGCGTCGCCCCGCCTTCCGAGCCATTGATAAAATCAATGGCCGCGTGGGCCGTGGCGCACAAAAAAAGACGCCGCCGGCTTGCCGCCGGCGGCGTCGCTAGGGGTGTTACGACAGCGGAAGGCTCAGGCCGCCTTTTCCCGATCGTAGAACTGCTCCTCCTCGGTCGACCCGGTCAGCGCGGTGACGCTGGAGCTGCCGCCCTGGATGACGGTGGTGACGTCGTCGAAGTAGCCGGCGCCCACTTCCTGCTGGTGCGAGACGAAGGTGTAGCCCTTCTCGCGGGCGGCGAACTCGGCCTCCTGCACCTGCTCGACGTAGTGCTTCATGCCCTGCCCGCGCGCGTAGTCGTGGGCGAAGCGGAAGGTGTTGAACCAGTTGATGTGGATGCCGGCCAGGGTGATGAACTGGTACTTGTAGCCCAGCGCCGACAGCTCGTCCTGGAAGCGCGCGATCTGGGCGTCGTCCAGGTTCTTCTTCCAGTTGAACGAGGGCGAGCAGTTGTACGACAGCAGCTTGCCCGGATGGGCGCGGTGCACGGCCTGGGCGAACTCGCGGGCGAAGCCGATGTCCGGCGTGCCGGTCTCGCACCAGACCAGATCGGCGTACGGCGCATAGGCCACGCCGCGCGAGATCGCCTGCTCCAGGCCATTCCTGACCCGGTAGAAACCCTCGCCGGTGCGCTCGCCGGTGACGAACGGGCGATCGTTGGCGTCGAAGTCGGAGGTCAGCAGGTTGGCCGCCTCGGCGTCGGTGCGCGCCAGCACGATGGTCGGCACGCCCAGCACGTCGGCGGCCAGGCGCGCGGCCTGCAGCTTCTGCACCGCCTCCTGGGTCGGCACCAGCACCTTGCCGCCCATGTGGCCGCACTTCTTCACCGCCGCCAGCTGATCCTCGAAGTGCACGCCGGCCGCGCCGGCGACGATCATGTTCTTCATCAGCTCGTAGGCGTTGAGCACGCCGCCGAAGCCGGCCTCGCCGTCGGCGACGATCGGCAGGAAGAAATCGATCGCGTCCTTGGCGTCCAGCTTGCCGTCGCAGATGTTCTTCCACTGGATCTCGTCGGCGCGCTGGAAGGTGTTGTTGATCCGGCGCACCATCGTCGGCACCGAGTCGTAGGCGTACAGCGACTGGTCCGGGTACATGGTCTCGCTGGTGTTGCCGTCGGCGGCGACCTGCCAGCCGGACAGGTAGACCGCCTCCAGCCCCGCCTTGGCCTGCTGCATCGCCTGGCCGGCGCTGATCGCGCCGAAGGCGTTGACGTAGCCCTTCCTGGCCTCGCCGTTGACCAGCTTCCACAGCCGCTCGGCGCCGCGCCGGGCCAGGGTGTGCTCCGGTTGCAGGCTGCCGCGCAGGCGCACCACGTCGGCGGCGGAATAGTCGCGCTTGACGCCCTTCCAGCGCGGGTTGCTGTCCCAGTCCTGCTGGATGGCGGCGATCTGTTGCTCTTTGCTGGTCATGATGCTTCTCCGGTGGGGAATGCGGATTCAATGGGTCTTGCAGGAAGCAGCTCGGCGGCGGTGACGAATCCCGTCCCCCGAATGCCGAATCCCGGCTTCTTCAATCGATGCGCGCATATGCGGGCAGGGTCAGGAACTCGGCCAGTTCGTCGGCGCGGCTCAGTTCGTCGAGCAGCGCGATGGCCTCGGCGACGCGGGCGCCGCCCGGCAGCTTCTGCGCATCGCCCAGCCGCGCCGGCAACGCGGCCAGCGTGCGCTGGAGCAGGGCATGGTCGATCTGGGCGCCGTCGCACAGGTGCACGTCGGGGGTGTGCAGCCACTGCCAGATCTGCGTGCGCGCGATCTCGGCGGTGGCGGCGTCCTCCATCAGCCAGTGGATCGGCACGCAGCCGTTGCCATCCAGCCAGGCGGCCAGGTAGCGCACGCAGACTTCCACGTTGTTCTCGAAGCCGGCGCGGGTGATGGTGCCGGTGCAGGGACGGATCAGGTCGTCGCGGGTCACCGCCACGTCCTGCCGCAGCACGCCGTGCTGGTGCGGCTGCGGCATGTGCTCGTCGAAGATCGCGCGCGCCACCGGGATCAGCGCCGGGTGCGCGACCCAGGTGCCGTCGTGGCCGGCGCTGACCTCGCGCAGCTTGTCGGCGCGCACGCGCGCCAGCGCCTGCTCGTTGGCGGCCTCGTCGCCGTTGATCGGGATCTGCGCGGCCATGCCGCCCATCGCGTGCGCGCCGCGGCGGTGGCAGGTCCGGATCAGCAGTTCCGAATACGCCTTCAGGAACGGCTGGTTCATCGTCACCTGGCCGCGCTCGGGCAGCACGCGGTCGGCGTGCCGGCGGAAGGTCTTGATGTAGGAGAAGATGTAGTCCCAGCGCCCGCAGTTCAGCCCGACGATGCGATCGCGCAGCGCGTGCAGGATCTCGTCCATCTCGAACACCGCCGGCAGCGTCTCGATCAGCACGGTGACCTTCATCTGCCCCTGCGGCAGGCCCAGCGTGGCCTCGATGTGCGACAGCGCGGTCTCCCACAGCGCCGCCTCCTCCATCGACTGCAGCTTGGGCAGGTAGAAGTACGGGCCGCGGTCGCGCGCGGCCAGCGCGCGCGCGTTGTGGAAGGCGAACACCGCCAGGTCGAACAGGCCGCCGGCGATCGGCGCGCCATCGACCAGCACGTGCTTCTCGTCCAGGTGCCAGCCGCGCGGGCGCACCACCAGCACCGCCTGCTCCTCGTGCGGGCGCAGCGCGTAGTGCTTGCCGGCGGCGTCGAAGGTCAGGTCGCCGCGCACCGCGCCGATCAGCGCGCGCTGGCCGGCCAGCAGGTTCTTCCAGGTCGGCGAGGTCGAGTCCTCGAAGTCGGCCATGAACACCCGGGCGCCGGAGTTCAGCGCGTTGATGACCATCTTCGGCTCGACCGGGCCGGTGATCTCGACGCGGCGGTCGGCCAGCGCCTGCGGGATCGGCGCGACCTGCCACTGGCCCTCGCGGATGGCGCGGGTGTCGTCGCGGAAATCGGGCAGGCCGCCGCCGTCGAAGAACGCCTGCCGCCGCCGGCGCGCGGCCAGCCGCACCTGGCGCTCCGGCTCGATGGCGCGGTGCAGCGAAACCAGCAGCGCCAGCGCGGCCGGCGGCAGCAGTTCGGCCTGGACGGACAGGCCGGCGGTCAGGGTGATGCCCGGCGTAGGACGGCGCGGGGACGGGAACGGCGTGGCGATGGCATGGGCGGCGGCGGACATGGGCTTCATCCGGATGGGGTGAATTCACCGTGCGCTGCAGCATGATATTTGACAAAGCAGTTTTATCAATGCATTAAATAAGCATGACTTATATCAATTGAAATCATGTCCAAGTCCCCGCCAGCATTGAGATTTCCGTACAAGTCCGACCGCCTGAAACCGCTGCGGGCGTTCTGCCAGACGGTCAGGCTGGGGTCGGTTTCGCGCGCGGCCGAGGCGCTGTACGTCAGCCAGCCGGCCATCTCGCTGCAGCTGCAGGCGCTGGAAAGGGAACTGGGGGTGCGGCTGTTCGAGCGCAGCGGCCGGCGGCTGGCGCCCAGCCGCGAGGGCCAGCTGCTGTTCGAGCTGGCGCAGCCGCTGGTCGAGGGCATCGACGGCCTGGAAGCCAGCTTCCGCGACAGGCTGGGCGGGCTGGACGCCGGCGAGCTCAACATCGCCGCCAACAGCTCGACCATCCTCTACCTGCTGCCGAGGATCGTCGAACACTTCCGCGCCCAGCACCCGGACGTGCGGCTGACCCTGCACAACGCCATCACCGCCGACGGCACCGACCTGCTGCGCTCGGACGCGGTGGACCTGGCGGTCGGCTCGATGACCGACGTGCCCGCCGACCTGAGCTACGCGCCGATCTACCGCTTCGAGCCGCTGCTGATCACCCCGCCCGACCACCCGCTGGCGAAGAAGACGCCGCTGCGGCTGGAGGACATCTCGCCGTACGGCCTGATCCTGCCACCCAAGCGCCAGATCACCTACCGGCTGGTGGACCTGGTGTTCCAGCAGCACCGGGTGCCGTACACGGTGGCGCTGGAGGTCGGCGGCTGGGAGGTCATCAAGCAGTACGTGGCGATGGGCATGGGCATCTCCATCGTCAGCTCGATCTGCCTGGGCGAGGGCGACCGCGAACGCCTGTCCGCCCGCCCGCTGGCGCAGTGGTTCCCCGCGCGCAGCTACGGGGTGGTGGTGCGCAAGGGCAAGTTCCTATCGCCGCAGGCGCGCGCCTTCATCGAGCTGATCCAGCCGGACCTGTTCGTCCGCCGCGAATACGACGAATCCGGGCATTCGGAGCGCTGAACGCGCGGCTCCGGCGGGCGCCGCCGATCAAGATCGGCATGCCGCCGCCGATAGCCCACGTTACGGGCCATCGTGCGCGACTCCCCGCCGGGAGGACGCGCGCGGCCTGATCGTCATCCAATGGATCCCCAGGTGGAAACAGGCAAGCCCCCGCCAGACCCCCGCCGCGGCGCAAGCGCCGTCTGGCGGACGCTGCGCCCGCCGCGGATATCGCCGCTGCTGTGGGCGGCGACGGTGATGCTGGCCGGCACGCTGATCACCGGCTGGATCGCGTTGGGCGAATGGCGCGACCAGCAGCGCCAGCGCGAGCAGGCGCGGCAGGCGCTGGCCGACACCGTGCCGGAGCGCCTGCATGCGCCGCTGCGGCAGGCCTCGGACGTGCTGCGCGCGATGCAGACGGTGTTCCTGTCCAACGACCGCATCGACGCGCGGCAGTTCGAGCAGTTCCACCACAACCTGCGCAGCCCGCTGCCGCGCCCGCTGTACTCGTCGCTGGCCTACGCGCCGCGCCGCGGCGGCGATGCCTCCACGGCGGTGTCCTACCGCTACGCGCTGGTCGCGCCGCGTGCGGGCAACAGCGGCCTGCTCGGCTTCGACATGGTCCTGCAGCCGGCCAACCTGCGCGCGCTGCGGCAGGCGCGCGACACCGACACGGTGGTGATGTCCGCGCCGTTCGACCTCAGCCCCAACACCCCGGCCGGCATGGATCCGCTGGGCATCACCGTGCGCCTGCCGGTCTATTCCAACGGCCCGATGCCGGATTCGGTGCAGGCGCGGCGCGAGCGCGAGATCGGCGCGCTGGCGATGGGGCTGCGGCTGCAGCCGCTGATCGCGCGCGCGCTGGACGGCGCGGTGCTGGACACCTTCCGCGTGCGCGTGCGCGACGCCGCCGCCGACGACGACGCCTCTTTCTACGATTCCGGCGCCGAAGTCGAAGCCGCGACCGCGTCCTACCCGCGCGAGCTGGCGTTCGGCGGCCGGCGCTGGGTGATCGAACTGGTGCCGCGCCCGCATCCGCTGGACACCACCGCGCTGAAGATCATCGTCGCCGTCGGCCTGACCATCAGCCTGCTGCTGGCGCTGCTGCTGTGGTCGCTGGCCACCACCCGCCTGCGCGCGGTGACGCTGGGCCGGCAGATGGGCCAGCGCTACCGCGACAGCAAGGCGCGCTTCCGCGCGCTCAACGAACTGCTGCCGGCGCTGGTGCTGCTGGCGCGCGGTCCCGCCGGCACCATCAGCTACGCCAACCAGGCCGCGCGCCGGCACCTGGGCGACGTCGCCGGGCAGCCGCTGGCCGCGCTGTTCGCCGATCCGCAGCTGCGCCAGCGGCTGATCGCCGAGGAGGAAACCGGCGGCGAATGGACCAACCTGGAAGCGATGATGCACAGCCCCGGCCGGCATGCGTTCTGGGCCAACACCTCGATCGCGCGGATCGTGCTGGCCGGCGAGCCGCACCTGCTGATGGTCGCCACCGACATGTCCGAGCAGCGCGAGCTGACCGAGCGGCTCAGCTACCAGGCCAGCCACGATGCCCTGACCGAGCTGTTCAACCGCGGCGAGTTCGAGCGTCGCGTCGAGCAGGCGCTATCGCAGCGCAGCGCCGACAGCCCGCCGTGCGCGCTGCTGTACATCGACCTGGACCAGTTCAAGCTGATCAACGACGTCTCCGGCCACATGGCCGGCGATCAGCTGCTGGCGCAACTGGCGCTGGCGATGCGCCAGCAGCTGCGCGAGGGCGACATCCTGGCGCGGCTGGGCGGCGACGAGTTCGGCCTGATGGCGTTCCGCATCGACGCGCAGGGCGCCTGCGCGCTGGCCGAGCGCCTGCGCACCTGCATCGAGGCGCTGATGTTCGCCTGGCAGGACCGCACCTACACCATCAGCGCCAGCATCGGCGTGGTCACCATCGACCACGGCGAGCCGTCGCTGAAGGACGTGCTGGCCTGGGCCGACACCGCCTGCTACCAGGCCAAGGAGAACGGCCGCAACCGCGTGCACCTGTACCGCCAGGACCAGGAGACCACGCGCCGGCACGGCGAGATGGAATGGGCCAACCGGCTGCGCTGGGCGATCGAGCAGGACCGCATGCTGCTGGACTACCAGCGCATCCTGTCGCTGGACGGCCGCGGCGGCGATTCCGGCATCGAGCTGCTGCTGCGCCTGCGCGACGAGGACGGCGGCATCGTGCCGCCCGGCACCTTCCTGCCGGCGGCCGAGCGCTACGGCCTGATGCCGACGCTGGACCGCTGGGTGATCCGCACCGCGCTGGCCAACTTCCCGCGCCTGCACGCCGAAGGCCAGCGCCCGGCCTGCGTGGCGATCAACCTTTCCGGGGCCAGCATCGAGGACGAGGACCTGGCCGACTTCATCCTCGCCTGCATCGACGACTACGGCGTCTCGCCGGACAAGCTCTGCTTCGAGATCACCGAGACCGTGGCGGTGCGCAACCTGCTCAAGGTGGTCGGCGTGATCGGGCGGCTGCGCGGCGCCGGCTGCAGGATCGCGCTGGACGACTTCGGCGCCGGCATGTCCTCGTTCGGTTACCTGAAGAACCTGCCGGTGGACCTGATCAAGATCGACGGCAGCTTCATTCGCGACCTCGACAGCGCGCCGATGAGCCGCACCATCGTCAGCGCGATCGCCGAGATCGGCCACCAGCTCGGGCTCAAGGTGGTCGCCGAATGGGTCGGCGACCGCCACACCGCCGATCTGCTGCACACGCTGGGCGTGGACTACGGCCAGGGCTTCGGCCTGCACCGGCCCGAGCGCGTGCAGTTCCAGCGGATGGAGCACGCGCCGCTGCAGCCGTTGCCGCGCTGAGGCGCCCGCCTGCACGCGGGCGGCGCGGGACGCAACCGGGCGGCCCGGCGCGCGGCGCCGGGTCGCCCGTCAAGCGCGAACAGGAGGCCTCCTAGCGCGCGGAAACGTTCTTCTCGGGCAGGCTCTGGATGACGTTCCCGGCCTCGTCCATGAAGTTCAGCATCGGGCTGCCGTCCGGCGACACCAGCATCATGATCCTCGGGCGGCCCTGCGGATCGGCCAGGATGACCGCGGAGGACTTGCCGCGGGTCTTGCCGACGAACACCCGCTTGGTCTGCTGGCCACCGGCCTCGATCCAGCGCTGCCTCAGGCGCGCCTTCTCCTCGCCTTCGGGCGCGCTGGTGTAGGCCTCGAAGAGCGGGCCGTATTCCTTGTGGAGGCCGCGGTCGTAGATGTTCAGGCCGGTCTCCATCGTGCCGTTGCCTTCGTAGTGGCCCAGCGCCAGCTGCTGGTCGCCACCGAACCTGTCCATCGAGAAATGCATGCCGGCGACCGGCTTGCCGTTCTCGCCCAGCTTGCCGTCGAAGATCAGGCCGCCGTTCTCGTCGCCGACCTCGTTGAAGAAGATGATGCCGGGCCTGGCGCGGCCGGTCTTCACTTCCTGGCCATCGATGACGGGCTCGGGCAGCCTGTTCCGGTTCGCCAGCACCATTTCCTTGCGCCCGTCCGGCATCACGATGTTGATGCGCTCGACGTCGATCTCGGTGAACCTGGCCTTGTCGGCAGGGGATTTGGCGGCGACCAGGAGCACGACCGCCAGCGCCGCGCCGCTCGTGCACAGCAGCGCCTTGAGAAGGCGATTCTGCCGCCTGAGTTGAACCACCACGCCCTGTTCTTCATTCATCGATCGGTTGCCCCGTGTGTTCGAGTGGAAAGTGCGCGCGCCGGAAAAACCGCGCGCCGGCATCGGGGAAGGCCCGGCAGGATCCGGACGCACGCATGGACGAAACCCGCGCCGACGATCGTGGATCGCCGCTCCCCACGCCGAATCCTACTTGATACGCGAACGATCTCCCGGCTCCTCCAGCGCCTCGTCGGCGAAGATCGCCACGTGCGGCACGCCGTCGGCGCCGATCCAGCCGCGGTACATGCCCTCGGTGTTGAACGGCAGGGCGATGCCGCCGTCGGCGTCGATCGCGATCGCGCCGCCGTCGCCGCCGGCGCGCGGGATGTCGTCGTTGATCACCGACATGGCCGCGCCGCGCAGGTCCTGGCCGGCGTAGCGCACGCGCGCGCAGATCTCGTGCGCGGCCACCGCGCGGATGTAGTACTCGCCCCAGCCGGTGCCCGACACCGCGCACTGCGCGTCGGCATAGGTGCCGGCGCCGACGATCGGCGCGTCGCCGACGCGGCCGTAGCGCTTGTTGGTCATGCCGCCGGTCGAGGTGGCCGCGGCCAGCCGGCCCTGCGCGTCGCGCGCGACCGCGCCGACCGTGCCGATCGCGCGGGCGGTGTCGAAGTCGGCGTGGGCCTGCTTCGCCGCCTCCTCACGCAGCGCCTTCTGCAGCTGCTGCCAGCGCTTCTCGGTGCGGAACCAGGACGGATCCACGCGCTCGATGCCCTGCGCGGCGGCGAACGCCTCGGCGCCCTCGCCCACCATCATCACGTGCGGCGACTGCTCCATCACCGCGCGCGCCAGCAGGATCGGGTTGCGGATCGTGCGCACGCCGGCGACCGCGCCGGCGCGGCCGCTGGCGCCGTCCATGATCGCCGCGTCCAGTTCGTTGCGACCGTCGTGGGTGAACACCGCGCCGCGGCCGGCGTTGAAGCTGGGCGCGTCCTCCAGCACGGCGACCGCGGCGGTCACCGCCTCCAGCGCCGGCTTGCCGGCCAGCAGCTGCGCGTGGCCGGCGCGCAGCGCCTGCATCAGCGCCTGCCGCGCGACCTCGGCCTCGCCGGCGTCGATGCTGTCACGGGTGACGCCCGCGCCGCCGTGGATGACCAGCATCGGCGCCACGTCGGCGGCCAGCAGGCGGCCGTCCTCGACCCGCCAGGCGCGGCGGAAGGCCGGCGCGTCGACCCGTCCTTCCGGCAGGTACAGGGTCGAGCGCGGGCCGACGCCGATCGTCTCCACGCGCGCCAGCCGCAGCGGCCGGCCGGCCTGCTGCGCCTGCGCGAAGCCGCCGCGCACCACCGTCGCGCCGCCGTCGCCGTCGGTGGCGTAGACGCGCGCGGTGCCGTCGGCCTCCACCGCCAGCGACGAGCTCTCGTCCACGCCCAGGCCGATCAGCGCGCGCCCGCCGGCCATCGTCTCGGCCTTGGCGAGGAAGGCGATCAGGCGGCCGAGGCGGTCGCGCTCGCGGAAGTGGGTGTCGGTGAGCACGCCCTTGAGCAGGTCGACGTGCAGGAAACCGGTCTCCAGCGTGTTGGCCGGGCCGAGCGGATCGGCCAGCGCGGCGGGACTGCGCTGGCTGCCGCCGTCCATCGCGCCGTAGACGAACTCGCCGAGGATGGCCAGGCCGGCGCTGGTGCCGCCGATCGGCTTGCCGGCGCGCACGTGCGCGTCCAGCGCGGCGGCCAGCGGCGTGCCTTTCCAGAAGCGGACGTAGCGCGACTGATCGCCGCCGGCGATGAAGATGCCGTCGGCCTTGGCCAGCCGCGCGAGGATCGCCGGGTCGCTGGCCGGCGCGCGATCGTCGAACACGAAGGTCTCCACCGACGCCACGCCGCCGACCTCGTCATGGAACTCCTCGCCGATCTCGCCGCCCAGCGAAGCGCGCAGCACCACCACGTGGCCGTTGCCGGCCTTGCGCAGGAACCAGCGCAGCGCGTCGTGGTTGCGGTCGCCGCCGCCCATCAGCAGCAGCCCCGGCGCGACCGCGCCCGGCGTCGGCAGTGCGGGATCGCCGACGAGGTGGCGCTGGTAGCCGGGAGCGGCGACGGCCGGCGGCAGCCAGCACAGGCACAGCAGCGCGGCGGCGAACCGCCGGAACCGGACGACGGGGTTTCTCATGTGCGTCATACCTCGAACGAAGGCGGAAAGGGCGGGGAACGCGGCAACGCCAGCGCAACGCGCGCAGGCCCGCAAGGCCGGCCGCGCAGGCTCCCCCGCACAGGGTAGACGAACGGCGGCGCGCTTCCCCGCATGCGCCCGTCGCCGGGCTGGCCGGCGGCCGCGCGCATCCGCTATGGTGCGGCGATGTCCGACGCCCTAGACGACTGGTTCGTCCGCGAGATCCTCGCCCACGAGGCCGCCCTGGCCGGCTACCTGCGCCGCTGCTGGCCGCACCGCGACGAGCTGCACGACCTGCGCCAGGAAATCTACGTGCGCGTCTACGAGGCCGCCGGCAAGTCGCTGCCGGCCATGCCCAAGTCGTTCCTGTTCGCCACCGCGCGCCACCTGATGACCGACCGGCTGCGCCGCGGCCGGGTCGTCTCGATCGAGGCAGTGGGTGATCTGGAGTCGTTGAACGTCTTGGTGGATGAGCTGTCGCCGGAACGCTGGTGCGGGGGCCGGCAGGTCCTGCGCCGGCTGGCCGACGCCTTCGATCGCCTGCCGCGGCGTTGCCGCGAGGTGGTCTGGCTGCGGCGGGTCGAGGAACTGCCGCAAAGGGAAGTGGCCATGCGCCTGGGTGTCAGCGAGAAGACGGTGGAGAAGCACGTGGCCAAGGGCATGCGCCTGCTGGCCGACCACTACCACGGCGACGCGCCGCGCGCGCGGCCGGCGCTGGCGCGCGGGCCGGCGGCCAGACGGAATCGGGATGGACAGCAGGCAGATTGAGCGCAGCGCCGCCGACTGGCTGGCGCGGCGCGACGGCGGGCGCTGGTCGGCCGCCGAGCAGGCCGCGCTGGACGCCTGGCTGGCCGCCGACACCGCGCACCGGGTCGCGTTCCTGCGCCTGCAGGCGGCCTGGCGGCAGGGCGGCCGGCTGAAGGCGCTGGGCGCGGGCCTGCCGGCCGGCGTGGTGCCTGCGCGCGGGCAATGGGCGCAGGCCGCCTTCACCGCGCGCGCGGCACGGCCGGCCGACGCCGGCGACGCCGCGCAGCCGGCGGTGGATTTCAGCCGGCTGCGCTTCGCCCCGCGCCCGCCAGCGCGCGCGCCGCGCTGGCCGTTGCGGGTCGGCGCGGCCTGCGCGCTGCTGCTGGCGCTGGCCTCGACCTACGGCTGGCATCGTCACGCGGCGGTCGAGCGGGCCGACTACGCCAGCGGGGTCGGCGATCTGCAGCCGGTGCAGCTGGCGGACGGTTCGCAGGCCACCCTGAGCAGCGACAGCCGCATCCAGGTGGCGCTGTCGCGCGCGCAGCGCCGCATCGATCTGCAGCGCGGCGAGGCGTTCTTCGAGGCGGCCCGGGATCCCGCCCGGCCGTTCGTGGTCGACGCCGGCGCGCACCGCGCGGTCGCGGTCGGCACGCGCTTCTCGGTGCGCCGCGACGGCGAGCGGATGCGGGTGGTGGTCACCGAGGGCCTGGTGCGGCTGGAATCGGGCGACCCGCGCGCGCCCTCCACCCTGCTGCCCGCCGGCAGCGTGGCCCTGGCCGGGCCGGACGGGGTGCTGGTGCGCAGCGTGCCGGTGGACGAGGCCGAGCGCCACCTGGACTGGCGCAACGGCTACCTCAGCTTCGACGACGTTTCCCTGGCCGAGGCGGCCGACGAATTCAACCGCTACAACGCCCGCAAGCTGGTGGTCGCCGATCCGGCCGCCGCCGCGCTGCGCGTGGGCGGCAACTTCCGCTGGTCCAACACCGAGCCGTTCGTGGCGCTGCTCGAACAGGGCTTCCCGCTGCGCGCCGAGCGCCACCCCGAGCGCATCGTCCTGCACAGCCGCTGACGCCCCCTGCCAAAGGATGAGGCGGGATCGGCCGGCGTCGTTCGTCCCGGTAGCCAGGGCGCATCGGTGTGCGCCATCCGGGGAGAGAGAACCATGCGGTCATCATTGCGCGTCCTGCTGCTGAGCCTGGCCTGTTCGGCCGCCCTGGCGGCGCAGGCACAGGCGCCGGCGGGCAGCCGGCTGGACATTCCCGCCGGTCCGCTGGCGTCGGCGCTGAACGCGCTGTCGCGCCAGTCCGGCGCCCAGTTCGTCTACCAGCCCGAGCAGCTCAGGGGCCTGCGCACGGACGGCCTGAAAGGCGACTACAGCCCCGACCAGGCGATGCAGCGGCTGCTGCAGGGCAGCGGCCTGAGCGCCCGGCGCGACGCCTCCGGCGCCTGGCTGATCGCCCGCCAGGACCCCGCGCCGGCACCCGCGCCGCCGGCGCGCACGCCGCCGGCCAACCCGCAGCCCACCCCGCCGCCGGCCGCGCAGGCCCCGGTCACCGAGATGCAGAGCCTGCAGGTCACCGGCTCGCGCATCCCGCGCGCGCAGATCGAAGGCCCGGCGCCGATCACCGTGGTCACCGCCGAGCAGATCCAGGCCGCCGGCCTGACCAGCGTGCCGGACGTGCTGCGCTCGCTCAGCCAGAACAGCGGCACGGTGCAGGGCCAGCAGAACACCACCAGCGCGCAGTCCACGCCCGGCGCGCAGGCGGTGGACCTGCGCGGCCTCGGCCCCAACCACACCCTGGTGCTGATCAACGGCCGCCGCATCGCCGACTTCCCGCTGCCGCTGAACAGCCGCAGCAACTTCACCGACATCGGCAACATCCCGCTGGGCATGATCGACCGCGTCGAGGTGCTGACCGGCAGCGCCTCGGCCGTGTACGGCTCGGACGCGATGGCCGGCGTCATCAACTTCATCCTCAAGAAGTCCCTCGACGGCACGATCCTCGACTACCGCTACGGCGACACCGAGCAGGGCGGCGGCGAATCGCACCGGCTGACCCTGACCAGCGGCTTCGAGCGCGGCGGCTTCAGCGGCATCGTCGGCGTGGAGTTGCTGGACAAGCGCCCGCTGTGGGGCTTCGAGCGCGACATCCAGGACTCCACCCTCGACGCGCCGACCGAGCGCCGCCGCCTGCCGCGCCTGACCGCGCAGATCCTCAACTGGGAGGACGACACCCACCTCGCCCCGGCCGATGGCTGCGCGGCCATGTCCGGCCTCAACGAAGGCACCACCGGGCTGCACCTGGACCGCTTCGGCGAACCGTATTGCGGCAGCGAGCGCGCCATCGCCTATCGCACCATCACCAACGAGCGCAAGGGCGGCAACGCCTACGGCGCGTTCGAGTACCGCATCTCCGACGCGCTGTCCTGGTTCGCCGACGCGCAGCTGGGCCACCAGACCGTCCGCCTGCTGACCGGCACCAACGGCAACGACGTGGCCAGCGACCACATGGGCTGGGAGTTCCACGACCTAAATTCGTTCGACAACTACCGCAACAAGATCTTCTACAACGCGCTCACCGACCAGCGCGAGATCTGGTCGCGCCAGTTCACGCCCGAGGAAACCGGCGGCCTGCGCAACCGCATGAACACCACCGTGCAGGAGACGCTGGCGGTGACCACCGGCTTCAACGGTCATTTCAACGATGACTGGAACTGGGAAGCGGCCTGGAACCATTCCCGCTACAAGGCCGAGGTGGAGATGCCGCGCATCCTGGCCGAGGCCGCCAACCGCCTGTTCCTGGGCGAACGGCTGGGCTACGACAGCCGCGGCTACGCGATATACGCACCGGACCCGGCGCGCATGTTCACCCCGCTGACCCAGGCCGAGTTCGCCTCCATCTCGACGATGTCCACCTGGCACCCCGTTGCCAGGAACAACAACCTCAGCTTCACGATGGACACCGCATCGCTGTTCACCCTGCCCGCCGGCGACGTCGGCTTCGCCGCGGCGCTGGAGTACGGCGAGCAGTCCTACCGCATCAATCCCGATCCGCTGGCGCTGACCGAGGACGCCTACTTCGGCCCGCGCTACGGCGACGGCAGCGGCGAGCGCGATCGCTGGAGCGCGGCGGGCGAGATGCGCCTGCCGCTGGCGTCCACCCTGCAGGCCAGCCTGGCCGGCCGCTACGACCGCTACAGCTACGGCAACAAGGATCCGGGCAAGTTCACCTGGAGCGCGGGCCTGGAGTGGCGCCCGTTCGACACCCTACTGGTGCGCGGCTCCTACGGCACCGGTTTCCGCGCCCCGGACATGCACTACCTGTTCGCGGGCAACGACTACTACCGCACCCGCTTCGCCACCGACTACTACGACTGCCGCACCGCCGAGCCGGGGGCCACCGACGACTACTGCTACGACGACGGCAGCTACGATGTCAGCACCTTCGACGTCTACAGCGGCAACATGGAGCTGGACGTGGAGACCAGCAAGTCGTTCTCCGCCGGCCTGGTCTGGTCGCCGTTCGCGGGCTTCGACCTGGCGATGGACTACTACAAGATCCGGGTCATGAACCAGGTGCAGACCCAGGACCGGGAACGGCTGCGCAGCGACGAGGCCAGCTGCCGCCTCGGCGTCACCGACGACGGCACCGCGGTGGACATCAACTCGCCGACCTGCCAGGACGCCATCGCCCGCGTCGTCCGCGACGCGGACGGCATCATCACCAGCGTCCGCTTCAGCCCGATCAACATCGCCAACGAGGAAACCTCGGGCATCGACGTGACCGCCAACTACCGGCTGGAAACCGCCGGCGCCGGCGATTTCCGCTTCACCGGCAACTACACCTGGGTCCACCGCCACACCAGCCAGCAGTACCCGGGCGACCCGGACCTGGACATGCTGCACTACGACACCTACAGCCCGGCCCTGCCGCGCAGGAAGGGCAACCTGGGCGCGAGCTGGGACAAGGGCGCCTGGGGCGCCAGCGTGTTCGGCAACTACCTCGGCCGCGTGCCCAACTATGCCGACGACGCCTGGATGCCGGCCACCTGGCGCTTCAACGCCGGCGCGCGCTACGACGTCAGCGACCACCTGCGGGTGTCGCTGACGGTCAACAACCTGCTCGACAAGATGCCGCCCCGGGACCCGACCTGGGCGAACTATCCCTACTACGACACCGCCTGGTTCGACAGCGTCGGCCGCAGCTACTTCGTGCAGATCACCTGGAAGCTGGGCGGCAAGGCGCTCTGACGCGCGCTCGCCGAAGCAGGAAGAAAGAACCCGCCGGTGTCGGCGGGTTCTTTCTTGCGGGCCGATATCGCCCCGCGATACGGGGCGTTCCTCAGACCGTGCCGCGGTTCTTGCCCTGCCACGGCCGGTACCAGGCGCGGATCGCGGCCATGTCGGCCTCGGCGTCGCCGCTGGGGTGGTACAGGTCGCCGATGCCGATGGTCTTGTCGGGGTAGTGGAAGTAGGCCATCAGGATCGGCACCTGCGCCTGCTGGGCAATCTTGAGGAAGCCGCCCTTCCACCTGTCCACCCGCTTGCGCGTGCCCTCGGGCGTGAGCGCGAACCACATCCTGTCCGACTGGCGGATCATGCGCACCGCCTGCTCCACCGTGCCCTGCGGCGAACTGCGATCCACCGGCACCACCCCCAGCTTGCGCAGCAGCGGCGACAGCGGCCACCAGAACAACTGCGCCTTGCCGAGCACGCGCACCTGGAAGCCCATCGCGATCTTGGCCGCCATGCCCCAGAAGCCGTCCCAGTTGGAGGAGTGCGGCGCGACGATCAGCACCAGCCGCGGCACGTCCGGCAGCGTGCCGACCACCTTCCAGCCGCCCAGCCGCAGCACCGTGCGGCCCAGCCAACGGGTGAAGCGGTTCGGCGGAACCTGCGGCATGCTCGGCGGGATGGCCGGGATGACATCGTGGCGCTCGCTCAATTCGTTACTCCCATTCGGCCTTGCGCGAACGACCGCGCTTGATCTGGCTGCGCTCGCGCTTGGCGTCCAGCCGGCGCGCCTTGGCCGCGCGCGAGGGCTTGGTGGCCACGCGCGGCCGGGGCACGCTCATGGCCGCGGCGATCAACGCCGCCAGCCGCTCGCGGGCATCCTGGCGGTTGCGGTCCTGGGTGCGGAAACGCTGCGCATCGATGACCAGCACGCCCTCGTCGGTGAGCCGGCGATCGCGCCGCGCCAGCAGGCGCGCGCGCAGCGCGTCCGGCAGCGAGGGCGAGTTGGCCACGTCGAAGCGCAGCTCGACCGCGGTGGCCACCTTGTTGACGTTCTGGCCGCCGGCGCCGCTGGCGCGCACGAAGCGCTCGACCAGCTCGTCGTCCGGAATCGCCAGCGTCGGCGTGATGTCGAGTCGTCCGCTCCCCATGCCGCGGATTGTAGAGGACGCCGGACCGTCCAGCCGGGCCACCGGCGCACCGCGACCGCGGACCGCAGCCCGACCGGCCCTTCGCTTAACGTCCGATTTACTTGCGCCTCGGCACCATTCGGGGTTTGGTCCACATGCAGGATGTCCCGATGAGGCAGCTTCCGTTCCGTTCGCGCCTGTTGTCGATCCTGGGCCTGCTGCTGTTCGCCGGCGGCGCATGGGCGGCCGAACCCTCGGAGGCCGACATCGAGAAACTGCTGGTCGCCTCGCGCGCCGAAAGCATGCTGCAGGCGATCATCCCGCAGATGGAGGCGATGCAGCAGGAGCAGTTCCGCCAGCTGATGGGCGACCAGCCGCTCACCCCCGAGCAGCAGGCCGAGGTGCAGCGTATCCAGGCCCGCACCAACGAGATCGTCCGCAGGACCCTGGCCTGGGACAACATGAAGCCGATGTACGTGCAGGTCTACCGGCAGAGCTTCAGCCGCGACGACGTGCGCGCCATCACCCGCTTCTACGAGAGTTCCGCCGGCCAGGCGCTGCTCGACAAGACCCCGGCGCTGATGCAGAACCTGATGGTCGCCATCCAAGAGAAGATGGTGCCGATGCTGGAGGAACTGCAGTCCGAGGCGCAGAACGTCTCGGCGATGCCCGCGCCCGAGGTCAGCCCGCCGCAGAAGCGGCGCCGCAAGTAGGACGCGCGCCGCGCCGCCGGCGGCGGGCCGCGATCAGGGCACGTCTTCCGGCGCCAGCTCCGCGCGCAGCGGCAGCCGCCAGTCGATCGCGCCCAGCCCGTGCTGCTGCAGGTACTGGTTGGCGGCGGAGAAATGCCCGCAGCCGAGGAAGCCACGGTGCGCCGACAGCGGCGAGGGGTGCGGCGCGCGCAGCACGCGGTGGCGGCGCGCGTCGATGACCTTGCCCTTGGCCTGCGCGTAGCTGCCCCACAGCAGGAACACCAGGTGCTCGCGCCCATTCGCCAGCGTCTCGATGACGTGGTCGGTGAAGCCTTCCCAGCCCTTGCCCTGGTGCGCGCCGGCGCGGCCCTCCTCGACCGTCAGCACTGCGTTGAGCAGCAGCACGCCACGGTGCGCCCACGGCAGCAGGCAGCCGTGATCGGGCGGGGCGATGCCCAGGTCGTTGTGGATTTCCTTGTAGATGTTCTGCAGCGACGGCGGCACCGGCACGCCGGGGCGCACCGAGAAGCACAGCCCGTGCGCCTGTCCCGGGCCGTGGTACGGATCCTGCCCGAGGATCACCACCTTGACCGCGTCGAACGGGGTGGCGTCGAAGGCGGCGAAGATGTCCGGCCCGGGCGGATAGATGCGCGCGCCGGCGGCCTTGCGCTGGCGCAGGAACGCCGACAGCTCGCGCATCTCCGGGCGTTGCAGCCAGTCGCCGACCTGCGCCTTCCACGACGGTTCCAGCTTGATGCGATCCTCGCTCATCGCCTTTCCTTTCCGAAATCTTCAGGCCGTGGCGCGCGCCTGGTCCATCCGCGCCAGCCGCAGCTGGAACAGCACCTTGGTCACCAGCAGCCGCTCCTCGATCGGCTTGATCACCAGGTCGTTGGCGCCGGCCTGCAGCAGCTCGCTCTGGTTGTCGCGGTTGCTGTCGCCGGTCATCACCAGGATCGGCAGCCGGCGCTTGCCGTAGCCGAAGTCGATGCGCAGCCGCTGCACCACGTCGCGCCCGCTCAGCTCGCCCTTCAGCGTCACGTCGGTCAGCACCAGGTCGAACCGGTGCGTGGACAGGCCCAGCGACTCGGCGGTCAGCAGCGCGAAGGCGTCCTCGGCGCGCAGCACGTGGACCACCTTCAGCGCCTGCCGCTCGAGCATGCGCCTGGTGGTCTCGGCGACCACGCGGCTGTCCTCGATGTAGAGGATGGTCGCGCCCTCGACCGGCTCGGGCTGCACGTAGCCGCGGATGAACGCGGCCAGCGCCTCGTGGCCGAGCGACTTGTCGAAGTAGTCGGTGACGAACTCGGTGAAGCGGCGCTCCTCCAGGTGCTGCTGGGCGTCGCCGGAGACGACGATCACCGGCACGTAGGCCTGCCCGGCCGCCTCGCGCACGCTGCGCGCGATTTCCAGGCCGTCGCCGTCGGGCAGCGCCAGCGCGGTGGTGACCAGGTGCACCGCACCCTTCTCCAGCGCCGCGCGCGCCTCGGCGATGCTGCCGCAGCCGATCACCTCCACGCCCGGCAGTTCCTTGCGCAGCACGTCGCCGATCAGCTTGCGCACCAGCTTGGAACCGTCGACCACCATCACCCGCGGGGTGTCGCTGATCAGGTGGCGCAGTTCCTGGCTCATGTTGGGGACGGCTTCCTTCAGACTTCGGTCGGGCGAGTCTGCCGCAAGAAGTGCCCGGTCACCAGCCATGCGCCGAGCCAGCCCAGCAGCAGCGAGCCGGCCAGCACGGCAACCGACGCCTGCCAGGACGGCCCGGCCAGCGCGAACGCGCTGCCGTAGCTGCGGGTCAGCGCGGCCAGCGGTGCGCGCAGCGCGGACGCGGCGGCGGCGACCAGCGTCAGCGCCAGCAGGCCGGCGGCCAGTCCGTACCACGCGCCCAGATACAGGAACGGGCGGCGGATGAAGCCGTCGCTGGCGCCGAGCAGTTGCAGCACGCCGATCTCCTCGCGCCGCGACTGGATGTCCAGGCGCACGGTGTTGCCGACCACCAGCAGCGCGCCGAGGCCGAACAGCGCCGCCAGCACCCACGCCAGCCGCCGGCCGAAATCCAGCCAGGCGTCCAGGCGCTGGCGCCAGGCCGCGTCGTGCTGGATCTGATCGGTTTCCGGCAGCGCCTGCAGGGCGGCCAGCAGGCCGGCCTCGTCCTGCGCCGGGGTGATCGCGAGCAGGTAGGGCAGCGGGTTGCCGTCCAGCGCATCCAGCGCCGCGCCCAGCCCGCTGCGCTGGCGGAATTCCTCCAGCCCCTGCGCGGGCGTGCGCAGTTCCACCGCCTGCACGTCGGCGCGCTCGCGCAGCAGCGCGGCGACGGCCTGCGCGCGCGCGGCCTCGACCTCGGCCTTCAGGAACACGTCAATCTGCCGCGACTGCGACACCCCGCCGGCGAAGTGCTGCAGGTTGCCCAGCGCCAGCCACAGCCCCAGCGGCAGCGCCAGCGACACCGCCATCACTCCGACGGTGAGCAGGGTGGCCCACGGCCGCCGCAGCACGCGGCCGAGGCTGGAGACGAAGCTGAAGAGGTGCTGGTCCAGCCAGATGCCGGCGCCCGAGCGCGGACGGGCGGGGGAATTCTCCTGCGCGCTCATTCGGCCAGGTCCGCCGGCGAGATGTCGTCGACCAGCCTGCCGTGATCGAGGATCAGCACGCGCTTGCGCATGCGCTTGAGCAGCGCCAGGTCGTGGCTGACCACCAGCACGCTGGTGCCGCGCTCGGGCATCGAGGCGAACAGCGACATGATCTCCGCGGCCAGGGTCGGATCGAGGTTGCCGGTCGGCTCGTCGGCGACCAGCAGGCGCGGCTCGGCGACGATGGCGCGGGCGATGCCC
This sequence comes from Pseudoxanthomonas mexicana, assembly GCF_046736355.1. Classification (GTDB taxonomy): domain Bacteria; phylum Pseudomonadota; class Gammaproteobacteria; order Xanthomonadales; family Xanthomonadaceae; genus Pseudoxanthomonas_A; species Pseudoxanthomonas_A mexicana_B. The sequence goes on along the minus strand of NZ_CP157201.1, from coordinate 567,214 downwards.
ACGCGCTGCTGCTCGCCGGCCGAAAGCTGGGTCGGCAACGCCTTCTCGCGGTGGCCCAGCCCCAGCCGCGCCAGCACCTCGCGCACGCGCCTGCCGATGTCGCCGCGCCGCTCGCCGCGCAGGATCAGCGGCAGCGACACGTTCTCGGCGACCGTGCGGTCGGTGAGCAGGCGGTGGTCCTGGTGCACCGCGCCGACCTCGCGCCGGTGCAGCGGGATGCGCCCGCCGCGCACCTTCAGCAGGTTGCGGCCGGCGAACACCACCGCCCCGCGCGTGGGCCGCTCGCTCAGGTGGATCAGCTTGAGCAGCGTGCTCTTGCCGGCGCCGGAATGGCCGGTGACGAACAGCATCTCGCCTTGCGCCACCTCGAAGCTGACCTCGGACAGCGCTTCATGGCCGCCCGGGTACCGCTTGCTGACGCCTTCGAATCGCAGAACGCTCATGGGCGCCGATTATGCCTGCTCGCGATGCCGGTCCGGACGGCGAAGCCTGATCGATGAGGGAACGCAGTTGCAGGGGTGTTGTGTAAGGCGGAGCTTGCTCCGCTGCTCCCGGTTCCGGAGTCCGGATGGAAAAGCAGCCGGGCAAGCCCGGCTCCACAACCCATAGAAGGCGTGCCTCAGCTGCCGGAGACCAGCGACTTCAGCTTGCGGCCCAGGCGGGTGAAAAACGATGGCGCGCCGACCGGCGGCGCTTCCGCCCTGGCAGCGGCGGGCTTGGGCGCAGCGGCCACGCTGGCGCCAGCCTGGTCCTCGACCGGACGACCGTGGCGGCGGCGGCGGCGCTTGCGCGGCGCGCGCTCGCCCTGCGGCGCATCCGGTGCGTCTTGCGCGGGAACCACGGCGGCCGGACGCGGCGCGGCGGCCGGCGCGGACGCCGGGGCGCCTTCGCCCTGCGGCTTCCTGCCCTCGCCGCGCGGCGCGCGCGGCTTGCCGTCGCGCGAACGCGAACCACCACCACTGCTGCCGCCGCCGCTGCGGCCACGGCCGCCACCGGCGCCGCGACCACCGCCGCGCCGCTCCTCGTCGGCCGCCTTCTGCTCGCGCGCCTCGCGGAAGATCTCGCTGACGCTCTCCTCCGCCTCGCCTTCGATCGGCGCGCGCTCGGGGCGCGGCAGCGGCGTCAGCAGCTCGGGGGTGACCGGCTCGGACGGGATCTTCTGCTCGATGTAGGCCTCGATGTCCGGCAGCGACATCGCGTAGCGCTCGCAGGCGAAGCTGATCGCGTCGCCCTCGGCGCCCAGCCGCGCGGTGCGGCCGATGCGGTGCACGTAGTCCTCGGCGTCGAACGGCAGGTCGTAGTTGTAGACGTGCGACACGCCGTCGATGTGCAGGCCGCGCGCGGCCACGTCGGTGGCCACCAGCAGTTCCAGCTGGCCGGCCTGGAACTTCTTCAGCAGGCTCTCGCGCTTCTTCTGCGGCACGTCGCCGGACAGCACGCCGACCCGGTAGCCGGCCCGCTCCAGCGCGCGCGCCACCCGCTCGACGAACGCCTTGGTGTTGACGAACACCATCGTGCGCGCGCCCTCGCTGCGCGAGAGCAGGCCCAGCAGCAGGCGGATCTTCTCGTCGTCGGCCGGGTAGTAGATCTTCTGGCGCACGCGCGCGGCGGTGATGGTCTCGGTCTCGACGACCAGCTTCTCCGGATCGTTCATGTGCTCGTAGGCCAGCTCCAGCACGCGGTGGCTGAGCGTGGCGCTGAACAGCAGCGTCTGCCGGGTGCCGCGCTCGGGCATGCGCCGCAGCAGGAAGCGGATGTCCTTGATGAAGCCGAGGTCGAACATGCGGTCGGCCTCGTCCAGCACGCAGACCTCGCAGGCGTGCAGCGAGACCACCTTGTGCTGCTTGACGTAGTCGATCAGCCGGCCCGGGGTGGCGATGATCACGTCCACGCCCTTCTGCAGCAGCTCGCGCTGCTTGTCGTAGTCCACGCCGCCGTAGACCAGGGCGAAGCGCAGGCCCAGGTCGGCGCCGAACTTGACCGCGTCCTTGTGGATCTGGATGGCCAGCTCGCGGGTGGGCGCCAGGATCAGCGCGCGCGGATCCTCCGGCTTGCGCTCGGCCAGCGCCGGCCGGTTCAGCAGCCGGTTCATCACCGCCACCAGGAAGGCCAGGGTCTTGCCGGTGCCGGTCTGCGCCTGCCCGGCGACGTCGCGCCCGGCCAGGGCCACCGGCAGGGTCAGCGCCTGGATCGGCGTGCAGCGGGAGAATCCGGCCGCTTCCAGGCCCGCGAGCAGCGCCGGATGCAGGTCGAAGGAGGAAAAGGTTACGTCGGTTAAGGGTTTGTCGCTCATGCCATCTTCTTGGTGCGCCGCGCGCGCAGAGGCGGGCGGCGAGGGGTGCGGTGGATGCGCTTGCATCGCGCTGAACGGCGTCGCAAACTGCGTCCCTGATGCCGGGCCGGCAGCTTGATTTGGCCGCCCGAACGCCCCAGTTTACCGCAATAGCGGTGGCCATCCCCGGCCCCACCCGTCCGCGCCAGGCCGCGGACCCGCGCAGGAGACCCCAGTGAGCAACAAAGTAACCCACGTCGGCGACGCCGATTTCGACGCCGCCGTGCTGCAGTCCGACGAGCCCGTGCTGGTCGATTTCTGGGCCGAATGGTGCGGCCCGTGCAAGATGATTTCCCCGGTCCTGGACGAACTGGCCCAGGCCTACGAAGGCCGCCTGAAGGTGGTCAAGCTGAACGTGGACGAGAACCGCGCCACCGCCATCAAGTACCACGTGCGCAACATCCCGCTGCTGCTGCTGTTCAAGGACGGCCAGGTGCAGGCCACCCAGGTCGGCGCGGTCGGCAAGGGCCAGCTGACCCAGATGATCGACAAGGCCATCGGCGCGCAGGCGGTCTGAGCCGCGCCGGGCCTGCCGGCTGAATCCGTTCGAACCCGTTGCCGCGCGCCGCTTGCCAGCCGCGCCGGCACGGTGATAGTGTCGATGCATCCGGCGCGGGGACTGCGCCGCACCCTTCTGGCATCACACCCCATCCAGGCTCTTTCCCGACACGTCCGCGCATCGTGGACGCTCGCCACAGCGAGGAACTCGCACTTGTCCGACAGCAACAACGAAACCGGCGCTCCCGCCGAGAAGCGCGTGCGCAAGCCGCGTGCCCCCAAGGCCGCCACCACCGAATCCGGCGCACCGGCCGCCGCCGCGCCGCAGGCCGATAGCGCGCCTGCGGCCCCGCCGCCGGCCAGCGAGAACGCCGCGCCGCCGCGCCCGGCTTCCCACGAGTCCGAGGGCGGCCCCGCCCCGCAGGGCCAGGGCAACCCGCAGGAAGGCGAAGGCCGCGAGCCGCGCGAGGGCGGCCAGCGCTTCAACAACAACAACCAGCCGCAGGGCAACCGCCGCGACCGCTTCCGCAACCGCCGCAACCGTGATCGCGACCGCGACGGCCTGCCGCAGGACGGCAACGAGGGCTTCGTGCCGCGCAGCCCGCCGGCCAACGTGCCGGAAGGCTTCCCGCAGTACTCGCTGGGCGACCTGAAGAAGATGCCGGCGCAGAAGCTGCTCGACATCGCCGACCAGCTCAACATCCAAGAAGGCGTGGCGCGCGCGCGCAAGCAGGACGTGATCTTCGCCCTGCTCAAGGTGCTGACCCGCCACGGCGAGGGCGTGGCCGCCGACGGCGTGCTGGAGATCCTGCCGGACGGCTTCGGCTTCCTGCGCGCGGCCGAGGCCAGCTACCTGGCCGGCCCGGACGACGTCTACATCAGTCCCAGCCAGATCCGCCGCTTCAACCTGCGCACCGGCGACCACCTGGCCGGGCGCATCCGCTGGCCCAAGGACGGCGAGCGCTACTTCGCCCTGGCGGTGGTGGACACCATCAACGGCGAGCCGATCGAGGCCAGCAAGGGCAAGGTGCTGTTCGAGAACCTGACCCCGCTGTTCCCGCGCCGCCGCTTCACCCTGGAGCGCGGCAACGGCTCGTCGGAAGACATCGCCGGCCGCATCCTCGACCTGATGGCGCCGCAGGGCAAGGGACAGCGCGCGCTGATCGTCTCCCCGCCCAAGGCCGGCAAGACGATGCTGATGCAGCAGGTCGCCACCGCCATCACCACCAACCACCCGGAAGTGCACCTGATCGTGCTGCTGGTGGACGAGCGCCCGGAAGAAGTGACCGAGATGCAGCGCACCGTGCGCGGCGAAGTGGTCTCCTCGACCTTCGACGAGCCGGCCGCGCGCCACGTGCAGGTCGCCGAGATGGTGATCGAGCGCGCCAAGCGCCTGGTCGAGCACAAGAAGGACGTGGTGATCCTGCTCGACTCGATCACCCGCCTGGCGCGCGCCTACAACAACGTCGTGCCCAGCTCCGGCAAGGTGCTAACCGGCGGCGTGGACGCCAACGCCCTGCACCGCCCGAAGCGATTCTTCGGCGCCGCGCGCAACGTCGAGGAAGGCGGCTCGCTGACCATCATCGCCACCGCACTGGTCGAGACCGGCAGCAAGATGGACGAGGTGATCTACGAGGAGTTCAAGGGCACCGGCAACAGCGAAGTGCACCTGAACCGCCGCATCGCCGAGAAGCGCGTGTTCCCCGCCATCGACATCAACCGCTCCGGCACCCGCCGCGAGGACCTGCTGATCGAGCCGGAACTGCTGCAGAAGATCTGGATCCTGCGCAAGCTGCTGCATCCGATGGACGAGATCGCGGCGATGGAATTCCTGCTCGACAAGATGAAGAACACCAAGTCCAACGACGAGTTCTTCAGTTCGATGAAGCGCTGAGATCCTCTGCACCCATCCTGGGAAACGCCCCGCGATTGCGGGGCGTTTTTCGTTGGGGAAGGCGCAATTGCAAGGGTGGAGGCGGCGGCCCGGTGGCGGCGGAATGACGCCGCAGCGGTTCGTCGCCGGGGGATGGATGCCCGCCGGCAAGCGGAGCAGCCGGCCGGTTGACGGGGCCGGAGACAGGAGTAGGATCGAGGCCAGCCAAGGGACAGACCCGCGGCGCGCACAACGACATGAGGGATTCTCATGGAATACGACTACCTCGTCTTCATCGGGCGTTTCGAGCCCTTCCACAACGGCCACGCCGCCGTCGCCCGCCACGCGCTGGGCAAGGCCGGCAAGCTCGTCTTCCTCGTCGGTTCGGCCGACACGCCCCGCACCATCCGCAACCCGTGGACTGTGGCCGAGCGCGCGGTGATGATCCAGGCCGCCCTCGACGGCGACGCCGACCGCCTGCTGATCCGCCCGCTGCGCGATCACCTCTACAACGAGGCGCAGTCGATCGCCGGCGTGCAGCGCACCGTCGCCGAGGCCGTCCGCAGCGACGGCGGCGACGCCGCGCAGGCCCGCATCGGCCTGGTCGGCATGGACAAGGACGCCTCCAGCTACTACCTGCGCGAGTTCCCGCAGTGGCCGCTGGTGGACGTGCAGCACACCGAGACGCTGTCGGCCACCGAGCTGCGGCGCTACCTGTTCGAGGCCGGCGACATCGACTTCCACGGCGCCCTGCTGATGCTGCGCGGCAACGTGCCGGCGCCGGTGTACGAGATGCTGGAGGCTTTCCGCCGGAACTCACCCGCCTACGCGCAGCTGGTGGCCGAATACCGCTTCATCCAGCAGTACCGGGCGGCGTGGAAGGACGCGCCCTATCCGCCGACCTTCGTCACCACCGACGCGGTGGTCGTGCATTCGGGCCACGTGCTGCTGGTGCGCCGCCGCGCCGAGCCCGGCAAGGGCCTGTGGGCGCTGCCCGGCGGCTTCGTCGGCCAGGACGAGGGCCTGCTGGACGCCTGCCTGCGCGAGCTGCGCGAGGAAACCCGGCTGCGGATCCCGCTGCCGGTGCTGAAGGGCTCGCTGAAGGGCCGGCACGTGTTCGACCACCCCGAGCGCAGCCAGCGCGGCCGCACCATCACCCATGCCTTCCACTTCGACTTCCCGGCCGGCGAACTGCCCGAGGTGCGCGGCGGCGACGATGCCGACAAGGCGCGCTGGATCCCGGTCAGCGAGGCGCTGGAGATGGGACCCAAGCTGTACGAGGACCACCTGCACATCCTCGAGTTCTTCCTGGGCCGGGGCTGATCTCCCGTCCCGTCCTCTTCCCCGCCGGCGGACAGACCGCCGGCTCCACTCGACGCGAAGGAGCTTCCGTCATGCAAAGCCTCAACAACCTCCTCCTCAACACCGACAGCTACAAGGCCAGCCACTGGCTGCAATACCCGCCGGGCACCGACGCGACGTTCTTCTACGTCGAATCGCGCGGCGGCACCTACGACCGCACCGTGTTCTTCGGCCTGCAGGCGATCCTGAAGGAATACCTGGCCAGGCCGATCACCCACGCCGACGTGGACGAGGCGCGCGACCTGTTCGCCGCGCACGGCGAGCCGTTCAACGAGGAAGGCTGGCGCTACATCGTCGACCGTCATGGCGGCCTGCTGCCGATCCGCATCCGCGCCGTGCCCGAGGGCAGCGTGGTGCCGACGCACAACGCGCTGATGACGATCGAGTCGACCGACCCGCGGGCCTACTGGGTGCCGTCGTACCTGGAGACGATGCTGCTGCGCATCTGGTACCCGGTGACCGTGGCCACCGTCAGCTGGCACGCCAAGCAGACGATCCGCCAGTTCCTGGAGCGCACCAGCGACGATCCGGAAGGCCAGTTGCCGTTCAAGCTGCACGACTTCGGTTCGCGCGGCGTGTCCAGCGTGGAATCGGCCGCGATCGGCGGCGCCGCGCACCTGGTCAACTTCCTCGGCACCGACACCGTGTCGGGCCTGCAGCTGGCCCGCGCCTACTATCACGAGCCGATGGCCGGCTACTCCATCCCAGCCGCCGAGCACAGCACCATCACCAGTTGGGGCCGCGAGAACGAAGTGCAGGCCTACCGCAACATGCTGAGGCAGTTCGCCAGACCCGGCGCAATCGTCGCGGTGGTGTCGGACAGCTACGACATCTACCACGCCATCCGCGAGCACTGGGGCAGGACGCTGCGGCAGGAAGTCATCGACTTCCGCCCCGACTCCGGCGACCCGGTGGCGGTGGTGCACCAGTGCCTGGAACTGCTGGACGAGGCCTTCGGCCACACCGTCAACGGCAAGGGCTACAAGGTGCTGAACCACGTGCGCGTGATCCAGGGCGACGGCATCAACCCGATCAGCATCCGCGCCATCCTCGAGCGCATCACCAGCGCCGGCTACGCCACCGACAACGTCGCCTTCGGCATGGGCGGCGCGCTGCTGCAGCGATTGGACCGCGACACCCAGAAGTTCGCGCTGAAGTGCTCGGCCGCCCGCGTCGATGGCAAATGGATCGACGTCTACAAGGACCCGGTCACCGACAAGGGCAAGCAGAGCAAGCGCGGGCGCATGACCCTGCTGCGGCACCGCGAGTACGGCAACTTCCGCACCGTGCCGGTGCCGGCCGACGCCGCCTCGCTGGCCGACGTCGAGAAGCCGATGGGCTACGACGACGCGATGGTGACGATCTGGGAGGACGGCAGGCTGCTCCACGACGACAGCTTCGCCGACATCCGCGCACGCGCGGACGCGGCGCGGCTGTAGGCGCCGCGCCCGCGCGGCCTTCCCGCGATCGCGGCCCTGCCGGATCGCGGGGATCTGCGGCCACATACGCGCCGCTTTCGCCAAACTTTGCATTCGCACCGCGCACGGCCGCCAATCCATCGGCACGCCTGCCGCAAGCGCCGCCATGAAGCCCGCCCAGAATGGGCGAAGGCGTGATGCAAAAGCGCGGCGGGATTGCGATCATGTGCGCGTTCCATCGATCGAGCGACATTCGCCTGTCGGCACGCTGATCGGATGGAGCGAGATCCGCCGCATGCGGGCAGGCCCGTCGTCACCGGTCCACCCGTCCAGCGCGCCGGCCGCCCTTCGAATCGGGAACCGCTTCGTCGCGCGGCCACTTCGCCACTGCCCGGGATCCGGAAAGCGTGGCGCCTGTCCTGCACCTTTCGTAATCATGTCCAAGATACCCAGACAACATCCACGCGCCGTCGCGCCCGTGCTCGCGTCCTGCTTCGCGATCCTCCTTCCCTCCCGCGCTTTCGCGCAGGCATCTCCCGACGCCGGGGCCGGCCTGCGCGTGGAGCAGGTCGTCGTCACGCTGGAAGGAAAGGATGTCCCCGCAGACCGGCGCGCGCGCATCATCGATCAATTGCGCCGCAGCGTATCCCTGTTCCCGGGAAACCGCTTCTCTCCCGAAGCGCTCGACTACGCGCTCGCACGCGCGGTGCGGACGCAGGGCCTGGAACGCGCGGACTATGCCGTGCGCGGCGGCGACGGCGGCGGCCTGGTGGTCCACATCCAGGCCGCCGTGGGCGAAGGACGAGCGACGCAGGCCGCGGGCGGGATGCTGGTGCAGGGCGGCAGCGGCTTTCCCGTCCTGTACGACGGCAACGGCAGCTACGTGAAGCTCAAGGCGGAGGCGTTCGCACTGCACTACAGCAACACGAACGCCTGGTACGGGCGTCCGGATCTGATGCTGGACGGGAACCCCCTCGCCGGCGACAGCCCGGCCGGGCGCGGCTATCGGCAATGGATGGAAGGCTACCTGCACGGCGGCGTGTACGGCATCACCCCGTTGAACGATCGCACCCACGTCTACGGCGGCGTCAGCGCCATGCTGACCGGTTCCATCGGCAGCGAACTCTTCACCGATGCCACCCGCACCCATGCCGCCGTCGAGGATGCGTACCTGGGCGTGCTCACCGGCGGCACCCGGGAAAACGGCGACCGCTGGGTCCTCAACGCCAGCGCCGGCCGGCAACGATTCACCCTGGGCGACGGCTTCCTGATCGTCAACACCGCCGCCAATGGCGACAACCGCGCGGCATTGCAGGCCAACGCGCGCTGGTCGAACGATTTCCTCGGCCTGCTGCAGTTCCAGCACAACCGTACCCGCGTGGAGGCATTCCGGGTGGAACCGGACGAACTCCCGCGCCTGGACACGCGCACGGTCATCCACGGGATCAACGTCGAGACCGATGCTTTCCACCACACCCACCTGGCGGCCAGCTACCTGACGGTGCCGCGATCCCGGGCGCTTTCCTACCGGCTGGATGGCAGCAGCGTGGACCGCGAAGGATTGCGCGTGATGGACGTGCGCGGACGGTGGCAATCCTCGCCGCCCGGACAACGCGGCTGGCTGTTGTCGGGCGAATACGCCAGGCAGACCCACGCCCGCGAGGACGTGCGCGCAAGCGCCTACTCGATCGAGGCGGGCTATACGCTGCCCGACGTCGCCGGGTCGCCGGTCGTGAGCTATCGCCATGCCCGCTTCTCCGGCGACGACCCCGCGACCGGGCGGTTCGAGCGCTGGGATCCCCTGCTGTCCGGCGGCAATGGCGAGCAATGGGTGCAGGGCATCAACCACTTCAAGGTGGTGCAGGACTCCAACGTGATCGCCCATCGCCTGCAGGCACGGCTGCGTCCTTCGGCGAAGCTGGAACTGGTGCCGCAGTTGTGGGTGTTCCGGGCCGACTCCCGCCTCAACCTGGGCGGCAACCCGGCGCTGTCCTTCCTGCAATCCGACGACTACGGGACGGAAGCCAACCTCACGGTCAAGTTCTTCCATTCCCGCAACCTCTACCTGCATGGACACGTCGCGGTCACCCGGCCGGGACGCGCGGTGGATCTGGCGCTGGGCGGAACCCAGCGCAACTGGTGGAGCACGATGTTCTTCGCGCGCTACGCCTTCTGAACCTTCAACTTCCAAATGGAGATTCCTTGTGGATCGCAGAGAAATACTCAAAGGCATGACCATGGCCACGGCCGTTGCGCTGGCCACCGGCACGATGGCCAGCGCAACGGCGGCCGCCGCTTCGGGCACCACCGGCGGTGGCGGGAAAGGCATCGGCGAGGTGGACGTGAAGCCGCTAGACCCGGATTTCTTCCTCCCCGGCCGCTTCAAGGGCAAGACCCTGATCGTCACCGGCTGCGCCCGCGGCATGGGGCGCGCCGCGGCAATCCGCGCCGCGCGCGAGGGAGCCAACGTGGTGGGCGTGGACTGGATCCGCGACGAGGGCGAAGCCGTGGTGGAGGCCATCCGCCGGGAAGGCGGGCAGGCACGCTTCGTGTACGGCGACGTGGGCGATACGCGGACCTGCGACAGGATGGTGCAGGTCGCGGTGGAAGACTTCGGCGGGCTCGACCTGGCGTTGAACAATGCCGGCGTGATGGATGCGGTCTTCCCCGGCGAACCGGTCGACTACGCCAGGCAGAAGGATCTGATATTCCAGTCCGTGCACCAGGCCAGCGATGAATACTGGGAAAAGGTGTTGCGCACCAACGCGACCGGCGTGTTCAAGTCCATGCGCGCCGAGCTGCGGCAACTGGTGGCGCAACGCCGCGGCGGCGCCATCGTCAACGTGGGATCCGTGGCCGGGTTGATCGGTTTCGGCGGCACCTGCGCGTACTCGGCCAGCAAGCATGCCGTCAGCGGCCTCACCCGCTCGGCCGCCATCGATTATTCCGTGTACGGCATCCGCGTCAATTCCGTGAACATGGCGACCACCGAGACTCCCATGTACGAGCGCGCCAAGGCCCTGCTCACCGCGCGTGCGCGCGAATCGAAGGGGATGCCGCAGGTGGGCCTGATGAAGATCGACAGCCTCCTGCAGGCCACCGATTCGCACAAGCGCGGCGCTACCGCGTGGGAACAGGTGGCGGTGATGCTGTTCCTGCTTTCGGAAGAAGCCTCCAACCTGACCGGCGCGCTGTATGCCACCGATGGCGGCTACACCGCCTACTGATCAGGCAGATTGGCCACGGCGCACGGCCCGGTCCGGGCGGCGAAAGAAACGGAAGGCCTGCCAGACCGCAGGCCACCACCTTCATCCGGCGGCGCGGTCGCCGCGGGAGGGAGCCTTCATCACCGGCCTGTCGGCCAGGCCTTCGCTGCAGGACAGGATGCGGTTCAACTCCTTGCACAGTACCGACGCACGCTTGGCCTGCTCGTGGACGAACTGCCTGACATTCTCGTCGACGTACAACTGTGCCATCGTCCAGCCCGCATCGGTCCGGCACACGAGTCCCCGCTCCTCCAGTTTTGCCAGCTTGCGCCGGATGGTCTCCCTTGGCAGCAGCGATATCTGCTCCAGATCGCGCAGGCGCATCGCGCGCATGTCGCGGCCCTCCCTCACCAGATGCCCGTCCTCGCCCAGCACCACGTCCGGGGTGGCGCCCGGGGGTATCAGGTGGACGACGTTCAACTGGGCCAGCAGGCTCCAGATGACCACCGAATCCAGATCCAGATCGAAATGCCGCATCGTCCGCAGCAGATGGTCGACGATGTAGCGGTTCAGCGTGAACGATATCAGCACACGCGTGCCGTCCAGCGACGGGCCGTACCGGGCGTGGCTTGCGATCGACATCACCTCTGGTACCTCATGGATCCGCCATTGCGTGCCGTAAAAGTGCCACCGATCGCGTGAAGGAGGTGCCAATGCCATCGGCAGGTTCCTTCCGCGCCGCAAGCGCATCGCTTGTTGGCCGACCGCGCCGCCTATACGCTGGCCAAGCCGTGCGCCGGCCGAGTCTGCATGGCGCTGTGTCCTTCCTTCTTGCGTCCCGGAGATCCGCCATGAACTGCACCCGACTTTCCACCCTGGCTGTCGCGCTCCTGGCCGGCGCGATGTTTTCCGGGTGCTCGCAGCCGCAATCCACCACGATCGAGGCGCCCGCGGCCGCGCCTCCCGCACTGCAGCCGGCCAACGCCGACGCCCTGCATTTCCGCATCGGCACACTCGATGCCTACGCGCTGAAGGATGGCGACATCGAGATCGCCAACGACGGCAAGACCTTCGCCGTCGGCCAATCGATCGCCGACGTGAACGCGCTGTTGGCCGCGGCGGGACAGCCCACCGACGTGCTGCACCTGAGCCTGCAGCCATTGCTGGTCCGCAGCGGTGAGCGCGTGCTGCTGTTCGACACCGGCTCGGCGGACGCCTCGTTCGCGCGCGCCGGCCGCCTGCCGGACTCGCTGCGCGCGGCCGGCGTCGAGCCGGCGCAGGTCACCGACATCTTCATCTCGCACCGGCACCAGGATCACGTCGGTGGCCTGCTGACCGCCGATGGCGCACTGGCATTCGGGAACGCCACCGTGCACCTCTCGGCGCCGGAATGGGAATCCCTGCGCAACGACGCGCAGGCCGCCACGCTGGCCGCCGCGATCGCGCCGAAGGTCGTGGCCTTCCAGCCCGGCGCGGCGATCGTGCCGGGCGTGGTCAACGCGGTGGCCGTCGACGGGCACACGCCCGGGCACAGCGCCTACGAGATCGTGTCGGGCGACGAACGCCTGCTCTACCTCGGCGACACGGCGCACCACCACGTGATCTCGGTGCAGCGCCCGGAGTGGACCGTGCAGTTCGACCAGGACGCGCCGCTGGCGCAGGCCAGCCGGCGTGCGCTGCTGCAACGCGCGGCCGACGAAAGGCTGCGCGTCTACGCCGTGCATTTCCCCTATCCCGGCCTGGGACGCGTCGAGGCCAGGGACGACGGCTTCGCCTGGGTTCCCGAGCACTGAGCGGACCACGACGACGACGCACGCGATGGAGGGCAGGAATCCCGGCGGGTGCGGACCGATAATCGTCCACTCTATCGGCCCAGCCGCGATGGACGAGATCGCGGTGATGGAATTCCTGTTCAGCAAGATGAAGAACACCGAGTCCAGCGACGAGTTATTCAGATGACGCGTTGATCCACTGCTTCATTCAACAAAAACGCCTCGCATAGCGAAGCGTTCTTGTTGCAATCCGCGCCCATACAAGCAGCCTTGCCTTCTTCAACGACCGCTGTTGGCATCCATCCGAGATTCATTGCTCCACATGGCGTGCGATACCTCATCAGTCAGACACAATACCAAGAAACCACCATGCGCCTTCCATTCGTCGCAATTCCTGAATCCGAGATTGCCTGAAGGCTCACCATATTTTTTTATGATGGATGACCTCACTTCATCTATCGCCCCATCAGCGAGGACTGGGCGGAACCTGAATGCAAGCTGGTCTATCTTTCCGTCCTTGAGTCCTGCCCAGAGGCGCCCAGGCTTTTTCATGAAGTATTGATTATCGGCAATGCAGGAATTCTCGCAGTTCAAGGAGGGCAGCCTTTCACGAGCATCCCTTAATGGCTGCCCGATCCATATTCCATTCATTTCAAAAACCTCGTCTTCAGCCTTTGGATTGGCCGCCTCCAAAACCAAGAACGGGCAAAACATCAGAATCGCGAAAGTTAATCCCTTCTTCATTGCGGCAACCTCATTCCAAGCCATTCCTGTATTTGTCACGGCACCGTGATAAGTCCTGCAAATCCAAGGCATACATTACTTGCGCGGCTCGCGCAGGAAGCGCGCCATCGACGCGCCCGCGCCGGGCGTGGCCGGCACGAACTGCGCAGCGACGTCGACGAAGCCGCGCATCACCGCGATATCGCGCGGACTGCGGTTGAGCGCATCGCGCAGGTCCGGATCGGCGCCGGCGCGCAGCAGCCGCTGCACCACCGCCAGCAGGCCGTGCAGGGAGGCCAGGTGCAGCGGGCCGAAGCCGCGCGGATCCCGCACGTCCAGCAAGGCCTCCTCGTCGAGCAGCCGTTCCAGGCCGGCCAGGACGACCTGCTCGTCGCAGGCGGTGCCGGGCTCGGCGCGCGCGCCGAGCAGCAGCAGCAGCGGCGTCACCGCGCCGGCGGCGAGCCGTTCGGATTCGGCGCCGGACAGCAGCAGCGTGTCCAGCAGCGCCAGCAGGCGCGGGCGGTCGCGCGCGGTGAAGCCGTACAGCGCCGCGCAGTGCAGCGGGGTCAGGCCCTGCGCGTCGCCGGCATGCACGTCGGCGCCGGCGGTGAGCAGGCGCGCGGCGATGTCCGGCAGGCCCAATGCGGCGGCCAGCATCAGCACGGTGACGCCGCCGGGCAGGCGCTGCTCGATCTGCGCGCCGGCGGCCAGCAGCGCATCGACGATCTCGCCCTGGCGCATGCTCACCGCCGCCGACAGCGGGGTGGCGCCGGTGTTGGCCGCGTGCTGCGGATCGGCGCCGTGCGCGAGCAGCAGATCGACGGTGGCGCGATGGCCGCCGCCGGCCGCGCGCAGCAGCGCGGTGCAACCCTGCGCGTCCTGTGCGTCGACGGCGAAACCGAGGTCCAGCAATCGCCGCACCGCGCCGGCATCGCCGGCCATCGCCGCGGCGGGCAGGTCGGACGGGCGCAGCGCGCGCTGCGGCAATGGCCAGCCATGCCAGTCCAGCCAGTCGGCCAGATCGCGGCGGCCGCTGGCCAGCGCCACGCCCAGCGGGGTCTGCCCGTCGGCGGCGCGCGAAGCGGGCGAGGCGCCCTTGGCGATGAGCTGCCTGATCGCCGGCTCGCGGCCGAGCGCGGCTGCCAAGTGCAGCGCGCTCATGCCGTGACCGTCGCGCGCCTCGCGGTCGACGCCGAGATCGAGCAGGCGATCGAGCAGGCGCGACCAGCCCAGCCGCACCGCCAGCGACAGCGGCGGATCGCCCTGCGGCGAGGCGCCGAACGGATCGGCGCCGCGTTCCAGCAGTTCCAGCGCGAACGGCTCGGCCTGCGCGGCGTCGGCACTGTTCTGCGCGCAGGCAGCGAGGAAGCGCGCCAGTCCGCCCGCGCCGGCCGGCGATGCGCCGCGCGCCAGCAGCACCCGCAACGTCGCCAGCGCATCGGTGCCCGAGGCCAGCAGCGCGAACACCGGCGTGTCGCCGTCGGCATCCGGCACTTCGGCAGGCGCGTCGTGGCGCAGCAACCATTCGATGCGCGCCGGCGCCATGCGCAGCGCCGCATCGTGCAGCAGCGCGCCCAGTTCCCCGGGCGGGCACAGCGCCGCCAGCGCGGCCATGCTCTCGTCGCGGCCGGCCAGCAATCCTTCGCGCAGCAGCGCGGCCGGCGGCCGGTGGTCGGCCACGCGCGCTTCTTCGTCCTCGCCGGCGCGCACCGCCAGCGGCAACGGGTAGGCCGGATCGAGCAGCGACACCAGCGTCCAGCGGCCGGCGCTGGCGGCCAGATCCGCCGCGCGGCGATCCTGCGCGTCGGCCGCCTGCGCATCCACGCCCCATTCCAGCAGGCGCCGGATCAGCGCCGGCGAGGCGCCCTCGCCCTGGCAGGCGTGCATCAACGCATTGCGTTGCTGCGCGTCGTGCGCTTGCCGGTCGGCGCCGGCCTCGGCCAGCTTTTCCAGCACCGCGATGCGGCCGCCGTGGGCGGCGTCGAGCCAGGGCGTGCGGCCCTCGCCGTCGCGCGCCTCGACCTGGGCGCCGGCGGCGAGCAGCTTCTCGACGATCTCGGCATGGCCGGCGCGCGCGGCCGCGTGCAGCGCGCTGTGGCCGGCGGCGTCGCGCGCGTCCACCCGCGCCTTGTGCCGCAGCAGCAGTTGCACGCCGGCCGGGTCGTCCTCCTCGGTGGCCGCGGCGGCCAGCAGCACCGGCTGCGCGCCCGGCGGCTCGGGCCGAGCGCCGCGTTCGAGCAGGAACTTGGCCAGCCGCCAGTTGCCTGCGCCGCAGGCCACCCCGAGCGGGGTCAGGCCTTCCTGGTTGATCGCGTCGATGTCGGCGGCGGCATCGCGCAACAGCGCGACCACGCCGGGATCGGAACTGCGCGCGGCATGGTGCAGCGGGGTGTTGCCGTCGGCGTCGGCCACGCGCGGATCGGCGCCGTTGGCCAGCAGCGTGGTCACCGCGTCGGGCCGGCCGTGCCAGCTGTCGCGGGTGGCGGCCAGCAGCGGCGTCATCCCGGCGTGGGCCTGGTTGACGTCCACCCCGCGCGCGATCAGCGTGCGCAGCAGGCGCAGGTCCGGCAGCACCGCCGCCAGCACGCCGAGGCTGCGCTGGTCGCGCCATTCCGGCAGCGGCAGCGCGTGCGGATCGGCGCCGGCGTCGATCAGTTCCAGCGCGCGCTCGACCCGGCCGCCGCGCGCGGCCTCGAACAGCGCCAGCTCCAGGTCGTCCTCGCGCGCCGCCGCATCGATGCCGGCCGGCGCCGTCATCGTCGCGGCCGGCTGCGGCATGTCGATCACCGGCAGGCCGTCGGCGGCAGACACGCGCTGCAAGGCCAGGTGCAGTCCCGGCAGCGCCAGCGCGTAGACGATGGCCACGTAGACGCGCGCCGAGGCCGGCAGCAGGCCCGGCCATGCCAGCGCCAGCCCGGCGGCGAGGATCAGCAGCGCCAGCATCGCCACGCCCAGCCCGCGCCAGGCATGGAACTCGCGCTCGGCCAGCGCGCGCAGGTGCCAGCCCAGCGTGCCGCCGTCGCGCTCCATGCCGTGCCACAGCGGCCAGGTCCGCCACAGCCCGATGACGGCCACCGCCAGCGCCGCGCTCAGGCCCAGCGCGGCCATCAGCGAACCGCTGCCGCGCAGCGCCGCCAGCGGCCAGGCGACCAGCAGCGCGCACAGCGCCAGCGCCGCGCCCCACATCAGCGCCAAGCCGCCGGCCTCCGCGCGCAGCGCGCGCCGATCCCCGGACCACGGCCGGGTGCCGGCATGCCAGGACACCGCCAGCGCCAGCGCCGGCTGCGCCAGCCACGCGCCGGCGGCCGCGGCGATGCCGCCGGCCAGGGCCGACGCGGCCAGCGCCAGGCCGGCCGCCAGCGCGATCAGCGCGGCTTGCCGCGACGACGAGGAGACGGAACGCTCAGGCATCGTCCTGCCGTGCCGGCAGCGGCGAAGGGGGGAACTGGATATGGAAACCGCGCTCGACCAGGTTGCGCCGTACCACCGCGGCGTCCTCGCGCGCCAGACGGCGTTCCGGCGTCAGCGCCACTTCCAGCACGAAGCCCAGCGCTCCCAGCGGTTCGCGCAAGGGCGCGGGCACGCTGTCGAAATCGTCGCGCCGGGCCAGGTACAGGAAGGTATCCGGCTTGCGCTGGCTCTTGTAGACGTAGGCTTGCATCCGCGCGTACTGCGCCTGCGGGTCGGGGGACAGGCGGGGATTGTGGAGGAAACGCCCGGCCCGCGAAACCCGCGCGCGCGTTGCGCGGCATGACCTGTGGCCGGCCCGGAAGCGCGCGCAAGGCTGGTACGCTGCGCGCTTCACATGGCAATAACGGTAACCCGATGCGTCCTGCCCTCGTCGCCCTGTTCCTGCCGCTGGCATGGCTGGCTCCTTCCGCCCACGCCCAGCCCGTTCCACCGCTAACCATCGAACAGGTGATGGCCGACCCGGACTGGATCGGCGCGCCGGTCGAGCGCGCCTGGTGGGCCTGGGACGGCCAGCACGTGCAATACGAGCTGAAGCGCGAGGGCAGCCTGATCCGCGACAGCTACGAGCAGGCGATCGACGGCGGCGGCGCCGGCGCGCGCGTCGAGGACGCCCAGCGCGGCCGGCTCGACACCGCCAACCCGGTCTACGACGCGCAGCGCCAGCGGGCATTGTTCGTGCGCAACGGCGACGTGTTCCTGCGCGACCTGCGCAGCGGCGCGCTGACCCAGCTCACCCGCACCGCCGAGGTCGAGACGCAGCCGCGCTTCGCCACCGACGGCGGCGTGATCTGGCGCAGCGGCTCGACCTGGCTGCACTGGTCGCCGCAGGGCGGCATCGCCCAGATCGCGATCCTGCGCGCCGAGAAGGATCCGGCCGCCGATCCCAAGCCCGACGCGCTGCGCGAGCAGCAGCTGCGCACGATCGCCACGCTGGCGCGCGACCGCGAGCAGCGCGAGGCCGCACGCAAGCAGGACGAAGCCTGGCGCAAGGCCGACCCGACCCGCGCGCCGGCGCCGATCTACCTGGGCGAGGAGGTCCGCATCGAGGACGGCGCGCTGTCGCCGGACGGCCGCCACGCGCTGGTGGTGACCCGCCGCAAGAACGCCGACGAGGGCCAGGGCGGGCGGATGCCGAAGTACGTCACCGAGTCGGGCTACGAGGAATTCCAGGAAGTGCGCACCCGCGTCGGCCGCAACGCGCCGCCGGCGCACCAGTTGTGGCTGGTCGACGTGGACGCCGGCGGCGTGCGCGAGATCAAGTTCGACGCCCTGCCCGGCATCGCCGCCGATCCGCTGGCGGCCCTGCGCAAGGCTGCCGGCAAGGACGCGCTGAAGGGCAACCGCGACGTGCGCGTGGAGAACGAGAGCGGCGCGGCGATCGCCTGGAGCGACGACGGCCGCCAGGTCGCCGTGCAGATCCACGCGGTGGACAACAAGGACCGCTGGATCGCCAGCGTCGACCTGGAGCGCGCGCAGCTGCAGCCGCGCCACCGGCTGACCGACCCGGCCTGGATCAACTGGGGCTTCAACGAGTTCGGCTGGCTGCCGGACAACCGCACGCTGTGGCTGCTGTCGGAGGAATCGGGCTGGTCGCACCTGTACACGCAGGAAGGCGCGGGCAGGCCCGTCCAGCGCACGCGCGGGCGCTGGGAAGTCTCCTCGCCGGTGGTCGGCGCCGACGGGCGCAGCTTCTTCTTCGTGTGCAACCGCGCCGCGCCGGTGGACTACGAGGTCTGCCGGCTCGATCTCGATGGCGACCGGATCGGCGAGGTGACCGCGCTGGACGGCGTGGAGGACTTCTCGCTCTCGCCCGATGGCGCCAACCTGCTGGTGCGCCATTCGCGCAGCTACCTGCCGCCGCAGTTGTCGGTGGTCGGCCTGGACGGCCGCGCGCGCGCGCTGACCGACACCCGCAGCGCCGCGTTCAAGGCGCGCGAGTGGATCCAGCCGGAGATCGTGCAGGTGCCGTCGAAGCACGGCGCCGGCGCCGTCTGGGGCAAGTACTACGGCCCGGACACGCGGGAACCGGGCAGGAAGTACCCGATCGTGATGTTCGTCCACGGCGCCGGCTACCTGCAGAACGTGCATCAGCGCTATCCGGCCTACTTCCGCGAGCAGATGTTCCACAACCTGCTGGTGCAGCGCGGCTACATCGTGCTGGACCTGGACTACCGCGCCAGCGAGGGCTACGGCCGCGACTGGCGCACCGCGATCTACCGCAACATGGGCCACCCGGAGCTGGAGGACTACCTGGACGGGCTGGACTGGCTGGTCGAGCAGCGCCAGGGCGATCGCGAGCGCGTCGGCATCTATGGCGGCTCCTACGGCGGCTTCATGACCTTCATGGCGCTGTTCCGCAAGCCCGGCGTGTTCAAGGCCGGCGCGGCGCTGCGGCCGGTGGTGGACTGGACCCAGTACAACCATTCCTACACGTCCAACATCCTCAACACGCCCGAGGTCGATCCCGAGGCCTACCGCGCCTCCTCGCCGATCGAGTACGCCGAAGGCCTGCAGGACCACCTGCTGATCGCCCACGGCATGATCGACGACAACGTGTTCTACAAGGACTCGGTGGTGCTGGCGCAGAAGCTGATCGAGCTGCACAAGGACGACTGGGAACTGGCCTCGTACCCGCTGGAACGCCACGGCTACGTGCGCGCCGACTCCTGGCTGGACCAGTACAAGCGCGTGCTGAGGCTGTTCGAGCGCCGGCTCAACCCGCCGCCTGCCGCCGGTGAAGCGCGATGAGCAGCCTGCCGCCGCCGCTGTCGCCGACGCGCCGCGGCGGCTTCGTCACCCCGCTGGCGAAGATCTCTCTGCTGCTGGCCGTGGCGGCGGTGCTGTACTCGCTGGCGCAGCTGGCGGTGGCCGTGGTGCTGCCGGTCGACGGCATCGCCGGCTTCTTCGAGGAGACCGGGCTGCTGATGCCGGCATCGATGCGCTGGCTGCTGGACCACCTGCCCGTGCTGTCGCTGGCGGGCCTGGCGATGTCGTTGGTGTTCCTGATCAGCGCGTGGGGGCTGCTGCGGCGGCGTGAATGGGGCCGGCTGCTGTTCATCGCCTTCCTCGCCGTCACCGCGCTGGGCAACTTCGCCGGCGTGCTGCTGGTCGCGCAGATGTTCGACGCGATGCAGTCGATCTTCCCGGACAGCCTGGCCGGCACGCCGGAGATGGCGCAGTTCGAACAGCAGATGCTCGTCAACCGCAGCATCGCGCTGGCCAGCAGCATCGTCACCGCGCTGGCGTTCGCCGTGCTGCATGCCTGGGTGATCCACAAGCTGTGCACGCCGGCGGTGCGGGCGGAGTTTCGCTGAGAAACGGGGATTGGGGATTGGGGAAGCGTGGCGGCGGGCCGCTAGAATAACGGCATGAACGACATCTCCCCCGTCCGTGACTACCTGGCCGATCTCCAGGACCGTATCTGCGCCGCCATCGAGGCCGCCGATGGGCAGGCCCGCTTCCGCGAGGATGCGTGGACCCGCGACGCGCAGGCCGGCACCGCGCTCGCGGGCGGCGGGCGCACCCGCGTGCTGCGCGACGGCGCGGTGTTCGAGCAGGCCGGCATCGGCTTCTCCGACGTCTCCGGCAGCAGGCTGCCGCCTTCGGCCAGCGCGCATCGTCCGGAGCTGGCCGGGGCGTCGTGGCGCGCGGTCGGCGTGTCGCTGGTGTTCCATCCACGCAACCCCTACCTGCCGACCACCCACGCCAACGTGCGCCACTTCCGCGCCGAGCGCGATGGCGAGACGGTTGCCTGGTGGTTCGGCGGCGGCTTCGACCTCACCCCGTTCTATCCGTTCGACGAGGACGTGCTGCACTGGCACCGCACCGCACGCGAGTTGTGCGAACCGTTCGGCGGGCAGGCGCGCTATGACGCCCACAAGCGCTGGTGCGACGAGTACTTCTTCCTGAAGCATCGCGACGAGACGCGCGGCGTCGGCGGGCTGTTCTTCGACGATCTGGGCGAGGATTTCGGGCGCGACTTCGGCTACCTGCGCGCGGTCGGCGACGGCTTCCTCGACGCCTGGCTCCCCATCGTCGAGCGTCGCAAGGACACGCCCTACGGCGAGCGCGAGCGCCAGTTCCAGCTCTACCGGCGCGGCCGCTACGTCGAGTTCAACCTGGTCTACGACCGCGGCACGCTGTTCGGCCTGCAGAGCGGCGGCCGCGCCGAGAGCATCCTGATGAGCCTGCCGCCGCTGGTGCGCTGGGAATACGGCCACGCGCCGGCGCCGGGCAGCGCCGAGGCGCGCCTGCAGGACTACCTGCGGCCGCGCGACTGGCTGGCGGAGCTGGGCTGAACCCCGGGACGCGATGCGGCAATGGCGCCGCAGGCGGGCAAGCCGCCGCCGCAATCCGGAACGCCGGTTCAGGCCTTGCCCTTGCGGGGCACCACGGTGATGGTGCCGTCCACTTCCAGGGTGATCAGGGCCGCTGCCGACAGGTCTTCGAGACCATTGTCGCGCAGCGCCTCGTCCACGTCGGCGCGGGCGATGTTCTGCCGGCGCAGCACCTCCTGGAACAATTCCCCGTCACGGCCCAGCAGCACCGGGCTGCCCTGGGCGAGATGATCGAGCCTGCGGCTGCGCGCGGTCGCGAATCCCACCAGCCAGTTGCAGCCGATCAGCGTGGCGGCCAGGATCATGCCGCCGAGCAGCGAGACGTCCTCGCCGATCAGCGAGTTCTGCACCGCCGTGCCGAGCAGCACCACCACCAGCAGATCGAAAGGGGTGAACTGTCCGACCGTGCGCTTGCCGGAAAGGCGCAGCATCACCAGCAGGATGAAGTAGACGGCGACGGCGCGGAGCACGAACTCCCACCAGGGCATCGCCAGTTCCAGCAGGTCCGACATGGCCGTTCGCTCCCGGCGGGTATGCGGCCACGCTAGGCCAGGCCGCGTCACCCTTGCGTCAACGCACCTTCCTCGGTTGGCCCGCCGTGGGAGCGACGTCAGTCGCGACGCGGCTTTCCCGGCGCCCCCTGTCGCGACTGACGTCGCTCCCACCGGGAAGGGGATGATGGCCGCTCGACTTCGGCCCGGTGATCCCACCTTCTGATGGCAGGCCAATAAAAAGCCCCGCGGACCAGGGGGAGGTCGGCGGGGCCAGGGGAACGGAAACCTGGGGAGGGGTCGCCGTTCCGGTAGATCGCTCCAGGGGATGGGAGAGATCAGCGACAGACGTTGCATCTGTCGAGGGCTATGAAAACACTTCCAACATGGACAGATCGTGAAGCAAACGGTTAATAAACCGTGATATTTAGGGCGGATTCATTTACTGAACCTGCGGGTACATGAATGACTACCCCCGACATCTGCGGCAAGTGTTTGAGTGGAAACGGGTTGGCCGCGCAACTGGGTTCAATGCGCCTGATCCCAGTCGTCGCCGACGCCGCTGTCGACCACCAGTGGAACATTGAGTTGTGCCGCCGACGACATCAGCGCCTTGGCGTGAACGAGCAAAGTCGGCACAAAGTCCTCGTCGGCCTCGAACACCAGTTCGTCGTGCACCTGCATCAGCATCAGCGCGCGATCGCGGTGTTCGGCCAGCCAGGCGTCCACGGTGATCATCGCGCGCTTGATGATGTCGGCGGCGGTGCCCTGCATCGGCGCGTTGATCGCCGCGCGTTCGGCGCCGGCGCGCAGGTTCTGGCTGCGCGCGTGGATGTCGTTGAGGTAGAGGCGGCGGCCGAACAGCGTCTCCACGTAGCCCTGCTCGCGCGCCTGCTGGCGCATCCGCTCCATGAAGTCACGCACGCCCGGGTAGCGGCTGAAGTACAGCGCCACGTAGTCCTGCGCCTCGCCGCGCGAGATGCCGAGGTTGCGCGCCAGCCCGAACGCGCTCATGCCGTACATCAGGCCGAAGTTGATCGCCTTGGCGGCGCGGCGCTCGCTGGCGGTGACCTCGTCGATGGGACGGCCGAACACCTCGGCGGCGGTGGCCTTGTGGATGTCGGCGCCGGCCTCGAACGCGCGCACCAGGCCCGGGTCGCCGGACAGGTGCGCCATGATGCGCAGTTCGATCTGCGAGTAGTCGCAGGCGATCAGCTTGCGGCCCGGCGGGGCGACGAAGGCCTTGCGGATGCGGCGGCCGTCGTCGGTGCGGATCGGGATGTTCTGCAGGTTGGGATCGGACGAGGACAGCCGCCCGGTCGCCGCGCCGGACTGATGGTAGCTGGTGTGCACGCGGCCGCTGTCGGGATTGACCATCTCCGGCAGCTTGTCGGTGTAGGTGCTGCGCAGCTTGGCCAGGCCGCGGTACTCGAGGATCACGCGCGGCAGCTCGTGCTGGTCGGCGATCGCCTCCAGCGCTTCCTCGTTCGTGCTGGGCTGGCCGGTCGGCGTCTTCACCATCACCGGCAGCTTCAGTTCCTCGAACAGCAGCGCGCACAGTTGCTTGGGCGAATCGAGGTTGAACGCGCGCCCGGCCAACTCGGTCGCCTTCTGCTGCGCGGCCAGCATGCGCCGCGACAGGTCGGCGCTCTGCCGGCGCAGTTCCTCGGCGTCGATGCGCACGCCGTTGGCCTCCATCCGCGCCAGCACCGGCACCAGCGGCATCTCGATCTCGCGGTACACGCGCTCCAGCGCCGGTTCGGCCGCCAGCCGCGGCGCCAGCGTTTCGTGCAGGCGCAGGGTGACGTCGGCGTCCTCGGCGGCGTAGCGGGTGGCGTCCTCGATGGCCACCTGCGAGAACGGGATCTGCTTGGCGCCCTTGCCGGCGACCTGCTCGTACTTGATCGTCTCGTAGCCGAGGTAGCGGCGTGCCAGCGAGTCCATGTCGTGGCGGCTGGCGGTGGAATTGAGCACGAAGCTCTCCAGCATGGTGTCGTCGTGGTAGCCGCGCACCTCGACACCGTGGCGGCGCATCACGTGCAGGTCGTACTTGCCGTGCTGGCCGATCTTGCGCTTGCCCGCGTCCTCCAGCAGCGGCCGCAGCGCGTCCAGTGCGGCGGCGCGATCGATCTGCGCCGGCGCGCCGGCGTAGTCGTGCGCCAGCGGCAGGTAGGCGGCCTGGCCGCTCTCGACGCTGAAGCTCATGCCGACCAGGTTGGCGCGCAGCGCGTCCAGCGAGTCGGTCTCGGTGTCGAAGGCGAACGCCGCGGCCGCGCGCAGGCGCTGCAGCCAGCGGTCGAGCTGCTCGCCGGTCAGGATGGCCTCGTACTGGCCGGGCGCGGACAGCGCGGCATCGGGCGCCTCCACGGTGGCCGTACCACCCCGGGCATAGCCGGCGGCGGTGCCGCGCACGCTGTAGGCGGTCTCCGCGCCGGCCACGGGCGCGGGCGCGCCGGTGGATGCGCCATCGAGTTCCTTCAGCGCCTGGGTGAAGCCGTAGCGCTGGTACAGCGTGCGCAGCGCCTCGACGTCGCGCGCCCGCAGCGACAGCGTGCGCGGACCGCCGGCCAGCGCGACGTCGGTCTTGATGGTGACCAGTTCGCGGTTGAGCGGCAGGCGCGGCAGCGCAGCGCGCAGGTTGTCGCCGATCTTGCCCTTGATTGCGGGCGCGGCGGCGATCACGCCGTCGAGGCTGCCGTATTCGGCCAGCCACTTGGCCGCGGTCTTGGGGCCGCACTTGTCCACGCCGGGCACGTTGTCGATGGTGTCGCCCATCAGCGCGAGCAGATCGACGATCTGGCCGGCGCGCACGCCGAACTTCTCGATCACCGCCGCGTCCGAATCCATCCGGCTGCCGGTCATCGTGTTGACCAGCTCGATGCCCGGGCGCACCAGCTGGGCGAAATCCTTGTCGCCGGTGGAGATGGTCACCGCGATGCCGTCGGCCGCGCCCTGCAGGGCCAGCGTGCCGATCACGTCGTCGGCCTCGACGCCGGGCTCGCGCAGGATGCCGATGCCCAGCGCCTCGACGATCGCGCACATCGGCTCGACCTGCGCGCGCAGTTCGTCGGGCATCGGCGGGCGGTTGGCCTTGTACTGCGGGTAGAGATCGTCGCGGAAGGTCTTGCCGGGCGCGTCGACGACGAAGGCGACGTAGTCGGGCTGTTCCTTCAGCGTGGCGCGCAGCATGTTGACCACGCCGAACAGCGCGCCGGTCGGTTCGCCCTGCGCGTTGCTCAGCGGCGGCAGCGCGTGGAAGGCGCGATAGAGATAGCTGGAGCCATCGATCAGGACGAGTCGGGTCATCCGATCATTCTACGCGCCGGCCCGGCGACCGGCGTCACGCCCCGCGACGGCGCCACGGGCGCATAATCGCCCCACACCCGAACCTGTCTGGAGTCCGCCATGTCCGGCAAGACGCTGCGTTGTGCACTGTTCCTCCTGCTGCCGGTCCTGGCGGCCTGTGCGACCGGCACGCCGGATCCGGGCGTGGACCTGGCCAACGCGCAGGTCGCCGTGCGCACCGAGGCCAACGGCGACGTGATCGAGGAATACCGCGTCGGCGGCCAACTGCGCATGGTCAAGGTCACGCCGGTGCGCGGCGCGCCCTACTACCTGATCGACGAGAACGGCGACGGCCGGCTGGACAAGAGCAAGGGACCCGGCGACGTGTCGCCCGTGTACTGGAAGCTCTACGGCTGGTGAGGCGCAGCCGCCGCGCTCAGCGGATGACCAGCACCGGGATGCCGCTGCGCGCCAGCACCTCGCTGACCTGGCTGCCCAGCACCAGCCGCCCGAGCCCGCGGCGGCCGTGCGAGGCCATCACGATCAGGTCGCTGCCGCGCTGCTCGGCGGTCTCGATGATGCCATCGGCGGCGTAGCGGTTGGGCACGTGCACGGTCTCGGCGGTGATGCCGGCGGCGGCGGCGGCATCGCGCGCCGACTGCAATACCCGCGTCGCGGTCGCCTCCTGCGCGCGCTGGTATTCGGGCAGCAGGGCGAACGCCGGCCCGCCCAGCGCGTCCTCGTAGCCGCTGATCGGCGGCTCACTGACGGTGACCACCGCCACTTCCGCCTGCAACTGCGTGGCCAGCGCCAGGCCGTGCTCGAGGCCGCGCGCGGCCAGCTCGGAACCATCGATGGCGATCAGGATGCGCCTGTACATCGTCCGTCTCCTTCCACTGTCGCGATGACGACAGCATGACACGGGCGGCCGCGGCCGGCATGGCCGGCGCACCGCCGTCCGTCGCCCGGCGTTTCGGCCATGCCGGCGGATGGAGGACTTGTCAGGCCGGCTGCAGGTTGGCGTAGGCCAGCACCAGCCACTTGCTGCCGTCGTTGTCGAAGTTGACCTGCACGCGCGCGTGCGCGCCGCTGCCCTCGTAGTCGGTGACCACGCCGCTGCCGAACTTGGGATGCACGACGCTGGTGCCGAGCTTGAGCGCGGGCGCTTCCAGCGCGGCATGGCCGAGGTTGCGCGGCGCGCCCAGCGAGGCCGGCCGCGACACCTGCACCTTGGGCCGCACCTCGTGCAGCAGCTCGCGCGGGATCTCGCGCAGGAAGCGCGACGGCACGTTGTAGTTGTCCATGCCGTGGATGCGGCGCGACTCGGCGTAGCTGAGCACCAGCTTCTGCCGCGCGCGGGTGATGCCGACGTAGGCCAGCCGGCGCTCCTCCTCCAGCCGCCCGCTTTCCTCGATGGAGCGCGCGCTGGGGAACAGCCCGTCCTCCAGCCCGGCCAGGAACACCAGCGGGAATTCCAGCCCCTTGGCCGAATGCAGCGTCATCAGCTGCACGCCGTCCTCGCCGGCCTGCGCCTGGCCTTCGCCAGCCTCCAGCGAGGCGTAGGCGAGGAAGGCGACCAGTTCGGTCATGCCCTGGCTTTCCTCGTCCTCGTCGGGACGGGTGAAGCGCGAGGCCACCGACACCAGTTCGTCCAGGTTCTCGATGCGCGATTCCGAATCCAGCCCGCCGCGGCTCTCCCTGGCCCAGTGATCGCGCAGGCCCGATCGCATCAGCACGTGGTCGATGCGCTCCTTCAGTTCCATCTGCGCGGTCTCGCCGGCCAGCGTGTTGATCAGCGTGACGAAGCCGGCCAGCGCGTTGCGCGCGCGCCCGGCCAGTTCGCCTGCCTGCGTGCACGACATCGCCGCTTCCCACAGCGACAGCGACTGCGCGCGCGCGCAGCGGCGCACCTCGTCCAGCGTGCGATCGCCGATGCCGCGGGTGGGGGTGTTGACCGCGCGCTCGAACGCCGCATCATCGGCACGGTTTGCGATCAGCCGCAGGTAGGCCAGCGCATCCTTGATTTCGGCGCGCTCGAAGAAGCGCATGCCGCCGTAGACGCGGTACGGCATCTGCTCGGCAATCAGCGCCTCTTCGAACGCGCGCGACTGCGCGTTGCTGCGGTAGAGCACCGCCGCCTCGCCGTGGCTGCCGCCGTCGCGCACCCACTGGCGGATGCGCTCGATGACGTAGCGCGCCTCGTCCATCTCGTTGTAGGCCGCGTACAGGTCGATGGGGTCGCCGTCGCCGCTGTCGGTCCACAGCTGCTTGCCGATGCGGTCGGGGTTGTGCGCGATGACCGCGTTGGCGGCACTCAGGATATTGGCGCTGGAGCGGTAGTTCTGCTCCAGCCGGATGGTCTGCGCGCCGGGGAAGTCCTTGAGGAAGCGCTGCACGTTCTCCACCCGCGCGCCGCGCCAGCCGTAGATGGCCTGGTCGTCGTCGCCGACCACGAACACGCGCCCGGAATCGCCGGCCAGCACGCGCACGAAGGCGTACTGGATGGCGTTGGTGTCCTGGAACTCGTCGACCAGGATCTCGCGGAAGCGCGCGCGGTAGTGCGCCAGCAGCGCGGCGTTGTCGCGCAGCAGCTCGTGCGCGCGCAGCAGCAGCTCGGCGAAGTCGACCAGGCCGGCGCGGTCGCAACGCTCCTGGTAGGCGGCGTAGGCCTGGCGCAGCGTCTCGGTCCACTCGTCGCGCGGCTCGGGCTGGATGTGCTGCGGCCGCCGGCCCTCGTCCTTCTGCTGGTTGATCCACCAGACGATCTGCTTGGGCGGGTAGCGCGCCTCGTCCAGCTCCAGCGCCTGCGCCACCCGCTTGACCAGCCGCAGCTGGTCGTCGCTGTCCATGACCTGGAAGCCTTCCGGCAGCTTCGCGTCCTGCCAGTGCAGGCGCAGCAGGCGGTGGGCCAGGCCGTGGAAGGTGCCGATCCACATGCCGCGGCTGCCGTTGCGCAGCTGCAGGTCGGCGCGGTGGCGCATCTCGCCGGCGGCCTTGTTGGTGAAGGTCACCGCGAAGATGCCGTGGGTCGGCACGCCGTGGACTTCGTTGAGCCAGGCGATGCGGTGGGTCAGCACGCGGGTCTTGCCGGAGCCGGCGCCGGCCAGCACCAGGTAGTGGCCGGGCGGCGCGGAAACGGCCTCGCGCTGGGCGGGGTTCAGGTGATCGAGCAGGTGAGAGACATCCACCGCGGCATTTTACAGGAGCCCGTCCCTGTGGGAGTCGTGCCGGCATGCCGGCACGGGTGAGTCGCGATGGGCTTTCCCATGAAAGCCTCGTCGCGACTCACGTCGCTCCCACCAAGAGGCCTCAATCCGCGGCGTGCTCGCGCTTGCTGGCGCCGTGGGTCATCAGCTTGTCGGTCCAGGCGATGCCGATGGCCGAGAGGATGAACACGATGTGGATGATGGTCTGCCACATCACCCCGGCCTCGGTGAACTTGCTGCCGGGCTGGCCCAGGTCGCCCACCTCGATGAAGGTCTTGAGCAGGTGGATGGAGGAGATGCCGATGATCGCCATCGCCAGCTTGACCTTCAGCACCGAGGCGTTGACGTGGCTGAGCCACTCCGGCTGGTCCGGGTGGCCTTCCAGGTTCAGCCGCGAGACGAAGGTCTCGTAGCCACCGACGATCACCATCACCAGCAGGTTGGAGATCATCACCACGTCGATCAGGCCGAGCACGATCAGCATGATCGCCACCTCGGCGGTCGGCCCGCCCTCGGCCAGGGCGGCGGCCTGCGCGGCCTGGTCGCCGTTGAGGAACACCTGGTGCACCAGGTGGACCAGTTCGACGCCGAACTGCCAGACATACACCGCCTGCGCGAAGATCAGGCCCAGGTACAGCGGCAGCTGCAGCCAGCGCGAGGCGAAGATCAGGTTGGGCAGGAAGCCGAGGCGGCCGGGGGAAGGCTGGGTCATGGACGGGACGGTGTTTGCGGGGGACGCGGCAGGGTAGCGGCCGGCGATGGCACTGCCAAGATGGAGCGCGGGGCTACACTGCCGTTTTCGCCGGGAGACCGCCATGATCGACCTGTACTACTGGCCCACGCCCAACGGCCACAAGGTGACCCTGTTCCTGGAGGAGGCCGGGCTGGACTACGCGATCAAGCCGGTCGACATCGGCAAGGGCGAGCAGTTCCAGCCGGCATTCCTGGCCGTCTCGCCCAACAACAAGATGCCGGCGATCGTCGACCACGCCCCGGCCGATGGCGGCGTGCCGATCAGCGTGTTCGAGTCCGGCGCGATCCTGCTGTACCTGGCCGAGAAGACCGGCCGCTTCCTTCCCGCCGATGCGCGTGGCCGGGTCGCGGCGCTGGAATGGCTGTTCTGGCAGGTGGCCGGGTTGGGGCCGATGAGCGGGCAGATGGGCCATTTCAACGTCTATGCGCCGGAGAAGATCCCGTACGCCATCGACCGCTACGGCAACGAGGTACGCCGCCTGCACGGCGTCATCGACCAGCGCCTGTCGCGGCACGCATACCTGGCCGGCGACGAATACGGCATCGCCGACATGGCCAGCTACCCGTGGATCGAGGCCTACGACGCGCTCAAGCCCGACTACCCGGCATTCCCGCACCTCAAGCGCTGGCACGACGCGATCGCCGCGCGACCGGCCACGCAACGCGCCTATGCGCTGAAGGACCAGGTCAACCCCGACGCCGGCAAGCCGCTGGACGAGGAGGCGCGCAGGCACCTGTTCGGCCCGCGTTGACCCGCCGGGGCGGCGCAGGCCGCGCCACCCCCCGCGCCACATCCGATAAAGTCGCCGGTCCACGCCCGCGAACGAATGCCATCGCCAGGAAACCCATGCGCACGCTGATCGCCACCCTCGCCCTCATGCTCACCGCCCCGAACGTCCACGCCGAGAAACTGACCCTGGAAGCCATCACCGCCAGCACGCCGCTGGCCGGGCCGTCGCTGGCGCAGCCGCGCATCGCGCCGGACGGTTCGCGGGTGACCTTCCTGCGCGGCAAGGACAGCGACGGCAACCGCCTGGACCTGTGGGAATACGACGTCGCCGCCGCGCAGACGCGGATGCTGGTCGATTCGGCGGTGCTGCTGCCGGGCGAGGAGGTGCTCAGCGACGAGGAGAAGGCGCGCCGCGAGCGCCAGCGCATCGCCGGCCGCAGCGGCATCGTCGCCTACCACTGGGCGCCGGACGGCAAGTCGCTGCTGTTCCCGCTGGGCGGCGAGCTGTACCTCTACGACCTGCGCAAGTCCGGCCAGGATGCGGTGCGCCAGCTCACCCGCGGCGGCGGCTTCGCCACCGATCCGAAGATCTCGCCGAAGGGCGGCTACGTCAGCTTCATCCGCGCCCGCGACCTGTGGGTCATCGACTTGGCCAGCGGCAAGGAGATCCGGCTCACCGGCGACGGTGGCGGCGCCATCGGCAACGGCGTGGCCGAGTTCGTCGCCGACGAGGAGATGGGCCGCCACACCGGCTACTGGTGGGCACCGGACGACTCGGCGATCGCCTTCGCCCGCATCGACGAGAGCCGGGTGCCGGTGCAGAAGCGCTACGAGGTCTACCCGGATCGCACCGAGGTCGTCGAGCAGCGCTATCCGGCCGCCGGCGATCCCAACGTCGCCGTCCGCCTCGGCGTGATCGCGCCGCGCCAGGGCGCCAAGGCGCGCTGGGTGGACCTGGGCGCCGAGACCGACATCTACCTGGCGCGGGTGGACTGGCGGGATCCGCAGCGGCTGACCTTCCAGCGCCAGTCGCGCGACCAGAAGAAGCTCGAGCTGATCGAAGCCACGCTGGCCACCGGCAAGCAGCGCACGCTGATCACCGAGACCAGCGCGACCTGGGTGCCGCTGCACGACAACCTGCGCTTCCTTGCCGACGGCCGCTTCCTCTGGGGCTCGGAGCGCAGCGGCTACGAGCACCTCTACCTGGCCTCGGAGGACGGCGCCACGCTGACGCCATTGACCGCTGGCGAATGGGTGGTCGACGCGCTGCTGGCGGTGGACCAGGACGCCGGCACCGTCTATTTCAGCGGCACCCGCGACGGCGCCACCGAGACCCACGTCTACGCCGTGCCGCTGGCCGGCGGCGAGATCCGGCGGCTGACCCGCAAGCCGGGCGTGCACGCGGCCACCTTCGCGCGCAACGCCAGCGTCTACGTCGACAGCTGGTCCAATCCGCAGACGCCGCCGCAGATCGAGCTATACCGCGCCGATGGCGAAAAACTGGCCACGCTGCTGGCCAACGATCCGGCCGCGCCGGATCACCCGTACGCGCGCTACCGCGACGCCCACCGCCCGGTCGAGTACGGCACGCTGACCGCCGCCGACGGCGCCACCCCGCTGCACTACAGCCTGATCCGGCCGGCCGGGTTCGACGCGGGCAAGCGCTACCCGGTGGTGGTGTTCGTCTACGGCGGCCCGGCCGCGCAGACCGTCACCCGCGCCTGGCCCGGCCGCAGCGACGCGCTGTTCAACCAGTACCTGGCCCAGCAGGGCTACGTGGTGTTCTCGCTGGACAACCGCGGCACCCCGCGCCGCGGCGCGGCCTTCGGCGGCGCGCTGTACGGCCGCCAGGGCACGGTGGAGGTGGACGACCAGCTGCGCGGCGTGGAATGGCTGAAGTCGCAGCCGTTCGTCGATCCGGCGCGCATCGGCGTGTACGGCTGGTCCAACGGCGGCTACATGACGCTGATGCTGCTGGCCAAGCATAGCGACGCCTACGCCTGCGGCGCGGCCGGCGCGCCGGTGGCCGACTGGGCGCTGTACGACACCCACTACACCGAGCGCTACATGAACCTGCCCGCGGCCAACGTCAAAGGTTACCGCGAGGCCAGCGCGTTCACCCACCTCGACGGGCTGACCTCGCCGCTGCTGCTGATCCACGGCATGGCCGACGACAACGTGCTGTTCACCAACAGCACGCAGGTGATGGGCGAGCTGCAGAAGCGCGCGCGGCCGTTCGAGCTGATGACCTATCCCGGCGCCAAGCACGGCCTGCGCGGGGCCGACCTGCTGCACCGCTACCGGCTGACCGAGCGCTTCTTCGATCGCTGCCTGAAGCGCTGATGCGCCGATGATCCCACCGGCGGTCGCCATCGCGCCCGTCGGCAAGACGGATCAGGGATTGCCCGGCGCCGGCTGCGCGCCCGGCGGCACCCAGATCGCCATGCCGGCGGCGCGCTTCTGCGTGGTCGGAATGCCGACCCCGACGCTGCCGCCGCTGTGGCGGCCATAGCTGCCGGCGCCGACCGACATGCCCACCGGCGATCCGCTGGATCCCACGCCCATCAGCACCACGCCGTTGGCGCCGAGCGCGGCGGCCTCGCGCTTGAGTCGGGCCACCGCCGCGTCGGTCTGGCCCTGGGTGCCGAAACCGACCGCGCTGGACGCCTCGATCTGGGCGATCTCGATCGCGCCGGCCGGCGGGGTGTTGTAGACCTGCACCTGCGCCGGGTCGATGGCCGGGCGGGCCTGGCCCAGCATCACCCTGGAAGTGCTGGCGCAGCCGCCCAGGGCGATGGCCAGTGCGAGGAATGCGACAAGACGAAGCGCCATGACGGTGTCTCCCGGTAGATGCGGCCCATAGTCGGCCGGCCGCGCTGAATATCCCCCATCCGCCGTCAACGCCGGGTGCGCATGGCGCGCGCGCTATCATTGGCACCCATGCGTTCCTTCCGCTTTCCGACGAGTGCCCGCCTGCCATGAGTGCCGTTCCCGGGCCCGAACACGGGCCGCCCCGGCTGGCCGTCGACTACGTGCATGCCCCTTCCCCGGACTCGCTGCTGACCCTGCCCGAGACGCTGGCGGTGTTCGGCTTCGGCGCGCTGGCGCCGGCGCGCGAGCGGGTGGCCGACGCGCGCTACCTGCGGGTGCCGCTGCCGCCGCTGTCCGGCGCCGCGCCGTACGAGATCTGGCGCGCCGGCGGGCCGGTCGCCCGCGCGGTCGACGACGGCATCGCCCACGCCAGCGACGGCGAGCTGCAGTTCGGCGCGCTGGAACTGGCCGAGGGCGAGCACGGCATCCTCGCCACCGCCGAGGAACTGTACGGCCGCGCCAGCGCGTTCTGGCGCGCCAGCGGCCATCCGCACCTGCTGCGCATCTGGAACTACTTCGACGCCATCACCGACGGCGACGGCGACGACGAGCGCTACCGCCAGTTCTGCATCGGCCGGGTGCGCGGGCTGGGCCAGGTGGACACCGCCACCCTGCCGGCCGCCACCGCCATCGGCTGCCGCGACGGCAAGCGCGTGCTGCAGGTGTACTGGCTGGCCGCGCGCACGCCCGGGCTGCCGCTGGAGAACCCGCGCCAGGTCAGCGCCTGGCGCTATCCGCGCGAATACGGCCCGCAGTCGCCGAGCTTCGCGCGCGCGCTGCTGCCGGACTCGCCGCGGCTGCCGCTGCTGCTGTCCGGCACCGCCAGCATCGTCGGCCACGCCTCGCGGCATGCCGATTCGCTGAAGGCGCAGCTGGACGAGACGCTGACCAACCTCGACAGCCTGATCGCCGCCGCGCGCGAGCGGCACCCGGGCCTGTCGCCGCACCTGGACGCCGGTTCGCGGCTGAAGGTGTACGTGCGCGACGCCGAGGACGCCGACGCGGTGCGCGCGCAGCTGCAGGCGCGGCTGGGCACGGCGGTGCCGATGCTGATGCTGCAGGCCGACGTGTGCCGGCGCGAACTGCTGGTCGAGATCGAGGGCATGCACGGCGTGCAGGCTTGACCCCGGCGCCGCCAGCCTGCATACAGGCGGCGCGCGCCGCGATGGCTGCGCCATCCCTTCCTTGCAACCGATGGAGTCGCAACCGTCATGGGCCTGATTAGCTTGCTGTGGGGCATCGTCTCGATGCTGTGGATGATCCTGGCGCTGATACCGCTGCTGGGCTGGGGCAACTGGTTCCTGATCCCGTTCGCCGCGGTCGGCGCGATCATCGCCGCGATCGGCATCGCGCTCACCGCGCCGGGGCGCCGCGGGCGCGCCAAGACCGGCTTGATCCTCAACGTGGTGGTGATCGTGGTGGCGGTGACGCGGCTGGCGCTGGGTGGCGGCGTCATCTGATGCGGTGTAGCGCCTTGCCAGGGCATCCGGTCGCGGCGAGCCGAGCAGGCTCGGCTCTACAAGGATTGATAGAGCCCAACTTGTTGTAGAGCCGAGCTTGCTCGGCTCCGGCCGTGAGCGCAGGCGTATCATGGACGCCTTGCCCCGGAGACGAAGATGGCCTATCCGCATACCCGCCCGCGCCGCATGCGCCGCGACGATTTCTCCCGCCGGCTGATGCGCGAGCACGCGCTGAGCGCCGACGATCTGATCTACCCGGTGTTCGTGCATGAACTGGCCGGCCGCGAGGCGGTGCCGTCGATGCCCGGCGTCGAGCGGCTGTCGATCGACGAACTGCTGAAGGTCGCCGAGCAGGCCGCCGAACTGCGCATCCCGGCGCTGGCGCTGTTCCCGGTCACCGCGCCGCAGGCCAAGTCGCTGGCCGCCGAGGCCGCGTGGGACGACGACGGCCTGGCCCAGCGCGCGGTGCGCGCGCTGAAGTCGCGCTTCCCCGAGCTGGGCGTGATCACCGACGTGGCGCTGGATCCGTTCACCACCCACGGCCAAGACGGCATCATCGACGAGACCGGCTACGTGCTCAACGACATCACCGTCGAGGCGCTGGTCAGGCAGGCGCTGTCGCACGCGCGCGCCGGCGCCGACGTGGTCGCGCCCAGCGACATGATGGACGGCCGCATCGGCGCGATCCGCGAGGCGCTGGAGGCCGAGGGCTTCGTCCACACCCGCATCATGGCCTACTCGGCCAAGTACGCCTCGGCGTTCTACGGCCCGTTCCGCGACGCGGTCGGCAGCGCCGGCAACCTCGGCAAGGGCAACAAGTACACCTACCAGATGGATCCGGCCAACACCGACGAGGCGCTGCACGAAGTGGCGCTGGACATCGACGAGGGCGCCGACATGGTGATGGTCAAGCCGGGCATGCCGTACCTGGACGTGGTGCGGCGGGTGAAGGAGGAGTTCGGCGTGCCGACCTTCGCCTACCAGGTCAGCGGCGAGTACGCGATGCTCAAGGCCGCCTACGCCAACGGCTGGCTCGACGAGCGCGCCTGCACGCTGGAGGCGCTGACCGCGTTCAAGCGCGCCGGCGCCGACGGCGTGCTCAGCTACTTCGCGCTGGACGCGGCGCGCTGGCTGCGCGAGGCGCGCTGACCGGCGGCGCTACCGCAGGCAGTCGCCGTCGCCATCGGCCGGCGGCGCGCGCATGCGGTAGATGTCGAGCCCGCCGGCCTTGGGCGCGCGCGCCGAGCCGGCGACCAGCAGTTCCGACGGCTTGCCGGCATCGACCACCGGCCCCGAGGTACGGCCCTCGGCGGTGTTGAACGACAGCGCCAGCGGCTGCACGTCGGCATACGCGCCGCCGCGGCAATGCGCCAGATGGAGGCGAACCGCTGCCCCGGCCTCCCGCGAACGCGCGAACACCAGCGCGCGGCCGTCCTGCAGCCAGGCCGCGTCGGTTTCGTCCTGCGCGCTGTCGATGCCCGGCAACGGCCGCGGTTCGACGAAGGCGCTTTCGTCCCGCCGCGCGACGAACAGGTCGAACCCGCCGGCGCCGCCGTGGCCGTCGCTGGCGAACAGCAGCCGCCGGCCATCGCGCGACAGCGTCGGCGCGGCCTCGTCGCCACGCGTGTTGACGCCCGGCCCGAGGTTCTCCACCGGGCCGAAGCCGCCCTCGGCCAGCACCGCGGCGCGGTACAGATCACCGCCGCCGTGGCCGCCGGGCCGGTTGGAGACGAAGTACAGCCAGCGGCCGTCGGCGCTGAGGAACGGGGCGGACTCGTCGGCCGGGGAATTGATCGGCAGCGGCGCCGCATCGGCCCAGCGCCCTTCGCGCAGCACCGCCTGCCACAGGTCGCGGCCACCCGCGCCGCCGCCGCGATCGCTGTCCCAGACGATGCGGCGGCCGTCCGGCGCGACGCTGGCGCGGCCCTCGTCGGCGCGGGTGGAGACCACGCCCATGCCTTCGATGCCGTATTCGGACAACTGCGCCCGCGCCGTGCCAGCGGTTAGACTGGCCACAGACACGGCCGCCATGATGATGACGCGTTTCATCGGTCCGCCGCCTTCCCATTGCCAGCGGGGTTTATACCAAGCATGTCCATTCGCCGTTATGCCGTCTTCGGCCATCCCGTCGTCCACTCGCTGTCGCCGCGGATCCACGGCGCGTTCGCCCGGCAGACGGGCATCGCCCTGGACTACGCCGCCATCGACGCCACGCCGGAGGATTTTCCCGCCGCGCTCGAGGCCTTCACCGCCAGCGGCGGCGCCGGCGCCAACGTGACCCTGCCGCTGAAGGAGGCCGCGTTCGCGCTGTGCGCGCGGACCAGCGAGCGCGCGCGCCGGGCCGGCGCG
This sequence comes from Pseudoxanthomonas mexicana, assembly GCF_046736355.1. Taxonomy (GTDB): domain Bacteria; phylum Pseudomonadota; class Gammaproteobacteria; order Xanthomonadales; family Xanthomonadaceae; genus Pseudoxanthomonas_A; species Pseudoxanthomonas_A mexicana_B. The sequence continues at coordinate 531,077 of NZ_CP157201.1, read as the reverse complement.
GTCAACACCCTGACCCGCAGCGACGGCCAGTGGCATGGCGACAACACCGACGGCGCCGGGCTGGTGCGCGACCTGATGGACCGGCAGGGCCTGGACCTGCGGGTCAACCGCGCGCTGCTGCTGGGCGCAGGCGGCGCCGCGCGCGGGGTGGCGCCGGCGCTGCTGGACGCGGGCATGGACGAGCTGTGGATCGTCAACCGCAATCCGCAGCGCGCCGACGCGCTGGTCGATGCGCTGGGCGAACCGGGGCGGGCGATCTCGCGCTACTGGGAAGACCTGGGCCGGCTCGGCGACTTCGATCTCGTCATCAACGCGACCTCGGCCGGGCGCGAGGGCGCGGCCGCCTTCGCGCTGCCGTTCACCCTGACCAACGACCGCACCGCCGCCGTCGACCTGAACTACGGCGAGGCGGCGATCCCGTTCCTGGCCTGGGCGCGCGCGGCCGGTTGCCGGCGCACCGTCGATGGCCTGGGCATGCTGGTCGAGCAGGCGGCCGAGAGCTTCCACGGCTGGCACGGCATGCGCCCGGAAACCGATCCGGTCTACGCGGCACTGCGCGAACGCGACGCCACCCTGGTGACCGGGGACTGACGGTTGTCCGTGGGAGCGACGTGAATCGCGACCGGACCGTGGGATGACGGCGCATCCTCGCTGACCGATATTCTGCAGTCGCGATTCACGCCGCTCCCACAAAAGGCGTCATGCGGGGTGGCTACAGCAGGCCGTCGCGCTTGAACGCCAGGTAGCGCTCGACCAGCGCCGCCGGCAGCTCGTCGCTGCCCACGTCCAGCACCATCACCCGGTGGCTGCGCAGCGCCTCGTGCGCGGCGGCGCGCTGCTCCAGGTAGCGGGCGACCGCGCCGGCGCGGATGGCGCCGGGCAGGTCCCGCACCTCGTCCTCCAGCGCCCGGTCCAGCGACTGCTCGCGCAGGCTCGCCACGCAGACCAGGTGGCGCTTCTGCAGCAGCCGCACCGCGGCCAGCAGATCCTCGATGTCCTCGTCGCGCACGTTGGTCACCAGCATCACCAGCGCGCGCCGGCGCTGGCGCAGCGACAGTTCGGTGGCGGCCGCCAGGTAGTCGGTGGCGACCGCGCGCGGCTGCAGGTCGTAGCTGGCGCGCAGCAGCGTGTCCACCGCGCCCATGCCGCGCTGCGGCGCCACCCAGCGCGCGTCGCCGCCGCTGGCGAACAGGCCGACCGCATCGCCCTGCCGCAGCGCCAGGTAGGACACCACCAGCGACGCGTTGAGCACGTGGTCGAAATGGCCCAGCGCGTCCTCGCGCGCCAGCATGCGCCGGCCGGTGTCGATCATCATCACCAGCTGCTGGTTCTTCTCGTCCTGGTATTCGCGCGAGATCAGCTTGCGCGAGCGCGCGGTCGCCTTCCAGTCGATCTGGCGCAGGCTGTCGCCGACCCGGTACTCGCGCATCTGGTTGAAGTCGGTGCCCTCGCCGCGGCGGCGCCGGAGGTGTGCGCCAACCAGCCGCGAGGCCTGTTCGGCGCTGAACAGCGCGAAACGCGTCAGCGGCGCGAAATTGGGATAGACGCGCACGCGCTGCGGCGTGCCGGCGACGCGCGATTGCCGCCACAGCCGCAGCGGCGAATGCAGGCGCAGCTGCACGCCCTCGAACACCGCGTCGCCGCGCTCGACCGGGCACAGGCGGTAGTCGAAGCCGGTGACGCTGCCGGCGGCCAGCGACAGCCGGCGCGGCAGGCCCTGCATCGGCCAGCCGCCCGGGTGCAGGTCGTAGACGTCCACGCGTTGCGCGCGCGCCGGCGATTCGAAGGCCAGCGAGACCTCGCGCCAGACGCCGAGCGCGAGCGCGTCGGGCACCTGGCGGATCGCCTGCGGCGTCGGCCGCGCGCGCAGCCGCCAGGCGTCCAGGATCGCCAGCAACGCGATGGCCGCGCCGATGCCCTGCCATGCGGCCGGCGGCAGGCCCAGGTAGAGCAGCGCCAGTCCTGACAGTCCCCACGCCGCCAGCAAGGCGATCAGCAAGGGCGCCGGCCTCATGGAACGGCCCCTTCCCCCGCCTGCGGGGGAAGGCCGGGATGGGGGCAAGGGAAGGGCAATGTCCCGCAATCCTGGCGATGGTTCGCCCCCACCCCGGCCCTCCCCCGCACGCGGGGGAGGGAGCGAAGCTCGCGCATGCCAGCGTTGCCGGGCGTTCGCATCGTGGCAGCGGCAGCTCGCAGGGTCATTTCCGCGGCGCTTCCACCTTGGCCAGCAGCGCGCCGAGCACGTCGCCGGCGCTCTGGCCCTCGATCTGCAGTTCCGGCGCCAGGGTGATGCGGTGGCGCAGCGCAGGACGAGCGATTTCGCGCACGTCGTCCGGAGTGACGAAGTCGCGCCCGTCCAGCACCGCCTGCGCGCGCGCCGCGCGCACCAGCGCGATGCTGCCGCGCGGGCCGGCGCCCAGCGAGATGCCCGGCCACTGCCGGGTCGCCGCGGCGATCCGCACGGCGTAGTCGATGACCTGTTCGTCGACCGCCACGGCGGCGGTGCCGCGCTGCATCGCCACCAGCTCGCCGGCGCCGAGCACGCGCCGCACCCGCGACAGGTCGAAATCGCCGGCGGTGCGGCCGGTGGTGATCGCGTCGACCATGCGCTTCTCGTCCTCCAGCGCCGGATAGCCGATCAGCACCTTCAGCAGGAAGCGATCCAGCTGCGCTTCCGGCAGCGGATAGGTGCCTTCCTGCTCGACCGGGTTCTGCGTGGCCAGCGCCATGAACGGCGGATCCAGGGCGAACGGCTTGCCCTCGATGGTGACCTGCCCTTCCTGCATCACCTCCAGCAGCGCCGACTGGGTCTTGGCCGGCGCGCGGTTGATCTCGTCGGCCAGCAGCAGGTGGGTGAAGATCGGGCCGCGGCGGATCTTGAAGCTCTCGGCCTTGGGATCGTAGACCGCGTGGCCGCTGACGTCGCTGGGCATCAGGTCGGGGGTGAACTGCACGCGCGCGTAGGTCAGTTCCAGCGCCTGCGCCAGCGCGCGCACCAGCAGCGTCTTGCCCAGCCCCGGCACGCCCTCGATCAGCACGTGGCCGCCGGCCAGCAGCGCGATCAGGATCTGGTCGAGCACCTCGGGCTGGCCGATGAAGGCCTTGCGGACTTCCTCGCGCACGGCGGCGACGCGTTCGGCGAGCGCGTCGCCGGTCAGGGGGGCGGCGGACAGGTCGGTCATAGTCGGTTTCTCAGTTGAATCAAGATGGAAATGCGATCGCGGAAGGCGACCCGGTCGTGCGCGGCCGGCGTCTGCAGGGCGCGGCGCACGCCGTCGGCCGGCACGCCCAGGCGCGCGGCGATGGCTTCGATCTGCGCCCCGCCGGCCAGCGCGGCGGCCAGCGGATCGCGGCGGCGCAGCCGCGCCAGGAACGCCTGCCGCACCGCCGCGTGCAGCAGCGCGCCGCGGCGGTAGCGGAACAGGTGCTCGCCGGAGGCGCGCACGTGTTCCAGCAGCGAGCGGCGCTCGGCCGCCGGCGACGGCAGCAGCGGGCCGAAGCGCTGCATCCGCGCCCACAGCCAGGCCAGCAGCGCCAGCAGCAGCGGCAGCCACACCGGCCAGCCTTCGCCCAGGACCCGCTGCAGCAGCGACGGCATCCGCGCCGCGTAGACCAGGTGGATCGTCCCGCGCCCGTAGTTGGGCGCCAGCGCCTGCCGCGCCAGCGCCTGGTGCGGCACGTCGCGCAGGCCGCCCTCCGGCGGCCGGGTCGGATCGGCGATCAGTGCGAAGCGGCCGTGCGGCTTCTCGTTGACCAGGAAGTCGAAGTCGGCCAGCACGTCGACGCGGCCCTGTCCATGCACCAGACGCGCATGGACGTGGCCATCGCGCAGGTTGCCCCAGATCAACTCCGGCTCCACGTCGCGCAGGCGGAAGCGCTGGCCGTCGCAGAACTCGACGTGGTGTTCCTGCCCTTCGACCTGGAAGTCCTCGCAGGTCGCGCTGTCGGGCATCGTTTCGACGCCGAGCCGCAGCAGCAGTTCGGGAGGCGGCGCCGCATCCCGGCCGCGGCGCGGCGGCGGCGTGCGCACCAGCAGGTGCCCGCCGCGCTCGACCCAGGCCAGCAGCCGCTCGATCTCGTGCGGGCGCAGCGCGCCGGGATCCTGGAAGATCAGCAGGGTGTCGGCGGGCGCCAGCGCCTGCGCGTCCAGGTCCAGCCGCTGCCGCGAGACCGCCTCCACGCCGTCCACGCGCAGCGCCTGCCGCAGCGCGTACAGCGGGTTGTAGCCGGCCTCGCCGCGCGCCGGCAGGTACAGCGTCTGCTCGACGCGCTCGTGGTTGCGCAGGAACCAGAACACCGCGATCGCCGCCATGATCGCCAGCGCCGCGACGATCAGGCCGATGCGCAGGCGGCGGCCGGCCGCGCTCATGCGCTTGCCCAGCGGTGGTGCAGCCGCAATTGCTCCAGCAGCGCCTCGAACTCGTCGTCGGCCGGCAACCGCTGCGCGTACGCCGCGTACTGCCAGGTGCGCACCGTGCGCGCGAACAGTTCGCGCGCGTCGGCGTCGGGCAGGCGGCGCGAGGCGCGCAGGCATTCGGCCTCGGTCGCGCCCGGTGGCAGCATCGCGTCCAGGCGCTCGCCGAGGGCCTCGACGCTGGCGCGATACAGCAGCGCCAGCGCATCCCGCGGCCGGCCCTCGCGCCACAGCCGGTGCGCGGTCGCGGCGATGTCGTCGGGCAGCGCCTCCGGCGGCTCCACCGCGTGCCGGAAGATCTCCGACGGCGCACCGTCGGCAACCCGGCCGCCACCACGCATCCACGGCAGCCACCAGCGCATCGTCGCCAGCAGCAGCGCCACCAGCAGGCCGGCCAGCAGCCACAGGCCCCATTCGCCGAGGAAGGCGACGATGCCGGTGAGCCTGTGCACCCATTCGGGTGGTTCGACGTCATCCTGCTCGTTGCCATCGGCCTTGCGCGCCTGCCACACCGTGCGGCTGCGCTTCTCGCCCAGCAGCGGATCCTCATAGGCGCGGCGCACGGCCTGGCGGAAGCCGCCATCGTCCACGCGCTGGTCGCCGAACACGATCGGCAGCGTCGGCGGCGTGCCGCGTGGCTGTGGCGGCGGCGTCGATGCCGATGGCGGCGCCTGCGCGCGTTCCTGTGCCTGCGCGAAACCCGTGGGCATTCCCGCCGCCAGTGCCAGCAATACCCCCAGCGCGGTGGTCGAGGACAGCAGGCGGCGGCGCAACCGGCGGAACGCGATCTCCACGTCCCAGGCCTCGATCCCGGTGCGCCGGTTGAGGTAGAGACCGAAGCCTGCGCCGACGTAGAAGGGTTCGATCACGCTGACCGCCAGCCAGGCCAAGGCGTTGTAGCCCACCTGCGTCCACAATGGCGGCTGCTCGCTGATCAGCGACCACGCCGCGCGTGCGGTCTCCGACAGCATTTCCAGCGGCACGAACAGGAACACCGCCATCACGCAGGCCAGCAGCAGCACGATTTCGAAATGCAGGCACACCAGCGTCAGCAGCGCCGCATTGCCGTAGATCGCCCCGCCCAGCACGCCTCGCCGTTCGCGCCGCAGCGCCGCATCGCCGCCCTCGAGCAGGTCGATCGGCAGGTACAGCGCGCGCACCGGCCCGAAACGGCGCCAGCCCAGGTAGCCGCGCATCGCCGCCCAGCCCCATTGCCGCTGCGCGCGCAGCGTCTCGCGCACCGTCGGCGTGGCGCCGAACACCGCGCGCGAGATCACGAACAGCGGGATGCGATCGAACAGCGGCTTGAGCCACCACATCAGCAGCAGCGCCAGCCAGACGCGGCCCAGCGCGACGGCGGCCAGGTTGGCCAGCGCGAACGCCGGCAGCGTCGCCAGCCACCACGACTTCCAGATCGTGCCGGCGTGACGGCGCACCAGCGCCATGCCCAGTTCCATCGCCTCCCACGACGAACGCGCGCGCAGTTGCACGGTCAGCAGGTCAAGCCGCATCGCCGCCGCCCTCGCCTGCGCCACCGCGCCCGCCGCGCCACAGCCAGCCCAGCACCAGCGTCCACAGCACCGCCGACACGCCGTACTTGATCGAAGCCGGGATCGACTGGGTGGACGACCAGAACGCCTCGATGAACGCGGCGATCAGCAGCATCACCGCCGCGCCCAGGCAGATCCGCGCGCCCTTGCGCCCGGCCACCACCAGCGCATCGGCGCGCCTGTGCCGCCCCGGCGCGATCAGGTTCAGGCCCAGCCGCAGCCCGGCGCCGCCGCACAGCACGATCGCGGTCAGCTCGAACGGCGCATGACCGGCGACGAAGCGCCACAGCGGATCGCCGTGGCCGATCTGCTGCAGGTGGCCGAACACCGCGCCTATGGTCACGCCGTTGAAGATCAGCACCAGGATCGCGCCGACCCCGGCCAGCAGGCCGCTGGCGAAGGTGCGCAGGCCGATGCTGATGTTGTTCATGATGTAGTGGCCGAACATCTGCCAGTCACTGCCGCTCTCGCGGCCGAGCGCGTGGCGCGGGTCGGCCGGGTCGTACATGCGCTCCAGCGCGGCGACCTGCGCCGGATCCATCAGCCCGTGGATCAGCTCCGGGCGGAACTGCAGCAGCACGAACATGCCCACCAGCGGCAGCGCGAACAGCGCCAGCGCCGCCGCCATGCAGCCCGGTTCGCTGCGCACCAGCCGCGGGAAATCGGCCAGCAGGAACTCCAGCGCGCGCCGCCAGCGCGGCGCCTGGGTGCGGTAGAGCAGGTTGTGGCCCTGCTGCATCAACTGCTGCAGGTGTCCGGTCAACGCCGGGCTGTAGCCGCGCCGGCGCGCCAGCGCCAGCTGCTGGCACAGCCGCCGGTAGCGCGCGGGAACCTCCTCGTCGGCCAGCGCGCCGGCGTTGCGCTGGCCGCGCGCCCGGCGCGCATCGCCGCGCGACTGCAGCCAGTATTCGAAGGCCTGCCATTCGGCCTGGTGGCGGGCGACGAACTGCTCCTGCCTCATCGCCGCCCCAGCAGCCAGTTGGCCATGCCGTACAGGCGCAGCACGCCGGGCTGTCCCTGCGCCTGGGTCAGCGGCGCGGCGATGTCGGCCAGCTCGGCCTGCCGCGCCGCCGTCAGCAGCGGCGCGCGCTCGCCGAAGGCCACGATCGCGGCCTGCTCGTCCGGCTGCAACGGCAGCGGCGGCGCGTACACCGCGTTGATCGGCGCCGGCCGGTGCTCGATGCGCGGCGGCACGTGCACGACCAGGGTGCCGGCGACCATGTCGCCCAGCCGCCGCCCGTGCGGATCGGCCAGGCCGGCGACCAGGCCGGCCGCATAGCCGAACGGCAGCATGTCCACCGTGCGCAGCAGGTTGCGGATTACCGCCGCCAGCCAGCCGACCGGCGCGCCGTCGGCGGCGACCACGCGCAGGCCCAGCGCCTTCTTGCCGATGGTCTGGCCGTTCCAGAACGCCTCCAGCACGATCGGATAGCCCCAGTACAGGAGGAACAGGAAGATCAGGTAGATGCCCTGTCCCATCCGCCCCAGCAGCCCCAGCACCATGCCGAGCAGGAACAACAGGGTCAGCCGCACCGCCAGGTCGATCGCCCAGGCCACCGCGCGCGGCGCCGGGCCGGCGGCGGGCAGGTGCAGGGCCACGCCCTCGGGCGTGATCACTTCGCGGTAGGTGTCCAGGCGCGCCGGTTCAACGGCCATCGCCGCGCGTCCCGGATTGCTGCGGTGGTGCGATCCGGCGTCCCGTCCGGACCCTTGCTGTGCGCGGCAGGCGCATTCCCGTCCCCGTTCCCTGTCCTGCCGGACTTTATCCGGCAACGCCGCGCTTGCCCAGCCTGCCGCGGCCGGCCCCGCCCGCAGCCTAGGCCGTTTCCGCTTGCCCCAGATAGCGGTCCTTCAAGCGCACGTAGTGCTGCGCCGAATAGTGCAGGCTCTCGATTTCACGATCGCTCAGCGTGCGCGCCGGCCGCGCCGGGTTGCCCAGCCACAGTTCGCCCTCGCCGACGATCTTGCCCGGGCCGACCACCGCGCCGGCGCCGACGAAACCGTGCCGTTTGATCACCGCGCCGTCGAGGATGCGCGCGCCCATGCCGATCAGGCAGGCGTCCTCGATGGTGCAGGCGTGCACGATCGCGCCGTGGCCGATGGTCACGTCCGCGCCGATCAGGGTCGGATGGCCGGCCTGGTTGTACGGGCTGTGGTGGCTGACGTGGACGATGGTGCCGTCCTGCAGGTTGCTGCGCGCGCCGATGCGGATGAAGTTGACGTCGCCGCGGACGATGGTGCCGGGCCACAGGGACGCGTCCTCGGCCAGTTCGACGTCGCCGATGACGATGGCGGCCGGGTCCACGTACACGCGCGGGCCGAGCACCGGAAAGCGGTCGAGATAGGGACGCAGGTTGCTCATCCGGGCGATTGTAGCCGCGCCGGGCACGCCGGCCGCACTACACTGCGGCGCATGGACAGCCACGACACCCCGCTCTGCGACCTGCTCCCCACCCTGCAGCGCCTGCGCACGGCCTGGCAGGCCGGCAAGCCCGATGCCGCGCAGCGGCGCGCGGACCTGCTGCGCCTGCGCGAGGCGCTCAAGCGCCGGCTGCCGGAGATGGCCGACGCCATCGCCGCCGATTTCGGCCACCGCTCGCGCCATGAAACGCTGATCGCCGATGGCATGGCGGTGCTGGCCGAGATCGACCACCTGCGCCGCCACCTGCGCGGCTGGATGAAGCCGCGCCGCGTCGGCGCCGGCTGGCGCCTGTGGCCGGCGCGCGCCGAGCTGCGCGCCGAGCCGGTCGGCGTGGTCGGCGTGATCGCGCCGTGGAACTACCCGGTCAACCTGGCGCTGATTCCCCTGGCCACCGCCATCGCCGCCGGCAACCACGTCTACCTCAAGCCGTCCGAGCACACCCCGCGCACCAGCGCGTTCCTGCGCGACCTGCTGGCCGCGGCGTTTCCCCCGGACCGGGTGGCGGTGGCGCTGGGCGGCGCGGAGGTGGGCGCGGCGTTCTCCGCGCTGCCGCTGGACCACCTGGTGTTCACCGGCTCGACCGCGCTCGGCCGCAAGGTGATGGCCGCCGCCGCGCCCAACCTGACCCCGCTGACGCTGGAGCTGGGCGGCAAGTCGCCGGCGATCGTCTGCGACGACTATCCGATCGAGCAGGCGGCCGCGCGGCTGGCGACCGGCAAGTGGTTCAACGGCGGCCAGACCTGCATCGCGCCGGACTACGTGCTGGTGATCGGCGAGGGCCGCCGCGACGCGCTGGTGCAGGCGCTGCGCGCGCAGGTGGCCGCGCGCTACGGCGGCCCCGATGCGGCGGACGACTACACCCGCATCATCAACGACGGCCAGTTCGCGCGCCTGCAGGGCTACCTGGACGATGCGCGCGCGCGCGGGCAGGAGGTGATCGCGCTGGGTGCGGATCACGATCCCGCGCAGCGGCGGTTCGCGCCGACGCTGGTACTGGAACCGGGCGATGACGCGAAGCTGATGCAGGAGGAGATCTTCGGCCCGATCCTGCCGATCCGCACGCTGGCGTCGCTGGACGAGGCCATCGCCTTCGTCGCCGCGCGCGAGCGGCCGCTGGCGCTGTATCCCTTCAGCCACGAGCGCGGCGCAATCGAGCGCATCCTGCGCGGCACGCTCGCCGGCGGCGTCACCGTCAACGACACCCTGCTGCACTTCGCCGCCAGCGGGCTGCCGTTTGGCGGCGTCGGCGCCAGCGGCATGGGCGCCTACCACGGCCGCGCCGGCTTCGACGCGATGAGCAAGCAACTGCCGATCCTGTGGCAATCGCGCCGCGCCGGCAGCGACCTGCTCCGGCCGCCGTACGCGAAGGTGGCGAGGTTCATCGACTTCCTCGTCCGCTAGGCTTGCAGCCCCGTAATGACTCCCGCCTCTCTGCCTTGCCCATGAAAATCGCCAGCTGGAACGTCAACTCGCTCAACGTGCGCCTGCCGCACCTGCAACAGTGGCTGCAGGCGGCCGCGCCGGACATCGTCGGCCTCCAGGAGACCAAGCTGGAGGATCACCGCTTCCCCGACGCCGCGCTGGCCGCGCTGGGCTACCGCAGCGTTTTCGCCGGGCAGAAGACCTACAACGGCGTGGCGATCCTCTCGCGCGATCCGGCGATGGAGGTGCAGGTCGGCATCCCCGGCTTCGAGGACGATCAGAAGCGCGTGATCGCCGCCACCGTCGCCGGGCTGCGCATCGTCAACCTGTACGTGGTCAACGGCCAGGACGTGGGCACCGAGAAGTACGGCTACAAGCTGCGCTGGCTGGAGGCGGTGCGCGAATGGCTGCGCGACGAGCTGCAGCGGCACCCGAAGCTGGTGGTGCTGGGCGACTTCAACATCGCCCCGGATGAGCGCGACGTGCACGATCCCGTCATCTGGAACGAGGCGCACATCCTGACCTCGGCCGCCGAGCGCGAGGCGCTGCGCGCGCTGTACGCGCTGGGCCTGCACGACGCCTACCGCCTGCACCACGCCGACGGCGGCGTGTTCAGCTGGTGGGACTACCGCGCCGCCGGTTTCCGCCGCGACCTCGGCCTGCGCATCGACCTGACCCTGGTGTCCGACGCGCTGCGCGAGGCGGCGGTGGAAGCCGGCATCGACCGCGAGCCGCGTACCTGGGATCGCCCCAGCGACCACGCGCCGGCGTGGGTGCGGCTGGCGTGCGCCTGACAGGAAGAAGGCCCGGCGCTGGCCGGGCCTTCGGATCCGCCACGCCCGCGCCCCCTGCGGGGAACGCTTGCCGCGGCGCCGCCTTCAGCGCGCGCGGCCGCGCGTGAACAGGTTGACGATCAGCAGCAGGATGACCGCGCCCAGCAGCGAATACAGGAAGGTGGTCAGGGTGATGGCCTGGTTGATGCCGCCGCCGAACAGCCAGCCGGCGAGCATCGCGCCGACGATGCCGACCACGATGTTGAGGATGATGCCCTGCTGGGCGTCGCGCTTCATGATGAGGCTGGCCAGCCAGCCGACGATGCCACCGACGATCAGCCAGATGATGATGCCCATTGCCGTCTCTCCTTTCACAAGGCACCGGGATTCGGTGCGCCGCCGCCATTCAAGCCGGATGGCCGTGAAGCATCCGTGTAACGCCGCGCGCGCAAGGCCGGCGTCGCACGGCCGGGGAGCGGTGCGGGCATGAGCCGGGACCGCGGCGACCACTGGCGCTTCGACGGCATCGACGTGTGGCGGCGCGACTATCGCCCCGGCACGCGCGGCGAGCCGCAGGCGCGGCAGGTGCTGGCGCAAGCGCTGGGTGTCGCCGACCCGCAGGCGCTGCCGATCCGCCGCGAGGCGCGCGGGCGGCCGTGGCTGGACGCTCCGCTGGCGCACCTGGACACCGGCTGGAGCCACAGCGGCGACCAGCTGCTGGTCGCCCTCGGCGACGCGCGCCGGGTGGGCGTGGACCTGGAGCGGCTGCGCCCGCGCCCGCGCGCGCTGCTGCTGGCCGAGCGCTTCTACCATCCGCAGGAACTGCGCTGGCTGCTGGGCCTGCCGCCGGAGCAGCAGGAGGCGGCGTTCGTGCGGCTGTGGTGCGCCAAGGAGGCGGTGCTGAAGGCGCACGGCCACGGCCTGTCGTTCGGGCTGGAGCGCTTCTGGGTCGGCGAGCAGGACGGCCAGCTGCGGGTGCTGGAAAGCCACCGCGACCTCGGCCCGGCCGAGCAATGGCGCCTGCGCGAGTGGCAGCCGCTGCCGGGCTACCGCGCCGCGCTGGCCTGGCATCCGCGCATGCCCTGACGACGGCGGCCATGCGGCCGCGTACGCAGCGCCGCACGCTGGGCGATACTGTGGCCGATGAACGACTCCGATCCTTCCGTCGCCGTGCCCGCCCAGGCCCAGGCCGACCTGTACGCCGGGCTGGCCGACCTGGGCCTGGACGCCGCCGCGCTGGCGCCGCCGCTGCTGGCCTACCTGGCCCTGCTGCTGCGCTGGAACCGCACCTACAATCTCACCGCCATCCGCGACCCGCGGCAGATGGTCACCCGCCACCTGCTCGACTCGCTGGCCATGCATCCCTTCGTCGGCGAGGGCCGGCTGGCCGACCTGGGCACCGGCCCCGGCCTGCCCGGCATCCCGCTGGCGATCGCCCATCCGCGCCTGCAGGTCACCCTGGTGGAGAGCAACGGCAAGAAGGCGCGCTTCCTGCGCGAGGCCGTGCGCACGCTGCGCCTGGGCAACGCCCGCGTGGCCGAGATCCGCGCCGAGGCGCTGGACGCCCCGGGCGCCTACGACCTGCTGACCGCGCGCGCGCTGGACACCCTGGCCGGCATCCTGGCGGTGGGCGCCCACCTGCTGGCGCCCGGCGGCCGCCTGCTGGCGATGAAGGGCGTGCGCCCGGACGACGAGATCGCCGCCCTGCCCGCCGGCTGGGCCGCCACCGCCGTCCATCCGCTGTCCGTGCCGGGTCTGGACGGCGAGCGCCACCTGGTCGAGGTGGGCCGGACGGCGTGAAACCCGCATAATCCCCGGTCCGCCCTTCCCACCCACCCACGAGGCATCCCCCCGCATGGCCCGCATCATCGCGATCGCCAACCAGAAAGGCGGCGTCGGCAAGACCACCACCGCCGTCAACCTGGCCGCCGCGCTGGCGCGCGCCCCGCAGCGGGTGCTGCTGGTGGACCTGGACGCGCAGGGCAACGCGACGATGGGCAGCGGCGTGGACAAGCGCGAGCTGGCCGCCTCCAGCTGCGACGTGCTGTTGCAGGAAGCCTCGGCGAAGGAGGCCATCGTCACCGCGCCGGAAGGCTTCGACCTGCTGCCGGGCAACATCGACCTGACCGCCGCCGAGATCCAGCTGATGGACAGCGAGGGCCGCGAGCAGCGCCTGAAGGCCGCGCTGGAACCGCTGCGCGGCGACTACGACTTCATCATCATCGACTGCCCGCCGGCGCTGTCGCTGCTCACCCTCAACGCGCTGACCGCCGCCGACTCGGTGCTGGTGCCGATGCAGTGCGAGTACTACGCGCTGGAGGGCCTGAGCGCGCTGATGGAAACCATCGAGGCGCTGCGCGGCCGGCTCAACCCCACCCTGGAGATCGAGGGCGTGCTGCGCACGATGTTCGACATCCGCAACAACCTGGCCAACGCGGTGTCGGCCGAGCTGACCACGCACTTCGGCGACAAGGTGTTCCGCACCATCGTGCCGCGCAACGTGCGCGTGGCCGAGGCGCCCAGCCACGGCCAGAGCATCGTCGGCTACGACCGCGCCTCGCGCGGCGGCGTGGCCTACCTGGGCCTGGCCGGCGAGATCCTGCGCCGCCAGGCCGACCGCAACAAGATGCAGAAGAAACTGGAGCACGCCTGATGAGCGCCCCGAAGAAGCGCGGCCTCGGCCGCGGCCTGGAAGCCCTGCTCGGCCCGAAGGCGGCCGAGGCTCCGCCGGGCGAGGCGCAGCCGGGCGAGGCGCTGCGCACGCTGCCGGTGGCGCAGTTGCAGCCGGGCAAGTACCAGCCGCGCACGCAGATGGATCCGGCCAAGCTCGACGAGCTGGCCGAGTCGATCAAGGCGCAGGGCGTGATCCAGCCGATCGTGGTGCGCGAGCTGGCGCCGGGCCAGTTCGAGATCGTCGCCGGCGAGCGCCGCTGGCGCGCCAGCCAGCGCGCCGGGCTGGCCGAGGTGCCGGTGGTGGTGCGCGAACTGGACGATCGCACCGTCATCGCGATGGCGCTGATCGAGAACATCCAGCGCGAGGATCTGAACCCGCTGGAAGAGGCGCAGTCGCTGCAGCGGCTGATCAGCGAGTTCTCGCTGACCCACGCCGAGGCCGCCGAGGCGGTCGGCCGCTCGCGCGCGGCGGTGTCCAACCTGCTGCGCCTGCTGGAACTGCCGCCGGCGATCCGCGCGCTGCTGGAGGCGCGCCGGCTGGAGATGGGCCACGCCCGCGCGCTGCTGACGCTCTCGCCCGAGCTGGCCAGCAAGCTGGCCGCCGAGGCCGCCGAGCAGGGCTGGTCGGTGCGCGAGGTCGAGCACCGCGCCCAGCAGTTCGCCGCCGGCAAGGTGCCGGTCAGCGGCCGCAAGGCCAGGCCGGGCAAGGCCGCGCCGCAGCCGGACATCGCCTCGCTGGAGACCGAGCTGTCCGAGAGCCTGGGCACCCGGGTCACCATCGCCCACGGCCGCGGCGGCAAGGGCAAGCTGGTCATCGCCTACACCGACCTGGACACCCTGGACGGCGTGCTGGAGCGGTTGCGCAGGCATTGAGCGCGGCGCTTCGTCCGCAACGCGCCCCTCCCGGCGCTTTTCGCGGCGTGCTTCAATCCCGGATTCGTCGAACTTCCCGATGGAGGGAATCATGGCCAACTGCAGCTGCGGAGAATCCGTCCGTGACGCCATTTCCATGTCGATCGGCCACGAACGGCTGAAGAGTTGCCCGGAATGCTCGGGACAGGCCGGACGCCACGTGTTCTATCCCGAGAGCCACTTCGGCATGCGCGAGATGGGTGACGGCAGGCGCATCGTCCAGTCGTGGTGCCCCGATTGCCGCTCGCGGCATCCCTCGACCGCGCAGCCCGCCTACACCTGTCCCTGAAGCGCGCATCCTCAGGGCGCCGCATCGCAGGATTGGCCAGTCCGGCTCCGGGCCACTAACATCCGGCCATGTTTCCAAGCCGGAGCGTTGCCTTGAAATCCGTCCTGCTCGCCCTGCTGCTCGCGGCCTCGCCGTCGCTCGCGGCCGCCACGCCTGCCGCCGCGTCCGGCGCCGATCAGCGCTTCCAGCAGATCTACGAGCGCGAATGGAAATGGCGGCAGGAACAGACCGGGCAGGCCGACGAGGACGGCGACGCCAGCGGCAACAGGACCCGCCTGCCCGACGTCGGCGCGCAGGCGCAGCAGGCGCGGCTGAAGGTCTGGGAGCAGGTGCTCGAGGATCTGGACGGCATCGATCCTTCGCAGTTGTCGGCGGAGAACCGCATCAACCTGGCCATCTACCGCCCGCAGGTGGAGAACCTGGCCGCCGGGGTGCGCCTGCGCGCCTACGAGATGCCGTTCAATTCGGATTCCTCGTTCTGGTCCAACCTGTCGTTCATGGCGCGCCGGCCGATGAACACGGCCGCCGACTACCGCGCCTACGCCGCGCGCCTGCGCGACGTGCCGCGCTATTTCGACCAGCAGATGGACAACATGCGCGCCGGCCTGAAGCGCGGCTTTTCCGTGCCGCGCGCGGTGCTGGACGGGCGCGACGTCTCGATCGCCACGGTCGCCCACCTGAAGGATCCCGAGCAGTCGAGCTTCTACGCGCCGTACCGCAGGCTGCCCGCCGGCATCCCGGCCGCCGAACAGGAGGCGCTGCGCGCCGAGGCGCGCGCGGCGATCAGCGATGCGCTGGTGCCGGCGTTCGGCAAGCTGCTGGCGTTCTTCCGCGAGGAATACGTGCCGCAGGCGCGCACCACCCTGGCCGCCGAGGCCATGCCCGACGGCAAGGCCTTCTATGCCCAGCAGATCCGCGAATACACCACGCTGGACCTGGGCGCCGAGGAGATCCACCGGATCGGCCTGGCCGAGGTGGCGCGCATCCGCGCCGGGATGCAGGAAGTCATCGCGCAAACGGGGTTCAAGGGCAGCTTCGCCGAGTTCCTGGCCTTCCTGCGCACCGACCCGCAGTTCTACGCCAGGACGCCCGATGAGCTGCTGCACCGCGCGGCGTGGATCTCCAAGCGCGTGGACGGGGTGATCGGCAGGTATTTCGATCCGCTGCCGCGCGGGCGCTTCACCATCGTCCCGGTGCCGGACGACATCGCGCCGTTCTGGACCGCCGGACGCGGCGGCATGGGCACCTACTGGCTCAACACCTACGACCTGCCCTCGCGGCCGCTGTACAACCTGCCCGCGCTGACCCTGCACGAGTCCGACCCGGGCCATTCGTTCCAGGCCGCGCTGGCGCGCGAGCAGGCCCAGCAGCCGGAGTTCCGCCGCAACAGCTACATTTCCGCCTATGGCGAGGGCTGGGGCCTGTACGTGGAGAAGCTCGGCGAGGAAATGGGCGTCTACGAGACGCCGTACGAGCACTTCGGCCGCCTGACCTACGAGATGTGGCGCGCGGCGCGGCTGGTCATCGACACCGGCGTGCACCACAAGGGCTGGAGCCGCGAGCAGGCGCTGGCGTTCCTGCGCGACAACACCGCGCTGTCCGAGCACGAGGTGACCACCGAGGTCGACCGCTACATCTCCTGGCCGGCGCAGGCGCTGAGCTACAAGCTGGGCGAAATCGCCATCGTGCGCCTGCGCGCCGAGGCCGAGGCCGCGCTGGGCGAGCGCTTCGACATCCGCGCCTTCCACAACGTGGTGCTGCGCCAGGGCTCGGTCACCCTGCCGGTGCTGGAAAGCCAGGTCCGCCAGTTCATCGCCGACAGCAAGGCCGCCGCCGCGCTCCCGGCCCGGGCCGCGCCCTGAAGCCGGGCGCTTCGCCCGGCTCCGGCTCCGCGTAGAGCCGGGCTTGCTCGGCTCCGACCATCCCGACGACCCGCCAGCGGAGCAAGCTCCGCTCTACAGACGCTCGGAGAACCGCCGGGGCGGCCCCTGTAGAGCCGAGCTTGCTCGGCTCCGCGACCATCCCGACAACCCACCAGCGGAGCAAGCTCCGCTCTACAGACGTATCGGCGCTCGGAGAACCGCCCGGGCGGCCCCTGTAGAGCCAAGCTTGCTCGGCTCCGCGACCATCCCGACGACCCGCCAGCGAAGCAAGCTCCGCTCTACGGACGCATCGGCGTCCGGAGAGCCGCCGGGACGGCCCCTGTAGAGCCGAGCTTGCTCGGCTCCGCGACCATCCCGAGGAACCACCAGCGGAGCAAGCTCCGCTCTACAGACGCATCGGCGCCCGGAGAGCCGCCAAGACGTCCCCTGTAGAGCCGAGCTTGCTCGGCTGCGTCCGCTGTACAAGTGTGGAAGAGTTCCCTCATCCGCCCCTTCGGGGCACCTTCTCCCGCAGGCGGGGGAAGGGAACGCGATATGCGGGCATCAGGGGCAGGAGGATAATCTTCTGGGGCTATAGGATTCCATTCGGAGGTTCCTTCTCCCGCCTGCGGGAGAAGGTGGCCGACAGGCCGGATGAGGGACGGCCGGAAGAGGTATGCCGAAAAGGAGGGAGGGAGTCCGGGCGATGGAAGTCCCGCAGCGAACCCTGGACGCATCCTTTTCCATCATTCGAACAGCGGCGGCTGTGTCATCGCTTCCTCCCGGTCGCGGAAGCCCGACACCCCCACGCCGACCAGCCGATACAGCGTATCCGCCGGCAGGTCGACGCGGTCGCGCAGCGCCAGCGCGATCGCGCGCAATTCCTCCTCCGAGGCCGGCGGCCGATCCGGCGTCAGGCTGCGGGTCAGCGTGCGGAACTGCGCGGTCTTCAACTTCAACACCACCGTGCGGCCAATGCGCTCGGTCCTGCGCGTGGCCTGCCAGGTCTTGCCGGCCAGCCGCGCGATCGCCTCGTCCAGCGCGTGCAGCGGCAGGTCGCGGGCGAAGGTGTCCTCGGAGGAAATCGACTGCACCGGCTGGTCCGGCTCCACCGGCCGCTCGTCGATGCCGCGCGCGCGCCGGTACAGGCTGCCGCCGAAGCTGCCGAACAGCCGCTCCAGTTCCTCGCGCGGCCACTGCCGCAGTTCGCCGACGCTGCGGATGCCGACTGCGTGCAGCTTCGACAGCATCACCTTGCCCACGCCGGGGATGCGCTCGACCGGCAGCGGCGTGAGGAAGGCCTCGACGCGGTGCGGCCGCAGCACGAACAGGCCGTCGGGCTTGCGCCAGTCCGAGGCGATCTTGGCCAGGAACTTGTTGGGCGCCACCCCGGCCGAGGCGGTCAGCGCGGTTTCCCCGCGGATCTGCGCGCGGATGGCCTCGGCGATCGCGGTGGCGGTGGGCAGGTCCGAGCGCGGCGCGGTGACGTCCAGGTAGGCCTCGTCCAGCGACAGCGGCTCGACCAGCTCGGTATGGCGCAGGAAGATCTCGCGCACCTGCCGCGACACCGCCTTGTAGCGCACGAAGTCCGGCGGCACGAACACCGCCTGCGGGCACAGCCGCTCGGCGCGCACCGCCGGCATCGCCGAGCGCACGCCGAACCTGCGCGCCTCATAGGAGGCCGCGCACACCACCGATCGCTCTCCGCGCCAGGCCACCACCACCGGCCGCCCGCGCAACGCGGGATCGTCGCGCTGCTCGACCGACGCGTAGAACGCGTCCATGTCGATGTGGATGATCTTGCGCGGTCGCGCAGTGGCGGTCGGATCCTGCATGCCGCCATGCTAGCGCCACTGGCGCAAGCCGGCGCGGGATGCGCCTAAGACGCGTGCGCGAGCAGGTAGCGGGTGATCTCGTCGGCCGGCAGCGGCCGGCTGTAGAGGAAGCCCTGCAGCAGGTCGCATTCCTGCGCGGCCAGCAGATCCCGCTGCAGCGTCGTCTCCACGCCTTCGGCCACCACTTCCAGGTCCAGCATGTGCGCCAGCGAGATGATGCCGGCGCACAGGTCGGCGCTGCGCGCGTCCTCCTCGATCTGCTCGATGAAGGAGCGATCCAGCTTGAGCGTGCTGACCGGCAGGTGCTTGAGGTAGGTCAGCGACGAATAGCCGGTGCCGAAGTCGTCGATGGCCAGGCGGATGCCCAGCGCCCGCAGCGCATCGAACTGGACGATGGCCTGCTCGGGATTGTCGATCATCACCGACTCGGTGACCTCCATCTCCAGCCGCCCCTGCGCCTCGGGGTGGCGCTGCAGGCAGGCGGCCACGTGCGTGACCAGCGCCGGGCTGGCCAAGTGCTGCGCCGAGACGTTGACCGCCACGACGGTATCGCCCAGCCCCAGCCTGCTCCAGGCCACCAGTTGCCCGCAGGCCTGTTCGATGACCCACTCCTCCAGCCCGGCGATCAGGCCCAGTTGCTCGGTCAGCGGGATGAACACCGCCGGCGAGACCATGCCGTGCGCCGGGCGCTGCCAGCGCAGCAAGGCCTCGACGCCGGCGATGCCGCCGTCGGCGCTGCGCACCTTGGGCTGGTAATGCAGCATGAACTGCCGCGCTGCCACCGCCGCGCGCAGATCGCGTTCCAGTTCCGCGCGCGCGCTGATCGCCGCGCCCAGTTCGGGCGAGTAGAAGTGGCATTGATCGTGGCCGCGATCCTTGGCGTGGTGCATCGCCGACTCGGCGTTGTGCAGCAGGGTGGCGGGATCGCGGCCATCGGCGGGGTACAGGCTGATGCCCACGCTGGCGGTCAGGTGCAGTTGCCGCTCGCCGACGAAGAACGGCCTGGCCATGCTCCGGCGCAGCGATTCGGCCACGCCGGCGGCGTCGCCGGGGGATTCGATGCGGGTGAGGATGCAGGCGAACACGTCGCCGGACAGCCGCGCGATGGCGCCGGTGCCCAGGTCGGGGCCGATGCCGCGCATCCGTTCGGCCACCTCGCGCAGGATGCGGTCGCCGACCTCGTGCCCGAGGCTGCCGTTGATCATCTTGAAGCGATCCAGCCCCAGCATCACCACCGCCAGCGGGCGTCCGTGCACGGCGGCGCATTGCAGCGAGACCGCAAGCTCGGCCTCGAAGTGGCTGCGGTTGCCCAGGCCGGTCAGGCCATCGATGGTGCGCTCGTGCTCGAGCGAGCGCCGCAGTTCGAGCAGCTCGGTGATCTCCGAGGAGAAGCCGACCAGCTTGTCCGGCTGCCCGGGCACCTTCATCGGGATCTTGATCGACCAGAAATAGCGCTGCTCGCCGTCGGCATCCAGCACCACTTCCTGACGCGCGATCCGCCGGCCGGTGTTCAGCACCTCGGCATCCATCTCCATGAACTGGTTGGCCACCTCGGCCGGATGCAATTCGTGATCGGTGTGGCCGATGATCTCGCGCGGCGGCCGGTTGTAGAGACCGGCCACCTTGTCGTTGACGTATTCGTAGCGGCCCTGGTGATCCTTCAGGTAGACGTGGGCGTCGATGCTGGACAGGATCGTCGCCATCAGCTTGTTGCGCACCCAGTTGTCCGCCACCGTGCCCGGGCGCCTGGCGAGGTCGATGGAGAAGCCATAAAGCCCGACGATGCGGCCGCTTTCGCGCAGCGGCGCCTTGATGGTCCACAACCGGCGACTGGTGCCATCGGCCAGGCTGATGACCTCCTCTTCCGAGATCACCGCGCCTTCCTGCAGCACGCGCCGCTCCTGCTCGCCCTGCAACCTGTCCGGATGGATGAAGCGGCTGCGCGGCTGGCCGACGATCTGGTCGCGCGGCACGCCGAACAGCTCGCACACCGCCCGGTTGGCGTAGAGGTAATGGCCGTTCGCGTCCTTGATATGGACGTAGATGTCGAGCGCATCCAGCAGCGATGCGGCGTCCATACCTTGCAGTACCGATGATTCCGTCATCGCTTCTCCCTGCGGGAAGGCATCCTTCCCGGCGAATCCTTTCCATCCCCAGTACGCATGACAGCGTTGGACACGCGGGTCCTGCCCCCCATGCGTTCGTTCCAGGCATTCGGTTCCGCCGATGTTTTACCATCTTTTCCGCACGGCTTGCGCAAGCCGCATGCCCGCGCGGCGAGGCAACTTCACTGCGTAAGCATCGTCGCAGGCCCTCCACGCGAGGAAACGAATGCCGCATTACGTCCTGGACGCGCATGGATCGTCTTCAGGGCATGTCGCTTCCTTCGCAGCATGCCAACGGCGCAACGCAGGGAACATCAATCCGCCTGCCATCATGGCATTCAAGGACGAACCGGTTGCCGCGGCGGCAAGATCAGTGCGGCGTCGGCAGGATCCGCAACGGCGGGATTTCCCGCCGGTCCACTGCGGGACGCGCCGCGCCGTTCGCCGTCACCGGTATGTCTCCGACCAAGGCCGCCTGTGTTGACGGGTAAAAAAGTTGCATCTCGAAACGACCACAAGCAGCTGATTGTCCGTCAGTAGGGCTCTGGGGAATAAGGGAAAGCTCTATCCTGAAGCTATCGACAGCCCGATCAGCGCCGGAAACAGAGTTCTATCTTCATAGGGCGCCCCCCTGGTTTGGAAGGGCTTGGCGCCCCCCTCACAAAAAGCCGGACATCTAAGGCAGGCACGTGCCGCCGATAACTATTCCTTTAATATCAAAGCGCTACTGGATTTAACGCCAGCGCTCAAAGTCGCACGTTAAAGCCGCCACAAGCTGTGCATTGACCTGACCCACCCCCAATCGCAGGCCAGCTGATCGTGGAGCAGGCCTCCGTGGGTGCCCAGGGTGGACGAGAGGTGATCCAGACTATCGCCCGCCGAACTGGCAACACGGGGACGTCGACGGCCCATGAGCTTGGCCGAGCCAAGACCATAGTGGAAGCGCTGGGCTGGGCCTACCTGCCGCCTAGCGCAGGAAGCCACATCAAGC
This sequence comes from Pseudoxanthomonas mexicana, assembly GCF_046736355.1. Lineage (GTDB taxonomy): Bacteria > Pseudomonadota > Gammaproteobacteria > Xanthomonadales > Xanthomonadaceae > Pseudoxanthomonas_A > Pseudoxanthomonas_A mexicana_B. Next base: position 509,829 of record NZ_CP157201.1, on the reverse strand, counting down.
GGCGTCGACTGGCGGTTGAGCCCAAGCTGGCCGCTGCCTAATCCGTTGTCTCCCGCGGCAAGCCAAGCCACAATCGGGGCGATTGGGGGACAGCCATGCCATCTCGCGCCAGCCTGACTTTCGACCACGCCATCCAAGATGCGGTGGACCTGGTCAACCATTTCGACAAGCTCAACACCCAGCCACCGCCACCCGAGAACGAAGTCCTGAAGCGGGCAAGCCTTGTCATGGCGCTGGCTGCACTCGAAACCTACTTCCAAGACCTGCTGGTCGAGGCCGTCGACGCATTGTGCGGCGGCGACTCCGCTCAGACCCGCTTCATGCGCGACAGCCTGGCCAACGATCTGAAGTACTTCCACACGCCCAGCGCCGACCGGGTCCGTCCGCTGTTTCAGAAGTACCTCGGGCTGGATATAACTGACAGCTGGAAGTGGAACATGATGGAGCCGAGCGGCGCGAGGAACGAGCTAAACAAGCTTGCGAAGAAGCGAGGCGCCATCGCGCATCGCTCGGGGCGGCCTGCCAATGGTGTGCCTGCCGAGCACGCGGTCTCCCGCGACGATCTTAGGCGCCACATCCATTTCATCCGTAGGCTGGTCGTGGCTACGGACGCGGTACTAGCCGAGCCAGGCTAAGAGAGTCATCTTTCTGCCACTCGGCCTTTTTCATCTTGAGAGGGCTTCCAGGATTGACTGTAGGTCCGTCAATGCGTCAGTAAACCCGTCTGCTGCTTCGGCGACGCCCCCCCGGACACTGAAACTGGGGAGACGTCGCCAGCTCAGTGGCACGATGAGTCACGGGTGGCTCCGGCCAGCTGCTTCAGATGGAGGATCGGCAGTAGCGAATGAGCAAAGTGTTATGCCGCCAAGTAAAAGTGTGCACATGACCGCCGAGTTTGACGAACGTTCCGAATTGCACCAGCAAGCGGATGGGCAAACGCAGCCTGCATTCTCTTGGTCAGACGCGGACCTGATGCGATTCCTCGCCGCCGCTTGGGGCCAAGAGTTGTCCTCCAACATTCAGGTGATCGGCCGGCTAAGTCAGACCGAAGGAACGTCGTTCGGGTTCCTCAAAGACCTCCATCACCCTGTGACAGGAATCGGGCTTCCGGCACCCACCAGCAGTTCCAAGGTTCTGCAGGGGATATTCGTCCCGCCTGGGGAGTTCCAGCGTGTCAATCAAGGCCTGGGTGCTACGAAGTACGCGATCGCTTCCGTGGAGCTCTCGCCATTGCCTCGGCGTCGGGAACGCGATGATCCCCTAGCCTGCGCGGTCCGCGCCGGCACACTGACTCCGCTGACCTCGATTCCTTCCAGTTGGGGCGTTTACGGAATCGCGACAGAGTCCGCTGCGCTGATTACGGAGACGGCCCGCGAACTGATCGAGAGGCGGCTGCAAGAGGAAACCTCAGAAGCCGAGAACGAACTCGCTGTAATTAGATCAAAGCTCGGGGAGGCGCACTCAGAGCATGTCCGACTCGGCCGGGAGCTGAAGGACATCCAGAGTGAGATAAAGGATGCAGAGGGCCGCATCAGTGCGCTCGAAACAGACGAGGCTGAGGGGAGAAAGGCGTTGGAAACCAAGTTGCGAGAACTTGAATCCCTTCTCAAGGAGAAGGGTGATCGAATGGTGGCGTTGAGGCTGATTGAGGATGCAGACCTCGAGAAGTTGTTCCCATCAAATGTTGAAGCCCCTGGCCGCAAAGGGCATGCCTTCCAGACGGCACTGGACGGGGACATGAATCGGCTAGCGAGTTATGTACAGGCGTACTTGTGGCAGAAAGGCATGCACTTCAGCCGCGCGCAGCTTCTCGATTTCATCACACTGCTGCGTACGAATGACCTGATCATCTTGGGCGGTGACTCGGGCTCCGGCAAGACGAGCTTGGTCAAATCGGTGGCCGACGCGATTGGCGGAAAATGCAAAGTCGTGCCGGTTAAGCCCAACTGGACTAGCTCCGAGGACCTGCTCGGGTACTACAACCCGATCGAAGGTCGTTATCACCCCACGCAGTTCCTGCTCGCACTTCTGGAGGCTGCGCGCGAGCCGGATGTGCCTCACTTCATCTGCCTCGACGAGATGAATCTTGCACGCGTCGAGTACTACTTCGCCGACTTCCTGAGCCTGCTCGAAACCCGTGGAGCCGAACCCTGGATCCACCTGTATGCCTCGGTCGAAGAGCGCCAGACCGCAGTAGACAATCGACTTTTCCTGAGATTGGAACAAGAGGCTGAGACCGCGCCGGCCTACCCCCTGACGCTTCGCTTGAAGACATCCTCTTCAACGACCAGGCAAGTCTTGAATTGCGCAGATTGGCTGGATTCCAGGAATCCGAAACGATCTTGGCGCACCACGCCAAGCTCAGGCGGTCGCTGGCAGGATTGGTGGAGATTCCCCCAACGTTCCGATTCCCACGCAATATCTGGATTGTCGGTGCCATCAATGTGGATGAGACAACGCACTACCTCTCACCGAAGATTCTGGATCGCGCCCATGTCATGCGATTCAGGAATCCGGTACTGGTGGACTGGGAGTCCATTGAGGACGAAGTCGAGAAGTTCGATATCGACTTGATCCATCCGGTCATTCTTCGAGCTGAAGACATCGGCAGCAGGGCACCGTATCCCAACTTTGACCGGCAGGATCCACTCGTATCGTTGCTGACCAATCTGTCCCGTCTGTACCTCGATCCTTTGGGCGTCGAATTTGGACTTCGTGCAATCCGACAGTCGCTGAACTATCTAAACAAGGCCAAGGACGCCGGCTTAAACAGGCAGTGGGCCCTCAACAACATCGTCCTGCACAAAATCTTGCCAAAAATGGTTATTGAACTGGACAAGAGCACGGCCACCGGGGCAAAGCGGCGCGATCTGCTGGCTGGATTTAGGGGGGTCTTGGAAGGGGAGCTGAAAGATCTGGACAAGGCTCTGGTTACAGAATCCGCAATCGACAGTCTTGATGATCTGATTGCACGCGCTGAGGGGAATCACGGAATCGCCAACTTCTGGGCACGTTGATGCAACCGGGATTTGAGGTCCGATACCTTCGTATCGAGTGGCAAACGGACGGGGTCGCCAGGAAGATTGAAGCAGCGCCGACGCCCTTGGCGGTGGAACGGTCCGATGACGGAGTGTTCACGGTCGAATCCACGATCTTCAATGATTCCTATCCGTGGCTAGGTATTCGCGTTAATGCGCATCCGGAAATCGTGCCCACTCTGGTGACGGCTTCTGGAACCGAGACTCAGCTACTTCGCGTGAAGGATCCCCGCGACGGTAGTCTCTGGTGCATCAGCTGTGATGAGTGGGACAGTTCGAAACAGCAGCATTTCAGCGAGTTGCGACGGAGCGCGGGAACCTATAGGTTTCAGATCGGGAATGAAGGTCTAGTTGTACAGAACTACATTTCAGGCTCTGGCGAGAGCGACGTGCAAGCGTATGTGGATGATTTCCGGGGAAACCTGCTCTGGATGATCATGAATGACGATGCTGGTGCGATCGCCGCTGGCAGCGGGGTAGCAAACGGAGCGCAGCTTGCAACGATACTGGAGGCCTTTCACACGGCGTCGCGGAAGGTTCTCTCTGCGCCCTTAGTCGCCGTGAACGAAAGACGCCGGAGCTCGCCTGTCTCGAAGGTACGCGCCACCGCTGAGACGTTTCGGGAGATTGCGCAGAACCCTTCTGCCCGGCGACTAACGGGGAGGATTTTCGATGAATCTGCCAACACGGCGGAGAATCGTTACCTGCGGCACATTCTTGGTCTCGTCATTGATTGGACGAGGGCATGGTTCATGGCGTCATCGCGACAAGCCACTTTCCTCGATGAGTTGGCAGTCCGCGAATCTGAGCGCGCGCAGTATAGTAAGAATTTAACGCGCCGGGCCGTTGATCCAGATGTGTTCGACAGTCAGACGGCCGACATCACTCGAAGGATCGAGGCGCTGACAAGCTACCGCAACGGAACGAACGATCTCAAGCCGCGACAGAAAAGCTTTCCTATTAGCCTCGGGAAAAGGTTTCGCGATGATCATGCTTTTTTCTACGATCGACTAAGCGACGCCGGACCAACGGATCAGAACGTTGACTTTCGCATAGTTGTTTTCCCTGAGGATGTTTTCAATATCATTCAGTCGGCGATGCATTTTTGTAGCGAGTTGGTGATCAAGGGAACTGCCATCTCTTGCGTGAAATCGACCAAGAATGGCAAGAATTACCGTGAGCTTACTTTCGCTACGGTCTCTTCCATATCACCCCGCGTCGATGTTATAGCGCAACGAGCAGCCAAACGGCTACAGCTAAGAAATGCAGAATGGATGGTCCCTCTATCTTCCGCAGAGAAGCAGGAGACCAGGCGAGAGGCGAGGAGTGCGGAGTTGCGCGCGAAGCGAGCGCTTGATAAGCGCGAAGCCATGAGTTCATCAATTGATTCGCTGCGCAGCACAGTTGCGAAGCTTGCGAGCGTCGATGATGCGTTTCGCCAGATGGGAGTCGCCTGCGCTGACGCTTTTCCTACAGGAATGACCTTTGTTGCCAATCCTGCATACGCCGCCAGCCTGGCGTCCTTCAAGATGGCCGCCGACTTATTCAAGCGCATGGGCTTTGATCCAACTCTTCTCGATGGCTTGGAGAAAGTTGGAATCCTCCATGCAAGCGACATCTACGAGAAGTGGTGCCTACTGAAGATCTTTGCTCTGCTCATAGAAGATTTCAGATTCACTCCTGAGAACGGCTGGGCGGAGCGGTTGGTAGGAGTGTCTATTGCCGGCGAACGCAATGTGGTGTTCGGATTTCGCCGAGATGATATTGGGGTCGAGGTTCTGGTGGCCTATCAGTTCGAAACCCGAGAGGGTCGCCGGCCGGATTTCGTTGTTCGAATCCTTGATGCTCGCGCCAGGAGCGAAAGTTGTCTGGGCGGACTGGTTCTGGACGCCAAGTTTCGTAGTACCTGGGGAATCCAAGGGCCCCGTCACGTGCTGGATGAGCTTGTCCGGATAAAGGGCTATGGTGATGTCGCAGGTTTGGAAAAGGTCTTTATCCTTCAGCCGCGGAATGGGACGGTGACGCCCTCAATGTCTCCCCTCGAATGGGGCCGCCACTGCGACTATGGAGCGACGAAATCCCATGCCGAGGGCTGGATACAAGTTGGCTTTGATTCGTCTGGCATTACGTCGACCGATCACCTAAAGCGCCTCTTGGTCATGGTGTTTCAAAGCACCCTCCCTGATCCAGAGAGGGTGCCTGGTGGGACACTGGCCGCGCGCAGCTTTTGTCTTGGCTGTGGGGAAGCGCATCACTCGGAGTCTATCCGGTCCAAGGCAACCAAGGGTGGCGCAACGAGCTGGCTACTTGACTGCGCACAGTGTGGTGTATGGACGGTCAGGACGCATTGCTACAGCTGCAAAGCACCGTTGTTCAAGAACGGTACGCGATGGACCTACCATGAGACGTTGGCGGCCCAGGTTACGAACGTGGTCTGTCCCCAGTGCGGATCATATTTTAATTCTTCGTTCGATCGTGACGATTAAGGCGGCCTCCGCTTTAGGGCCAAACCTCTCTCTAAATCGGCGATACGCCCCTTTATTGAATGCAACTGGAAGTGGCACCGCATTGATCCCTGCCCTCCTTTTACCGACCATGAGTTATGTGTCGGCACCAACGTCCTGCCTAGCAGCCAGCCTAATGATTTCTGAGAGCGAGAACTTCGATATCGCCGAATGGTCGTTCCCATCAAGGATAGATATGGGCGATCGCCGGATTAGATTCCAAAGCGTCTCGGCTACGATTCGGCTACCGACGCTCCCCAAGCACATCCCATTCGGTCCAGCCGGGTCGCCCGCCTCGCAAAGCACGTAGAACCATAGCGGCGTTGCATCTGCGAAAGGTTCGACCAAAGCCTTCAGCTCTCTAGTCGGCAGCGTATCGATCAAAGCTGCACCCTGTAGCGGCGCAAGGTCCATCAAGCGCGCTACAGCCTGACCAGTTGGCAGTCCGAGCAGGTAGCCACGCAGGAGGTTCCGCATCGCGAGCTTGGGCGCGAGTTGCTGTACCTGAGTGTAATGACCCAGTGATTTCCTGCTCAGGTGCTACCTTTTGACGGAGAGCACGATGAGCCAAGTGATGGACGAAGAGATCAAGCGATGGACGGCCCGGCGGAAGTCGGCGCTGGTGCTGGAAATCATCCAGGGCAAGACGACGGTGGCCGAGGCCAGCCGGCAGTTCGACCTGACCCCATCAGAAGTCGAGGGTTGGGTCGAGGAAGGCAAGCGCGGGATGGAGAACGCCCTGCGGGCGAAGCCCGAGGACGTTCGGGAGCAGTACGAGCGGCAGCTCAAGGACCTGCAGGAAGCTTACGGCGAGGCGATGCTGGAGCTGCGCGCTCGAAAAAAATTGGCGTCCCTGTTGGGCAAGGACGAGACCTGATGGTCTCGATCCAGCAGGGACTGCGGGAGGACGGCTTCGAGGTCTCGATGGTGAAGCTGTGCCGGTGGTTCGGCGTGGCGCGCAGGACGGTGTACTACCGACCGACCAAGGCACCGCCGACGGTGCGGCCGGAGTTGGCCGAGCCGATCAAGGCGCTGATCGAGGAAGAGCCATCGTTCGGCTACCGGACGGTGGCGGGCCTCCTGGACATGAACAAGAACACGGTGCAGCGGATCTTCCAACTGATGGGCTGGCAGGTTCGCAAACGGGCCGTGGGTGCTCGTCCACGGATCCAGGCGCTGCCGTCGGTGGCGCAGGCCCCGGACGAACGTTGGGCGACCGACCTGTGTCGGATCTGGGGTGGTCGGGATGGCTGGCTCACCCTGGCCCTGGTGATCGACTGCTACACCCGGCAGCTGCTGGGCTGGCAACTCTCGCGCAGCGGCAAGGCCAGCACCGCGGCCGCGGCGCTGGAGCAGGCGTTGATCGCCCGGTTCGGGACCTTGGGCCGGGTGCAGGCGCCATTCCTGCTGCGCTCGGACAATGGCCTGGTCTTTACCAGTCGCAACTACACGCGGCTGGTGCGCGGCTACGGCCTGCAGCAGGAGTTCATCACCCCGCACTGCCCGCAGCAGAACGGGATGGTCGAGCGCCTCATCCGAACGTTGAAGGAGCAGTGCGCGCATCGCCACCGCTTCGAAACCCAGCAACACGCCATGCGCGTGATCGGCGATTGGATCCAGTTCTACAACCACCGGCGCCCCCACCAGGCGCTGGGCATGAAGACACCCGCCGAGGCTTATGCCTTAGCAGCCTGACCTGTGCAGGAACCGCTGGGTCATTACATGAGAGCATCCCGGCGCCGGATGACGACGCCGCAATGCCAATCCAAGAGGCCACGATTCATTGCGGCCGCTCCCCTAAAACCATCAGGACACAATCCAACAACTGGGCGCTACCTGGCCCCGGGGGATAGAACGTTAATCGATCAGAATAGAAATTTATTATCTGAAATAGCACTTTATTACTTGAGATAGGACTTTTTTACTTCTACACAGCCTGCAAGGCAGGCCGCCGCAAACTATTCCACCGTCACGCTCTTGGCCAGGTTGCGCGGCTTGTCCACGTCGGTGCCGCGCGCCAGCGCGGTGTGGTAGGCCAGCAGCTGCACCGGGATGGTGTGGACGATCGGGCTGAGCACGCCGACGTGGCGCGGGGTGCGGATGACGTGCACACCCTCGGACTCGCTGAAGTTGCTGTCCTGGTCGGTGAACACGAACAGCTCGCCGCCGCGCGCGCGCACTTCCTGCATGTTGGACTTCACCTTCTCCAGCAGCCTGTCGTTGGGCGCGATGACGACCACCGGCATGTCGGCGTCGACCAGCGCCAGCGGGCCGTGCTTGAGCTCGCCGGCCGGGTAGGCCTCGGCGTGGATGTAGGAGATTTCCTTGAGCTTCAACGCGCCTTCCAGCGCGATCGGGTAGTGCAGCCCGCGGCCGAGGAACAGCGCGTCGGACTTGGGCGCGAACTTCTCCGCCCACAGCGCGATCTGCGGCTCCAGGTTCAGCGCGTGCTGCACGCTGCCGGGCAGGTAGCGCAGTTCCTCCAGGTAGCCGGCTTCCGCCTCGGCATCGATGCGGCCATGCAGCTTGCCCAGCACCACGGTGAGTTGGAACAGCGCGGCGAGCTGGGTGGTGAAGGCCTTGGTCGAGGCCACGCCGATCTCGGCGCCGGCGCGGGTGTAGCAGACCAGGTCGCTGGCGCGCGGGATGGCGCTCTCGGGCACGTTGCAGATCGACAGCGCGTACTGATGGCCCAGCGACTTGGCGTACTTGAGCGCCTCCATCGTGTCCAGGGTCTCGCCGGACTGGGAGATGGTGACGATCAGGTGCTTCGGGTTGGCGTGCGCGGCGCGGTAGCGGTATTCGCTGGCGATCTCGACGCTGCACGGCAGGCCGGCGATGGCCTCGATCCAATAGCGCGCGGTCATGCCGGCGTAGTAGCTGGTGCCGCAGGCGAGGATCTGCACGCCCTCGATCTCCTTCAGCACGGCCTCGGCGCCGGCGCCGAACAGTTCCGGCACGAAGCCGCCGTCGATGGCCGCCTCGATGGTGTCGGCCAGTGCGCGCGGCTGCTCGTGGATCTCCTTCTGCATGAAGTGGCGGTACGGCCCCAGCTCCAGCGAGGCCAGCGACACGTCGGACACGTGCACCTCGCGCTCGACCGGCGCGTCGTCGCCGTCGAACACGCGCACCGCGGCGCGGGTGACCTCGGCGGTGTCGCCCTCCTCCAGGAAGATCACCCGGCGCGTGGCCTGCACGATCGCCGACACGTCGGAGGCGACGAAGTTCTCGCCCTCGCCCAGGCCGATCAGCAGCGGGCAGCCCATCCGCGCGCACACCAGCCGCTCCGGTTCCTGCCGGCTGACCACCGCCAGCGCGTAGGCGCCGGTCAGCTGCTTGACCGTGCGCTGCAGCGCGACCAGCAGGTCCATGCCCTGCTGCAGGTGGTGGTGCATCAGGTGGGCGATGACCTCGGTGTCGGTCTGCGATTCGAACACGTAGCCGAGCGCGCGCAGCTTCTCGCGCTGCTCCTCGTGGTTCTCGATGATGCCGTTGTGGACCAGCGCCACGCCGTGGCTGATGTGCGGGTGCGCGTTGGCCTCGGTGACGCCGCCGTGGGTGGCCCAGCGGGTGTGGCCGATGCCGAGCGTGGCGTTGAAGCCTTCGGCATGCGCGGCGCCCTCCATCTCCGCCACCCGGCCGGTGCGGCGCACGCGGCGCACGTCGCGCGCGTCCACCACCGCGATGCCGGCCGAATCGTAGCCGCGGTATTCCAGGCGCTTGAGGCCTTCGATCAGGACGGGAACCACATCGCGATCGGCGATCGCACCCACAATGCCGCACATAGGCTTCGGTGACCTCGGTTGGAGAAGTTCGATTGTACGTGTCCGCGGCGGACAGCCGGTGTCCGCAAGCTGTCCGCGGACACCCGGACAGGCTTCAGGCACCCTGCGACCCCTTGCGAATCATCGACTTGCGATTGGCACGCAATCTGCTTCGAAGGCGTGACCCTCCTCTTAACGCATGCCATCGATGATTCGGGACACCTCCGCGCAAGACCGGCCGCTGTCCACGCCCGTCGCTTCGGCCAGCAGAAGGCGCTGGCTTGTCCTGGCCGCCGTCGCGCTGGCCGTGCTGGCCGGCATCGCCTTCGTCGCCCGCGGCTGGCTGTCGGGTAGCCAGTCCTTCGACGCCGGCCGCGTGCGCATCGCCGAGGTCAAGCGCGGCGACCTGGTCCGCGACATCGCCGCCGACGGCCGCGTGATCGCCGCCAACAGCCCGACCCTGTACGCCATCGCCGGCGGCGTGGTGACGCTGAAGGTGGTGGCCGGCGACAAGGTGGAAGAAGGCCAGGTGCTGGCCGAGATCGACAGTCCCGAACTGCGCAGCAAGCTGGCGCAGGAGCAGACCACGCTGGCCAGCCTGGAGGCCGAGGCCAGCCGCGCCACCCTCGATGCCGCGGTCACCCGCGCGCAGGCGCGCAAGCTGCTGGACCAGGCCGAGATCGATCGCACCGCCGCGCAGCGCGACCTGGAGCGCTACCGCCGCGGTTTCGAGGCCGGCGCGGTGCCGCAGATCGACATGATGCGGGCCGAGGACGGGCTGAAGAAGGCCGAGATCGGCCTGGCCCACGCGCGCAACGACGCCAGCCTGCAGGACCGGGGCGCCGGGCTGGACGCGCGCAACAAGCAGTTGCTGGCGCAGCGCCAGCGCGCGGTGGTGGCCGAGGTGCAGCGGCAGGTCGATGCGTTGAGCCTGCGCGCGCCGTTCGACGGCCAGGTCGGCCAGGTGCAGGCCAGCCAGCGTACCAACCTGGCGATCAACGCGCCGGTGCTGAGCGTGGTGGACCTGTCGGTGTTCGAGGTCGAGATCAAGGTGCCGGAAAGCTTCGCCCGCGATCTCGCCATCGGCATGCCGGCTACGCTGACCAGCAGCGGCAATCCCTACGACGGCGAGATCTCGGCGGTGTCGCCGGAAGTGGTCAACGGCGAGGTCAACGCGCGCATCCGCTTCACCGGCGAGCAGCCGCCGGGCCTGCGCCAGAACCAGCGCCTGTCGGCGCGGATCATGATGGACACGCGCCGCGACGTGCTGATGGTCGAGCGCGGCCCGTTCGTCGAGCAGGGCAACGGCCGCCATGCCTACGTCATGGACGGCCGCTCGGCAGTGCGCCGCCCGGTGCGGCTGGGCGTCAGCAGCCTCAGCGCGGTCGAGGTGCTGGAAGGCCTGAAGCCCGGCGACCGCGTCGTCGTCTCCGGCAGCGACCAGTTCGGCGATGCCGAGCGGGTAACTGTCAATTGAGGAGTGAGCGGAGAGGAGTGAGGAGTGAGTACTTGGCGGGAAGTCTAAAGGTACTGCTTGGCTCCGCTCTTGCTCACTTCTCACTCCTCTCCGCTCACTCCTAGCCCCAAAAGGACCCCGTCATGCTCGAAATGCGCCAGGTATCCAAGGTCTACCGCACCGAACAGGTCGAAACGCATGCGCTGCGCTCGCTGGACCTGCACGTCCGCGAGGGCGAGTTCGTCGCCGTCACCGGTCCCTCGGGTTCGGGCAAGACCACCTTCCTCAACATCGCCGGGCTGCTGGAGACCTTCACCGGCGGGCAGTTCCTGCTCGACGGCCAGGACGTCAGCGGCCTGGGCGACGACGCGCGCTCGCGCCTGCGCAACCAGAAGATCGGCTTCATCTTCCAGGGCTTCAACCTGATTCCCGATCTCAACCTGTTCGACAACGTGGACGTGCCGCTGCGCTACCGCGGCATGCCGGCGGCCGAGCGCAGGCGCCGCATCGAGGAGGCGCTGGCGCGGGTGGGGCTGGGTTCGCGGATGAAGCACTTCCCGGCCGAGCTTTCCGGCGGCCAGCAGCAGCGCACCGCGATCGCGCGCGCGCTGGCCGGCAGCCCGCGCCTGCTGCTGGCGGACGAGCCCACCGGCAACCTCGACTCGCAGATGGCGCGCGGGGTGATGGAACTGCTGGAGGAGATCAACCGCCAGGGCACCACCATCGTCATGGTCACCCACGACCCGGAACTGGCCGCGCGCGCGCAGCGCAACGTGCACATCGTCGACGGCGCGGCCACCGACCTGTCGGTGGAGCCGGCGCTGATCCGCGCATCGCACGCCGGCGCCACCGACTCCGCCTCCACCGCCGCGTAAGGGGAACGCCATGCTCGGCTACTACTTCAACCTCGCCCTGCGCAGCTTCAAGCGCAACAAGGCGCTGACCGCGCTGATGGTGCTGGCCATCGCGCTGGGCATCGGCGCCAGCATGACCACGCTGACGGTGTTCTACGTGCTGTCCGGCGATCCCATCCCGCACAAGAGCGGAAAACTGTTCTATCCGCAAATCGAGCCGCGCTCGATGAGCGGCTTCACCCCCGGCGACGATCCCTCGGTCCAGATGACCCGCTTCGACGCCGAAGCGATGCTGCGCGATGCCAAGGGCGATCGACAGGCGCTGATGAGCGGAGGCGCCGTCGCCGTGGAATCGGAAGATGGCAGGGTCGATGCCTTCGTAGCCGATTCGCGCTACCCCACGGCCGACTTCTTCCCGATGTTCGACGTGCCTTTCCGCTACGGCAGTGGCTGGAACGCCGCCGATGACGATGCGCGTGCGCGCGTGGCGGTCATCTCCAGCGCGCTGAACGACAAGCTGTTCGACGGCGCCGACAGCGTGGGCCGCACCCTGCAGGTTTCCGGCCATGCCTTTCGCATCGTCGGGGTGATGGAGCAGTGGCGGCCCACGCCCAGGTTCTACGACATCACCAACGACATCTTCGCCGAAGTCGAGCAGGTCTTCGTGCCCTTCTGGACCTCGCGCGAACTGCGGCTTGGCGCGCGTGGCGACATAAACTGCTGGGGTGATTCCGGCGCCGAGGAGGAAGGGTCGCTGAGTCCCAACGCGCCCTGCGCCTGGCTGCAGTACTGGGTCGAACTGGACTCCCCGGAGAAGGTCGCGGCATACCGGCAATACCTGGTCAACTATTCCGACCAGCAGCGCGCCGCCGGGCGTTTCGAGCGGCCGACCAACGTGCGCCTGCACAGCGTGATGGAGTGGCTGGACGAGAACAACGCCGTCCCTGGCGACGTGCGCCTGCAGGTCTGGCTGGCATTCGGCTTCCTGGCCGTATGCCTGCTCAACACCGTCGGCCTGCTGCTGGCCAAGTTCCTGGGCCGATCCTCGCAGATCGGCGTGCGCCGCGCGCTCGGCGCCACCCGCGGCGCCATCTTCGCCCAGTGCCTGGTCGAAGCCGGGACCGTGGGGCTGGTCGGCGGCGTACTCGGCCTGGCGCTGGCCTGGCTCGGGCTGTGGGCCGTGCGCCGGCAGCCGGCCGATTACGTCGAACTGGCGCACATGGATCTGCGGATGCTGCTGATGACCTTCGCCCTGGCGATCGTGGCCAGCCTGCTGGCCGGCCTGCTGCCGGCCTGGCGGGCGATGCAGGTCACGCCCGCGATCCAGCTCAAGAGCCAGTAGATCGGAGCGCTGCGCAAATCCTGTAGAGCGGAGCTTGCTCCGCTACACGCCAAGCAGCGGAGCAAGCTCCGCTCTACAACGGGCGGAGTGAATGCCGCCCCACGAATCCGGAGACGTCATGGACATCCGCCCCATTCTTTCCACCCTGGCCCGCCACAAGACCGCCGCCGCATTGATCGTGCTCGAAGTGGCGCTGTCCTGCGCGATCATCTGCAACGCGGTCTTCCTGATCAGCAATCGCGTGGACCGGATGCAGCGCCCTACCGGCATGGCCGACAACGAGATCGTCCGCATCAACATCGGCGGCATCGGCAGGAACGAGAACCCCGATGCGCTGGCCAAGCAGGACGTGGCCAGCCTGCGCGCCATCCCGGGCGTGAAGTTCGCCAACAGCATCAACCACGTGCCGTTCGACAACTCTTCGTGGAACAGTTCGATCAGCCTGCAACCGCAACAGCCGATGCCCAACCTCAGTGCCAGCGTCTATTTCGGCGAAGGCATCGTCGATACGTTCGGACTGCGGCTGGTGGAAGGCCGCGACTTCACCCCGGACGAGTACCAGAACTGGACCGCGCTCGACGAAACCGGCGCCACGCGGAACATTCCTTCGGTCATCCTGAGCCGCGACGTGGCCAACCGGCTGTTCCCCGGCGAGAGCGCGATTGGCAGGAACATTTATGCCTGGAACAGCAACGATCTGCCGCATCGCGTGGTCGGCGTGGTGGATAGGCTGATCCGCACCAGCGAGGGCGATCCGGCCGAAGCCGGCTACACGATAATCCTGCCTATCCGCGATCTGACTCATGGCCGCTTCGTCCTGCGCACGGATCCGCAGCGCCGCGACGAGGTGCTGAAGGCCGCCGTCGCGGCGCTGGAGAAGAACAGCAGCCGTCGGCTCATCCTGCGCCAGGGATCCTTCACCGACGTCATCAACGACTACTATCGCCAGGATCGCGCGATGGCCTGGCTGCTGGTGGCGGTGATCGTCTCGCTGCTGGTGGTGACCGCGCTGGGCATCGTCGGCCTGGCCAGCTTCTGGGTGCAGCAGCGCACCAAGCAGATCGGCATCCGCCGCGCGCTGGGCGCGACCCGCGGGCAGATCCTGCGCTATTTCCAGATCGAGAACTTCCTGCTGGCCAGCATCGGCATCGTCATCGGCATGGTGCTGGCCTACGCCATCAACCAGATGCTGATGGGCCGCTACGAACTGCCGCGCCTGCCACTGATCTACCTGCCCGTCGGCGCGGCGCTGCTGTGGCTGCTGGGACAGGTCGCCGTGTATGGCCCGGCGCGCAAGGCGGCCTCGGTGCCGCCGGCGGTGGCGACGCGGTCGGCGTAGACTTGGAGGGGCTAGGGGCTAGGGGCTAGCGGTTAGTGGTGGTGGTTGGAACCAGAGGGAGGCTAGGGATTGGCTGCGTTCAAGAGTTATCAAGATCTAAAGGTCTGGCAGGATGCGGTCTCGCTGGTCGAATCGGTTTATCGCATCACTTCCGGATTTCCGGCGGAAGATCGCTTTGGGCTGACCTCGCAGATCCGCCGCGCCGCAGTGTCCGTGCCTTCGAATATTGCCGAAGGCCATGCACGCTCAAGCGCACGTGATTTCATGCGGCACTTGGCCATCAGCCGAGGATCCCTTGCCGAACTGGAAACCCAGATCCTGATTGCTCATCGCATCGGTTATCTATCAGCAGACCATATGGAAGAACTTGCATCCGACTGCGACCAGATAGGAAAAATGCTTCGTGGCCTGCTCAAGTCACTCAACACAAAAGTCCTCCCTCCCCCTGCTCACCAGTCTCCTCGTCCCTAGCCCCCTAGCCCCTAACCTCTAGCCTCTAGCCCCTAACCTCTAGCCCCTAGCCCCTAGCCTCTAGCCCCTAGCTCCTAGCCCATGCCCCTCGTCCTCGTCATCGACGACAACCCCGCCGTCAGCACCGCGCTGGAAGTGCTGTTCTCGCTCAACGACATCGACACGCTGCATGCCGAATCGCCGGAAGCCGGGCTGGCGCTGCTGCGGGAACATGCGGTGGATCTGGTGATCCAGGACATGAACTTCACCGCCGACACCACCTCCGGAACCGAGGGCGAGGCGCTGTTCGCGGCCATCCGCGAACGCCATCCGGATCTGCCGGTGATCCTGCTGACCGCGTGGACGCACCTGGAAAGCGCGATCAACCTGATCAAGGCCGGCGCGGTCGACTACCTCGCCAAGCCCTGGGACGACCGCAAGCTGCTGGCCACGGTCAACAACCTGCTGGAACTGGCCGAGGCGCGCGCCGAGCTGGAGCGCCGGCGCGCGCGCGAGCGCCGCAGCCGCGACGCGCTGGCGCAGCGTTACGATCTGCGCGGCTTCGTATTCGAGGACCCGGCCAGCGAGCGCGTGGTCGCGCTGGCCTGCCAGGTGGCGCGTTCGGATCTGCCGGTGCTGATCACCGGTCCCAACGGCGCGGGCAAGGAGCGCATCGCCGAGATCGTCCAGGCCAACTCGGCGCTCAGGCGCGGTCCGTTCATCACCCTCAACTGCGGTGCGCTGCCGTCGGAGCTGATCGAGGCCGAGCTTTTCGGCGCCGACGCCGGCGCCTACACCGGTGCCAACAAGGCGCGCGAGGGCAAGTTCGAGGCGGCCGACGGCGGCACGCTGTTCCTCGACGAGATCGGCAACCTGCCGCTGGCCGGGCAGATGAAGCTGCTGCGCGTGCTGGAGACCGGCCGCTTCGAGCGGCTCGGCTCCAACCGTGAGCGCCAGGTCGGCGTGCGCGTGATCAGCGCGACCAACGCCGACCTGCCGGCGATGATCCGCGAGGGCACGTTCCGCGAAGATCTCTATTACCGCCTCAACGCCATCGAGCTGAACCTGCCGCCGCTGGCCGAGCGCCCGGGCGACATCCTGCCGCTGGCCGAGCACTTCCGCCCCGCCGACAAGCCGCTGGCCGAGAGCGCGCGCCATGCGCTGCTGCGCCACGCCTGGCCCGGCAACGTGCGCGAGCTGCGCAACGTCGTCCAGCGCGCCGGCCTGCTGGCGCAGGGCGATCGCATCGAGGCGGCCGATCTCAACCTGCCGCGGCCGGCGCCGGCCAGGCCGGCCGGCAACGCCGAGGAACCGGATCGCGCCGCCATCGAGGCCGCGCTGTCGAAGGCGCATGGCGTGATCGCACAGGCCGCCGCCGACCTCGGCCTGAGCCGGCAGGCGCTGTACCGGCGCATGGACCGCTACGGCATCAAGCATCCGTGAGTAGTTGCCGATGATGCGACGCTCGCTCGCCGGCCGCATGCTGCTGTGGCTGCTGCCCGCGCTGGCGGCGACCATCGCGCTGCCGCTGCTGCTGCATGCGTGGTTGGACGATGCCTGGCTGGCGTTCCTGCTGTCGGCATTGATCGCGCTGCCGCTGGCGATGCTGGCGGTGCGGCGCGCGCTGCGGCCGATGAACGCGCTGTTCCGCGCGCTCGCCGGTAGCGTCAACAGCTACCGCGACGGCGAGTACAACTTCGGCATCCACTGGCGCGGCCGCGACGAACTCGGCGAGCTGGTGCAGGCGCACGGCGAACTTGGCGACGTGCTGCGCGAGCAGCGGCAGAACCTGGTGCAGCGCGAGCTGCTGCTGGACACGATGGTGCAGAACACGCCGGTGGCGATGCTGCTGCTGGCGCCCGGCGGCGACGGCGTGCGCCGGGTGGTGTTCGCCAACCTGGCCGCGCGCAAGCTGCTGCACGGCGGCTGGAAGCTGGAAGGACAGGCCTTCGACGCGCTGATGGATCAGGCGCCGGTGGAGATGCGCGAGGCGATGCTGCGCGGCGGCGACAGCCTGTTCGCGGTCGGCCAGGAGGACAGCGAGGGCGACGAGCAGGTCTACCACCTGGCGCGCCGCCACTTCCGCCTCAACGGCCGCCGCCACGAGCTGCTGCTGCTGCGCCTGCTGACCAGCGAACTGCGCCGGCAGGAGGTGATGACCTGGAAGAAGGTCATCCGCGTGATCAGCCACGAACTGAACAACTCGCTGGCGCCGATCGCCTCGCTGGCGCATTCGGGCGGCGAGCTGCTGCGGCGCGGCCGCCATGATCGGCTGGAGGAGATCTTCTCGACCATCGAGGATCGCGCGCGCCACCTGGAAGGCTTCATCCGCGGCTACGCGCGCTTCGCCAAGCTGCCGCAGCCGCAGTTGCAGACGGTGGACTGGGAAAGCTACCTGGCCGGCCTGGGCCGGCAGATCGGCTTCACCCTGGAGACCTCGGAACCGGGATTGAGCAGCCGCATCGATCCGGTGCAGTTCGAGCAAGCGCTGCTCAACCTGCTCAAGAACGCGCACGAGGCCAGCGGCGATGCCGACATGGGCCAGCCGCACCAGATCCGCATCCGGCTCACCCGGCTGCCGGACTGGCTGCGCATCGAGGTGCTGGATCGCGGCAGCGGCATGAACGAGGCGGTGTTGCAGAACGCGCTGGTGCCATTCTATTCGACCAAGCGCAACGGCACCGGACTGGGACTGGCGTTGACCCGCGAGATCGTCGAGGCCCACGGCGGACGGCTGTCGCTGCACAACCGTGAGGAAGGAGGGCTGTGCGTGGCGATCCAGTTGCCGTTGGAGGATGGCCACTGAAACGGCTCTTCCCCCTCCCCTTCAAGGGGAGGGCTTTGGGGCGTCGCTCTCGAACGCATTCGCGTTGACGTCCGGCACCGCACCAGCGCAGAACATGCGCCGCCTTGCTTTTCCCCCTCCCCTTCAAGGGAGGGCCGGGGTGGGGATGGTTCTCCGGCCCGACAAGAGGAGTCCCGGCCAACTGACCGCTACACCATCCTTCCCAACCCTCCCCTTGAAGGGGAGGGCTTTGGGGCGTCTCCCCTTGGGAGGGCTTCCGAGCCTGCGCTACTTCTTCACCGGCCGCTGCCAGCCCTCGATGCTGTGCTGGCGCCCGCGCGCCACCGTCAGCGCATCGGCGGGTGCGCGCTTGGTGATCACCGAACCGGCGCCGATGGTGGCGCCCTGCTCCAGCGTCACCGGCGCGACCAGCGCGCTGTTGGAGCCGACGAACACGCCATCCTCGATGGTGGTGACCGACTTGTTGACGCCGTCGTAGTTGCAGGTGATGGTGCCGGCGCCGATGTTGACCTTGCTGCCGATCACCGCATCACCCAGGTAGCTCAGGTGGTTGGCCTTGCTGCCGGCGCCGAGCGTGGTCTTCTTGGTCTCGACAAAGTTGCCGATGTGCACGCCGTCGGCCAGCACCGTGCCCGGGCGCAGCCGCGCGTACGGGCCGATCTGCGCCGCGCCTTCGCTGACCACGCCTTCCAGGTCGCAGTGCGCGCGCACCTGCGTGCCGGGGCCGAGCCTGACGTCCTTCAGCCGCGTGTACGGGCCGATGCGCACGCCGTCGCCCAGCTCGACCTCACCTTCGAGGATGACGTCGACGTCGATCTCGACGTCGCGGCCGACGCGCACGCGCCCGCGCTGGTCCAGGCGCGCCGGATCCAGCAGCCGCACGCCCTCCAGGCACAGCGCACGCGCCGCACGCAACTGCCAGGCGCGCTCGAGCTGCGCCAGCTGCCAAGGATCGTTGGCGCCCTCGGCCTCGATCGGATCGGCCACCAGCGCCATCTCGGCCGGGGTGAACTCGGCCGCGGCCGAGGCGAAGATGTCGGTCAGGTAGTACTCACCCTGCACATTCTGGTTGGACAGCGCGCCCAGCCAGCGCTTCAGCGCGGTGGATTCGGCGGCGACGATGCCGGTGTTGACGGTGCGGATGCGGCGCTGCTCGTCGCTGGCGTCCTTGTGCTCGACGATCGCGGCGACATGGCCCTCGGCGTCGCGCACGATGCGGCCGTAGCCGGACGGGTCCTCAGGCTCGGCCACCAGCACCGCCAGCCGCGCGTCGCCGCGCAACAGGCGCTGCAGCGTCTCGGCGCGGATCAGCGGCACGTCGCCGTACAGCACCAGCACCGTGGCCGCGTCCGGCACCTCCGGCATCGCCTGCGCGACCGCGTGGCCGGTGCCGAGCTGGCGCGCCTGCTCGGCCCAGTGCAGATCGGGCTGGTCGGCGAACGCCGCGCGCACCTGCTCGCCGCCGTGGCCGTAGACCACGTGGATGCCGGCCGGCCGCAGCGCCCGCGCCGCTTCGATCACGTGCGCCAGCATCGGTCGTCCGGCGACGGGCTGCAGCACCTTGGGCAGTGCCGATTTCATCCGCTTGCCCTCGCCTGCGGCGAGGATGACGACGTGTAACGGTTGGCTCATCGAATGCTTCTCCTTTCCCGCCATTAACGGTTGCCGCCCAGCTGATAGCATAAGTGGAATTGGCATCGGGACCCTCGGCAGGACATGCGACATCTCGGCGGATGGCTGGAAAATGCCTTGGCATGGCTGGGGCCGGTTCTGCTGCTGGGGGGATTGGCCGCCAACAGGCTATGGGAGCAATGGCCATCGGGGCGGATGGGCGAGCTGCTCTTGATCGCCTTGGCGGTACTGGGCACAGCCACGCTCCTGAAGCGCCTGGTCCGATGGTCGACAGCCAGCCTTGCGATTCTGCTTTGGGCCTTGCTGCTCGTGGTGTTCAGCGGCGCTTTGCCGGTGCTGGCCACCATCCTGTTCTCCATCGCCTCCGTCGCGTTGGGTGGCCTGGTCTACAGGCAAGGCCCGTTGGCGTTGCAGGGCTTGCTGGGTGCACTCCTGTTCGCGGGCTGCGTGGGCTGGCTTCTGCCGCTGCCCATGCACCGGGGATGGCTTTACCTGTTGGCCTGCGCAGCCTTGATCGCATGGCGCCGCCAGCCGCTGGCCGACGCCTTGCGCTCGGCCCGGCGGCAATGGACGGATGCCGTTGCGGCCTCTCCCCGCACCGCCACGTTCTCGATCCTCGTCCTGGGCCTGGCCAGCACCGGCTGCTGGTTGCCGACGCTCCAGTACGACGATCTCGCCTATCACCTCAGGCTTCCCTGGCAACTGCAGGAGCAGGGCTTCTACTCCCTGGATCCGCGTTTCCAGGTCTGGGCATTGGCGCCCTGGGCATCGGATGTCTTGCATGCCATCCCGCAGGTGATGCTGGGCGCGGAAGCGCGCGGCCCGGTCAACGCCGTCTGGCTGCTCGTCACCGCGGCCGGTGGCTGGCGGCTGGCGGCGCACATGGATGCTGCTCCTTCCGCGAGCTGGCTGGCGATCACGCTGTTCGGCAGCCTTCCGCTCACCGCGGCACTGGCCGGCGGCATGCAGACCGAGCTGCCCTCCGCCGCCGCGCTCGTCTGGATGCTGGCGCTGATCGCGGGTCCCAGGGACGGAAGCTTCCGCTGGTGGGCCGTACTCGCGATCCTGGCGGGCGGACTGGCCGCCATGAAGCTGACGTCCGCCGCCATGGCGGGCATCCTGCTGGCATGGGCGCTGATTCGCCATCCCTGGCCTTCTCCTTCGCGCATCCTGGCGATCATCGCCATCGGACTGGCATTGGCCGGTTCCAGCTATGTGTATGCCGCCGCGATCACGGGCAATCCGGTGCTGCCGCTGTTCAACGGCTGGTTCGAATCCGATTACTTCGCGGCTACCAACGTCATCGACCTGCGTTGGCGCACGGGCTTCAATGCCGGCATGCTCTGGAACATCACCTTCGACACCGATCAATACCTGGAAACCTTCGATGGCGGCGGCGGTTTCTTGCTGGTCGCCCTGGCGGGAACCTGGCTGCTGTCCTTCTTCCGCCCGCAGACGCGGCCCGCGGCCCTGCTGGCGACGTCCGTGCTGCTGTTGCCGCTGGTGCCCATACAGTACCTGCGCTATGCCTACCCCGGCCTGGTCCTGCTTGCCATCGTCCTGGTGACCGCGGGCTTCCAAAGCGGCGTGCGCCGTTTTTCCTGGCTCGTGATCGGCCTGTGCGTGCTCAACCTGGCGTACCAGTCGAACAGCCACTGGACGCTGCGCACCGGCATGTTGAAGCAGACGATAAAGGTCCAGGGCAGGGACGCTCCCCTGTTCGAGCAATACGCTCCGGAAAGGCTCCTTGCCTCGACCATCCGCGAATCCGCATCCGCCGGCGGCAACGTCCTGGTCCTGGATCCGGCCCACCCCTATTTCGCCGACCTGGGCAGCAGGGGCCGCACGACGGCCTGGTATTCGCCACGGCTGGCCGCAGCGGCCGCGCATGCGGATGCCGATGCAAGCGGTCGGGAATGGGTGGAGCTCATGCGCAGCGAGCGCATCGGCGAGGTCATCGTGCGCCCGCAGAACATCACGCCTGCGCAGGCGCAGGCGTTGCGTGCTGTCGGCGCAGTGCGCAAGGCGGCAATCGGCGAGGCGGAATGGTGGAGCCTGCCCGAGTGAGCGGGCGGCCGTCATGAGCCTGGCCAGGCAAGGAAAGCTCTTCCTGGCGATGGGCATACTCCAGTGGCTGGTCGACTGGCTGGTCACCGTACTGCTGAGCCAAGCCGGCCTTTCGCTGGAACTCGCCAATGTCTTGGGACGGGTCACCGGCGCCATGCTCGGCTTCTGGTTGAATGGACGGTTCACTTTCGCGCGCCCGGGAGCGGTCCTCGGCGGCAGCCAGCTGCTGCGCTTCCTATGCCTCTGGCTGGTGCTCACCGCCGTCAGCACCGCAGCCATGAGCGCGATCGGGCACCATTCCGGTTTGCAGCGGGCCTGGCTGGCCAAGCCGCTGGTCGAGGCCGGGCTTGCCGTCATCAGCTTCTTCCTCTCCCGCCATTGGGTCTATCGTTGAGCCATGAGCAACGCCTACCGCATCGCGGTCGTGATTCCCTGCTACCGGGTCCGCTCCCGGATCATGCCGGTCATCGAATCCATCGGGCCGGAGGTCGGATGGATCATCCTGGTCGACGATGCCTGTCCGGAATCCACCGGGGAATGGGTCGCACGGCATTGCAGCGACCCGCGCGTCACCGTGCTGACCCATCCGGAGAACCTCGGCGTGGGCGGTGCGGTCATCACCGGGTATCGCCACGCCCTGACCACGGCCGCCGACGTGGTCATCAAGCTCGACGGCGACGGCCAGATGGATCCTGCCCTGATCCTGCGCATCGCCGGTCCCCTGCTCGCGGGGCAGGCCGACTACGCGAAGGGCAACCGTTTCCACCGGATCGGGTTCGCCAAGGGCATGCCCTGGGTCCGACTGGTGGGCAACGCGATCCTGTCGCTGCTGACCAAGCTTTCCAGCGGCTATTGGCAGCTCTCCGACCCGACCAACGGCTATACCGCCATACGCCGCGAACTGCTCTCCGAACTCGAACTGGAACGCGTCTCCCGGCGTTATTTCTTCGAATCCGACCTGCTCTACCACCTCAACCAGATCCGCGCGCTCGTCGTCGATATCCCGATGCGCGCCCGCTACGAGGACGAGCCCAGCAGCCTGAGTCCGTTGAAGGTCCTCATCCCCTTCCTGCTGGGCAACCTCCGCAACACCCTGCGCAGGATCGGCTACAGCTATTTCCTGCGCGGCTTTTCCGTCGCCAGCGTGGAGTTGCTGCTGGGCAGCCTGCTGCTGACCGCGGGCGCGGGCTTCGGCCTGTGGCAATGGCACGATTCCGCCGAAAGCGGCGTGCCCGCGACGGCGGGCACCGTGATGCTGGCGGCGCTTCCCATCATCCTGGGGATGCAGATGCTGTTGTCCTGGCTGAACTTCGATGTCACGGCCGAACCCAGGCAGGTACTGCATACGCTGCTTGGCGATCGTCAAATGCCGATGAAGCAGGCCCTCCGCTCCAAGGAAAACGCCGGCTGACGCCGGCGTTTTCCTGTCGTTCAATCACCCTTGCGCGGGTTCAGTGCTTGAGCGTCTTGCGCAGCCGCTCCAGCGCCTGCAGCTGCACCACCGCCTCGGCCAGCTTGGCCTGCGCCTCGGCCAGGTCCATCGCCTCGGCGCGGTTGGCCAGCACGCGTTCGGCTTCTTCCTTGGCCTTGCGCACCGACGCCTCGTCGATGTCCTGCGCGCGGATGGCGGTGTCGGCCAGCACGGTGACCACCTGCGGCTGCACCTCGAGGATGCCGCCGGAGATGGCGAAGTCCAGGTGCTCGCCGTCGGGCAGGGTGACCACGACCTTGCCCGGCTTGAGGCGGGTGATCAGCGGCGCGTGCTTGGGCGCGATGCCCAGCTCGCCCAGCTCGCCGGTGGCGACGACCAGGGTGGCCTCGCCGTGGAAGATTTTCTGCTCGGCGCTGACGATGTCGCAACGGATGGTGCTCATGGTGCCTCGCTGTGCGAGGCGGGAATGGGGAATGGGGAATGGGGAATGGGAAAAACGGATTCACCGCTTCTTCCATCTCACCGCATCGTCCCGATCCCGGATTGCCCGCCTTCGACTATTCCCGATTCTCGATTCTCGATTCCCGAAGATCGCCGCTTAAGCGGCGATCTTCTTCGCCTTCTCGACGGCCTCTTCGATGCCGCCGACCATGTAGAACGCCTGCTCGGGCAGGTGGTCGTACTCGCCGTCGACGATCGCCTTGAAGCCGCGGATGGTGTCCTTCAGCGACACGTACTTGCCGGGCGAGCCGGTGAACACCTCGGCCACGTGGAACGGCTGGCTGAAGAAGCGCTCGATCTTGCGCGCGCGCGACACCGCCTGCTTGTCCTCCTCGCTCAGCTCGTCCATGCCGAGGATGGCGATGATGTCCTTCAGTTCCTTGTACTTCTGCAGCGTGGCCTGCACGCGGCGCGCGGTGTCGTAGTGCTCGTGGCCGATGACGTTCGGGTCGAGCTGGCGGCTGGTCGAATCCAGCGGATCCACCGCCGGGTAGATGCCCAGCGAGGCGATGTTGCGGCTCAGCACGACGGTGGCGTCGAGGTGGGCGAAGGTGGTGGCCGGCGACGGGTCGGTCAGGTCGTCCGCGGGCACGTACACGGCCTGGATCGAGGTGATCGAACCGGTCTTGGTCGAGGTGATGCGCTCCTGCAGCACGCCCATTTCCTCGGCCAGGGTCGGCTGGTAGCCCACCGCCGACGGCATGCGGCCCAGCAGCGCCGACACTTCGGTACCGGCCAGCGTGTAGCGGTAGATGTTGTCGACGAACAGCAGCACGTCCTTGCCCTTGCCGCTGGCATCCTTCTCGTCGCGGAAGTACTCCGCCATCGTCAGGCCGGTCAGCGCGACGCGCAGGCGGTTGCCCGGCGGCTCGTTCATCTGGCCGTACACCATCGCCACCTTGTCGAGGACGTTGGAGTCCTTCATCTCGTGGTAGAAGTCGTTGCCCTCGCGGGTACGCTCGCCCACGCCGGCGAACACGGACAGGCCCGAGTGCGCCTTGGCGATGTTGTTGATCAGCTCCATCATGTTGACGGTCTTGCCGACGCCGGCGCCGCCGAACAGGCCGACCTTGCCGCCCTTGGCGAACGGGCACATCAGGTCGATGACCTTGATGCCGGTCTCCAGCAGCTCGTTGGCCGAGGACTGGTCCTCGTACGAGGGCGCGGCGCGGTGGATTTCCCAGTGGTCGGAGGCCTGCACGTCGCCGGCCTCGTCGATCGGGCGGCCCAGCACGTCCATGATGCGGCCCAGCGTGCCGGCGCCGACCGGCACCGAGATGGCCTTGCCGGTGTTGCTGGCGACCAGGTTGCGCTTCAGGCCGTCGGTGGAGCCGAGCGCGATGGTGCGCACGACGCCGTCGCCGAGCTGCTGCTGCACTTCCAGCGTGATGGCGGTGCCGTCGACCTTCAGCGCGTCGTACACCTTCGGCACTTCGCCGCGCGGGAATTCGACGTCGACGACCGCGCCGATGATCTGAACGATCTTGCCCTGACTCATTTTGCTGCTCCGGTTAGCTTTAGTTCTGTCCGGATGGCCTACGCCATCTCAATGCATTTCGGGATTCGGGATTCGGGATTCGGGATTCGGGATTCGTAAAAGCGCGTCACGCTGCTCTTATCCAATCCCTAATCTCCAATCCCGTATCCCGGCTCTTACACCGCCGCCGCGCCGCCGACGATTTCGGAGATTTCCTGGGTGATCGCCGCCTGGCGGGCCTTGTTGTAGACCAGCTGCAGCGTGCCGATCAGCTTGTTGGCATTGTCGCTGGCCGCCTTCATCGCGACCATGCGCGCGGCGTGCTCGGAAGCGATGTTCTCCAGCACGGCCTGGTACACCAGCGACTCGAT
This sequence comes from Pseudoxanthomonas mexicana, assembly GCF_046736355.1. Lineage (GTDB taxonomy): Bacteria > Pseudomonadota > Gammaproteobacteria > Xanthomonadales > Xanthomonadaceae > Pseudoxanthomonas_A > Pseudoxanthomonas_A mexicana_B. Next base: position 484,796 of record NZ_CP157201.1, on the reverse strand, counting down.
GTAGCGGGTGATCACGTGCTCCAGCACGGTCGCCGCATCGGGTTCGTAGATGTAGTCCCAGTCGTGCTGGGCCACCGCCTTCTCCGAAGCCGGCAGCGGCAGCAGCTGATCGAAGCTGGCCTTCTGCGTCATCGTGTTGACGAAGCCGTTGTAGACCAGGTACACGCGATCCAGGCGGCCTTCGGTGTAGGCGTCCAGCATCACCTTGATGACGCCGATCAGCTGCTCCAGCTTGGGGGTGTCGCCCAGGTGGGAGACGCTGCCGACCATGTTGACCTTGATGCGGCGGAAGAACACCGACGCTTTCTGGCCGATGGTCACCACGTCGATCTCGGCGCCCTTGTCCTGCCACTGGCGCAGTTCGCCCAGCGCCTTGCGGAACAGGTTGTTGTTCAGGCCGCCGGCCAGGCCGCGGTCGGAGGAGATGACGATGTAGCCGACGCGCTTGACGTCCTTGCGCTCGACCAGGAACGGATGCTGGTAGTCGGTGTTGGCCTGGGCCAGGTGGCCGATCACCTGCTTCATCGCGCGCGCGTACGGGCGCGAGGTCTTCATCCGATCCTGCGCCTTGCGGATCTTGGAGGCCGAGACCATTTCCAGCGCACGGGTCACCTTGCGGGTGTTCTGCACGCTCTTGATCTTGGTTTTGATTTCTCTGCCGCCTGCCATTGCTCGCTCCGCTCACTGGGAATCGGGAATGGAGAATGGGGAATCGGCAAAGCCGGCCCGCTTCTCGCTTCTGACGATTCCCGATTCCCTATTCTCTATTCCCGGCCGGCTCAGTAGGAGCCGGTGGCCTTGAACTCGCCGATGCCCTTCTTGAAGGCGCCTTCGATTTCGTCGTTCCAGTTGCCGCTGGCGTTGATCGTCTTGACCAGGTCGCCGGCGGTATTGTCGAAGTGCGCGTGCAGGGCTTCCTCGAAGGCGCCGATCTTGTTGACCGGCACGTCGTCCAGGTAGCCCTCGTTGACCGCGTAGATCGACAGCGCCTGGTGGGCGATCGACATCGGCTGGTACTGCTTCTGCTTCATCAGCTCGGTGACGCGCTGGCCGCGCTCGAGCTGCTTGCGGGTGGCTTCGTCCAGGTCCGAGGCGAACTGCGCGAACGCGGCCAGCTCGCGGTACTGCGCCAGCGAGATGCGGATGCCGCCGGACAGCTTCTTGATGATCTTGGTCTGGGCGGCGCCGCCGACGCGCGACACCGAGATGCCGGCGTTCACGGCCGGGCGGATGCCGGCGTTGAACAGGTCGGTTTCCAGGAAGATCTGGCCGTCGGTGATCGAGATCACGTTGGTCGGCACGAACGCGGACACGTCGCCGGCCTGGGTCTCGATGATCGGCAGCGCGGTCAGCGAGCCGGTCTGGCCCTTGACCTCGCCGTTGGTGAACTGCTCGACGTACTCCTCGGACACGCGCGCGGCGCGCTCGAGCAGGCGCGAGTGCAGGTAGAACACGTCGCCCGGGTATGCTTCGCGGCCCGGCGGGCGCTTCAGCAGCAGCGAGATCTGGCGGTAGGCCACGGCCTGCTTGGACAGGTCGTCGTAGACGATCAGCGCGTCCTGGCCGCGGTCCATGAAGTACTCGCCCATCGTGCAGCCGGAGTAGGCGCTGATGTACTGCATCGCGGCCGACTCGGAGGCGGTGGCGGCGACGACCACGGTGTGGGCCAGCGCGCCGTTCTCTTCCAGCTTGCGCACGATGTTGGCCACCGTCGAGGCCTTCTGGCCGATGGCGACGTACACGCACTTGATGCCGGTGCCCTTCTGGTTGATCACCGCGTCGATGGCCATCGCGGTCTTGCCGGTCTGGCGGTCGCCGATGATCAGCTCGCGCTGGCCGCGGCCGATCGGGATCATCGCGTCGACCGACTTGTAGCCGGTCTGCACCGGCTGGTCGACCGACTTGCGCCAGATCACGCCCGGGGCGACGCGCTCGACCGGCGCGCTCAGCCTGGCGTCGATCGGGCCCTTGCCGTCGATCGGCTCGCCCAGCGCGTTGACCACGCGGCCGAGCATTTCCGGGCCGACCGGCACTTCGAGGATGCGGCCGGTGGTCTTGGCCACGTCGCCCTCACGCAGGTGCTCGTAGTCGCCCAGCACCACCGCGCCCACGGAGTCGCGCTCCAGGTTCAGCGCCAGCGCGTAGGTGTCGTTGGGCAGCTCGATCATTTCGCCCTGCATCACGTCGGCCAGGCCGAAGATGCGCACGATGCCGTCGGACACGCTGGTCACGGTGCCTTCGTTGCGGGCCTCTGCGGCCAGCTTGACTTTCTCGATGCGGGTCTTGATCAGGTCGCTGATTTCGGAAGGGTTGAGCGTGGTAGCCATTTCAGTGGTTTCCTGTTTCGTGCGTCGCGACGTGCGGCGCGCGGAGTTCTTTACGTCTTTCGGGAATGGGGAATCGAGAATCGAGAATGGTCAAGCGGCTATACCGCGCTTCAACCACTCCCTATTCCCCATTCCCTATTCCCCGCTTCATCAGTGCGCCAACGCCGATTGCAGGCGCGCCAGCTTGCCCTTCAGCGATCCGTCGATGACCACGTCGCCGGCGTCGATGACCGCGCCGCCGATCAGCGACTCGTCGACCGCGGTGTCGATCTCGACCTCGCGGCCGAAGCGCTTCCGCAGCGCCGCCTTGATCGCGTCCAGCTCGGCCGCCGGCAGCGCCGTGGCCGAGGTCACCTTCGCCTTGACCACCTGCTCGGCCTCGGCGCGCAACTGCTCGTACAGGGCGGCGATCTCCGGCAGCTGCGCCAGGCGGCGGCCTTCGGCCAGCACGCCGAGGAAGCGGGTGAAGGATTCGCCGGCCGGTTCCGGCGCCAGCAGCGCGATCGCGTCGGCCTGGGCCAGCTGCGGGTTGGGCAGCAGGGCGGCCACGCGCGGATCGCTGGCGGCAAGCGCGGCGAAGCCCAGCGCGGCCGACCAGCCGGCGAAATCGCCCTCGTCGCGCGCCAGCGCGAACGCGGCACGGGCATAGGGGCGGGCAACGGTGAAGGCCTGGCTCATGGGTCGTCCGTTCAGATCTGCTGGGCGAGCTCGTCGAGCAGCGCCTTGTGGGCGTTGGCGTCGATTTCGCGCTTGAGGAGCTTCTCGGCACCGCTCACCGCCAGCGCGGACACCTGCTTGCGCAGGTCCTCGCGGGCGCGGGTGGCCGCCGCCTCGATCTCGGCCTGCGCCACTTCCTTCTGGCGGTTGGCCTCGGCGATGGCCTCGTTCTTGGCCGCGTCGATGATCTGGTTGGCGCGCAGGTGCGCCTGGTCGATGATCTCGTTGGCCTTGGTGCGCGCTTCCTTCAGCGCCTCGTTGACCTTCTCCTGCGCCTGCGCCAGGTCCTTCTGGCTGCGGTCGGCAGCGGCCAGGCCCTCGGCGATTTTCTGCTGGCGCTCTTCGATGGCGCGCAGCAGCGGCGGCCAGATGTAGGTCGCGATGATCCAGATCAGACCGGCGAACGCCAGCGCCTGGGCAATTAGGGTAAGACCGATGTTCATGGGTGCGCTCTGCCTGTGCTCAGGACGCCCGCGGCCATGGCCGCCGGGCTTCCTGCCTGCTGCCGCCGCCCGCTACGCGGAACGGCGGCAGAGCCGTAGGAATGCCGATTGGAACCGGCAGTTACGGGGCCAGTCCGCCGACCAGGAACGGGCTGGCGAAGGCGAACAGCAGGCCGACGGCGACGCTGATGATGAACGCGGCGTCGATCAGGCCGGCGGTGATGAACATGCGGACCTGCAGGACCGGGATCAGTTCCGGCTGGCGGGCGGCCGATTCCAGGAACTTGCCGGCCATGATGGCCAGGCCCAGGCCGGCGCCCAGCGCGGCCAGGCCGATCATGATGCCGATGGCCAGAACGGTCGAGGCCTGGACGGAAGCGAGGGCGGTCAGTGCGGTTTCCATGGTTTTCTCCGGAACGAATTGCGTAAGGGTTAGCGGTGGGTACGAAGGGTGAAGCGGAAAGCGTTCAGTGGCTGTCTTCCGACAGGCTCAGGTAGACGATCGACAGCATCATGAAGATGAAGGCCTGCAGCGGGATGACCAGCAGGTGGAACAGCATCCAGCCCAGGCCGAACGTCGCGCCGCCGAGCATGCCGACGATGCCGGCGCCGCCCAGCACCCAGATCAGCAGGAACACGATCTCGCCGCCGAACATGTTGCCGAACAGTCGCATCGCCAGCGAGATCGGCTTGGACAGCCATTCGACGATGTTGAGGATGAGGTTGAACGGCAGCATCCACTTGCCGAACGGCGCGGTCAGGAACTCCTTGGCGAAGCCGCCGAAGCCCTTGGAGCGGAAGGCGAAGAACAGCATCAGGAAGAACACGCTGATCGACATGCCCAGCGTCGCGTTGACGTCGGCGGTCGGCACCGGCTTCCAGTACGGCACGCCGAGCAGTTCCAGCGGCTTGGCGATGAAGTCCGCCGGGATCATCTTCAGCAGGTTCATCATCAGGATCCAGAAGAACAGGGTGATCGCGATGGGCGTCACCAGCTTGCTGGTCCCGTGGTAGGTGTCGCGCGCCTGCTTGTCGACGAACTCCAGCAGGATCTCGATGAAGGCCTGCCACTTGCCGGGCACGCCGGCGGTGGCCTTGCGGGTGGCCAGCCAGAAGGCGAAGACGACCAGCAGTCCCATCAGCACCGAGGTGACGATGGTGTCGACGTGGATCGCCCAGAACCCGCCTTCCTGCACCTGGAAGGTCAGGTTGTGGAGGTGGTGCTGGATGTAGCTGGTGGGTGTCAGATCCTCGCCCGCCATGTGTCCGGAACCTTCTGTCTGATGTGAATTCGGTTTATCGACGGCTGGCCGCGGCCAGCACCTGTGCCACCAGTCCGGCGACGAGCCCGGCCAGCAGCGGCAGCGGGGGCAGCTTCCAGGCCCCGATACCGACCGCCAGCAAGGCGAACACCACCAGCCACTTCAACAGCATGCCCAGCACCAGCCGCAGCATCGCCGCGCCGGCCGGCAGCACGCCGCCGCCGCCGCCGAGGGCCAGCCGGGCCGCCACCAGCCCGCCCGCCAGCATCGCCCCCGCGCCCAGCGCCGCCGCCAGCGCCTGGGGCAGGCCCCGGAGCAGGAACAGCGCCGCGACCAGCAGCGCCGCCAGCAGTTGCCAGGCTGCGGCGCGCAATGCCAGCCGCCGGCCCGTAGCGACGGAATTGAGCACGGGAAGTCCTGCGGAGGAAGCGGGTAACGGCCTAAAAGCGCCTCGCCGAGCCGCAAAAGTATAGCAGGCAGGCTTTTTCCGGGACAACCGGCGGATGTCCCGGATCCGGCCCGGGACAGGCTTTATTTCGCCTGGGGCACGACCCGGGGGTCCGCGGCACGGCGCCCGGGCCATCCCGGGATGGCCCTGTTCATAATTTTCCCGTGAAATTTCCGGAACTTTGTCCGCAACGCCGGGTCATTGCCTGCGAGGTCTGCTTCCCAAACTTCCTCGTCCGATGCTCCGTCGCAGACCTTCCCAGCCCCGTGGCCCGCAGGCCCGGGGCTTTTTGTTGGGTCCGGTGGTGCGCCGGACGCCCGCTCACGGCGAGACCTTGCGCTTGAGGGCGCGCGCCAGCGGCTGCGGCAGGCGCGCCAGCGAATCCAGGACGTGCGGCAGCAGGCGCAGCTTCAGGCCCGAGAAGGCGCTGGGCACCACCGCCTCGATGAGGTGCGGGCCAGGCGTGCGCAGCGCGTGCGCGAGCGCCTCGACCAGCGCCTGCGTGGTGGTGGCGCGCACCGAATGCACGCCCATGCCGGTGCCCAGCCGCACGAAATCCAGGTCCGGGTTGGCCAGATCGAGCTGCGAGCGCGCCTTGCCGCCGGCGGCGGCGCTTCCGGTCGCGCCCACCCGCTGCAGTTCCATGTTGAGGATGGCGTAGGAGCGGTTGTTGAAGACGATCGTGGTGACGTCGAGCCGTTCGCGCGCCATCGTCCACAGCGACTGCAGGGTGTACATGGCCGAGCCGTCGCCGACCAGGGCCAGCACGGGCCGGTCCGGGCAGGCGATGGCGGCGCCCACCGCGTTGGGCAGGCCCTGGCCGATGGCGCCGCCGGTCAGGGTGATGACGTCGTGGCGCGGCGCACCGCGGGTGAAGTGCGGCAGCATCACTCCCGAGGTCTGCGCCTCGTCCACGATGATGGCGCCCTCGGGCAGCAGGTGGCCCACCGCCTTGCAGACCTTCTCGGCGGTGAGCCAGGCCGGCGGGGCGGCCGGGACGGACCGGGGCCTGCAGCACCGGCGCGGTGGCGTCGGCGCCGAGCCGGGCGGACAGGCGCCGCAGGGCGTCCAGCGCATCCTGCGCCGGGCTGGCCAGCACGTGCACCTGGCAGCCTTCGGGCACCAGATCGCTGGCCTTGCCGGGGTAGGCGAAGAAGGACACCGGCGACTTGGCATCGACCAGCACCAGGTGTTGCAGTCCGTGCAGCTGCACCGAGGCCAGTTCGGCCAGGTAGGCCAGGCGCTCGACGTGCGGCAGGCCCGCGCCGCGCTCGATGCGGGTCGGGAAGACCTCCGCGAACAGCCGCACGCCCGCCTTGGCCGCGATGCGCGCGGCCGCCAGCAGGCCCGGCTCGCGCAGCGCGCGCGGGCCCAGCAGCAGGGCGGCCTTTTCGCCGGACCGGAGGGCCTGGGCGATGGCGTCGATGGCCGCGTCGTCGGCCGGCGGCGGCGGCGCCACCGGCGGCAACGGCGCAGGCACGCCGCCCTCGCCCCAGGACACGTCGGCCGGCAGGATCAGCGTGGCCACGTTGCCCGGCGCGGTCATCGACGCGGCCACCGACTCGGCCGCGTCGCGGCACAGCGCCGCGGTGCTGGCCGAGGTGCGCACCCAGGTCGACACGTTGCGCGCCACCGTCTCGATGTCGGACTGCAGCTGCGCGTCGTACTTCACGTGGTGGGTGGCGTGGTCGCCGACGATGTTGACCACCGGCACGCGGCCCTTGCGCGCATTGTGCAGGTTGGCCAGGCCGTTGCCCAGCCCGCAGCCCAGGTGCAGCAGGGTGGCGGCCGGCTTGCCGGCCATGCGCGCGTAGCCGTCGGCCGCGCCGGTGGCCACGCCCTCGAACAGCGCCAGCACGGCGCGCATGCGCGGCTCGTGGTCCAGCGCGGCCACGAAATGCATCTCGGAGGTGCCGGGATTGCTGAAGCACACGCTCACGCCGGCGTCGGCAAGGGTCTTGATCAGGGCTTGGGCGCCGTTCATGGGGTCTCCTTGGTAAGAGGCGTCAGGGATGGGAACGATCCAGGTGGGTGGCCCTGATATCGGCCACCCGGGTCACCCCGGCCAGGGTCATGGCCAGCCGCAGTTCCTGCCGCCAGCGCTGCAGCAGATCGGCCAGGCCGCGCTCGCCGGCCGCGGCCAGCGCCCAGACCCACGGGCGGCCGACCAGCACGCCGCGCGCGCCCAGCGCCAGCGCGCGGAACACGTCCACGCCGCCGCGGATGCCGCCATCGACCAGCACCTCGGCCTGCGCGCCCACGGCCTGCACGATGGCGGGCAGCCTGGAGGCGGTCGAGGCCGCGCCATCGAGCTGGCGCCCGCCGTGGTTGGAAACCACCAGCCCCTGCGCGCCGGCGCGCACGGCCGCACGCGCATCGTCCTCGTCCAGGATGCCCTTGAGCAGCAGGGTGCCGGGCCACTGCCCGCGCAGCCAGTCGATGCCGGCCCAGGTGACGGAAGGATCGAACTGCGCGTCCACCCAGGCCTTGAAGGCGTCCATGTCGCGCGCGTCGGGCACGTGATCGGCGAGGCTGCCGAAGGCGTGCGGCTTGCCGCGCAGCGCCACGTCCCAGGTCCAGGCGGGGTGGCCGAGCAGGTCCAGCGCCCGGCCCAGCCGCGCGCGCGCCGTGCCCGCGGACAGGCCGTTGCGGATGTCGCGGTGACGCAAGCCCGGCAGCGGCAGGTCCACGGTGAAGACCAGGGTGCGGCAGCCGGCGTCCCAGGCGCGCTGCAGCAGGGCCTGGACGATGCCGCGGTCGCGCAGCATGTAGAGCTGGAACCACGCCGGCCGGGCCACGGCGCGCTGGATTTCCTGCAGCGGGCAGATGCCCACGGTGGACAGGGTGAAGGGCACGCCCGCCGCCGCCGCCGCGCGCGCGGCCTGCACCTCGCCGCGGCGGGCCATCATGCCGGCCAGGCCCACCGGGGCCAGCGCCAGCGGCATGTCGCAGGCCTGCCCGGCCAGCACGGCGCCGGTGTCCACGCCCTCGACGTCCACCAGCACGCGCTGGCGCAGGATCACCTTCGCCCAGTCGGCTTCGTTGGCGCGCAGGGTCTGCTCCTCGCCGGCGCCGCCGTCCACGTAGTCGAACAGGAAGCGCGGCAGCCTGGCCCGGGCGAGGCGTCGGTAGTCGGCGGCGGTGGCGGGCAGTTGCAGTGGCATGGAGATGGCCCTCGGTCCCGGCCCGGCCTCAGCCGCCGGCCGCGATGGAGCGCGCGGCGGCGCGGGCGGTGAGGATGCAGCCGGGCAGGAAGGTGCCTTCCAGCGAGCGCCTGCCGTGGGCGCCGCCGCCGCCGAAGCCGGCCGCCTCGCCCACGCAGTACAGCCCCGGCACCGCGCTGCCGTCGGCACGCAGCACGCGGCTGTGCAGGTCGGTCTGCAGGCCGCCCAGGCTCTTGCGGGTGATGAGCCGGGTCTGGATGGCGATGTAGGGCCCGGCCCCCCGGGCCTGCAGCGGCGCCGGCTTGCAGGTGCGCAGCCGGTCCGGGCGCCACTGGCGCGCGTGCAGGATGCGGCGGATCTGGTCGTCGTTGGCCAGCGCCAGGCCGTTGCCGAAGTTGGCGTCGAAGGCGTCGGCCGTGGCCTGCAGCACGTCCGGATCGATGTCGCCGCTGCCGGTCAGGCCATTCATCTTCCGCGCCAGCCCGGCCAGGCGGTCGTCGACCAGGAAATGCGGGCTCTCGCGCTGCATCTGCCGCACCAGCCGGTGGTTGCCCCGCAGCGTTTCCAGCACGAAGCGCACGAACTGGCGGTCGCGCAGGCGCGGGTTGTGCTCGGCGCCGGAGATGGCGAACTCCCTGGCGGCGATGCGCCAGTTCATCAGCTGCCAGGTCCAGGGCTTGTCCAGCGCGGCCACCCGCTGGCACAGGTCATGGGTGTCGAAGCCGGTGACCAGCGGCTCGGGGCCGATGCGCCGGCCCTGGTGGTCCAGCCACAGCGCCGACTTGCAGGGGATGAGCGACAGCCCGTGGCCGGGGAAGTGCGGCTGCGGGTGCGGGATGCCGGCGGCGTAGTTCCACATCTCGCCGGCATGGGTGACCTGTCCGCCGAGTTCGTCGGCCACCCGCCGGTGCAGTTGGCCGTCGGCGAAGGGATGGGCGCCGTTGAGCATCTCCGCCGGGCGCGGGCACCGGGCCGGCCAGTGGGCGATCGCCTGCTCGTGCGAGCCGTTGATGCCGCCGGTGGCCAGCACCACCACCGGCGCCTCCACGCGCATCCGGGCGCCGCCGGCCTCCCCGGCCACCTGCACGCCCGCGACCCGGCCCGCGCCGTGCTCGATGGCGGTGACCCGGTGGCCGCTGAGCAGCCGCAGGCGCCCGCCGGAGCCGGCCGCCTGCATCGCCGCGACCATGCGGCGCGCCAGCTCGCGCGCGGTGCCCCAGACGATGTGGTAGCGCGGCACGCTGTTGCCTTCGCCGAAGCGCCCGCGCTCGACCCAGCTCACCGCCGGGAAGAACCTGATGCCCTGCGACACCAGCCAGTCGTGGACCTGGCCGCGCGAGTGCTGCACGTAGTATTCGGCCCAGCGGCGCGGCCAGACGTCGGCCTCGCCCAGCTCGCCGAAGCGCAGCCAGTCGCGCAGCGCGCGCTCGGGCGAATCGGGGATCTTCATGCGCCGCTGCAGCGGCGTGTCCACCAGCGCCATCCCGCCGAAGGCCCACAGCGCCAGGCCGCCGAGGCGCTCGGGGCTGTCGCGGTCCACCACGGTGACGTGCAGGCCGGCGCGCAGGCATTCCAGCGCGGTGACGATGCCGGCCAGCCCGCCGCCCGCCACCAGCACGTCCGTGCGAAGGGTGTCCGCCATGCCGCCCCCTGTCATTGCCCGATGCCCCTTCGCGCAGCTTAGGCAGGTAAGATGCGGCGGCATTGACCTTGCAGGCCAACCGGATTGACCACAGAGGCCACGGTATCGATCAGCTGGGTCCAGACCGTGCTCGCGCAGGCGCGCCGGCAGGGCGTGGCCGACCACGCGCTGGTGGCGGCGGCCGGCATCGCGCCGGCGGCGCTCGCGCTCGAACGCTGGCCCATCGATCACATCACCCGCCTGTGGCGGGCCGCGACCGCGCTGACCGGGGATCCCGGTTTCGGCCTCAAGGCCGGCTCGTCGGCGGGGCCGGCCAGCCTGAACGTGGTCGGCTTCATCGTCCAGTCGGCCGCCACCTTGAGGCAGGCCCTGACGGCCATCCAGAAGTACCAGAGCCTGGTTTCCGACGGCATGCGCCTGCAACTGCTCGCGGTCGATGAGGCGAGCTGGCTGATCTACCACCCGCGCCAGGGCGATCTGGCCTTCAGCCCGCAGCAGGTCGAGGCGGTGCTGGCGACGGTGGTGAACGCCGCGCAATGGGTCACCCGGCAGCCGCTGCGGCCGCTGCGCGTGCGCTTCGGCCACCCGCCACAGGGGCCGCTGCCGGCCTACCGCGACGTCTTCGCCTGCCCGATCGAATTCAACGCGGCCTTCAGCGGGCTGCTGCTGGACAACGCCGTGCTGGATCGCCCGATGCCGCAGGCCAATCCGCAGCTGGCGCGCATGCACGAGTCGTTCGCGACGGCGCAGCTGTCGCAACTGGCGCAGGGCCAGCGGCTGGATCACGCGGTGCAGGCCTGGATCGGCCGCCAGCCGTGGCTGCCGCCGCCCACCCGCGAACAGGCGGCCCGCGCGCTGGGCCTGAGCCCGCGCACGCTGGCGCGCCAGCTGCAGTCGCTGCGGACCTGCTATGCGGATCTGCTGGATCGCGCGCGCCGCGAGGCGGCGCTGCAACAGGTCGGCGAAACCGAAAAAGCCTTCCGCGACATCGCCCTGGAACTCGGCTTCGCCGAACTCAGTCCCTTCTACCGGGCATTCACCCGCTGGACCGGCATGACGCCCGGGCAGTGGCGCGGGCGGCCTGCGGTCTTGCGGCAGAACCTCGCGTAGCTGCGTCTTCCGAATCATCGCGCGTGGCGATTGCGCGCCGCGCGTTCCGTCATGCGCTTTCACTCCCGCTCCACCGCAGCTGCCGCAAGGTGGGGCCACTTCGGGCCTGTTTTCCCGGCCCATTCCCCCATCTGGAGCCGCAACGATGAAGTCATTGCTTGTGCCTGCCGGTGCGCTTTTCCTGGCGCTGGCTTCCCATGCCGCCTGCGCGCAGGACGCCGATCACGACCGCTTCACCCTGCGCATCGGCGCGATGAACGCCGATGCCAGCGGCGAGCTGCGCGGCGTCACCGAATACCTGGACGAGGACTTCTCGTTCGCCGAGGGCTACGACTTCGGCAGCAAGGAATGGGTACCGCGCATCGACGGCGTGTTCCGCCTGGGCCAGCGCAACCGGCTGATCTTCGACTACTTCCAGTACGACAAGGACCAGCGCGCCACGCTGGGCAGCGATCTGTCCTACGACGACGTGACCCTGCCGGCCGGCAGCTACGCCGAGAGCAACATCAAGTTCCAGCTCGCCAGCCTGATGTACGACTACTCGGTGGTCGATACGGCGACCTTCACGATGGGGCTGCAGATCGGCGCCGAGTGGGCCAAGGTCGAGGGCCGGCTGTACGCCGAGGCCGGCGACGACAGCTATGACGCGCGCGCCAGCGAGGACGGCTACGCGCCGGTGGTCGGCCTGCGCCTGACCGCCACGCCCAATGAGCGCTGGCTGTTCAACCTGCAGGGGCAGTACCTGGACGCGGACTGGGGCGACTTCGGCGACTACGACGGCAGCATCACCCGCGCCAACGCGCTGGCCGAGTACCGCTTCACGCCGAACTTCGGCGTGTTCGTCGGCTACGACTGGTTCAAGCTCGACGTGGAGCGCAGCGGCGGGGCCGGCCTGCTGGGGCTGGACCAGCGCTTCAAGGGGCCGGTGGCGGGGTTGACGCTGGCGTTCTAGGGAATCTTCGGATCATCCGTCATCCCGTGCAGGCGGGGATGATGGTGAAGGGGGGATTCGTCATCCGGCTCGCGCCAGATGAAGGAACAGGGATGCGACAAGGCAGCGGATGAATCAATAGCTATCGCCTATTGGAATGAGCGGCAAGATTCATTGGACATGGTGATGACCCTCCCCATAATGAGAATGAATCTCATCGGGTGCTGGCCATGACCAAGACCTTTTCCTTCGCCGTCCTGCATTTCTCGGTCGCCTTCCTGGTCGGCTGGGCATTGACCGGCAGCTGGCTGGTCGGTGGCGCGCTGGCGCTGGTGGAGCCGGCCTGCAACACCGTCGTGTTCCACTTCCACGAGAAGATCTGGAAGCGCATCGAGCGCCGCCGCGGCGAACGCGCGGCGACGGCGCTGACCGCCTGAGTGGGAGCAACATCAGTCGCGACGGCAACCTGTACGGTTCTGCCTGTCGCGACTGACGTCGCTCCCACGCAGGGGCACTACTTCTTCTTCGGGATGTAGAGGTCGGTGATGGTGCCCTCGTAGACCTCGGCCGCCATCGCCACCGTCTCGCCCAGCGTCGGGTGGGGATGGATGGTGTGGCCGATGTCGCCGGCCTCGGCGCCCATCTCGATCGCCAGCGCCAGTTCGGAGATCAGGTCGCCGGCATGCACGCCGACGATGCCCGCGCCGATGACGCGGTGGCTGGCCTCGTCGAAGATCAGCTTGGTGAAGCCCTCGGTGCGGCCGATGCCGATGGCGCGGCCGCTGGCCGCCCACGGGAACTTGCCGACGCCGACCTTCAGGCCCTTGGTCTTGGCTTCGGTCTCGGTCACGCCGACCCAGGCGATCTCCGGGCTGGTGTAGGCCACCGACGGGATCACCCGCGCCACCCACTCCTTCTTCTCGCCGGCCGCCACTTCCGCGGCCAGCTTGCCCTCGTGCGTGGCCTTGTGCGCCAGCATCGGGTTGCCGACGATGTCGCCGATGGCGAAGATGTGCGGCACGTTGGTGCGCATCTGCGCATCGACCGGGATGAAGCCGCGATCGCTGACCTGCACGCCGGCCTTGTCGGCGTCGATCTTCCTGCCGTTCGGCGCGCGGCCGACGGCGACCAGCACGCGATCCCAGCTGCCCGACTCCAGCGCCGGCTTCTCGCCCTCGGTCGCCGCCTCGAAGGTGACGGCGATGCCCTTCTTCTCGGCCTTGACGCCGGCCGCCCTGGTCTTCAGGTGCACCTCGATGCCCTGCTTCTTCAGGCGGTCGGCCAGCGGCTTGACCAGATCCTTGTCGGCGCCGGGCATCAGCTGGTCCATGAACTCGACCACGGTGACCTTGGCGCCCAGCGCGGCGTACACCGTCGCCATCTCCAGGCCGATGATGCCGCCGCCGACCACCAGCAGGGTCCTGGGCACCTCGGCCAGTTCCAGCGCGTCGGTCGAATCCATCACGCGCGGGTCGTCCCACGGGAAGTTCGGCAGCTTCACCGCCTGCGAACCGGCGGCGATGATGCACTGCTCGAAGCGCAGCAGCTGGGTCTTGCCGTCGCTACCGGCGATCTCCAGTTCGTGCGGCGAGACGAACTTCGCCACGCCCTGCACCGTGCGCACCTTGCGCTGCTTGGCCATGCCGACCAGGCCCTTGGTCAATTGGCCGACGACCTTTTCCTTGTAGCCGCGCAGCTTGTCGAGGTGGATCTTCGGCGCCGGGAACTCGATGCCGCATTCGCCGGCGTGCGCGGCTTCCTCGATGATCGCCGCCGAGTGCAGCAGCGCCTTGGACGGGATGCAGCCGACGTTGAGGCAGACGCCGCCGAGGCTGTCGTAGCGCTCGACCAGCACGGTGTCCAGGCCCAGGTCGGCGGCGCGGAAGGCGGCGGTGTAGCCGCCGGGGCCGGAGCCGAGCACGACGATGCGGCATTCGACGTCGGCCGGCTTGCCGGTGCCCAGCGCCGGCTTCGGCGCCGGCGGCTCGGCAGGCGCGCGGTGCGAGGGCGTGACCGGCGGCTTGCTGGCCGGCGCGGCGGCCGGCGCCGCTGCCGGCGCGGGCGCGGGCGCTTCCGCCTTGGCCGGTGCGGCGGCGGCGGCGGTTTCCAGCAGCGCCACGACGTGGCCCTCGGACAGCGTGTCGCCCAGCTTGACCTTCAGCTCCTTGACCACGCCGGCGGCGGTGGACGGCACTTCCAGCGTGGCCTTGTCCGATTCCAGCGTGACCAGGCCCTGGTCCTTCTTCACCGTGTCGCCGACCGCGACCAGGATTTCGATGACCGGCACGTCGGCGTAGTCGCCGATGTCCGGAACCTTGATTTCGATGACTGCCATGTTGTCTCCCGTTCCTGTCAGCCGCCTTGGCCGGCGAGGGATTGCTGCAATTCGTCCAGCGATTCGCTCAGCGCGTCCCAGCGACGGTCGCGCTTGCTGTCCTTGGTGTCGGTGGCCTCGATCAACCGCGTGGCCTGCTCGATGATGTATCCGGCCGGGCCGCAGCGCGGCGCGGCGCCGCTGTAGCGGTCCTCGCCCAGCGCCAGCGACATCACCTCGCGCTCCAGCACCGGCGCGGTGCGATCGGCCGGCACCGCCTGCTGCAGGGCCTGCCGCCACAGTCCCAGCAGCCGCTGCGCCAGCGCGGCGGGCATCGGCACTTCGCGCGCGTCCGGCTGCTGCGCGGTGCGCAACTGCATGCCGGCGCGGGTGCCTCCGCTCTGCCAGTACAGGATGCGCTGGTCCGCGCGGCTGTAGCGCAGGCGCCAGTCCGCGCCCTCGGCGCCCGGCCACAGGGCCAGGCCGCTTTCCTTGCCGGTGTGCGGCAGCCAGGTCAGCGCCAGCGCGGGCCGCACGCCGTCGGTGAACAACTGCTCGGCGGCCTCGCCGTAGTTGGCGGTGGCCGGCGGCCAGCCGTGGCCGAGGTCCACCTGGCACTCGCGCGCGCCGGCGGCGGCCGCCAGCGGCAGCAGCGCCATGCCCAGCAGCGGTGCGAGGCGGCGCGGCGTCACAGCAGCACGCGGCGCAGGTCGGCCAGCAGCTGCGCCAGGTAGGCGGTGAAGCGCGCCGCGGCGGCGCCGTCGATGACGCGGTGGTCGTAGCTCAGCGACAGCGGCAGCATCAGGCGGGGCTGGAACTGCTTGCCGTCCCAGACCGGCTGCATCGACGACTTGGACACGCCGAGGATGGCCACTTCCGGCGCGTTGACGATCGGGGTGAAGGCCACGCCGCCGATGCCGCCCAGCGAGGAGATCGAGAAGCAGCCGCCGGACATCTCGGCCGGGCCGAGCTTGCCCTCGCGCGCCTTCTTCGCCAGTTCGCCGCTTTCCTGCGCGATCTCGTTGACGCCCTTCTTGTCGACGTCGCGGATCACCGGCACCACCAGCCCGTTCGGCGTGTCGGCGGCGAAGCCGATGTGGAAGTACTTCTTCAGCGCCAGGTTCTCGCCGCCGGCGTCGAGCGAGGCGTTGAACTCGGGATACTTCTTCAGCGCCGCCACGCTGGCCTTCATCAGGAAGGCGAGCATGGTCAGCTTGATGCCGGACTTCTCGTTCTCCTTGTTCAGCGCCACGCGCAGCGCCTCGAGATCGGTGATGTCGGCGTGATCGTGCTGGGTGACGTGCGGGATCATCGCCCAGTTGCGCGCCAGGTTGGCGCCGGAGATCTTCTTGATGCGCGACAGCGCGACGGTCTCGACCTCGCCGAACTTGGCGAAGTCCACCTTCGGCCACGGCAGCAGGTTGAGGCCGCCACCCGCGGCCACGGGCGCGCCCGGCGACGGCGCGCCGCCGGCCAGGGCGGCCTTGACGTAGCGCTGCACGTCCTCGCGGCTGATGCGGCCGTTGCGCTCGCTGCCCTTGACCTGGGCCAGGTCGACGCCGAGCTCGCGCGCGAACAGGCGCACCGCCGGGCTGGCGTGCGGCACCTTGTCCGGCAGCACGCGATCGGCGTTGAACTCGACCGGCGGGCTGCGCGGCGGCGCGGCCTCGGGGTCGATGCCGGGCCTGCCGTCCAGCGCCTGCGGCGTGGACTGCTGCGCCTGCGCGATGTCGCGCTGGGCCAGGCGATCGGGCTGCTTGTTGACGTTGACCGGCTCGACCACCGGGTCGGCCTCGCGCGCTTCCGCCGGGGCGGCGACGGCGGCGGGCCTGGATTCCTGCGCGGCGGCGGGCGCGGGCGCGGCCGGGGCGGCGCCGGACCCGCTGGCCTCGATGATCGCCACCAGCGCGCCCTCCGACAGCGTGTCGCCCAGCTTGACCTTCAGCTCCCTGACCACGCCGGCGTGCGCCGAGGGCACCTCCAAGGTGGCCTTGTCCGACTCCAGCGTGACCAGGCCCTGGTCCTTCTTCACCGTATCGCCGACGGCGACCAGCACTTCGATCACGGGCACGTCGCTGTAGTCACCGATGTCGGGAACGCGTGCTTCCTTGAGGTCGGCCATGAGCAACTCCAGCGATGGGCTTCGAAAAGGGAACCCCTATTGTGGCCATCGCCGGGCATCGCGCCAACCTCTGCCGGCAAGTTTTTCCGCGTTGTCGCGGGACATCGGCGGCCAATGCCGCATCGCGCGCGTTTTCGATGCGCGCTGGTATCTCTTTGGTCGGGCCGGTTTCCGATCGGATCGCGCGGTTGCCGCCAGGCAGACGATACGCCGGCGCATCCTCCTGCCATGCCGATTCCGGCACCCGCGCCATGCAGTCGCGCGCGGGCGTGCGTGCATCATCCCCCGCCGGCCGCCTGCCAGGGCCGCACCACCAGCAAGGCGCCGGCGGCGACCAGCAGCGCGCCGAACAGGCGCACCGCATCGACCGGCTGGCGCGCCTGCAGCACGCCGTAGTGGTCCAGCAACAGCGATCCGATCAACTGTCCCGCCACCACCAGGCAGATCAGCGAGGCCGCGCCGGTACGGCTGATCAGCAGGGTCGAGGCCGCGACATAGATTGCGCCGATGGCCCCGCCCGTCCATGCCCACCACGGCACCTTCGCCAGCGCCAGCTCGCCCAGCGAAGGACGCATCGCCAGCCAGCACACGCCCAGCACCAGGGTGCCGACCGAGAACGACGCCAGCGCCGCGAACAACGCGCCGGCGCCGCTGTGCCGGCCGAGCGCGGCGTTGATCAGCGCCTGCAGGGGCAGCAGCATGCCGATGAGGATGGCCAGGGCGAAGCTTGCGGTTTTCATGCGGAGGCCTTGTTGTGGGGACTAGAGGCTAGGGGCTAGGGGCTAGGGGCTGGAGACTGGAGGCTAGGGGTAGGGGACTCGATTTCGAGGATAGCCGATGCGCTTTTCCTCGCCTCCGGCTTCCAATCCCTGGCCTCTGCTCCATCCCCGCCTACACATCGCCCTTAGATCCCCTCCGGCAGAATGCCCGGCATGGACGATGCGAAGCCCCCTCGCCGCCCGCCGCCCCCCGTGCTCGACGATGCCTGCGCATTGTTCCTCGACGTGGACGGCACCCTGCTCGATTTCGCTCCCGACCCGGCGCAGGTGAAGCTGCCGGCCGGCGCGCTGCCGATCCTGCAGGCGCTCAGCGATCGCCTCGACGGCGCGCTGGCGCTGGTCAGCGGGCGGCCGTTGCAGCAACTGGATCGGCTGTTCGCGCCGTTGCAATTGCCGGCGGCCGGGCTGCACGGGCACGAGTTCCGCGGCATGCCGCGGTCCGGCGCCTACCTGGCGCCGCCGGCGCTGGCCAGGCTGAAGGAAGCGGCGATGGCGATGGCGCGCGATCATCCCGGCTTCCGCGTCGAGGACAAGGGCACCCACCTGGCGCTGCACTGGCGCGCCGCGCCGCAACTGGCCGACCGGATCGGCGCGCTGGCGCAGGCGCACGTGGACGCCATCGAAGGCTATCGCCTGCAACCGGGCGATCACGTGATCGAACTGGTCCCCGCCGACACCGACAAGGGCCGCGCGGTGCGCCTGCTGATGGCGCAGCCGCCGTTCCTGGGCCGCACGCCGGTGTTCGTCGGCGACGACCTGACCGACGAGTTCGGCTTCGCCGCCGCCAACGCGCTGGGCGGCTGGAGCGTGCGCGTCGGCGCGCGCGAGCCCAGCCAGGCCACCCACACCCTGGCCGGGCCGGGCGCCGTGCACGACTGGCTGCGCGCCAACGCCCGCTCCCCTTCATCGCCGCCGACAGGAATCCGCGCGTGACCGACGCTTCTTCCGAATCCCCTTCCTTCGAACCGTCCAGCCTGGACCTGGGCGTGGTCGGCAACGGCAGCTTCGGCGCGCTGATCGATCGCCGCGGCCGGGTGGTGTGGAGCTGCCTGCCCGCCTTCGACGGCGACCCGGCGTTCTGCGCGCTGCTGTCGCCGCGCGGACACGACGGCGGCGACTGCGCGATCGAGCTGGAGGATCACGCTGGCGGCGAGCAGCACTACCTGAAGAACACCGCCATCCTGCGCACCGTGCTGCACGATCGCCACGGCGGCGCGATCGAGATCATCGACTTCGCCCCGCGCTGGCGCCAGCACGATCGCTTCTACCGCCCGGTCTCGCTGATCCGGCAGGTGCGGCCGCTGTCCGGCAACCCGCGCATCCGCGTGCGGGTGCGGCCGCTGGCCGACTGGGGCGCGCGCAGGCCGGACACCACCTGGGGCAGCAACCACGTGCGCTGGCTGCTGCCGGACTTCACCCTGCGCCTGACCAGCGACGTGCCGGTGCGCTTCATCCGCGAGGAGACGCCGTTCGTGCTCTCGCACCCGGTGCACCTGGTGCTGGGCGTGGACGAGCCGCTGGCGCGCAGCGTGGCCGGCTACGCGCACGAGGCGCAGGAGCGCACCGCCGGCTACTGGCGCGAATGGGTGCGCTACCTGTCGGTGCCGCTGGAGTGGCAGGAAGCGGTGATCCGCAGCGCGATCACGCTCAAGCTGTGCCAGTACGAGGACAGTGGCGCGATCATCGCGGCGATGACCACCTCCATCCCGGAGGCGCCGCACACCCCGCGCAACTGGGACTACCGCTACTGCTGGCTGCGCGACGCGGCCTTCGTGGTGCGCGCGCTCAACCGGCTCGGCGCCACCCGCAGCATGGAGGAGTTCCTGCGCTACATCTTCAACATCGCCACCAGCGACGGCACCCTGCAACCGCTGTACGGCATCGGCTTCGAGGAGCACCTGCACGAGTACGAGGTCGAGAGCCTGGCCGGCTACCGTGGCATGGGGCCGGTGCGGCGCGGCAACCTGGCCTGGGTGCAGAAGCAGCACGACGTCTACGGCAGCGTGGTGCTGGCCTCCACCCAGTTGTTCTTCGACCAGCGCCTGGTCGACCCGGGCGACGCCGACACCTTCCGCCGGCTGGAGCCGCTGGGCGAGCGCGCGTTCGCGCTGTTCGACGTGCCCGACGCCGGGCTGTGGGAATTCCGCGGCCGCACCGAGGTGCACACCTATACCGCGGCGATGTGCTGGGCCGCCTGCGACCGGCTGGCCAAGATCGCCGCGCGGCTGCAGCTGGACGATCGCGCGGCGCGCTGGCGGCAGCGCGCCGACGGTGTGCGCCAGCGCGTGCTGGCCGAGTCGTGGAACCCCGAGCGCGGGCACTTCACCGACGCCTTCGGCGGCCACCGCCTGGACGCCTCGCTGCTGCTGCTGGCCGACATCGGCTTCATCGACGCCGACGACCCGCGCTTCGTCGCCACCGTCGAGGCGATCGGCCGCGAGCTCAGGCGCGGCGACGCGCTGTTCCGCTACATCGCCCCGGACGACTTCGGCACGCCGGAGACCAGCTTCACCCTGTGCACGTTCTGGTACATCGACGCGCTGGCGGCGATCGGCCGCCACGAGGAGGCGCGCGGCCTGTTCGAGCGCATCCTGCAACGGCGCAACCACCTGGGGCTGCTGTCGGAGGATCTGGATTTCGAGGACGGCACGCTGTGGGGCAACTTCCCGCAGACCTATTCGCACGTGGGCCTGATCATCGCGGCGATGCGGCTGTCGCGCTCCTGGCAGGAGGCTTCGTGAGCCGACTGGTGGTGGTGTCCAACCGGGTGGCGATGCCGGGCGAGAACCGCGCCGGCGGGCTGGCGGTCGGCCTGCTGGCGGCGCTGCGCGAGCGCGGCGGCCTGTGGTTCGGCTGGAACGGCCGCATCACCCGCGACGCGGGCGGCCGCATCGAGGAGCAAAGCGACGGCGACATCCGCTACGTCACGATGGAACTGAACCGGCGCGACTACGACGCCTACTACAACGGCTTCTCCAACCGCACGCTGTGGCCGCTGCTGCACTTCCGCCTGGACCTGGTCGACTACGACCGCGCCACCCGCGAGGGCTACCGCCGCGTCAACGCGCTGTTCGCCGACCGGCTGGCGCCGCTGCTGCGCGAGGACGACACCGTCTGGATCCACGACTACCACCTGATCCCGCTGGCGGCGCTGCTGCGCGAGCGCGGCGTCGGCTGCAGGATGGGCTTCTTCCTGCACGTGCCGATGCCCTCGGCCGACATCCTGCAGGCGCTGCCGGATCACGCGCGGCTGTTCCAGAGCCTGTACGCCTACGACCTGGTCGGCTTCCAGACCGTGCGCGACGTCGAGCGCTTCCTCGCCTATGCGCGGCTGTTCGGCGGCGGCCGGCCGCTGGGCGACGGCCTGCTGGAAGCGCCGGGCGGGCGCCGTCTGCGCGCCGGCGCGTTCCCGATCAGCATCGACACCGCGCTGATCGCCAGCCAGGCGCGCGCGGCGATGTCCAAGCCGGCGCTGCGCGACCTGCGCGAGAGCCTGACCCGCCGCCAGCTCGCCATCGGCGTGGACCGGCTGGACTACTCCAAGGGCCTGCCGGAGCGCTTCCACGGCTTCGAGCGCTACCTGGAGCGCCACCCGGACCAGAAGGGCAGCCTGACCTTCCTGCAGATCGCCCCGGTCTCGCGCGGCGAGGTCGCCGAGTACCAGTCGCTGCGCAATCAGCTCGAACAGATCGCTGGCCACATCAACGGCGCGCACGCCGCGCCGGACTGGACGCCGCTGCGCTACGTCAACCGCAACTTCGCCCATTCCACCCTGACCGGCTTCTACCGGATGGCGCGCGTGGGCCTGGTCACGCCGCTGCGCGACGGCATGAACCTGGTCGCCAAGGAATACGTGGCCGCGCAGGATCCCGACGATCCCGGCGTGCTGCTGCTGTCGCTGTTCGCCGGCGCCGCCGACGAGCTGCAGCAGGCGCTGCTGGTCAATCCCTACGACCTGGACGGCGTGGCCGACGCCATCGCCACCGCCGCGGCGATGCCGCGCGCGCAACGCATCGAACGCTGGCGCGCGATGATGGACGTGCTGCGCGAGAACGACATCAACGCCTGGCGGCGGCGCTACCTCGACGCGCTCGACGCGGTATAGGCGAACTCCCCGGTCCGCACGCGTTCATCCGGCACCCAGCTTCGGCAGGGAACGCGGCGCGGCAAGATGAACCAGAACGCCCGCAAATCCCTGTTTTCGATCAGCCAGGTGAGACGCCGATGAAGGCCGGCGCGCGTGCGCGCGGCCGGTGCCACGCCGTTGCGCGACGGTTCACTTCGCGCACGGGGTGATGTTCATGCGCGCATCGCCACCATGCGCTCGCCCTCTCCCGGGCGCTGGCAGAAACATAACGAGGAGAAACCCATGCGTTCCATTCGTCCCCTGAGCCTTGCCCTGATCTCGCTGGCCTTCGCCGGCGGCACCGCGTTCGCACAGGACGCCGACACCGGTAGCGACACCGCTTCCGGCAAGCGCTTCGCCGTGGTCGGCAGCGCCACCGTGCTGCAACCCCATTCCGATCCGCAACCCGGCCTGGACATCGACGGCGACGTCGCGCCCACGCTGAGCGCGAGCTGGTACGCCACCGACAACATCGCCGTCGAGCTGTGGGGCGCGGCCGACAAGTTCAACCACCGCGTCAAGGACGCCGGCGGCAAGATCGGCACCGTCGACCAGCAGCCGATCGCACTGAGCGGCCAGTACCACTTCGGCGCGGCCGACAACGTGTTCCGCCCGTTCGTGGGCCTGGGCTACTACGAGTCCAACTTCAGCGACGAGGACATCGCCGGCGGCGGCCCGCACGTGGGCCTGGAGACCGCCAAGGGCGCGATCGCCACGCTCGGCATGGACTTCAACATCAACAGCACCTGGTTCGCCCGCGCCGACGCGCGCTACATGAAGGGCGACGCCGACGTGCGCGCGGCCGGCGTGCGCACCGGCGACGAGCTGAGGCTGGATCCCTGGACGGTCGGCATCGGCCTGGGCGCGCGCTTCTGATCGCGCCCATCCCTCGTTTCCTGCATCACCGGCGGCGGGCTCTGGCGAGCCCGTCGTCGTTCAGGCGGTTCATGCGCCGCCGCAGCCCCCACGCATAGCCCAGGTAGTAGCCGAGCACGATGCCGCCCACCGCCAGCAGGCTGTGGTGATCCAGCGCCTGCTGCCAGCCGCCGCCCTCGCGCCAGTAGCGGAACAGGTGGACGAAGCCCATCGCGATGCGCGCGGCGATCAAAGCGGTCAGGCCCAGCGCGATCCACGCGCTGGGCGTGTAGTGCATGCCGTCGGGCCGCCATTCGAAACGCGTCAACGCCAGCCCGGCCAGCGACAGCAACACGCCGCCCACCAGTCCGCCGGCCGCCCAGGCCAGGCTGCCTGGCAGCCACAGGCTGCTCAATGCGGATACCGCGACGAACACCATCGCCGATGCCAGCAGCAGCCAGCCGTTCAGGCGCACCCACCACGGCCGCAGCCGCACCCGCATCCTGCCGATGCGGTAGCGCTGCCACAGCGACAGCGGCAGCAGCACGATCCACAGGCACAACAGCGCCAGCACGAACAGGGGAAGCAGCAACAGGAGCAGGGGCATGGCCGCATGATGCCGCAACGGCGCGTGACGCCGCGATGTTCAGGCGGCGCGAAGAACGCGATGACGCCGCTTTAGCGCCGCCCTGCCTAGCCTTCGAGGCTCCTCCCTGTCGAAGGATGCACCGATGCCCCTGGTCCGCCTGCGCGTCACCGCCGACGAAGACGGCAACCGCGCGCTGATGAACGCGCTGCTTTCCATCGAGGGCATCGAGCACGTCGAGGAGGTCGGCGACCTGATGCCGCACATGGACGACGACGACTCCAGCTCGGCCGGCCTGGTCGACGACGCCTCGCCCGGCTTCCACCAGCTGGAGATCGAGGCGCCCAACGAGGAGGCGGTACGGCGCATCCACGCGCTGGTCGAGCGCGCGGCGGAGGTGCTGGAGGGAGCCATCGAGATCGTCGATGACGATGACGACGTGATCTAAAATCAAACCATCAACTCTAGATGACTGCGGCTGTGGCTGTTGTTGCATTTGCTGTTGCCGTTGCTCTTCCGGGTTCCCTTCCGCAGCGGCGGAGCCAGCGGGAAAACCCGAAGGGCGGCGTGCATGGATGCACGTCGTTTTTCGCCGCGACAGGATGTCGCGTCGAAAAATCCCGCTGGCGGAGCGAACCCTGCGCACGTAGTGCGCAGGGCGCGTAGGCAGGGCGTGTTTTCTTTTGGTTACTTTTCTTTGCACGAGCAAAGAAAAGTGACTCGCGCACGCGTAGCGGGTGCGAAAGCCGTTGCTTTTGCTATTTCCGTACTCAGGAACCAGTACCTTTGCTTTCAAGCAGTTAAAAGTCACTGGGTCCCCGCCTGCGCGGGGATGACGACGTTAGAGATTTCCTATTAAACCGGGCAAATCTCGATGGCACTTGGCACTTCAACCAACAACGCCAAACCTCAAGGCGGCGGCAACGGCGGCATGACCTCCCCGCGCTCCCGCCGCAGCAGGTACAGCCCACTGACCACAATGATGCCCGCGCCGAGCCAGGTCACCCGATCCGGCAGCACGCCCCACAGCGCCACGTCCAGCATCACGCCCCACACCAGCGCGGTGTACTCCAGCGGCGCGATCTGCGAGGCCTCGCCGCGCCGGAACGCCTCAGTCAGCGCCATCTGCGCCAGCGCGCCGGCCACGCCGACGCCGGCGATCACCCCGCCGTCGGCCAGCCGCAGCGGAACCCAGCCCGGCAAGGCCAGCGCACCGGCCGCGATCGACAGCAGCAGCAGGAACCACACCACCATCGCCTGCACGCTGTCGCGCTGCGCCAGCATGCGCACGGTGATGGCGCCCAGCGCGTAGCACAGCGCCGCGACCAGGATCGCCAATCCGGCCAGCGTCATCATCCCCTCGCCGGTCGGGCGCAGGATCACCAGCACGCCGGCCAGGCCGATGCCGATCGCCCACCAGCGCTGCGGCCCGATCCGCTCGTGCAGCAGCGGCCCGGCCAATGCGGTCACCACCAGCGGCGCGACGAAGGTGATCGCGTAGGCGGTGGACAGCGGCAGCGTGCGCAGGCCATAGACGAAGCCGGCCATCATCGCCACGCCAAGCGCGCCGCGCAGCAGGTGCAGCGGCCAGTGCACGCGCAGCAGGCTGCGCGCCGGCACCGTGGCCAACGCCCACACCAGCACGATCGGCAGCGCGGCCAGCCCACGCAGGGCGGCGACCTGCAACGGCGGGTAGTGCGGCGCCAGCAGCTTGAGCCCGGCGTCCATCAGCGCGAACAGCGCCACCGCGATCAGCATCAGCACGAGGGCGGCGGGCGTGGCGCGGGCGGTCATCGAGGCGGTCGGAAGCGGCGGCGGTCGGCATTATCGCCCGCAACCGCTAGAATCCCGCCTTGCCAATCCTGCCGGACAGCCCGCATGCCCTCATTCGACATCGTCTCCGAAGTGGACCGCCACGAACTGACCAATGCGGTGGACCAGGCCAACCGCGAACTGTCCACCCGCTTCGACTTCAAGGGCGTGGACGCGAAGTTCGCGCTGGAGGAGAACGTCATCAGCCAGTCGGCGCCCAGCGACTTCCAGCTCAAGCAGATGACCGACATCCTGCGCGCGCGCCTGATCGCGCGCGGCATCGACGTGCGCTGCCTGGAGTTCGGCGACGTCGAGACCAACCTGGCCGGGGCGCGCCAAAAGGTCACCGTCAAGCAGGGCATCGAGCAGAAGCTGGCCAAGAAGATCGGCGCTTCCATCAAGGAGGCCAGGATCAAGGTCGAGACCCAGATCAACGGCGACAAGCTGCGGGTGTCTGGCAAGAAGCGCGACGACCTGCAGGAGGTCATCGCGCTGTTGAAGAAGGGCGAGTTCGAGCTGCCGCTGCAATTCGACAACTTCCGCGACTGATGCCGCGCCGATGACGCCGGCGCCGCCGCGACGGCCGCCGGCCCGGACCCGATCGCCGACACCCGCCGCTGGCCCTTGCGGGAGCGACGTCAGTCGCGACGATTGAACCCGCAGACCGCCAAAGCCGACTGTCGCGACTGACATCGCTGCCACAAGACGAGGCTCTGCTCAGAGCCAGACCGAGTTCCAGTACGGATAGTCGCCCACCCGCTCGGCCAGGTCGGCGCGCAGGGGATTGGCGACGATGTATCTCGCTGCCGGACGAAGCGCGTTCTGCGAGCGAATCGCACGGTCATGGAAGCCTTTCGCCCATACCGAACCCACTTCCGGATGTGCGGTACGGATGCTGCGCGCACTGTTCGACTTGAGTTTCTGCACGACGATGGACAAGTCGTCCAATGGCCCCAGTTCGACCAAGCCATGCCAGTGATCCGGCATCAGCACCCAGGCCAACAGGCGGGAGCCGTACCACAATCGGGGTTGCGTCATTGCGCGGCAGGCTTCGCTGGCGATCTCGAATCGCGAGAAGATTGGCGAGCGTGCTGCCGTGGCGAACGTGACCAGGTATACCTGCCCGGCCATCGAGGCGCGCCCTTTCCTGAGTTCCCTGTAACCGGCCATGGCATCCATCCGCTGCTCGCGGAAAGACTGGATGCGTTGCCCGCCCGATGGAGTCGGAATGAGGCCGGTTATCGCATCAGAAAATTCCGGAAATGGCTGTCGCGACTTACGTCGCTCCCACAATCACCTCAGGAGAGGATTAAGTAGTATCGGACCTCATCCTGTGGGAGCGACGTAAGTCGCGACAGCTGGGTAGCGGGGATCGCAGGTTCAAGACTGCTGACACTAATCGCGACTTACGTCGCTCCCACAGTTGAGGATCAAAAGGCTCCGAACAGCACTCGCAGATCCTGCTCACCCAGGATCCGCCATTCGCCCGCAGGCAGATCGCCCTGCGCCAGCCCGCCGATGCGGCTGCGGTGCAGCGCGGCGACGTGGTTGCCGGCGGCGGCGAACATCCGCCGCGCCTGGTGGTAGCGACCCTCGTGCAGGGTCAGCCGCGCCTGTCGCGGCGACAGCGCTTCCAGCTGCGCGGGCAGCAGCGGTTTGTCCTCGCCGTCGAGCATCAGCGTGCCGCTGGCGAACAGCGCGGCCTCGTCGCCGCGAAGGTCCTGCGCCAGCGTGGCTTCGTAGACCTTGGGCAGCTTCGATTTCGGCGAGACGATCCGGTGCAGCAGCGCGCCGTCGTCGGTCATCAGCAGCAGGCCGCTGGTGTCGCGATCCAGCCGGCCCACCGACGACAGCAGCGGCGAGCGCAGGCGGAAGCGCGGCGGCAGCAGGTCGTAGATCAGGCGTCCGGCGTCCTTGGTCGAGCAGGTGTAGCCGACCGGCTTGTGCAGCATCAGGGTCAGCCCGGGCGGCGGATCCAGCGGCTCGCCGTCGATGCGGATGGCGGCGTGATCGACCGGGTCGTCGGCGTACAGCACCTCGCCGGCGGCATCGGCGACGCGGCCCTCGCGGAACATCGCCATCACCTGCTTGCGGCTGCCGTAGCCGAGGTTGGCGATGTGCTTGACGATCTTCATCGCTCAGCGCGCCCTGATCGCGGCGATGACCTTGAAGCCGTCGCGCTCGCCGGCCACGCGCACCTGGCCGAAGGCTTCGTTCAGGGTCTCCTCGTAGGGCAGGTGGCGGTTGGCCACCAGCCACAGCTGCCCGCCCGGCCGCAGCGCCTGCGCGGCCACCGCGATGAAGCGCCGGCCGATGTCGGGCCGGTACGCGCTGCCCTGGGTGTGGAACGGCGGGTTGCTGACGATGAAGTCGTAGCGCCTGGGCAGGCCGGCGGTCACGTCGTGCCAGTGGAAGCCGACTTCGACCTTCGCGCCGGCCAGGTTGCGGCGCGCCAGATCGAGCGCGCGCGCCTCGGCCTCGTACAGATCCAGCGAGCGCACCTGCGCGCAGCGCACGAGGATTTCCGACGACAGGTAGCCGTAGCCGGCGCCCAGGTCCGCGCCGTCGCCCTGCAGATCCGCCGGCAGCAGCGAGGCCAGCAGCGCCGAGGCCGGATCGATGCGATCCCAGGCGAACACCCCGGGCCGGCTGACGAAGCGTCCGCCGAGGATCGGGCGCGGCGCGTCCAGCGCACGCCAGCGTTCCAGCAATGCCGCGTCGTGCGTGCCATGCAACGGCGCGGTCCAGAACACCCGGCTGTGGTACTTGGACAGCGAGCCGCCCAGCCCGGCCAGCTGCTTCAGGTCCGCCTCGCCGGACCTGGCGCCCTCGTCGTTGGCGACGGCGGCGACCACGAACCCGCCGGGCGCGGCCAGCCGCACCGCGCGCGCCAGCACTGCGCGCGCCTCGCTGCGCTGGCGCGGCGGCAGCGCCAGCACCAGCGCATGGCGCGCGGGCAAGGCATCGAGCGCCTCCGCGTCGGCCACCTGCAGCCCGGCGCGCATCAGCGCATCGGCCTGCGGCCGGTAGCTCTGCTCGGCCAGTAACCTTCCCAGTGGATACCGATGCAGCGCGGCGCCCTCGCGTGCGCGCAGGAACAGCGCCGGCCCTGCGGGCCAGGCCAGGTCGCCGCGGTCGAACGGCAGCATCAGGGCATCGAGTACGGGATCGGCGGAAGGGGACACGGCATCATCCAGGCATCGGCCCGCGATTCTACCGGGCGCGGCGCAAGGCCGGATGCGGAAGCAGGGCGTGGCCTTCGCGCCGGCGCAACGTTTGCTTGATCGGGCGCGAACGCACGGGCTGCCAACATCGCAGCGTTTCCGCACGTTTGGAGGTGGGCGATGAGAGCGATGTTCGTCGGCGGCGTGGTCGACAACAGCGAGATGGACATGGACGGCGCGCAGCCGCCGATCCACTACCCCGAGGACAGCGGCGGCGGCCAGGCGCGCTACCGCCTGCAGCAGATCGGCGAGCGTCCCGACGGCAGCGTCGCCTATGCCGTCTACGGCGCGCCCGACCTGCCGACGGAGGAAGTGGAGCGCATCGCCGCCGAGCGCGCCTATGCGCGCCGGTTCGACGCGCAGCCGGTGCGCCCGCCGCAGGCGCCGGAGTAGGCCCGGCTCAGCCCTGCAACTCGCGCAGCGTCACCGACGGCGGCGCGTCCAGCACCTTGCGGGTGGCGAACAGGCCGGCCAGCAGCGCGGCCAGCATGCCGATGCCGCCGCCGATCGCCGCCAGCCGCCAGTTGGCGGTCCACGGCAGGTCGAACACGCGCGTGGCGATCACGCCCGACAGCACCGACGCGGCGATCGCCGCGACCAGCCCCGACAGCAGGCCGATGGCGGCGAACTCGGACGCCTGCGCCAGCCGCAGCTGGCGGCGGCTGCCGCCGAGCACGCGCATCACCCCACCCTCCAGCAGGCGCTCGTCCTGGCTGGCGCTGATCGCCGCCAGCAGCACCAGCACGCCGGCCGCCATCGAGAACCAGAACACCACCTGCACCACCAGCGACACCTGGTCGGCGGTGCTGCGCACCTGCTTGAGCACGGCGTCGACGTCGACCACCGACAGGTTGGGGAACTGCGCGAGCAGGTCGCGGGTGAATCCCGCGTGCTGCGGCGGCACGCTGACCGCGGTGATCCAGCTGGCCGAATAGCCGTCCAGCGCGCCCGGCGAGGCGAGCACGAAGAAGTTGGGACGGAAGCTCTCCCAGTCCACCTTGCGCAGGCTGGTGACGCGCGCCTCGAACGCCTGCCCGGCGATGTCGAAGGCCACCGTGTCGCCCAGCTTCCAGCCCAGCGATTGGGCGAATCCCTCCTCCACCGACAGTTCCGGCGCCTCCGGCGTGCGGCCGTCCCAGAACTCGCCGGCGGTGACCGCGTTGTCCTCGCGCAGCGCATCGGCCATCGACAGGTTGAACTCGCGATCGGCGCGGCGGCGCGCGCGTTCGCCCTCTTCGGCATAGTCGCCGCCGCTGACCGGCTGGCCGTTGTGCGCGCTCAGCCGGCCGCGGATCATCGGGTACAGGGCCGGCTCGTCCAGGCCGCGCGCGCGCATGAACCCGCGCAACGGATCCAGCTGATCCTGCTGCACGTTGACGATGAAGCGGTTGGGCGCGTCGGCCGCCAGCGAGCGCTGCCAGCGGTCCAGCAGATCGGTGCGCACGAAGGTCAGCAGCAGCAGCGCCATCAGTCCCAGCCCCAGCGCCGAGACCTGCGCGATGCTGGTGCCGGCGCGGCGGCTGACGTTGGCCAGGCCGTAGCGCAGGCTGCCGCGCAGGCGCGTGCGCAGCCGGCGCACGACCACGATCAACAACCAGGCCAGCAGCGCCAGCACCGCCAGCGTGGCGGTGATGCCGGCCAGCATGGTCAGGCCCAGCGTGGCCGAACCGGCCTTCCACCACAGCAGCGCGCCCAGCCCGGCGATGCCGGCCAGCGCGACCAGCCAGGCGCTGGGTTCGGCCGGATCCAGATCCCGCCGCAGCACGCGCAGCGCCGGCACCCGCCGCAGCGCCAGCACCGGCGGCGCGCCGAACGCCAGCAGCACGGTCAGGCCCACGCCGTAGCCTTGCAGCGCCGGCAGCAGGCCGGCGCCGGGAATGTCGATGCCCAGCGCCTGCTGCAGCCACCGGCCGACGCCCCATTGCAGCGCGAAGGCGATCAGCACGCCGGCCGTGCACGCCGCCAGGCCGAGCAGGATCAGTTCGCCGACGTGGATGCCGACCAGCGTGCGCTGGCTGGCGCCGAGGCAGCGCATCACCGCGGTGCCGGAGAGGTGGCGCTCGCTGTGGCGGCGCGCGGCCATCGCCACCGCCACCGCCGCCAGCACCACCGACACCAGCGCGGCCAGGCCGAGGAAGCGGCCGGCGCGATCCAGCGCCGAGCGGATTTCCGGGCGCGCGTCCTGCGCCGTCTCCAGCCGCTGCCCGCGCGCCAGCGATTCGCGCGCGATGCCGGTAAAGCGCTCGACCGCATCGGCCTGCCCGGCCACCACCAGCCGGTAGCGGATGCGGCTGCCTTCCTGCACCAGCCCGGTGGCCGGCACGTCGGCGAGATTGAGGAAGACCTTCGGCGCGACGTTGAAGTAGTCCAGTGCCGCATCCGGTTCCTGCACCACCAGCGCGGCCAGCCGCAACTGCGATTCGCCGATGCCGATGCGGTCGCCGATGCGCGCGCCCAGCGTCTCGGCGCCGGCCTGGCTCATCCACAGCGTGCCCTGCGCGGGGACGGCGGGCGCGTCGCGCTCGACGCCGCCGGCCGCCTCGACGATGCGGAACGCACCACGCAGCGGGAAGCCCTCGCCCAGCCCGCGCAGGTCGCCCAGTTGCAGATCCTCGCCGGCGCGGATCATGGTCTGGAATTCCATCGTCTCGGTCTGTCGCAGCCCGGAGGCGCCGGCCGCCTCGCGCAGCGCGCCTTCGATCGGCGCGTCGCCGCGCACCACCACGTCGCCGCCGAGCAGGCGGTTGGCCTCGATGGCCAGCGCGCGCTCGGCGCGATCGGTGACGAAGCCGACCGCGGTCACCGCCACCACCGCCAGCACCAGCGCGGCGAACAGGATGCGCACGTCGCCGGCGGCCAGGTCGCGGCGCAGCTGCCGCCAGGCCAGCGCCGGCGTCCTCATGCCTGCGCCCCGCCGTCGTGCACCAGCCGCCCGCTGTCCAGCCGCAGCACGCGCCGGCAGCGCGCGGCCAGGTGATCGTCGTGGGTCACCAGCACCAGCGTGGTGCCGGCCTCGGCGTTGAGCGCGAACAGCAGCTCGATGATCGCCTGCCCGGTATGGGTGTCGAGGTTGCCGGTCGGCTCGTCGGCGAACAACAGCGACGGCGCGGTGACGAAGGCGCGCGCCAGCGCCACGCGCTGCTGCTCGCCGCCCGACAATTGCCGCGGATAGTGGCCCAGCCGCTGGCCCAGGCCGACCTTGTCGAGGATGGCGCGCGCCGGCCCCTCCGCGTCGGCGTCGCCGCGCAGCTCCAGCGGCAGCATCGCGTTCTCCAGCGCGGTCAGCGACGGCAGCAGCTGGAAGCTCTGGAACACGAAGCCGACCTTCTCGCCGCGCACCCGTGCGCGGCCGTCCTCGTCCAGCGCCGACAGCGGTTCGCCGTCCAGCGCCACCGTGCCGTCGCTGGGCGTGTCCAGCCCGGCCAGCAGCGACAGCAGCGTGCTCTTGCCCGAGCCGGAGGCGCCGACGATGGCGACGGTGTCGCCGTGGCCGACGGCGAAGCTCACGTCCTCGAGGATGGTCAGTTCGCCGCCGGGCAGCGCGACCCGCTTGCCCAGCCGCGAGACCTGAAGCGCGTCTGTCGTGCGAGCGTGCGGCGCGGTGGAATCGGCCATGATTGTCCCTATGCTTGTCCGGATGAAGGTCACGAGGTCGGTTTGATGCGTTCCCGAATCCACAGGTATGAGGGCAACGGCGCATTGATGCAATGTGCCATCGGCTGGGTGCTGCTGTTGCTGCTGGCGTTCTCCGCGTCCGCGCAGCCCGCGGCGCAGGCCAGGGCGGCCGCTCCGGCCCCGCGCACGGTGCTGGTGATGGGCGACTCGCTGTCGGCCGCCTACGGCCTGTCCGCCGCGCAGGGCTGGGTCGCGCTGACCGGCGCGCAGCTCGCCCGCAGCCATCCGGACTGGCGCATCGTCAACGCCAGCATCAGCGGCGAGACCACCGCCGGCGGCGCGGCGCGCATCGGCGCCGAGCTCCAGCGCCACCGTCCCGCCGTGGTGGTGATCGCACTGGGCGCCAACGATGGCCTGCGCGGCCTGCCGCTGAAGCAGACCCGCGCCAACCTCGACCGCATGATCGCCGCCGCCCAGGCCGGCGGCGCGCGCGTGCTGCTGGTCGGCATGCGCATCCCGCCCAACTACGGGCCGGACTACACGCGCGGCTTCGAGGACAATTTCCGCACGCTGGCGGCCGAGCGCAAGGTCGCGCTGCTGCCGTTCCTGCTGGAACCCATCGCGCTGGATCGCGCCAGCTTCCAGGGCGACAACCTGCATCCCACCGCCGCCGCGCAGCCCAGGCTGCGCGACCACGTCTGGAAGGCGCTGGCGCCGCTGCTGAAGTGATCGTTCCCCGGCCCAGGTAGGAATTTTCCTACAGGCCGGCACGGGCTGGGCCGACTGCTCGCCGGCATCGGCGGGCGCAGGCTATCGCTGCGCCTGCTGGCGCGTGGTCGCTGTCCGGAGTCCCGTCATGTCGTCCCGCCTGCTGTTCACCATCGCCGCCCGCACCCAGGGCTGGCAGCTCTACGAAGGCGAGCATGGACGCTCGTGGTTCCCCAGCCTCGGCGAGGCGCGCGAGAACGCCAAGCTGCTGGCCGCCACCCTGCACGAACACCACGGCATCCCGACCGCCGTGATCATCGACATGGGCCGCGAATCGGTGGAGCTGGCACGGCACGGCTGAGTCGGTCGCCGGACGTGCTTCGCGAAACGAATGCGAAGCGGTAAGCGACGCGGATCGAGCGTATCTTGCGCGCAAGGGCGATGCATCACGCATGCGACCGCAGGCTGCATCGGCGCCGGGTTCCGGCGTGCCGGTCGCCAAGCTGACCTGTCCCATTTTGGTTTTGAGCGCGATACGCGCTCGGCTTCGGACGACGTATGCCTAGGTATTGACGGTCTCGTCCTGGCACCCGGCCGTGCTACGTTTTCTCGAGGGCCTCCCCAGCACGCCGAATCCTGCCGAACCGCCATCCCCTCATGTCCGCGGGAGGCAGCAGCCGGCCGGCCAAGCCCGACGCCGGCGGCGACGCAACCGCTCGCCGCTCCCGTCCCGTTCGTTCAGGCAGGACGGCGCCCTTGAAATGGGATTGATTATCATTTAGCTTTTCGCCGCCAGTCCGGGCGGTAGCCGCGTCTCCTGTCCGGCTCCCCACCCCAGAGATACCACCGTGGCCCGCCTGTTCCGTGTGCCCCTGCATCCTTCGACCGCCTGCCTGGCTCCGTTGTCCGTCCGTTCCGCCACGCAGAATGCCGCCCGGACGACCTCGGGCCAGTCGTCCAAAACGACCGGCGCCGGTACGCGAAAGGCCGAACACGGCCATCCCTGACATCCCCCTACCCCGGCACGAGCGGCCTGCGACCAAGGCCGAACCCGTATCCATCAGCCACGAGACACCATCCATGCGCCAAGAATTCCACGGCCGCACACACGCTGCCCGTTCCACGACCCGTCCCGTCCCATTCGCCGGCAACCGCCTGCGCCTCGCCATCGGCCTGGTCCTGGCCTGCACGGCAGGCGCGGCGATGGCGGTCCCGCAGGAGGCCGCCGGGCAGGCGGAAACGGCGCGGCGCACCGACAGCGTGACCGATCTGGACCACGTGCTGGTCGTCGCCCAGCGCGCGAACCGCGTCAGCAACGGCGCGACCAACCTGGACCTGGACATCAAGGAGACCCCGCAGTCGATCAGCGTGGTGACCCAGGAGCAAATGCAGCAGTTCGGCGCCAGCAACCTCAACGACGCGCTGCGGCTGGCCACCGGCATCCAGGTCGAGGAGTGGGAGACCAACCGCACCAACTTCACCGCGCGCGGTTTCGATATCAAGAACACCCAGATCGATGGCGTCGGCCTGCCCAACAACTGGGGCATCGTCACCGGCGCGATGGATTCGTTCGGCTACGACAAGCTGGAAGTGATCCGCGGCGCCAACGGCCTGTTGACCGGCGTCGGCAATGCCTCGGGCACGATCAACTACGTGCGCAAGCGCCCCACCAACGACGCGCAGGGCCAGCTCGGGGTCAGCTTCGGTTCCTGGAGCAACCGCAGGATCGAGGCCGACTATTCGACGCCGTTCAACGAGAATCGCACCTGGGCCGGCCGCTTTGTCGCCGCACGCGAGGACGGCGACTCCTGGCTGCGCGACTACCAGAACGAGCGCACGTTCCTGTACGGCGTGGTCGATGGCCAGATCGGCGACAACGGCACGCTGACCTTCGGTTATTCGTGGCAGCAGAACGATTCCGACCACAACATGTGGGGCGCGCTGACCTTCAACAACAACGACGGCACGCAGGCCGAATGGAACCGGAGCGCTTCGACCACGCAGGACTGGACGTTCTGGAACACCAACACGCAGACCGCATTCGTCGAATACACGCACCAACTGCGCGGCGACTGGCGACTGAAGGCGTCCTACAACCATCGCACCAACCGGAGCGACGACCAGTTGTTCTTCGCCTACACGGTGACCGGCCTGGACCCGGTCACCGGCGAGGGCCTGCTCGGCTGGGCCTACAAGGGCTACGAGGACATGACTTCGGATCTCGGCGAAGTCTCGCTCAACGGCCGGTTCGAACTGCTCGGCCGCGAGCACGAAGCGATGTTCGGCGTCAGCATGGCCACCAGCGAGCAGGGCTACTGGCTGCATCCGACCGACTTCTCCGGTCCGGCCTTCGGCACGCTGCCGGGCTTCCCGTATGCGGGCAATGCGGTCCCCGAGCCGGCCTGGGGCGCACGTGAACTTTCGACCCTGACCCACCAGAAGCTGCGCCGCGCGTTCGGCGCCACGCGGCTGGCGTTCACCGATCGCCTCAAGGCGGTGCTCGGCGTCAACTGGGCCGGCTTCGATCGCCATGGCACCAACATCGGTGAGCCGTTCGAGCAGAACAACACCAGCCCCTATGCCGGCCTGACCTTCGACTTCAACGACGACATCCTGGGTTACGTCAGTTACTCCGACATCTACCAGCCCCAGGACCAGAACGGCATCGACGGCCTCTACCTGGAACCGACCAAGGGCGTGAACTACGAAGTCGGCGTCAAGGCCGAATGGCTGGACCGTCGCCTGCTCACCACGCTGGCCTGGTTCAGCGCCAAGCAGAAGGGCCTGGCGTCCTATGTCGGCTACGACTTCGACACCGCGCGCTACTACTACGAGCCGGTCGACGTCGAATCGAGGGGCTTCGAATTCGAGGCTGCCGGCAAGCTCACCGACAACGTCGACCTGGTGTTCGGCTACACCCATCTTTCGATGGATGGCCCGGACGGCAACGACACCTTCCCGTGGGTGCCGCGCAGCACCGCCAACCTGGCGCTGAGCGCGCGCGCACCTGGGCTGCCGGCACTGTCGTACGGAATCGGCGGACGCTGGCAGAGCGGTACCTTCACCGAGGAAAGCTACACCTCGATGATCGTGCGCCAGGACAGCTATGCGGTCGTCAATGCGTTCGTCGCGTGGGACTTCGCCAGCAACGCCACGCTGCGCGCCAACATCGGCAACCTGACCGACGAAAAGTACATCAACAGCCTGTACCAGATCGGCTACTACGGCGCCCCGCGCAACTACACGCTGAGCCTGAACTGGCGGTTCTGATCGCCTTCCTCCCCGCGCAAGAGACACCAGCCCGACGCCATGTCCCGCACGTTCGCTACCTCGGACTCCACCCAGGCCCCACGCCTGCGCCTGGCCGCGCGCGTGGGCGCCGCGGTGATCGGCAGCTACGCCTTCGCCTGGGGCTTCATCGCCGCGGCGATGGCGCTGCTGTTCGCCGCCGGCATGGAATTCCACGACGCCGAGTTCCTGGCCAGCGCGCTGGGGCTGCTGCTGTACCTGGTCGTGTTCCTGCGCGCGATCGCCTGCCGGCGCCATCCGGCGCGGGCCTGGGTCTTGCTGGTCGGCGGCGGCGCGCTGCTGGCCGCGCTCGGCTCGCTGGTGCAGTCGGCCGTGGTCTGAGAGGAGGTCCGCGATGTTCCAGAGCTTCCGCCAGGCGATGGCTTGGCTGCATACCTGGTTCGGCCTGGTGCTGGGCTTCGTGCTGATGGCCGCGTTCTTCTTCGGCGCGCTGTCGGTGTTCGATCGCGAGATCGACCGCTGGGCGATCCCGGCCACGCGCATCGAGCCGCAACCGATGCCCTCGTTCGAACGGGTGCTGCGGCCGGCGTTCGAGCGGATGCAGCCGCTGCCGGCGGCGGTGGAAGCGATGCGCCCGCGCGTCGACGGCCCGATGCCCGAGCGCTACGACACCGTCGCCAGCTGGAGCGCCTACACCACCCACCGCGATCCGGTGCTGGCGCTGTACGCCGGCTACCAGGTGCCCAACGCCAAGGAGCCGGACGAGGCGATCTGGGCCTACGCCACCATCGACCCGCGCGACGGCAGCCCGCTGCCCGACGATCGGCTCAAGATCGGCAGCGGCTTCTTCTACCCGATGCACTACAGCCTGACCCTGGACTGGAAGAACCTGGGGTTCTGGATCGTCGGTTTCTCCGCGCTGGTGATGCTGGCCGCGCTGGTCAGCGGCGTGGTCATGCACCGCAAGCTGTTCCGCGAGCTCTTCACCTTCCGCCCGGACAAGGGCCGCCTGCGCAGCGTGCTGGACCTGCACAACCTCACCGGCGTGGTCGCGCTGCCGTTCCATTTCTTCTTCGCCTTCACCGGGCTGGTGATCTTCGCCGCGGCCTACTATTTCCCCATCGGCCATACCCAGCTGCACGACCTGCACGAACTGCACGAGAAGCACGAAGCGCAGGCGCTGGGCCTGCCGCACGGGCGCGCCGGCGTGCCAGCCGGACTGGCCAACGTCGATGCGATGGTCGCCGAGGCGCAGCACCGCTGGGAGGCGCGCGACATGGCCGGCGAGGTCGGTTTCCTGGTGCTGCAGCACGTCGGCGACGCCAACGGCTACGTCAGCGTCTACCGCGCCGGCACCGATCGCATCGCGCTGGTCGGGCAGGGCATCCATTTCAAGGCGTCCACCGGGCAGCTGCTGCGCGAGGACCCGCCGGCCACGCCGGTCGCGCGCGTCGCCGAGTTCCTCACCGGCCTGCACCTGCAGCATTTCCGCCACTGGCTGCTGCGCTGGCTGTACGTGCTGGGCGGGCTGGCCGGCTGCGTCTGCATCGCCACCGGCTTCGTGTTCTTCGTCGAGAAGCGCAAGCGCCAGCATGCCCGCGACGGCAGCCAGGGCACGCGCGCGGTCGACGCGTTGGCGGTGGCCGCGGTGACCGGCATGGTGGCGGCCGCGCTCGCCATCCTGGTCGCCAACCGCCTGCTGCCCGAGACGCTGCCGGCGCGCGACGCCTGGGAGCGCTATGCGTTCTGGGGCGCATGGACGCTGGCGCTGCTGCATGCCGCCTGGCGCAGCGGCCCGGTCGCGCGCGGCCTGCCCAATCCGGCCTGGCGCGAACAGGCCTGGGCGATCGCCGCGCTGGCGCTGGCGGCGGCGGGACTGAACTGGATCACCACCGGCGATCATCTGCTGCGCACGCTTGGCGCCGGCTATTGGCCGGTGGCCGGCCTCGATCTGTCGCTGCTGGCCACCGCCGCGATCGCCGCCGCCAGCGCGCGACGTCTCGGCCGCCGCGCCGAAGCGAAGGCGACCGAGACCGCGCGCGACCGGGAGGCCGCGCATGCATGAGCCCGCG
The DNA here is from genome assembly GCF_046736355.1 of Pseudoxanthomonas mexicana. Classification (GTDB taxonomy): domain Bacteria; phylum Pseudomonadota; class Gammaproteobacteria; order Xanthomonadales; family Xanthomonadaceae; genus Pseudoxanthomonas_A; species Pseudoxanthomonas_A mexicana_B. The sequence continues at coordinate 447,290 of NZ_CP157201.1, read as the reverse complement.
CACGCCGGCTGGCTGCTGGCCGCGGCGCTGGCCGCCTGCGTGGCCGGCATGGGCTGGCTGGCGCTGTCGATGCCGGTCCACGCGCAGCAGGTCTGGGGCGCGACGCCCTCGCGGACGGCGACCTTGTGGCTGCGGGGACTCGGCGCCCTGGCGCTGGCGACCGCCCTGGGGCTGTGCCTGGCGGTGGATCATGCGTCGATGGCCGCGCTGGTCTGGCTGATGGGGCTGGCCGCGGCGGCGCTGATCGTCGCCTTCACCCTGGCCTGGCGCGCGCGCTGGCTGCGCGCGCTGGCGCCGTGGACGTGCACCGGCAGGATCGGCCGCCAGTGACTGGGGGCTTGCCAGCCGTGCGGCCAGGCAATGCTTCACTTCTTCCGTTGGAGCGACGTCTGTCGCGACGGATTGCATCCAGCCCGGGCCAGTCGCGACTGACGTCGCTCCCACAATCGTCGCTCCCATAATGAAAGTCCGGCCATCACCGTCGGCGACGCTGCGGTCGCCGCCTTACACCGGCGTCGGATTGCGATACCTGAACCCGGCCTGGTGCCAGTACGGATAGGGCCTGGTCACCGCGCTGGCGGCGTCGAGCCGGGCCACCTGCCCGGCGGTGAGGTTCCAGCCGACCGCGCCCAGGTTCTGCCGCAGCTGTTCCTCGTTGCGCGCGCCGATGATGACGGTGGACACGGTCGGGCGCTGCAGCAGCCAGTTGATCGCCACCTGCGGCACGCTGCGGCCGGTTTCGGCGGCCACTTCGTCCAGCGCGTCGACCACGCGATAGAGATGCTCGTCCTCGACCGGCGGGCCGGATTCGATGTTGGCCTGCGAGTGCAGGCGGCTGGTCGCCGGCAACGGCTGGCCGCGGCGCAGCTTGCCGGTCAGCCGGCCCCAGCCGAGCGGGCTCCACACCACCGCGCCGACGCCCTGGTCGGCGGCCAGCGGCATCAGTTCCCACTCGTAGTCGCGGCCGAGCAGCGAGTAGTAGGCCTGGTGCGCCACGTAGCGGGTCCAGCCGTGGCGGTCGGCGGCGGCCAGCGATTTCATCAGGTGCCAGCCGGAGAAGTTGGATACGCCCAGGTAGCGGATCTTGCCGGCGCGCACCAGGTTGTCGAGCGTGGACAGCACTTCCTCCACCGGCGTGCGCGCGTCGAAGCCGTGCAGCTGGAACAGGTCGATGTAGTCGGTGCCCAGCCGCTTCAGCGCGCCGTCGATGGCATTGATCAGATGATGGCGCGAGGAACCGACCTGGTTCTCGCCCTCGCCGAAGCGGAAGGTGGCCTTGGTGGAGATCAGCAGCGCGTCGCGCGGGCGGCCCTTGAGGGCCTCGCCGAGGATCGACTCGGCCGCACCCTTCGAATAGACGTCGGCGCTGTCGAACATGTTGAGGCCGGCCTCCAGGCAGATGTCGACCAGCCGGCGCGCCTGCGCCACGTCGGTGTCGCCCCAGGCGCTGAACAATGCGCCCTGACCGCCGAAGGTGCCGGTGCCGAGGCTGAGGACGGGAACGCGCAGGCCGGACGCGCCGAGATGGCGATGCTCCATGACGGAATCCATTGGGGGAGGAACCGGCATTTCACTCCCGCGCACGTGGCGGGCGCAAGCGCTGGGCCGGAATGCATCGTTGCCGGCGCCTGAACACTCCGCAACACGCGGCCGCTGCCGTCGCCGATCCGGTTTCCCGCCAGCGGCAAGGCGCGCAGAATCGAGGCCTGCCATCTGCGGCCCGAGGCCCTGGAGGAAAAAACATGAAACGCATGAGCCTGCTGCTCGCCCTGGCAATGGCCTTCGCCGCCGGCGGCGCGTCCGCCCGCGACAACGTCACCGATCCGTCGATTCCGCGCCAGTTGCCGGCCAGCGGCCCGGTCAGCGTCGAATGGACCGATCCAGCGCAATTCTCCGAGCTGCGCTACAGCGGCAACCGCTGGGAAGCCGAGCGCGGCAACTGGGTGGTCGAACTGGCGCGCCATCTCCAGGCGCGGGCGGCGCGGCACCTGGCGCCCGGCCAGCGGTTGCAGGTCACCATCACCGACATCACCCGCGCCGGCAGCTACCTGCATCCGGGCTCGGTGCGCAACGACATCCGCATCGTCCAGGACATGTACCCGCCGCGGATGAGCCTGCATTTCCGCCTCACCGGCGAAGACGGCACGGTCGTGTCCGAAGGCGAGCGCAAGCTGCGCGATCCGGCGTTCCTCAGCCAGGCCGGCGCCAACAACAGCGATGCCTTGCGCTACGAGAAGCGGATGATCGACGACTGGCTGCGCCAGGAATTCGGCCGGCGCGCTGACCTGCGCCACGACGCCATGCGGACCGCGCGATGACCGGCTTCGACCTGACCCCGCCCGATGACGGGCAGCGCCGGCGGCTGATCGCCGGCCTCGACGGCGAGGAACGCCGCGTGCTGCTGCAGCACGGCACCGAGGCGCCGTTCTGCGGCGCCTTCCTCGACAACAAGCAGGACGGCGTCTACTGCTGCCGGCTGTGCGGGCTGCCGCTGTTCCGCTCCACCGCCAAGTTCGATTCCGGCACCGGCTGGCCGAGCTTCTTCGCGCCGCTGGACGCGGCCCACGTCGGCCGCATCCGCGACGCCAGCCACGGCATGATCCGCACCGAGATCGTCTGCGCGCGCTGCGGCAGCCACCTGGGCCACGTGTTCCCGGACGGCCCGCCGCCGACCTTCGAGCGCCACTGCCTCAACTCGGTGTCGCTGTCCTTCGTCGCGCGGGGACAGCCCCTGCCCGACCCGCTGGGACGCGGCGGGGCCGAGGCGGCGCCGGCGGACTGAGGCGTCGCAAGTCCCCGCGGGACCGGCGGCCTGGGCGGGCTGTCCCGGGACATTGGTCGAAGCCGCCTCAAGATTGGCGCCGGACGGCCGAAACCGGGATACACCTCCTGCCGCCTCCCCGCCCATGCTCATCGTCATCGGACTTATCGTGGTCATCGCCAGCGTGCTCGGCGGTTACGTCGCCGCGCACGGCAAGCTGGCGGCGCTGTGGCAGCCCTACGAGCTGGTCATCATCGGCGGCGCGGCGTTCGGCGCGTTCCTGATCGGCACGCCGATGAAGACGGTCAAGGCCACCTTCGCCGCCATCCCGGCCACGTTCAAGGGCGCCAGGTACAAGGCCAGCGACTACCTGGACGTGCTGACGCTGGTCTACGAGCTGCTCAACAAGGCGCGCCGCGAGGGCTTCATCGCGCTGGAGTCGCACGTGGACGCCCCGGCCTCCAGCGACGTCTTCAGCAAGTACCCGAAGATCCTCGCCGACCACCACCTGATGGACTTCATCACCGACTGCCTGCGCCTGATGGTCGGCAACAACATCGAGCCGCACGAACTGGAGCCGCTGCTGGAACTGGAGCTGGAGAAGCACCACCACGAGATGATGGCGCCGGCGCACGCGCTGCAGAAGATCTCCGACGGCCTGCCGGGCTTCGGCATCGTCGCCGCGGTGCTGGGCATCATCGTCACGATGGGCTCGATCGGCGGCGACATCGCCGAGGTCGGCGCGCATGTCGGCGCCGCGCTGGTCGGCACCTTCCTCGGCATCCTGCTGGCCTACGGCTTCATCGGCCCGCTTGGCGCGGCGGTGGAAGCCAGCGCCGAGCAGGACGCGCGCATCTACGAATCGGTCAAGACCGCGCTGCTGGCCTCGCTGCGCGGCTACAACCCCAAGGTGGCGCTGGAGTTCGCGCGCAAGACGCTGCCGTCCGGGGTGCGGCCGCAGTTCAACGATTTCGAAACCCACCTGAAAGCCATCAAGTAAGCCAATGGCCGAGAGCAAACCCACCGTCGTGATGGTGCGACGGGTCAAGAAGGTGGCCGGCGGCGGTCATCACGGCGGCTCGTGGAAGGTGGCGTACGCGGACTTCGTGACCGCGATGATGGCGTTCTTCCTGGTGATGTGGCTGGTCGGCGCGACCACCAACAAGGAGCGCGCGGCGATCTCCGAATACTTCCGCAATCCCAGCCCGCTGACCGGCAAGAGCTTCTCGCCCGCGCCGGGCCCGCAGGGGCCGGGCGGCGCCAGCAACTCGATGATCAAGCTCGGCGGCACGATGGACATCCCGCGCGGCGACGGCGAGGACGCGTTCGCCAAGCCCAGCAGCGAGACCGAGAGCGAAGCGAAAGCGCGCGCGGACGAGCGCCGGCTGGAATCGCTGATGGAGGCGCTGGAGGAGGCCATCGGCAAGAGCCAGGCGCTGGAGCCGTTCAAGGACCAGCTGCTGCTGGACCTGACCCCGGAAGGGCTGCGCATCCAGATCGTCGATCAGCAAAACCGGCCGATGTTCGACCTGGGCAGCTCGCAGCTCAAGCCCTACACCACCACCATCCTGCGCGAGCTGTCCGGCTTCATCAACCAGGTGCCCAACGCGATCAGCATCACCGGCCATACCGACACCACCCAGTACAACGGCACCCGCGGCTACACCAACTGGGAACTCAGCGCCGACCGCGCCAACGCCGCGCGGCGTGCGCTGATCGACGGCGGCATGCAGGCGGACAAGGTGTCGCGCGTGGTCGGGCTGGCCTCGTCGGTGCTGTTCGACAGGCAGGATCCGCACAATCCGATCAACCGCCGCATCAGCATCGTGGTGATGACCCAGGCCGCGGTCGATGCCTCGCTGCAATCGGACACGCGCCTGGCGCTGGGCCCGCAGTTGCCGGATGCCGATGCGACGATGCCGGATGCAGCGGCGGCCGGGCCAGCGGCGCCGGCGGCCGAATCCGAAGCGGCCGCGCATCCCTGAAGCGCGGCGTCGCCGCCGGCGCGCACGGGTATCCTTGTGCGCAATGATCCCGCGCCGCCGCCCTCCTTTCCGCTCCCGCAACCCCGGCCCGGCACGCGCCGGGCGCTCCACGCCGGCCGCCGGGGCGGCGCGGTGAGCGTGTACGTGGACGATGCGGTGTTCGCCTGGCGCGGCCAGCGCTGGGCGCACCTGATGGCCGACACGCTGGACGAGCTGCACGCCTTCGCCGCGCGCCTGGGCCTGCCGCGGCGCGCGTTCCAGGACAAGACCAGCGGCGCACACTACGACGTGCCGGCGCCGCTGCGCGAGCAGGCCATCGCGCTGGGCGCCATCGCCATCTCGCGGCACCGCGATCGCGCGCTGATGCGCGCGGTCATCGCCCGCGCCAAGGCGCAGGGGCGCGGCGAAAGTCCCTGACGGCCGCCTGGCCGGCGCGCGCCCGGCCAGGGGCGCTCAGAGCGCGTCGCCGCCCGGGCGCAACTCGAACTCCAGCAGCGCCGCCAGCTCCCGCATCGCCTGGTCGTCGCGGCGCAGCGCCATCCAGCCGGCCTGCACGCCGTCGCCGGTCTGCCACAGCCACAGCGAATAGCCGTGCTCGCGCAGCCGGTCGTGCGCGATGGCCAGCACGCCGGCGGCATCGAGGCCGGCGATGAAATCCTCGTCGTCGGCGTCGCCGCCCCAGTCGATGCCGATGCCCCAGCGCGCGGCCAGTTGCTCCAGGCAGTCGATCAGCGTGGCCACGTCCTCGTCAGGAATCCGGAAACCGGCGGTCCAGTCGATGATGCCGGCCAGCGTTTCCGGCAGATCCCGCGCTTCGGCCCCGCCACCGGCCACCGCCTCGCGGTAGCCGTCGAACTGGCGCAGCGCGGCTTCCTCGTCGCCGGGGTTGATCAGCAGCAGCAGGTTCCAGACCAGGGCCTGGTGATCGTCGGAATCGACGTCGTCCAGCGCGTGGCCGTCGTCCTCGTCCTCATACTCGTCGTCGGGATGCCGCATGGCCGGTTCCTGCGCGGAAAGCGTGATCCTGACCCGCGCGCGGCCGGCTGGAAAGGGGGAGCCTCCCGCCGGCGGGCTTGGGCCGCGCGGCGCGGGCGTTTATCCTTGCCGCCCCGCGGCAGCCCGCCGTTCCACCGAAGTTCCCCGCATGAGCGACACCCCTCCCGATCGCCTGGCCCTGGACCCGCGCAGCCCCTTCCACGACGCCGCCCTGCTGGAGCGCGGCATCGGCATCCGCTTCAACGGCGTCGAGCGCGACAACGTCGAGGAATACTCGATCAGCGAGGGCTGGATCCGGGTGCAGGTCGGCAAGTCCAAGGATCGCCGCGGCAACCCGATGACGCTGAAGGTCAAGGGCACGGTCGAGGCCTACTTCCTAGACCAGAAGTGAGCGTCACAGCCCCAGCTTGCTGCGGAAGATGAAGAACACCGCGCCGAGGATGCACAGCGCGGCCCACAGGTAGTCCAGCTTCAGCGGTTCCTTCAGGTAGAACACCGCGAACGGCACGAACACCAGCAGGGTGATCGCCTCCTGCAGGATCTTCAGCTGCGCCACCGACATCACCGTGTAGCCGATGCGGTTGGCCGGCACCTGCAGCAGGTACTCGAACAGCGCGATGCCCCAGCTGAACAGCGCGGCGAGGATCCACGGCTTGTGGTTCATCTCCTTCAGGTGCGCGTACCAGGCGAAGGTCATGAACACGTTGCTCAGGGTGAGCAGCAGCAGGGTCAGGCCGATCTGGCGCATGGATGCTTTCCGGCGGGGAGCGGGCGCGCCATCCTGGGGGAGGACGCGCCGCGGCTCAAGCCCGCCTGGAGCGTGTCATGCACGTTCCCGCAGGCCTGGACCATCGCGATGCAGTGTGGCGGGCCTTGCCAGGGGCGCTTCCCGCATCCGGGTGCAGCGAGCCGAGCTTGCTCGGCTCCCCGTCATGCCCGGCGGCCCAAAGCCATGACAGGCTCTAGCAGGAGGCGAGCGCCTCCTCGACCGCGCGGAACAGCTGGCTCATCTGCACCGGCTTGCCGAGCAGGCGCGGTTCGATGCCCGGCGGCAGATCCTGGAACCGCACCGGCGGCTGCGCCGGGTCCTTGAGGATCAGCACCGGCCCGTCGAAGCCCCGCTCGCGCAGCGCCAGCATCAGGCTGACCGCCGACAGCAGCAGGATGTCGCTGTCGACGATGGCGATGCGCGGCAGGCCGTCGCTGGCGACGATGCGCAGCGCCGCCGCGCCGTCGGAGGCGACCATCGGATCGTAGCCCTGGCTGGCCAATGCATTGGCCACCAGCGACAGCCGGGTGCTGTCGCCATCGACCACCAGGATGCGCTGGCCCTGGCCCTCGGCGAAGTTCTCGTCGGCCGCCCCCGCCTCATCGGCCACCCGCTGCGCAGGCAGCCGCAGTTCGAACGTGCTGCCGTCGCCGGGCAGGCTGTGCACCGAGATCCTGCCTCCGTTGGCTTCCAGGATGCGCTTGCACGACAGCAGCCCCAGGCCGCTGCCCTGCTGCTTGGTGGTGAAGAACGGGGTGAACAGCTGGGCCAGGGTCTGCTCGTCCATGCCGATGCCCTGGTCGCTGACCAGCACCGCCACCCAGTCCTCGCCGCCCTCGCGCAGGCGCTGGGCGGACAGGCTCAGCGTGCCCGGCCGCGGCATGGCCTGGATGCCGTTCAGGCAGAGGTTGATCAGGCATTGCTGGAATTCGGTGTAGTTGGCCTGCACCGCCAGGTCCTCGGCGGGCGGCTCCACCACCAGGGTGACGTGCCGGGGCAGGCTGCCCTGCAACAGCAGTTGCACCGCGTGGAACAGCGCGGCGATCGACACCGATTCGCGCTTGACCCGCGATCCGCGCACGAACGAGAGCATCGACTCGGCCATCTCGTGGCCGCGCCGGCCGCTCTCGGCGATGACGTTGCCGAGCCGGCGGATCTTGGGATCGTCGCTGTAGCTGGCCAGCAGGTCCGGCACGATCAGCAGCGGCTGCAGGATGTTGCGCAGGTCGTGGCTGAGGCCGGCCGCCAGCATCGCCAGGCTGTCCAGCCGCTGCGCGCGCATCAACTCCTTCTCGGCGCGCTCGCGCTCGCGTTCGCCGCGCGCCTCGCGGATGGCGCGCGCCACCGCCGACGGCAGCCGCACCGGGTTGTGCTTGAGCACGTAGTCGTGCGCGCCTTCCTGCAGCGCCTGCACGGCGGTCTCCTCGCCCATCGTGCCGGAGACGAAGATGAACGGCACGCCGGGGTCGTGCTCGCGCAGGATGCGCAGCGCCTCGTGCCCGGAAAAGCCGGGCATGGCCAGATCCGACAGGACGATGTCGAAGTTGCGCCGCGCCAGTTCGGCGCGCATGTCCCCGGCGTTGTCGACGCGGACGAAGTCGGCTTCCAGCCCGGCGTCGAGCAGCTGTTCGACCAGCAGCTCGGCATCCTCGGGGCAGTCCTCCACCATCAGGATGGAGATGGAACCCAGCGGCGCGCCGGTTCGCGGCATGTCATTCCTTCTCGGGGGTCTCGTTGATCACCGCCCAGAACGTGCCCAGCGTCTTGACCGCCTGGAAGAACTGGTCGACGTCCACCGGCTTGACCACGTAGGCGTTGACGCCCAGGTCCCAGCTGCGCGCCAGGTCGCTTTCCTCGCGCGAGGACGACAGGATCACCACCGGCATGCGCTTGAGGTGCTCGTGGGTGCGGATCTGCTTGAGCACCTCCAGCCCGTCCATGCGCGGCATCTTGATGTCCAGCAGCAGCACCGCCGGCAATCCCTCGGGACGATCGGCATGGTTGCCGCGGCGGAGCAGGTAGTCCATCGCCTCGACGCCGTCCTCGACGTGCACGATGGGATTGGCGAGATTGGCCTCGCGCAGCGCGTCGATGGCCATCTCGGCATCGGGGAGGCTGTCTTCGGCCAGCAGGATGGTGCGGATGTCGGTCATGGGCTTCGCTCGAGGGTTGAGGGTGCGTCCAGCGCTGGCGGCAGGGTGAAGTGGAAGGTGGCGCCCTTGTCGGGCTCGGCCTCGGCCCAGACGCGGCCGCCGTGGCGGCTGAGCACGCGGCGCACGCTGGCCAGGCCGATGCCGGTGCCGGGATACTCGGAGGCCTTGTGCAGGCGCTGGAACACGCCGAACAGCTTGTCGGCGTAGGCCATGTCGAAACCGGTGCCATTGTCGCGCACGCTGAAGTGGTGGCTGCCGTCGGGCTGGACCCGGTAGCCGATCTCCACTTCCGGCTGGGCGCGGCGCGCGCTGTACTTGACCGCGTTGCCGAGCAGGTTGCCCCACAGCTGCCGCATCATGTTCTCGTCGGCGACCAGGATCGGCAGCGGCGCGATCCGCCAGCGCACCGGGTTGCGCGGCGCATCGCCGGTGGCATGGGCGTCGAGCATCGCGCGGGTCTCGTCGACCAGCGACTGCATGTCCACCGCCTGCAGGCGCAGCGCGCTGCGGCCCAGACGCGAATAGACCAGCAGGTCGTCGATCAGCTGCGACATGCGCCGGGCCGAGTTGCCGATGACCTGCAGGTAGTGCCGGCTCTTGTCGTCGGCGCCGTCGCCGAGGTGGCGGGCCAGCTTGTCGGCGAAGCCGGCGACGTGGCGCAGCGGCGCGCGCAGGTCGTGCGAGACCGAGTAGCTGAACGCCTCCAGCTCGCGGTTGACCTCGGAAATCTGCTCGATCTTGCCTTCCAGCTGGCGGTTGAGGTCGGCGACCTTCTGCTGGGTGGCCTTCTGCGCGGAGATGTCGCTGACCGTCATCAGCGCCACGTTGTCGTCGCTGTCGGGCAGCTGCATGCGGCGCGCGTTGAGCAGCACCGTGCGGATCATGCCGTCGGCGGTCTCGTGCTCGTGCTCGAAGTCCCACAGTTCGCGGCCGCGCGCCAGCACGTCGGCCAGGCGCTGCAGCAGCACCGGATCGTTCCAGGCGCCGTCGCCGACGTCCTGCAGCGACAGCGCCTGCGCGCCGGCCGCCAGCCCGTACAGTTCGGCGAAGGCGTTGTTGTGCATCAGCAGCTGCAGGTCGGCGTCCAGCAGCACGATCGGCTCGCGCGCGGTCTGCAGGATCGCCAGCGCGCGGGAACTGGCGCGCCGCTGCGACTTCTCCGCGTCCAGGCGGCGGGCGACCTGGCGGCCCAGCAGCCAGGTGATCAGGCCCAGCAGCATCAACTGCACCACCAGCGCGCTCCAGCGCAACCACTGGGTGAGGGTGCGCTTGCGTTCGGAGTCGCGGGTCCGCTCGGCGAGCAGTTGTTCCTCGCCGCCGATGATTTCCTGGAAAAGCCCGCGTATCGGATAGCGCGTCACCAAAGCCTGCGCCAGTTGCCGCGCCCCGTCGCCATCGGCTTCGGCGAGCTGGCCGGTGATGTCGAGCCGCGCCCGCGCGCGCTCCTGCAACTGCCCGACGCGGACCAGCTGCGCGGGGTTGTCGGCGGTCAGGCGGATCAGGTCGCTCATCAGCCGCTCCACCTCGGCCGGGCCTTGCTCGACGCGCTCGCGGGCGCCCGGCGTGTCGGCGCCCAGCGCGATGACCATCGCGGCGATTTCGACCTCGCGCAGGCTCATCGCCAGCATGGCGGCCGTGCCCTTCACCTCGCGGGTATGGGCGATGTAGTCGGCCGCCTGCAGGTTGTCGCGCGAGAGGGAAAACAGCATGTAGGCGGGCAGCACGACCACCACGAGCACGGCGATCAGCAGGGCCGGCAGGCGCCAGCTTTCCAGGCCATAACGCGTGACGGAAGCTGCCATCGATCCCCTTGTCCGTGGACGCCTGCGCGGTGCGCGCAAGGCCGCTGTCGTTCCAGTCCGGCGATGCTACCCGGTTGCCATGACAGCGTCACGCGCGGCGATCGCGGGGGCGATTCCGTTCAGGAACCTTTGCCGGAAACGGCGTGGCGCGTTCAGCCTGCGCCGGTCCGGCGCGGGCACGCGGGCTAGCCGCGGCTGCGGCAACCGGCCGCGCGCGCCAGCATCAGTTCGCGCTCGCGCGCGTTGCGGGTCAGCGCGGCGGCGCGCTCGAACTCGCCGCCCGCCTCGCCGTCGCGGCCGAGGCGTTCGAGCAGATCCCCGCGCACCGCCGGCAGCTGCGGGTAGTCGTGCAGCAGCGGTTCGTGCAGCAGGGTGTCGACCAGCGCCAGCCCCGCCGCCGGACCGAAGGCGCGCCCCAGCGCCACCGCGCGGTTGAGCTGCACCACCGGCGAGGGCGCCACCTGCGCCAGCCGCGCGTACAGCGCGGCGATGCGCGGCCAGTCGGTGTCGGCGGCGCGCAGCGCGCGCGCATGGCAGGCGGCGATGGCGGCCTGCAGCGCATACGCGCCCTCGGCGCCGCCCCGTTGCGCGGCACGCTCCAGCGCGATCAGGCCGCGCCGGATCTGCAACCTGTCCCAGCGGCTGCGGTCCTGATCCATCAGCAGCACCGGCTGGCCGGCGGCATCGGCGCGCGCATTGGTGCGCGAGGCCTGCAGTTCCATCAGCGCCAGCAGGCCGTGGACTTCCGGCTGCTGCGGCATCAGCCCGGCCAGCACCCGCCCCATCCGCAGCGCCTCCCCGCACAGCGCCGGGCGCATCCAGTCGTCGCCGGCGCTGGCCGAATAGCCTTCGTTGAAGATCAGGTAGATCACTTCCAGCACCGCGTCGAGCCGGGCGGCCAGGTCGGCCTTGCGCGGCACCTCGAACGGCACTTGCTTCTGCGCCAGCAAGCGCTTGGCGCGGACGATGCGCTGGGCGATGGTCGGCTCGGATTGCAGGAAGGCGCGCGCGATCTCGGCCGTGCTCAGTCCGCCGAGCAGGCGCAGGGTCAGCGCGACCCGCGCCTCGGTCGGCAGGATCGGGTGGCAGGCGACGAAGACCAGCCGCAGCAGGTCGTCGCCGATGTCGTCCTCCAGCCGCGCGTCGCGGTCAGGCGCGTCCATCGCCTGGCCCTCTGCTTCGTAGGTGATCTGCGCGTGCCTGGTCGCGTGCAGCTGGCGCTGGCGCAGGCGGTCGATGGCGCGGCGCTGGGCCGCGGTCATCCACCAGGCGGCCGGGTTGTCCGGCACGCCCTCGCGCGGCCAGTGCTCCAGCGCGGCGACCAGCGCGTCCTGGGCCAGTTCCTCGGCCTGGCCGACGTCGCCGAGCATGCGCGCCAGTCGCGCGACCAGCTTCGGCGATTCCATCCGCCACAGCGCTTCGATGGTGCGGTGGACGTCCGGCGCGCTCATGGGCGGCGATGAAAGCACCGCACCGATCGCCATGCAAGTGCGCAGCGGCGTGCATGCGGATGGCCGGGGGCGCTGCGTGTTCCGTTCATCCGCCCGGCACGGCCGCCGGATCCATGTGGAACACCTCCCACAGGTGGCCGTCCGGATCCTCGAAGCTGCGCTGGTACATGAAGCCGTGGTCGTCGGCGGGGCGGTGCTCGCGCGCGCCGGCAGCCAGGGCGCGCTCCATCAACGCGTCCACCGCTGCGCGGTCGGGCTGCGACAGCGCGGTGATCGCCGCCGCCGTGGCACAGGTATCGGCGACCGGCTTGTCGGTGAAGGTGGCGAAGAACGGCCGGGCCAGCAGCATTACGTGGATGACGTCGCTGATGACCACGCAGGTGGCGTTGTGGTCGGTGAACTGCGGATTGTGGGCGTAGCCGAGGCGGGCGAAGAACGCGCGCGCGGCGTCCGGATCCTTCACCGGCAGGTTGATGAAGACTTGCGTGGTCATGTCGGTTCCCGGGTGATGGAGGGGTTTCAGCAGGGCTTGAGGCAGTTGACCATCCACGGCTTGCCGTAGCGATCGACCAGCATGCCGAAGCGGTGTGCCCAGAAGGTCTCCTCGATCGGCATCTGCACCGTGCCGCCCTCGGCCAGCGCGGCGAACACGCGCTCGGCCAGCGCCGGATCGTCCACGGTCACGTTGACGCAGGTCTGGCTGGCGCTGCCGGCGAGCTGACCCGGCGGCGCATCGGCGCCCATCAGGATTGCGCCGCCGGCGTCCAGTTGCATGTGCATCACGCGGTCGTGGTGCCCGGGCGGCATCTGTTCGCACACCGGCGATTCGCCATAGCTCGTTTCGGCAACGATTCGGCCGCCCAGTGCCTGCCGGTAGAACGCGAAGGCCTCGCGGCACTGGCCGTCGAAGGCGAGATAGGGAACCAGTTGCATGGTGACTCTCCTCGGTGATGGGTGCGGTTGCCCGCGGGGTTTTGATCCGGTGCCGGCGCGCTCAGCGCGGATCGGCGATGCGGGCGCGCAGGTGCGCTTCCCGCTCGCGCAGCTCCGGCGCGAGCGCATCGGCGAAGTCGCATTCCTCCAGGATCGGCCGCAGTTCGACTTCCTCGCCGCCGTCGAATGGCGCGCGCTTCAGCCATTCGAGCGCCTCTTCCCACGAGCGCACCTGCCAGAGCCAGAAGCCGGCGATCAGTTCCTGGGTCTCGGCGAACGGGCCGTCGGTGACGGTGCGCCGGCTGCCGTCGAAGCGCACGCGCGCGCCGCGCCGGCTCGGGTGCAGGCCCTCGCCGGCCAGCATGACGCCGGCGTTGGCCAGTTCCTCGTTGTAGCGGCCCATGATTTCCAGGCATTTGCGATCCGGCGGCGCGCCGTTCTCGCTGTCGGCGCTGGCCTTGACGATGACCATGACTTTCACGGCGGTCTCCTTGTGGGTGGAACGGCGCCGGCGGTTTCCGGCCGGCTTTCGATCACCATGACGGGCGGCAGGGACGCGGATCGACAGCTCCGCGGAATTTTTTTGGATAGCCGGATTCCAGCGCTTCCCTTCCCCCGCCGGCGGGGGAAGCTGCCGAAGGCGGATGGGGACGCTGGACGCGCGCGAACGCCCGCATCCGTCTCTTTGCAGCCATCGATTCCCGATTTCCCCGGGAGCGTACACGGCGTGCCGATGCGGCATCATGGACGCCTCCCCCTGCCGACGGTGAGCCGATGTCCTCGCAATACCTGATGCTGATCCATACCGATCCGGAGCTGCTCGCCGCGCTGCCCGCCGACGAATACGACGCGCTGATGCGCGGCTGCATCCGCCACGCCGACGAGTTGCGCGCCCGCGGCATCCTGATCGACTCGCAGCAGCTCGAACCGGCCGCCACCGCCCGCGCGCTGCGCACCCGCGACGGCGTGGCCCGGGTGGTGGACGGGCCGTTCGCCGAGACCAAGGAGATGCTGGCCGGCTACAACCTGATCCGCGCCGCCGACCTGGACGAGGCGGTGGCCATCGCCCGCGCATTCCCGTGGTCGCGCTTCGGCTGCATCGAGGTGCGTGCAGTGCGCGACTTCCAGGCAGAACGGGAACGCGTCGGCGCCTAGAGGCAACCTCAGGGCATCGTCATCCCCGCGCAGGCGGGAATGACGGGCACGATAGAAACTTCCGGGGGATCCCGGCACGCCTGGCGAGGCCGCATGCGGATCGGCGAAGATGGCCTTCCCTCCGCGCTTTGCCGCCCCGATCAGCCGAATGAAGCCTGCCCGTTCGCGTCTCCGCTTTCCGTACCTGCTGGCGCTGTCGTGCCTGTCCCTGCTGTCGGCCTGCGCCGGGCCGCCGCCGCTCGAGGCCAAGGTGCGGGTGATCGACAACGACCCGACGCTGAGCTTCGTCAACCTGGTGTCGGCCGACGGCATGGCGGTCGGTTCGGCGGTCGGGCAGATGGCGCGCAACGGCTGCTGCATCCGCCTGCCGGCGAAGTGGCGCGAAGGCATCACCGTGAACCTGGAGTGGAAGCGCTGCACGCCGGTGCACGATCCGCAGACGCTGGTGATCCGCGACACCACCTGCCAATCGCACCAGCGCGCCGTGCAGGTGCCGCGCTACCCGGCGCTGGACTTCCGCCTCAACATCCACCTGCTGCCCGACGACGACGCGGTCATCATCGCCAGCCACCGCAACCACACCGACCCCGACTACAGCGGCCCGCGCCTGCCGGAGAAGGACTACCTCGCCGAACTGGTCCGCCACGAGCAGCGCCTGCGCGAGCGGCAGGACAGGCAGCGTGCCTGGGAGCATGCGGTGGAACTGAAGCGCGCCGAAGCCTCCGGCCGGCGCGGCGATCGCGCCGACGAATCGCGCCACTGGCAGGCGTACTGACCGCCGCAACGGCGGCGCCCCCCTCGCGGCCGCGCCGGAACGTTCCCGTTCCGCTTCATGGCCGCTCCACCGTCCCCGCGCAGGCGGGGATGGCGTCAGCGCGAGCAGCGCGCCAGTTGCCGGTCCGCGTGCCATAGCGCGCGCCGCGACAGGTCGTAGGCGCTGTCGGCCGCGCGCGGCAGCAGGTGTTCGGCGCGGACCGGATCGGCGCCGTGCGCGTGGGCGTATTCGACCCGCTCCAGTTCCTGCAGGTGCGGCAGCAGCGGCGCCATCAGCGCGCTGCGCTGCGCGCGGCTGCAACCCGCGTGGCGGCGCTCCAGCTCGGCGACCCCGGCACGGATGCGGCGGCTGGCCTCGCCCTCCAGGCCCGGCGCCTTCTCGAAGTTCAGCGGCGCGGCCTTGTAGGCGTCGCCGGTTTGCTCGCGGCCCAGGTCGGCGGCCTGCTCGTGGCGGCCCGGGTTGAAGCGCACCTCCGGCGGCGGCCGCGCCTGCGCCGGCTGCACGTCCCTGCCGAACAGCAACTCGGCGATCTTGCTGTAGACGCGCGCGATCTCCTGCTCGGCCACGTCGGCGGCGTCGCCGTCGCTGATCCAGTCGCGGGCGAAGCGGGTCGGGCGGTAGTCGACCGGGTTGCGCCGCTCAAGCAGGCGTCGCGCCTGCGCATCGTCGCGCGACGCATCCGGCGCGCCGGGCGGCGGCGCGGCCTTGCCGCCGGCCTCGCCCGCGCGCGCCAGCAGATCCGCCGGCAGGCGGATGCCACCCTCGCGCGTGTAGATCACCGCCTCGGTCCGCGGCGCGGGCAAGGCCGGAACGGCGGACCGCACCGGATGGATCGGGGCGCGCGCATCGCCCGGCGTCCGTGCGCCGGGTGGCGCGGGTTCGCGCGTGGACGGCGCGGGCGGCGTGCGCGGCGACTCGACGGCGGCTTCCTCCCGCGCGATGAAGGACAGGCGCATCCTCGCCGTCGCCTCCTGCGGCGCGTACGCGCCGGGGAAGGTGGCCAGCAGTTTTCCTCCCAGGCCCAGGATCGCCGCGGCGACGAGGACGGCAAGCACGCGCGGGAAAACATCGTCACGGAAATCGGCAGGCACGAGGAACCGTCGTCTGGGGAGGAAGCGAAGCGGCATGGCCTGACCGCGCTGGCGGATGACCTCGCGCCTGCGGTCGAGTTCCCGCAGGGCGGCGCGCGTGCGCATGCGCGATCAACTGCCGTTCAGTGCGGCAATGGCGCCGGTGCCTTGTCCACGTCGTCACCGGCGGCGGTGCATCATGCGGCGCGATCCCCCTGCAAGGAGCTTCGATGCGCATCCTCGCCCTGGCCTGCCTGTTGCTGATGCCGTTCGCCGGCGATGCGCGGGCCGGCGACGCCTGTCCCGCGTTGCGCGCGCGCACCGCCGACGCCGAACCCGCCGTGCGCATCGCCGCGCTGGCCTGCAACGAGCACCTGCACTGGTTCCGTCCCTTCATCGATCGCGACGGCCGCCTCGCCAGCCTCACGGTGGCCGAAGCCGAGGCCAGCCTGCTCGACGACGGCCACAGCGCGGCCTGGCAACGCGTGGCCGCGTACTGGGAGGAAAGCGGCCTGCTCGCGCGCATGCAATGGCTTCCCGGCGCGGCCGATTGCCGTCGCGCACTGGCCGACGCGCAGCCTTCGCCCGCCTGCCGCGCGTTCGTGGTCGACACCCCGTGGTCGGCGGCGTTCGTCTCATGGGTGATGGCCCGGGCCAACCTGCCCGGATTTCCTCGCTCGGCCAGCCACGTCGACTACGTGCGGCATGCGCTGCAGAAGCCGGCCAAGAGCGCCTACGACTTCGCCGACCCCGCCACCGCCGTGCCGGCCACCGGCGACCTGCTCTGCTACGTGCGCCAGCCCGAGCGCCGTTTCGGCCACGCCGGGCTGCGCGAAGTGCTCGGCGCGGACGGGCGGGGATTGAACATGCACTGCGAGATCGTGATCGCCGCCAATGCCGGCAGGGACGGCCTGGCCTGGCTGATCGGCGGCAACGTGCAGCAAGCGGTGACCATGCGCCTGCTCAACCTCAACCATGCCGGCCGCCTGTGGGCACTGCCGCAGCGCGGTGGGGCCGATCCGCCGTGCGCGCCGGACCAGGCGGCCGGCTGCAACTTCAACCGCCAGGACTGGGCGGTGCTGCTCAAGCTCAAGCCGACCGAGGCGCTGGCGCGGCTGCCCGGCGCCGAAGTCGTGCCGCCCGCGCCCGCGACGCCTGCCTGCTGCGTGCACTGCGTGCTCGGCAGCGGCGTGCCGCGCTGCCCGCCGGCAGGCGACACGAACCGCTAGCTAGCGCGCCAGGAATTCCAGCAGCGCGCGATTGAACTGTCCGGCATGGCTGGCGTTGCAGCCATGCGGCGCGTCCGCCAGCACCACCAGTTCGCTGCCGGCGATGGCGGCATGGGTGCGCAGACCCGAGCCTTCCAGCGGCACGGTGGCGTCGGCGTCGCCGTGCAGCACCAGCGTGGGGATGTCGATCCTTCCCAGGTCGGCGCGGAAATCGGTGGTGGCGAAGGCCTTCATGCAGCCCAGCGCGGCGGCCTGATCCGACTGCCGGCACAACGCGATGGCTTGCTGGCGCTGTTCCTCGCCGACCTTGAGTTGCCCGTTGGCGCTGAAGAACTCGCGGGTGAAGGCGTCGAAGAAGGCCTCGCGATCCGCCTTCAGGTCGGCCTCCATCTTCCTGGCCTGCTCCGCGGTCAGCGGACCGTCGGGATTGTCGTCGCCCTTGAGCAGGTACGGCGGCACCGCGGCGGCGAACACCACGCTGCGCACGCGCTCCTGGCCGTGGTTGGCGATGTAGCGCGCGACCTCGCCGCCCCCCATCGAGAACCCGACCAGGGTGGCGTCGCGCAGTTCCAGATCCTCGATCACGCCGGCCAGATCGGCGGCCAGGGTGTCGTAGTCGTAGCCGTCGGCCGGCTTGTCGGAACGCCCGAAGCCGCGCCGGTCGTAGGCCACCACGCGATGGCCGGCCGCGCGCAGCGGGTCGATCTGCGCCTGCCAGGATTCGGCGGACAGCGGCCAGCCGTGGATCAGCACGACCGGACGGCCCCCGCCGCCGCTGTCTTCGACATGCAGGCGGACGCGACGGGCTTTGTCGGAAGAGGGGGACATGGTCGACTCCTGCGCAAAGGGGAAGCCAGCATGCTGGCCCGGGCGGCATGCCCGGCGCGTGAAGCGCGCTCAGCGGAGCATGGCGCCCGCGACGAGGAACTTTCCTCAACCCGCGGCGTCGCCCGCCATCGCCCGCGGCCAGTCGGCCAGCACGTGCACGGGGCGCCCGACGCGCCGGCAGGCGCGGACGGACGGGCCATCGTCCAACGCGCGGCGGAACAGCGGCGCCATCGCCCGCATCAGCCGCGCCGAAACCGCGTCGCGGGCGCGCGGGCGGCCGCGGCTTCCCAGCATCCCGGCGGCCCAGTCGGGCAGCAGCGCCGCGCCCGCGCCCAGGAACAGCCCGCGCGACAGCCCGGGCAGCGGCACCGGCAGGCGGATCGCGTCCAGGATCGCCAGCACCTCGCGCGAGCGCGCATCGACGCGCAACTGCGGCCGCACCGCCTGGAAATACGCCTCCACCTGCGCCTGCGAGGCCGGCACGTCGCGCGCGCCCAGCGCCTCGGCCACCCGCCGCGACTCGTCGTAGTAGCGATCCGCGATCGCAGCGGGCACGTCGCGGCAATAGCGCCGGCAGCCCTGCAGGAAGCCGTAGGCCTCGGTGACGTGGACCCAGGTGAGCAGATCCGGATCGCTGGCCGAGTAGCGGCTTCCATCGGCCAGTTCGCCGCTCACGTGCCGGTGGATGCGCCGCACCCGCGCGATCAGCGCCTCGGCCTGCGCGGTCGCCGCGTAGGTGGTGCCGGCGATGAAGTGGGTGGTGCGGCGCAGGCGGCCGACCAGGTCCGCGCGGAAGTTGGAATGGTCGTACACGCCGGCCAGCGCGCGCGGATGCAGGGTCTGCAGCACCAGCGCGCACAGCCCGCCGGACAGCATGCCCGGAAACTCCGCATGCACCCGCCAAGTCACGCTGTCCGGGCCGAACAGCCCGGGGTCGCCCGCCGGGGCGTCGTAGTCGATCCCGCTGTGGCCGCGCGGGAACGCCTCCAGCACCCAGCGCCGGAGCTGGCGGATTGCCGGGGCGGTCAGGGGACTGGCTGTGTGGATCATGGGCGGAAGCGGGAAGCGGGGACCGGCCCCCATGATGCGCGACTGCGGGTAAGCCGCGGGTCGAGGGCGCATGCGTGCCAAGCACGAACCGCGGCGCGTGGCGGATTCCTGCAGCGCCCTTCGCGCGGCCACCACGCCACGGTGTCGCACGCTACCCTGTATGCCCATGCTTCCCGTGCCGGTCCCATGAAAACCTATCTCGTCGGCGGCGCGGTGCGCGACCGCCTGCTCGGCCTGCCGGCCGGCGACCGCGACTGGGTGGTGGTCGGGGCGACGCCGCAGCGGATGCTGGATCTCGGCTACAAACCCGTCGGGCGCGACTTCCCGGTGTTCCTGCACCCGGACACCGGCGAGGAGCACGCGCTGGCGCGCACCGAGCGCAAGAGCGGGCGCGGCCATCGCGGCTTCGTGGTCGATGCCGATCCGTCGGTGACGCTGGAGGACGACCTGCTGCGGCGCGACTTCACCATCAACGCCATCGCCCAGGACCAGGACGGCCGCCTGGTCGATCCGCACGGCGGCGCGCGCGACATCGAGCGGCGCGTGCTGCGCCACGTCGGCCCGGCCTTCGTCGAGGATCCCCTGCGGGTGCTGCGCGCGGCGCGCTTCATGGCGCGGCTGGCGCCGCTGGGTTTCAGCGTCGCCGACGAGACGATGGCGCTGATGCGGCAGATGGCCGACAGCGGCGAGCTGGACGCGCTGGTGCCCGAGCGGGTCTGGCAGGAACTGCGGCGCGCGCTGGCCAGCGCGCGGCCGTCGGCCTTCCTGGACACGCTGCGCCGGTGCGGCGCGCTGCGCGCGGTGCTGCCGGAAGTGGACGCGCTGTACGGCGTGCCGCAGCGCGCCGAGTACCACCCGGAAGTCGATACCGGCATCCACCAGCAGATGGTCAGCGACATGGCCGCGCGGCTGGCGCCGGGCGATGCGGTGATCGGCTTCGCCGCGCTGGCCCACGACCTGGGCAAGGCGCTGACGCCGGAGGAGGAACTGCCCCGCCACGTCATGCACGAGCAGCGCGGCGTCAAGCCGGTGCGGGCGCTGTGCGAGCGGCTCAAGGTGCCGGCCGAGCACCGCGAGCTGGCGGTGATGGCCTGCCGCGAGCACCTCAACGTGCACCGCGTGTTCGAGCTGCGCGACGCCACCGTGCACGAGCTGCTGTCGCGCTGCGACGCGTTCCGCAAGCCGGAGCGCATCGCGCAGCTGGCCACCGTGTGCGAGGCCGACAAGCGCGGCCGCGGCGGCAGCGAGGAGGCCGATTATCCGCAGGGCGCGGAGCTGCAACGGCTGCACCACGCGGCGCTGGCGGTCGGCGCTCGGGACATCGCGTGCGAGGGCCTATCCGGCGCGGCCGTCGGCCAGGCCCTGGCCAGGGCGCGGACAGCGGCCATCGCCGTGGCGCGCAAGCGGCAGGTGTGATCCGGCCTTGCTGGCGGACGCGCGATGCCGGCAAGGGATCGCCCGGAATACCCGAAGGCATCGCGCGCCTGTCCGGATGAATCGTCGCCGGAAACGCATCGATGCCCGATCGCAGGCAGCTGGCCTGCCGACATGCCTCGCGCCCGCCGATGCGGCTGTAGAGCGGAGCTTGCTCCGCTGGCCGTTGCCGGAACAGCGGAGCAAGCTCCGCTCTACAGGCAATGGTTGCCGGCCTACATGCCATCCAACATCGCCGGCGGCAGCATGCCGGGGATGCCCGCTTCCGACACGCGAGAAGGCCGCTCATGCGGACTTGTCGCGCAGAAGCGGAGCGAGCCCCGTGTCGTTGCCTTCAAGGGCTGGAGTGGCTGGATCCCCGCCTACACGGGGTGACGATCCGTTCAGGGATTTTCAAGCATCGACCTGCTCGGCGATGGTCAACCCGGATTCGGCGTGAGCTTCCACAGCCGCGCATCGCTGCCGTCCTCCAGCAGCCACAGCGCGCCGTCCGGTCCCTGCTCGACCTCGCGGATGCGCCGGCCCATCGGGTAGCGCGCGGCCTCGCGCGCGCTGTCGCCGGCGATCTCCACGCGGATCAGCTCCTGCGACGACAATCCGCCGATGAAGGCGTGGCTGTGGAAATAGGGGAACATCTGCCCGCTGTAGATCACCAGCCCGGCCGGCGAGATTACCGGGTTCCAGGACGCCTCCGGCGCGTTGAACTGCGGCCGCGTCGCGTGCCCGGGGATGGCGGTGCCGTCGTAGTGGCGGCCTTCCGACACCCGCGGCCAGCCGTAGTTGCTGCCGCGCTCGATCAGGTTGATCTCGTCGCCGCCGGCCGGCCCCATCTCGTGCGTCCACAGCCGGCCCTGCGCATCGAAGGCGATGCCGAGCAGGTTGCGGTGGCCCAGCGTCCATACCTGCGCGGCCACGTCGCCCTGGCCGGCGAAGGGATTGTCGGCCGGCACGCTGCCGTCGTCGTTCAGCCGCATCAGCTTGCCCAGCGCCGACTGCAGGTCCTGCGCCGGATCCAGCTTCTGGCGGTCGCTGGAGGTGATCCACAGCTTGCCGTCGGCGCCGAAGGCGATGCGGTGGCCGTAATGGCCCTGCCCGGTCACCTTGGGCACCTGCCACCAGATCACCTGCAAATCGGTCAGCCGGCCGCCGTCGCCGCTGAAGGCGATCTTCGCGCGCGCCACCGCCGCGCCGCGGGTGTCGCCGCTGCCGGCCTCGGCGTAGCTCAGGTAGACCCAGCCGTTGCTCGCGTACTGCGGGTGCAGCACGACGTCGCCGAAACCGCCCTGGCCGCCGTAGGCCACCGCCGGCACGCCGGTGATCTCGCCCTTGCGGCCGCTGGCGATGTCGAGCAGCCGCAGCCGGCCGCGCTTTTCGGTCACCAGCAGGCGGCCGTCGGGCAGGAAGGTCATCGCCCACGGCTCGTCGAAGCGCGCGACCTCGGTCCTGGCGAACGGCGGATCGGGAATGCGCAATGCCGGCGACGGGCCGGCCATCACCCGCGCCGGTTCGGCGGGTTCCGCCGATTGCGCCATCGTGGCGGCCTGCGTCGGCTCCTGCGCCGATGCGGCGGACGCCAGCACGATCTGGTGCGGCAGCGCCTCGGCGCGTTGCGTGGCCTCGATCTGCGCGGGCGCCTCGCAGGCCACCAGCATCAGTCCGGCGAGCATCACCAGCGGCTTGGACATGAGGACACCCCAGGTTCGGGAGGAGAGCCGCGTTTGTAGCGCGGCGCAGCGGAAAAAAACGTGACGGCCGGCCCCGGGCCGTTCATACCTTCAGGTAGCAGCGGCGGCGATCCAGCCATCCCACGATCGCCCACCACAGCGCGACGAACGCCAGCGCATAGGCCAGCGAAGGCAGGTACGGCCCGAAGCGCGGCGCCATCCAGCCGGCGAAGGCGGCCTGGTAGAGCGGCTGCGTCCAGCCCAGCCCAGCCAGCGCATAGACCATCACCGCCGAGCCGGCATAGGCGGCGATGGCGTTGACGCCGAAACGCCGGCCCAAGGCCGGCCAGCGGCGGCGGTCGATCAGCGCATGCGCCAGCCACAGCGCCAGCAGCGCCCAGCCGGCCGTCCACAGCACGTAGGACGAGGTCCACAGCGACTTGTTCAGCGGCATCCACAGCGACCACAGCGCGCCGCCGGCCAGCGCCAGCGCCGCGGCCGGCAGCAGCCGCCGCGCCCGGCCCGTGCGCAGCCAGTCGCCGGCGCGCACGCCGATCAGCGTGGTCGCCAGCGCCGGCAGCGTGCCCAGCAACCCTTCCGGATCCTGGCCGCGCCCGGTCGACGGATCGAACTGGTACAGGTGCGGCCCCAGCAATGCGGTATCGAGGCGGCTGGCGAGGTTGTCCCACGGCGCGTAGCCGCCGCCGGTCGCCAGCAGCGCCCCGTAGCCGAGCAGCAACACCGCGATCAACACGGCCTGCGCGCGCGGCCGCGCATGCAGCGCCAGCGCGCCGGCCGCGGCGAAGCACAGGCCGATCCGTTGCAGCACGCCCCAGGGCCGGTAGTGCGCCAGGTCCAGCCACCACCACGCCAGCGCGTGCAGCAGCAGGCCGATGCCGGCGATCTTCGCGCCACGCACCAGTACCGCGCGCAGCAACGCGCCGCGCGCCGCGCCGGCCTCGGCGCGCGGCAGCACCGCCAGCGCGATCGACACGCCGACGATGAACAGGAAGAACGGGAAGATCAGGTCGGTCGGCGTGCAGCCGTGCCACGGCGCATGCAGCAGCGGCGCGTAGACGTGGCCCCAGTCGCCGGGATTGTTGACCAGCAGCATCGCCGCCACGGTGATGCCGCGCAGGGCGTCGACCGAGGCCAGGCGCGCCGGTGGATCGGCGATCGGCCTCATGGCGGGGGCGCGTTCAATGTCCGCATCGCATCCCCCACCGGCATTCGACAATCCCGCGACAAGCCACGAATGTCTGTAGAGCCGAGCTTGCTCGGCTGCGCGTGCCCGGCAGACAAAAGCAGCCGAGCAAGCTCGGCTCCACGGGCCGGATCGCGCCCGGCCGTCTCAATGCCGCTCGCCCTGCCCGCCGATCCAGGTCGCCACGACCCGCAGATCGGCGTCCAGCGCGACCAGGTCGGCCGCATGGCCCGGCGCGATGCGGCCGTGGCGGTGGCCCAGCCCGAGGAAGTCCGCCGGATAGGTCGAGGCCATGCGCGCGGCCTCCTCCAACGGCAGGCCCAGCAGGTTCACCGTGTTGCGCACGGCGGTGGCCATGTCCAGCGCCGAGCCGGCCAGCGCGCCGGCGGCGTTGCGCACCACGCCGTCGACGGCGGTGATGACCTCGCCATACAGCGTGAACGAGGGATCGTCCGAGCCGACCATCGGCATCGCGTCGGTGACCAGCAGCACCTTGCCGCGCGGCTTGGCCGCCAGCGCCACCCGCAGGCTGGCCGGGTGCGCATGCACGCCGTCGACGATCACCCCGCACCAGCTGTGCGGATCCTCCAGCGCCGCGCCGACCACGCCGGGCTCGCGCCCCTGCAGCGGCGTCATCGCGTTGTAGAGGTGGGTAAAGCCGGTGATGCCGGCGTCCAGTCCGGCGCGGGTCTGCTCGTAGCTGCCGGCGGTGTGGCCGGCGCAGACGATCGCGCCATTGGCGACCATCCGCCGGATGGTGTCGGCCGGCACGCATTCGGGCGCCAGCGTGATCAGGGTGACGCCGTTGTCCAGCGCGGTCGCCATCGCGATCTCGGCTGCGTCCGGCACGCGGAACTTGCCGGCGTCGTGGGTACCCTTGCGCGCCGGCGCGATGTACGGGCCTTCCAGGTGGATGCCGAGGACGCCCGGCACGCCCTCGGCGATGGCCCGGCGGACCGCGGCGATGGCTTTCTCCATCACCGCCGCGTCGTCGCTGATCAGCGTGGGCAGCATGCCGGTGGTGCCGTGGCGGCGGTGCCCGCGCATCATCGTGCGCAGCGCGTCCACGTCCGGCGCGTTGTTGAACAGCGCGCCGCCGCCGCCGTTGACCTGCACGTCGATGAAGCCCGGCAGCAGCCAGCCGCCTTCCAGGTCCACCGTTTCGCCGGCGGCCTGCGCGGCGGCAATCAGCGCGGCGATGCGGCCATCCTCGACGCGCACCGCCAGATCGTCGCGGAAGCCGTCGTCGGTCAGGACCTTCGCGTTGACCAGGGTAAAGGCGTTCATACCGTCTCGGTGACCTTGTTGAGGTGCGGCGGCACGTCGGGATTGTGGCCTCGCCGCAGCGCCAGCGCGTTGATCGCGCGGTAGAAGCTCTGGATGGTCAACAGCGGCGCGCAGGCCGGATGCGGCGCGGCCGCCAGCGGCAGCGCCTGCCCGGGACCGGCGCAAGGATCGGCCTGCACCGAGGACACCCACACCTGCGCGCCGCGCGCGCGGAACTCGCCGGCCAGCGCCAGCGTGCCGGCCTCGGTCTCGTCGGGCTGGGCGAAGCACAGCACCGGGAAGCCCGGCCCGACCAGCGCCATCGGCCCGTGCTTGACCTCGGCCGAGCTGTAGGCCTCGGCGTGCAGGCCGCAGGTCTCCTTGAACTTCAGCGCCGCCTCCTGAGCCGCCGCCAGGCCCAGGCCGCGGCCGAGCACGAACAGGTTATGCGCATCGACCAGGCCGTCGACCAGCGGCGACCAGTCGGCGCGCCAGGCCGCGCGCAGTGCGTCCGGCAGCTTGGGCAGCGCCTCCAGCAGCGCCACCGAACCGCTCCAGTGCGCGCCCAGTTGCAGGATCGCGGCCAGCGAGGCGAGGTAGCTCTTGGTCGCCGCGACGCTGCGCTCGGGACCGGCGTGCAGCGGGATGACGGTCTGCGCCAGCCGCGCCAGCGGCGAATCCTCGACGTTGACCAGCGCCACCACCCGCGCGCCGGCCTGCGCGGCGGCCTCGGCATTGCGCAGCAGATCCGGGCTCTTGCCGGACTGCGAGATCACCAGGTACAGCGCGCCCTCCAGTCTCTGCCTGGCCTCGTAGACCGAGCCGACCGATGGCGAGGCCGAGGCGGTGACCACGCCGATCTGGGTCTCGAACAGGTACTTGGCGTAGGTGGCGGCGTGATCGGAGCTGCCGCGCGCGCAGGTGGCGACGAACGGCGGCGGATCGCGGCGCAGGTCGGCGGCCAGCGCGGCGATCGTCGCCTCGTTGCGGGCGAACTGCGCGGCGACCACCTCGGCGGTCTGCTGCGCCTCCTGGAACATCAGCGTCGCTTCGGGCAGGGGCGTTTGCGTATCGGTCATCTCGTCCAGTCAGTCGGTGCGCGGGCGGACCGGCGCGGTGGAGCCGCGCACCACCAGTTGCGGCACGAAGCCCTGGTTGTGCAGCGGCATGGGGTGTTCGTCGTAGGCGTCCTGGCGCAGGCCGGCGATCAGCAGGCGCGCGGCCTGCTTGGCGATGTCCTCGGTGGCCTGCTTGGCGGTGGTCAGCGGCGGCCAGCTCTGCTTGGAGAACGGGCTGTCCTCGAAGCCGGCGATCGACAGGTCGTAGGGCACGTTCATGCCGGCCGACTTGGCCGCCGCCAGCACGCCGGCGGCGATCTCGTCGTTGGAGCCGAAGATCGCCGTCGGCGGCTCGCGCAGCGCCAGCAGCCGGCGCGCGCCGCGGAAGCCGTCGTCGAAGGTGTAGTCGCCCGGCACCACCAGGTGCTTGTCCACGGTGATGCCGTAGTCCTTCAGCGCCTGCTCGTAGCCGGCGTAGCGCTCGGTGCTGGAGCGGTGCGCCAGCCCGCCCCACAGGAAGCCGATACGCTGGTGGCCGAGCTGGATCAGGTGCTCGGTGATCTCGTAGGCGGCGTCGCGATCGTCCACGTAGACGCAGGGCAGGCCGTCGTCCGGATCCTCGGTGGCGGCGATGATGCGCACCAGCCGCACCCCGCGCGCGGCCAGCGCCTCGACCAGTTCCTTGCGCTCGGACATCGGCGCGGTCAGCACCAGCCCGGCCAGCCGCGAGCGCTGCACGAACTCGGCCAGCTCCTCGGCCAGCAGCGGCGAGGTCGAGTCGCAGGGATGGATCTGCAGGCCGAAGCCGGTCTCCTTGCACGCCGCCAGCACGCCGTTCTGCACGCCGATGATGTGGTACGGGTTGGGGTTGTCGTAGACCAGCCCGATCACGAACGGCGTGCCGCTGCGCAGGTTGCGCGCGGACTGGTCCGGCTCGTAGTCCAGCTCGGCGATGGCGTGCAGCACGCGCGCGCGCGTGCCCTGCATCACCGACGGCTCGTTGTTGATGACGCGCGAGACGGTCTTCAGCGACACCTTGGCCCGCTCGGCGACATCCTTGATGGTCGGTCTGCGCATGGGGAACTGGCTCATCGTGGGAAAGCGCCAATGATGCGCGAATCAGCCGCCCTGCGCCTTGCCGGCGCGATGGCCGCGGCTGGCGAAGTACAGGATGTAGAGGTAGGACGGCACCGCCAGCGCGGCGAACACCCACTGGAAGTCGTAGTGCTGCTTCAGCACCGCGAACGCCTGCGGCAGGATCGCGCCGCCGGCGATGCCCATCACCAGCAGCGCCGAGCCGGTCTCGGTGAAGCGGCCCAGCCCCTTGATTGCCAGCGGGAAGATCGCCGGCCACATCATCGCGTTGGCGAAGCCCAGCGCGGCGATGAAGCCGACCGACACGTAGCCGGTGGTCAGCAGCGCGCCGATGGAGAACAGCACGCCCAGCACGGCCGAGACGCTCAGGTAGCGTTCCTGCGAGATGAAGCGCGGGATCAGCGCCAGGCCGGCGAGATAGCCGACCAGCATCGCGGTCAGCGTGTACGAGGTAAACAGCTTGGTCTGGTCCAGCGGCAGGCCGAAGCCGTTGCCGTAGGTGCCGATGGCGTCGCCGGCCAGCACTTCCACGCCGACGTAGAGGAACAGGCACAGCACGCCCAGCCACAGGTGCGGGAAGCGCAGCACGCTGTCGCGCGCGCCCGCGCCGGCGTCGCCGGCGGCCTCGGCATTGGCCTCGGCGGCGCGGATTTCCGGCAGCGGCGAGAACAGGATCGCCACCGCCACCAGCAGCAGCACCCCGGCCATCACCAGGTAGGGCGTGTGGATCTTGGCGGCGAAGGCGTCCAGCAACTGGGCCTTGGTCGCCGCGTCGGCCGCCTCCACCTGCGCCGACAGGTCGCCGATGCCGTGCAGCACCAGCGAACCGAGCACGATCGGCGCCAGGATGCCGGCGACCTTGTTGCAGATGCCCATCAGCGCGATGCGCCGCGCCGCGCTCTCGATCGGACCGAGGATGCTGATGTAGGGATTGACCGCGGTCTGCAGCAGCGCCATGCCGCCGCCGATCACGAACAGGCCGGTCAGCGCGCCGGCGTACCAGCGCTGGGTGGACAGCTCGCCGAACAGCGCCGCGCCCGCGGCCATCACCGCCAGGCTCAGCGCCAGGCCCTTCTTCATGCCGGTGCGCTTGTGCACCCACGCAGCCGGCAGCGCGAAGAAGAAATAGGAAAGGTAGAAGACGAACACCACCAGGAACGCCTGCACCTCGTCCAGATCGAAGGCGAGCTTGACGAAGGTGATCAGCGGCCCGTTGATCCAGGTGAAGAAACCCAGGATGAAGAACAGCAGCCCGATGATGGCGATGGAACTGGCATAACGCGTGGCCGGTACGGCGGTCATGTCGATGGATTCCCCCAGGTTGGTGTGTCCGGAGACTTTCCGCAGGCGGTGCCGCCCTGCTTCGGTCTGGCCGATTACAACGTTGTCACAAAATTTCTTTTCAGACTACAGGCGGGATTCCACGGGTACGACCCGCCTTGTTTACCGGACTTCCTGTCCAAGGCCCGCTTATCCTGCCCAGACGGGGCCGGCCGAAGCTTGGCAGGCCTGAAAATCCTTTACTCCGAAAATCTCCCTGAAACACCGGCCCGGCCTCCGTTTCCGGGCTGGTGGACGACTTCATGACAGGGCATTGACATCGTTGTCAAGACGCCAACACACTCCAGCCCCACCAGAGGGAGCGGCAGCGGGCCGGCCCGGAGCGGGACATGCAGGGGAACGTGTGGTCGCAATCGCCAACACCATGCCGGCGCCTGCCGTGACGGGAACCGGCCAGGCCTTCATCGCCGCCGACGTCGGCGGCACCCATGTGCGGGTGGGCCTGCTGCATGCCGGCGCCGCGCAACCGCCGAAGGTGGAGCACTACCGCAAGTACGCCTGCGCCCGCTACGCCGGCCTGGCCGACATCCTGCAGGACTTCCTGTCCGGCCTGCCGGGCCTGGACGTGCGCCACGGCGTCATCGCCAGCGCCGGCTACCCGCTGGCCGACGGCACCGTCATCACCGCCAACCTGCCCTGGCGGCTGTCGCCGCACGAGATCCGCCAACGCCTGGGCTTCGACGACCTGCGCCTGGTCAACGACTTCGAGGCCGTGGCCCATGCCGCCGCCCACGTCGACGCCAGCCAGGTCCTGCAGATCATCGGCCCCGAGCAGGCCCCACCCGGGCCGATCCTGATCCTCGGCCCCGGCACCGGGCTGGGCGCGGCGGTGTGGATCCCCGCGCCCGGGCGCGCGGTGGTGCTGCCGACCGAGGCCGGCCAGGCCGCGCTGACCGCCGGCAACGCGCTGGAGATGCAGCTGCTGGCGTACATGCTGCAATCGCGCCCGCACGTGGCGATCGAGCACGCGCTGTCCGGCCCCGGGCTGATGAACCTCTACCAGGCCCTGTGTGCGCTGCGGCGCAGCCGGCCCGTCCTGGCCACACCCGGCGACATCACCGCCGCCGCGCTGGCCGGCGACGACCCGCTCGCGCGCGAGTGCCTGGAGGTCTTCTGCGGCCTGCTCGGCAGCACCGTCGGCGACCTGGCCCTGGTCTACGGCGTGCAGGGCGGCATCTACCTGGCCGGCGGCATCCTGCCGCAGATACGCCAGTTCCTCATCTCCAGCAGCTTCGTGCAGCGCTTCCTCAACAAGGGGCCCATGCGCGAGGCGCTGCAACGCATTCCCGTGAAGCTGGTCGAGCACGGGCAACTCGGCGTCATCGGCGCCGCCAGCTGGTACCTCGACCAGTCGCGGGAGGAGTGAAACAGGCGCCGGGACAAGGCGCAGGCAACACGGTCCGGCCAGTCCACCGGCGGGGCCAGGCAGCAAAGGCAGGTCAATCAGGTAAAGGCACGGTCGCGGGTGCGTCTGCTCCCCGAACCGCAACTCAATAGTGATGGGAGAGACATCATGAATTACCGCAAGTCCGTTCTATCCGCCGCCATCGTCACGTGCCTGGGCTTCACCGCGCACGCGCAGGCGCAGGACGCCCCGCCGGCGCAGGAGGCCACCGAGCTCGATACGGTGATCGTCACCGGCATCCGCGGCAGCATGGAGAAGTCGCTGGACACCAAGCGCGAAGCCAATTCCCGCGTCGAGGTCGTCACCGCCGAGGACGTCGGCAAGCTGCCGGCCCACAACGTGGCCGACACCCTGCAACGCCTGCCCGGCGTCAACATCAGTTCGTCCTCCGCCGACGAAGGCGGCTTCGACGAGGCCGATCGCGTCAGCCTGCGCGGCACCAGCCCCAGCCTGACCCAGACCCTGATCAACGGCCACACGGTCGGTTCGGCGGACTGGTTCGTGCTCAGCCAGGGCAACAACGTCGGCCGCAGCGTCAGCTACACCCTGCTGCCGTCCGAGCTGGTCAGCTCGGTGGAAGTGCACAAGTCCTCGCAGGCCAAACTGCCGGACGGCGGCACCACCGGCAGCGTCAACATCATCACCCGCAAGCCGCTGCAGTTCCCGGACAAGATCACCCTCGAAGGCTCGATCGGCGTGGTCAACGCCGAGCAGGCCGACTCGACCGATCCGCAGCTGGCAGGCTTGTTCAACTACAGGAACGACGACGGCACCTTCGGCGTGATGGTGCAGGCGTTCAGCCAGAAGCGCGAGCTGCGCCGCGAGGCGCAGGAGATCCCGGGCGGCTTCTTCCAGATTGGCGCCACCGATGCGGCCGCGACCACCAATCCGGCCCTGGTCGGCGTCTGGGCGCCGGGCCTGCTCGGTTCGACCCTGTTCGAACAGACCCGCGAGCGCAAGGGCGGCCTGATCGACGTGCAGTTCAAGCCCAACGACAGCCTGACCCTGGGCCTGAGCAGCTTCCGCTCGGACATGGACGCCAACAACTACAACCGCAACTTCATGCTGTGGGGCGGCAACTTCGCCCGTGCGCAGGCACCCGACGCCGGCTACGTGGTCAAGGACGGCGTGCTGACCCAGGCCACCTACACGGGCGTGGCCGGCAGGGATTACGCCGTCTACGACATGATCTACCGCGAAGCCACGGCCAAGAGCAGCTACACCACCTTCGACGCCGACTGGCAGATCAACGACAACCTGACCTCCCGATTCCAGGTCGGCACCACCAGCGGAGAAGGCTCGACCCCGCGCCAGTTCATCGCCGAGGTGACCGTCGGCAGCGGCGGCGGCGCCAGTTGGACCAGCCACGGCAACAGCGCACCGCTGGACTGGAGCGTGGGCGGCGACATCAGCCCGGCCGGTGTCACCAGCTTCGGCACCTGGGGCAACCAGCAGGTGACCGCCAAGGACGACGAGGACTGGTTCACCGCTGACTTCACCCAGTACTTCAACAGCGGCGTGCTGTCCTCGATCGACTTCGGCGCCCGCTACGCCGACCACACCCGTGAGGCCCAATCGCCGGAAGGCGCCAGCCCGGGCAACATCTGGGCCGCGCTGCAGAACGGCGCCACCGCCTCGTACCCGAGTGGCTTCGCCGGCAACATCGGCGGCAACTTCCCGCGCAACCTGTGGTACTTCACCCCGGCCGCGCTGAAGGACGCAATCATCAACAACTCGACCTGGCTGTCCGACAATGACGGCCCGACCGGCCGCCACAACTACGGCGGCGAGTGGAAGGTCGAGGAGAAGAACTTCGCCGCCTACGTCCAGGCCAACTTCACCGGCGAGAGCTGGAGCGGCAACGTCGGCCTGCGCTACGTGGATATCGACCAGGACATCAACTCGTACCAGGCGGTCTCCGACCCGGCCAATGCCGACGTGTCGAGCCTGTTCGGCCAGTGGATCCGCGTCTTCACCAACAACCAGCACAGCCGCGTGCTGCCCAGCGCGAACCTCAAGTTCAACCTGTCCGACGACCTGGTGTTCCGCTTCGCCGCTTCCCAGACCCAGACCCTGCCGGACTTCTCCGCGCTGGGCGCCTCGTCCTGGGGTTCGGATCTGAACAGGACCGGCGGCGGCGGCAACCCGAACCTCAATCCGGTGGTCTCGACCAACTTCGACGCCAACCTCGAGTGGTACTTCGTGCCGCGCGGCCTGCTGTCCATCGGCGCCTACTCGATGAACCTGAAGGATTACGTCGCCTTCGGCACCCAGAGGCAGATGCTGTTCAGCGAGCTGACCAACCAGCTCGAGGAATACCTGGTGTCGGTGCCGATCAACTCCAACGGCAAGGTCACCGGCGTGGAACTGGTCTACGAGCAGCCGATCGGCGAGAACTTCGGCATCAACGCCAACTACACCTATGCCGACGGCAGCACCGCCCACACCTGGGCCAACGGCAGCAACGACCTGCTCGGCACCTCGAAGAACACCTACAACGTGGGCGCCTACTTCGAGAACGAGAGCTTCGGCGCACGGGTCAGCTATACCCACCGTTCGTCCTTCCTGATCGGCCTGTCCGGCGCCAATCCGTACTACCAGGACGACTTCGGCACCTTGTCGGCGGCGCTCAGCTACAAGGTCAACGACCACCTGAGCTTCACCCTGGACGCGCTGAACCTCAACGACCCGAGCATCACCTACTACCAGAGCGCAACCATCCCGACCGCGTTCTACAGCAACGGCCGCCAGTACTACTTCAATGTCCGCCTGAAGTTCTGAGCGGCAAGTTTCCGTGTTCTCCCTTCGGGTCCGGACCTCATGGTCCGGACCCGTCTTTTTTGGACCGCCGGCCACTGATCCGCTACGCCCGCCGGCCGTCGAAGTACCTGTTCCGGCAAGAAACATCCGGCCAATGGCCCAGTCCACGCAGTAGGGTGGCTGGCGCGGTCGTTTCTCCACAACAGGATGAAAATAATCCACACCCACGCAGACGCGATGGAAGCTTCAGGCTTCAATTTTTTCCTGAAACCCTCTTCCGAGACGAAGCCCCTACGAAATAACCCAATAAAAACATAGGGTTTTGACTTTTAGGACTTGAAGAGGTCTATGAAAATAATTTCCTAACCCGCTTGACATCGTTGTCACACCTCTACCACACTCGCCTGCAGCCGCGCCGAACAGGCGCATCCGCCAGCGGGACTCATGTGGGGAGACGTGTGGTCGCCATAGCCAACGCGATGCCGGGGGGCCTGGAAGCACCGGATTCCACCTTCATCGCCGCCGACGTCGGCGGCACCCACGTGCGCGTGGGGCTGCTGCGCGCGGCGCAGCCGTCGCTGCAGGTGGAGCACTACCGCAAGTACGCCTGCGCCGAGTTCGCCGGGCTGGCCGACATCCTCGAGGATTTCCTGCGCCAGCTGCCGGCCGGGCCGGCGCCCCGCCACGGCGTCATCGCCAGCGCCGGCTACGCGCTGGACGACGGCAGCGTCATCACCGCCAACCTGCCCTGGCCGCTTTCGCCGGCGCGGATCCGCGAGCGGCTCGGCTTCGATGATTTCCGGCTGGTCAACGACTTCCAGGCCGTGGCCCACGCCGCCGCCCACATCGACGCCAGCCAAGTGGTGCAGCTCACCGGCCCCGCGCGCGCGCCGGCCGGCCCGATCCTGATCCTGGGGCCGGGCACCGGCCTGGGCGCGGCCCTGTGGGTGCCCGACGCGGCCCGCCCGATGGTCCTGCCCACCGAGGCGGGACAGGCGGCGCTGGCCGCGGGCACGCCGCTGGAAATGCAGTTGCTGGCGCAGATGATGCGCGGCCGCCCGCACGTTTCCCTCGAACACGCGCTGTCGGGGCCGGGCCTGCTCAACCTCTACCAGGCCCTGTGCGCCGTGCGCGGCGCGCCGTGCCGGCTGGACGCGCCCGGCGCCATCACCGCCGCCGCGCTGGCCGGCGACGACCCGCTCGCGCGCGAGTGCCTGGAGGTCTTCTGCGGCCTGCTCGGCTCGGCGGTCGGCGACATGGCCCTGCTCTACGGCGTGCAGGGCGGCGTCTACCTGGCCGGCGGCTTCCTGCCGCAGATACGCCAGTTCCTCATCTCCAGCAGCTTCGTGCAGCGCTTCCTCAACAAGGGGCCCATGCGCGAGGCGCTGCAACGCATTCCCGTGAAGCTAGTCGAGCACGGGCAACTCGGCGTCATCGGCGCCGCCAGCTGGTACCTCGACCAACGGCAAGGGCAATGAGACAGCGCCGGGATCAGGCGCAAGGGGTGTGGCGGGACCGCCGGCGCGGGACCGCCGTTGGCAAAGGCACGGTCGCGGGTGCGCTGCTCCCGAACCGACAATCCATCAAGTGAGGGGAGAGACATCATGACGTACCGCAAGTCCGTTCTATCCGCCGCCATCGTGACCTGCCTGGGGTTCGCGGCCCAGGCCCAGGCCCAGCAGGACGCGGCGCAGGATCAGCCCGCGCAGGAAGCCTCCGAACTCGATCGCGTGGTCGTGGTCGGCATCCGCGCCAGCCTGCAGCAGGCGCTGGAGAGCAAGCGCAACTCCGACGCCATCGTCGACGTCATCACCGCCGAGGACGTCGGCAAGTTCCCGGCCACCAACGTCGCCGAGGCGATCACCGTGATCCCCGGCGTGACCATCGACAAGGCCTTTGGCCAGGGCGAGAAGGTCTCCATCCTCGGCACCGACCCGGCGCTCAACCGCACCGTGCTCAACGGCCAGACCGTGGCCTCCGCCGACTGGTTCATCACCGACCAGCCCGGCCGTACCTTCAACTATTCGCTGCTGGCTCCGCAGATCGTCAGCAAGATCGAGGTCTACAAGTCGCCCGAGGCCCATATCGACGAGGGTTCGATCGGCGGCACCGTGATGATCTCCACCCGCAAGCCGCTGGACCTGGACGGCACCACCATTTCCGGTTCGGTCAGCTACCTGCACAACGATCGCATCAAGGACGGCGAGCCGACCCTCTCGGCCATGATCGGCTGGAAGAACAAGGCCGACAACTTCGGCCTGATCGTCTCGGCGCAGCGCTCGGAGGAAAGCATCCGCCGCGACGGCGTCGAGTCCTACGGCACGGTCACCGGCAACGCCTACATCACCGGCAATGGCGCACCCAACTCGGTCACCTCCACCACCACCGACTGGTCCACCGATCCGCCGACCACGATGCCGCCGAGCTGCGTCGGCGCCTGCGCGACCACGCTGCTAGCCAACCCCAACGCCGTCGCCCCCAATTCGGTCAGCGCGCACTACTTCCAGCAGACCCGCGAGCGCGACACCCTGTCGCTGGCGCTGCAGTTCAGGCCGCACGACAAGCTGGACATCGAGTTCAACGCGCTGGACGTGAAAGCCAGCTTCGACAACATGTCGCAGTCGATGTTCGCCTTCAACGGCAACACCTGGAACGCGCTGGGCGGCCTGACCGATCTGACCGTCGATGGCGGCGTGATCACCCAGGCCTCGTTCCGCAACGCGCTGACCACCTTCGACCTGATCAACCGCCAGGCCACGGTGGATACCGAGTCCTACGACCTGAAGGCCAAGTGGAACGACGAGCGCTGGTTCGCCTCGGGCCATGTCGGCAGCTCCAAGGCCGGTGGCGGCACCGGGCGCCAGGTCTACGGCTCGTTCCTCAACAAGGCCAGCTACAGCTACGACATCAGCGGCTCCATCCCCAGGCTGACCTTCTCCGGATACCAGGACGCTCCCTTCGCCGATGTCGCCTACCACATGACGCCTTCGCACACCGGCAGCCCGTTCACCGATCCGTCGGCCTATCGCATGGACGGCGGCGGCCCGGCCGGCGGCTGGCACACCAACCCGCCCAGCGCGGAAAACTGGGGCGCGGGCTGGGGCGGCAACATCCAGACCAAGCCCACCCGCGACGAGGAGAAGTACGCGCAGGCCGACTTCGGCATCAAGCTGGATTCGCCGGTCTACCAGATCCGCTTCGGCGTCAAGCGCCGCGAACACGAGACCGGGCAGACCTACGCGGGCATCTCGCTGGCCTCGATCAAGGGCTATGGCGACGCCACCGCCGACATGTTCAATCCGCGCGCCCTGCCGGGCAACTACCTCAGCGGCTTCGGCGACGTGGGCGATCTGAAGAACCGCTTCACCATCGACGGCTGGGCGCTGTACGACTACATCCTCAGCGGCGACTGGCTGGCCCCGTGGCAGACCATGCCGACGCCGAGCATCTTCAACGACGCCGTCTACGCCTCCAATACCTGGACCGTCACCGAGGACGTGACCGCCGCCTACGCCCAGGCCGACTACAGCTGGGATCGCCTGCGCGGCAACGTCGGCGTGCGCCTGGTGCGCACCGAATCCGACAGCGTCGGCTGGGCCTGCAGCATCAACGCCAGCCAGTGCCCCGCCAACGCCTACGAGCAGGTCAGCGTCAAGAAGCAGTACAACAACGTCCTTCCCAACCTGAACGTCGTGTACGACCTGACCGACAGCGTGGTGCTGCGCGGTTCGGCCGCGAAGGTCATCGCCCGCCCGAATTACGGCGACATGTCCAGCTACCTGTGGCTGGGCGACCAGACCCTGACCGGCGGCGGCGGCAATCCGGATCTGAATCCGTACGAGTCCACCAACTTCGACTTCTCCGCGGAATGGTATTTCAACGAGAACTCGATCCTGGCCGGCACCCTGTTCTACAAGGACGTGGACAACTACATCCTGGTCACCACGCGCAAGGAAACGCATTTCAACCAGGGCCAGAACCGCGACACCGAGTACGACATGGCACGCCCGAACAACGCCGGCAGCGCCAAGGCGAAGGGATTCTCGGCGGCCTACCAGACCCATTTCGGCAATGGCCTGGGCCTGCTGGCCAACTACACCTATTCCGATGCCAAGGCCTTCAACGGCAACCACCTGCCGTTCAACTCCAAGGGCCAGGTCAACGTCAGCCCGTTCTTCGAGAACGACCGCTGGAGCGCGCGCGTGACCTACTCCTGGCGCTCGAAGTACTACACCCAGGTGGATCGCGGCAATTACCTGGTCACCGACGACTACGACTCGCTCGACGCCAGCCTCAGCTTCAAGATCAACGATCGCTTCAACATCGGCATCGACGGCATGAACCTGCTGGACAGCGAGTACCGTTCCTACGCCGAGGTCCCGGGCGTGGCGAACACCGAAAAGCTGGTCCGTGGCGCCTACCGTACCGGACGCCGCATCATGGCCTCGCTGCGCTTCCAGTTCTGATGGGCAGGAACCCCGTGTCGTGATGTTCCCTGGCGGGCCTGGACTTGTCCTGGCCCGCTTTTGTTTCGTCAACCGCGCCGGCGGGAGGAAGGACGATGAAGAAGTTCCATTGCGCTGCCCGGATCCCCGTCATGGCCACGCTGATCGCGATGACGCTTGGCATCGGCGCGTTTCCGGCGCGCGCCGCGCACGCATCCGCTGCCGACGCGGATGCCTCGCCGGCCCTGGTTCCCGCGCCGGCGCGGCTGCAACTGGCGCGAGGCTCGTTCACCGTCTCGGCCGGCACGCCGCTGCTCGCCGAGGGCGAGGCCGCGCGCGCCGAGGCGCTGCGGTTCGCCGCGCTGCTGACCAGGACCGGCACGCTGGCGCTGAAGCTTTCCAGCACGCCGGCAAGCGCTGGCGCGATTACCTTCGCCCTCGACGACGCGCTGCCCGGGCAGTCGCCGGAGCGCTATCGCCTGCGCATCGACGCCGAGGGCGTGCGCCTCGTCGCCGCCGACGCGCGCGGCCTGCACTACGGCGCG
Organism: Pseudoxanthomonas mexicana; assembly: GCF_046736355.1. Lineage (GTDB taxonomy): Bacteria > Pseudomonadota > Gammaproteobacteria > Xanthomonadales > Xanthomonadaceae > Pseudoxanthomonas_A > Pseudoxanthomonas_A mexicana_B. Next base: position 410,116 of record NZ_CP157201.1, on the reverse strand, counting down.
GTCACCCTGTGGCAGCTGCTCACCGCCGATACGAGTGCCAACGGCGCGGCGCGATCGCTGCCGGCGCTGGTCATCGACGACGCGCCGCGCTTCGGCTGGCGCGGGCTGATGCTCGACTCGGCGCGCCACTTCCAGGGCATCGACGAGATCAAGTCGCTGCTCGACGCGATGGCGCTGCACAAGCTCAACACCTTCCACTGGCACCTAACCGACGACCAGGGCTGGCGCATCGAGATCAGGAAATACCCGAAGCTGACCGAAGTCGGCGGCTGCCGCCTGCCCGCCGGCGATGGCGCCGTCGATCCGGCCAGCGGCCAGCCGCGCCGGTACTGCGGCCACTACACCCAGGAGCAGATTCGCGAGGTGGTCGCCTACGCGGCGCAGCGCCATATCACCGTGGTCCCGGAGATCGACGTGCCCGGCCACGCCACCGCCGCCATCGCCGCCTATCCCGCGCTCGGCGTCGTCGACACGCCGCTGGCGCCGACCACCGAGTGGGGCGTGTTCCCCAACCTGTTCAACGTCGAGGAGGCCACGTTCCGTTTCCTGGAGGACGTGCTGGCCGAGGTCGTCGAACTGTTCCCCGGCCGCTACGTCCACGTCGGCGGCGACGAGGCCATCAAGGACCAATGGCAGGCCTCGGCGCGCGTGCAGCAGCGCATGCGCGAGCTCGGCGCGGCCGACGAGATGGCGATGCAGAGCCAGCTGATCCGGCGGCTGGAGAAGTTCCTGTCCGCGCGCGATCGCCGATTGATCGGCTGGGACGAGATCCTCGAGGGCGGGCTGGCGCCGCAGGCCACGGTGATGTCCTGGCGCGGCATCGACGGCGGCCTGCAGGCCGCGCGCATGGGCCACGACGTGGTGATGGCGCCGTCCTCGGAGGTGTACCTGGACTACCTGCAGACCGATTCGCCGAACGAGCCGCCGGGCCGGCCCGGCGCCATGACGCTGCGCCGCGTCTACGAGTTCGAGCCGGTGCCGGCCGCGCTGGAGGACGCCTACCGTCCGCACATCCTCGGCGTGCAGGCCAACGTCTGGACCGAGCACATGCGCAGCTACGCGCGGGTCGAGCACGCGGTGTTCCCGCGCATCGCCGCCGTCGCCGAGACCGGCTGGTCGCCGGCCGCGCGGCGCGACTACGGCGACTTCCTGGCCCGCCTGCCCGCGCAGCTGCGGCGCTACCGCGCGCTCGGCATCGGCTACGCGCGCACGCCGTTCGAGGTGCGCTTCGACGTCCGCCACGACGCGGCCGCGGGGCGCGCCACCGTCGCGCTGGGCAACGCACTGGACTACCCGGACATCCGCTACACCCTCGACGGCCGCGATCCCGGCCCGCAATCGCCGGCCTACCGGCAGCCGCTGGCGCTGACGCCCCCGGCGCTGCTGAAGGCGGCGGTGTTCGCCGATGGCCAGGCGCTGGCGCCGCCCAGCGCGCTGGCGCTGGAGCCGGCCTCCACCTGGACGCGCAGCGACGAGACGCTGCAATCGTGCAGCAACCGCCTGGTGCTGCGGCTGGAGGACGACGGCCCGGCCGAGGGCGAGCGCGCGGTGTACGACGTCGACATCTTCGATCCGTGCTGGCGCTGGAAGGCCGCGCCGTTGCAAGGCGTGACGCGCGTGCGGGTCCGCGCCGGGCGCATCCCGTACTACTTCCGACTGGCCCACGACGAACCGCACCGCCGGTTCGCCCCGGCGCGCTCGCCGCATGGCGAGATGGACCTGCACACCGGCGCCTGCGACGGCCCGCGGCTAACCAGCGTACCGCTGCCGGCGGCGCCGGGCGCGGACGGATTCGTCGTCCTCGATGCCGAGTTCCCCGCGCAGGCGGCCGACGCCGATCTGTGCATACGCTTCACCGGCGACACCCGGCCGCGGATGTGGGTGCTGGATCAGGTCACACTACGAGCGCCGCAGGGACGATAGCGGCCGGTTCGCGCGGCGGATGAGGACGCCGCTCCCTCTCTCTCTCTCTCCGGGCCCGGGATTCCGGGCCGCTTTTTTCATCCAACCCAGGAGGAATCCAAGATGAGCAATCCGCATCACCGGCAGCGATGGTGGTCGCTGGCGAGCATGGCGGCGCTGGCGCTGCTGGCCGCCTGCGGCGAAAGGCCGGCCGCGACCGATGCCGCCACGCCGCCAGGGCCGATCGAGATCCGGGCCGAGCGCCTGCCGCTGATTCCGCAACCGGTCTCGGTGAAGGCGGGCGAAGGGCGCTTCACCATTGATGCGGAGACCGCCGTGATCGGCGAGGGCCAGGCCGCCACGGTGGCGCGGCAGTTCATCGACCTGCTCGGCCGCACCACGCCGCTGAAGCTGCGCGACGCCGCGGCCGCCGACGGCTCGCCGGCGATCGTGTTCGCGCTGGATCCGGCCGCCGCGCAGTCTTCGCCGGAAGCCTATTCGCTGACCGTCGCCCCCGAGGGCGTGCGGGTCAGCGCCGCCGACGCGCGCGGGCTGTTCTACGGCGCGGTCACCCTGTGGCAGCTGCTGTCCGGCGAACCGGGCGATGCGGTGTCGCTGCCGGCGCTGGCCATCGACGACGCGCCGCGCTTCGGCTGGCGCGGGCTGATGCTCGACTCGGCGCGCCACTTCCAGAGCATCGACGAGATCAAGTCGCTGCTCGATGCAATGGCGCTGCACAAGCTCAACACCTTCCACTGGCACCTGACCGACGACCAGGGCTGGCGCATCGAGATCAGGAAATATCCGAAGCTGACCGAGGTTGGCGGTTGCCGCATCCCCGCGGGCGAGGCCGGCGTGGCCGGCGACGGCCAGCCGCGCCGGTACTGCGGCCACTACACCCAGGACCAGATCCGCGAGGTGGTCGCCTACGCGGCCGAGCGCCACATCACCGTGGTACCTGAGATCGACGTGCCCGGCCATGCGCAGGCCGCGGTGTCCGCCTATCCGGAGCACGGCGTGGTCGACGGCCCGACCTCGCCTTCGCCCGACTGGGGCGTCAATCCCTACCTGTTCAACCCGGCCGACGAAACGCTGGCGTTCCTCGAGGACATCCTGGCCGAGGTGATCGAGCTTTTCCCGGGGCGCTACATCCACCTGGGCGGCGACGAGGCGGTCAAGCACCAGTGGAAGCAGTCGCCCAAGGTGCAGGCGCACATGCGCTCGCTCGGCATCGCCAGCGAGGAAGCGATGCAGAGCCACATGCTCAAGCGCCTGGAGAAGTACCTGGAGGATCACGATCGCCGCCTGATCGGCTGGGACGAGATCATCGAGGGCGGCCTGCCGCCGCAGGCCACGGTGATGTCCTGGCGCGGCATCACCGGCGGCATCGAGGCCGCGCGCCACGGCCACGACGTGGTGATGGCGCCGGGCAGCACGCTGTACCTGGACTTCCTGCAGACCGACCTGCCGGACGAGCCGCCGGGCCGGCCGGCGTTCATCTCGATGCAGAAGATCTACGACTTCGACCCGGTGCCCGCCGAACTGGACGAGGCGCAGAAGAAGCACGTCATCGGTGTGCAGGCCAACGTCTGGACCGAGCACATGCGGCTGTTCCCGCGCGTGCAGCACAACGTGTTCCCGCGCCTGTCGGCGCTGGCCGAGATCGCGTGGACGCCGCAGGACAGGAAGGACTACCAGGACTTCCTGGCGCGCCTGCCGGCGCAGTTGCAGCGCTACCGCGCGCTGGAGATCCCCTACGCGCAGACCGCGCTGTCGGTGGCGATGACCCATCGCGAGGATCGCCAGGCCGGCAAGGTGACGGTGGAACTGTCCAACCCGCTCGGCTACGACGACATCCGCTACACCACCGACGGCAGCGCGCCCACCGCGCAGTCGCCGCGCTACGAGGGCCCGATGGCGCTGTCGACGCCGGCGACGCTGCAGGCGGCGGCGTTCTTCGATGGCCGCGCGGTCGCCAGCCAGGCCAATGCGTGGACGCTGGACGACGCCTCGCTGCGCAGCCGCACCGACAAGACCCTGGCGCAATGCCCGGACAGCGGCCGGCTGGTGCTGCGGCTGGAGGACGACAATCCCGCCGAGGGCCCGCGCGAGACCTTCGACGTCACCATCTTCAACCCGTGCTGGCTGTGGCCGGATGCGGATCTGCATGGCGTGGCCTCGGTGAAGGCGCGCATCGGGCGCATCCCGTACAACTTCGGGCTGGACAAGGACGAGGCCAACCGCCGCTTCCGCAAGCCGGTCGCCGCGCACGGCGAGTTCGAGGTGCGCGCCGGCTGCGACGGCCCGGTGCTGGCCACCGTGCCGCTGCCGCAGGACGCCGGCGCCGACGGCTTCGTCGAACTGGAAGCGCCGCTGAAGGCGACCTCGCCGCGCGCCGACCTGTGCGTGACCCTCAGCGGCGACACCCGGCCGCGGATGTGGGTGCTGAACCGGCTCACCCTCCAGGCGCAATAGGCAGCGGTTCCGCCCAGGACCAAACGCGAAGAGCCGGCGATCGCCGGCTCTTCCTTTTTGCGCGCAGGACATGGAGGCTGGGAGTCCTGCGCTGCCACCCTGTAGAGCCGAGCTTGCTCGGCTGCTTCCCGCTTCCCGCGCAAGGCGAGCCGAGCAAGCTCGGCTCTACAACGGAGCATCTGCCGCGTCCTGTAAGCGCGATTCCAGGCACAGCAGCCGTTGCTCCCAGCCGATGAACAACCCCGCAGCTGCCACCCTGTAGAGCCGAGCTTGCTCGACTGCTTCCCGCTTCCCGCGCAAGGCGAGCCGAGCAAGCTCGGCTCTACAACGGAGCATCTGCCGCGCCCTGCAAGCACGATTCCGGCACAGAAGCCGTTGCTCCCAGCCGATGAACAACCCCGCAGCCGCCACCCTGTAGAGCCGAGCTTGCTCGGCTGCTTCCCGCTTCCCAGGCACGGCCAAGCCGAGCAAGCCCGGCTCTACAACGGAAGCGTCTGCCGCGATCTAGACGCGCGATTCCAACCGCAACAACAGCTGCCGCCACGGCGTCAGCGCGGTGGACAGCCCGACAAGGACACCCAGCGCATTGGCCAGCGCGTCGAACGGATCCTGCATGCGGGTGGCGGTCAGCGCGCCCTGCGCGATCTCCAGCCCCACGCCCAGCGCCACCAGGCCCAGCGCGCAGGCCAGCCAGGCGCGCGGCGTGCGGAACAACTGCACCGCGCCCGCCGACAGGGCGAAGTAGGCGAGGAAATGCTCGACCTTGTCGCTGCCCGAGGGCAGTTCCGGCATCGGCGGCGGCGGCAGCAGCGACAACGCGATCACCATGCCGACCGCCACCAGCCACAATCCCAGCCACAGCCCCGGCCGGCGGAAGGGATGCATCGCCGCGCGCATCACAACCGCCAGCCCAGGTCGTTGAAGGCGAACGCGGCGTCGAAATCCACCCCGCGCGAGAACCCCATCGCCTGGAAACGCTCACCCATCGCGTCGGGCAGGGTCAGTTGTCGCGCCTCGTTGCGCAGGCGCAGGCGCGCCTGTTCGTCCGGCGCCTGCGCCTCGGCTTCCTCCAGGCGCTGCTGCAGGCCGTTGCCGAGCAGGAAGCCCGACTGCGTGCAATAGCCGGCGAGGTCGAAGCCGGCCTGCGTGCCGGCCTCGGCCAGCGCGGTGAAGTCCACCGATGCGGTGATGTCCTGCAGGCCCGGCCAGCGGTACACGTCGTTGTGCACCTGCTGGCGGTAGAACGCGCGCACGGTGCCGTTGCCGCGCTCGGGCAGGTAGTACTCGCGGCGCGGATGGCCGTAGTCGAAGAACAGCATCGCCCCCTCGCGCAGGCCGCCCATCACCGCCTGGATCCAGTACGGCAGGTGCGGCAGCAGTTCGGCGCGGTAGCCTTCGGCGAACGTCGTTTCCAGGTAGCGCTCGGCATGGCGCACGCCGCCGGCCAGCAGCGCATCGGCCGGGAACCACGCCGGCACCAAGCGATCCTGCGCATCGAGCGCCACGCCCTCCTCGAAGACTTCGCCGTCGCGGATCAGGAAGCGCGGCGTCGGCAGCGCGTCGATCACCTCGTTGGCGAACAGCACGCCGTTCCATGCTTCCTCCTGCGGCCGATCCAGCCAGCGCACCCGCGCGAACACCGACGGGCTCGTCGCACGCTCCAGCCTTTCGCGCTGGCGCTCGCGCAGGTCCGCGCTCGGTTCGAGGATGGCGTAGCGCGCCGGCAGCGCGTCGAGCGCCTGCAGGCGCGCCAGCAGCGCCTCGGCGAACGCGCCGCTGCCGCCGCCGATCTCGACGAACTGCGCCTCCGATCCGAGCTGCCGCAATACCGGCGCGACCGCTTCGGCCACGCATTGCGCGAACAGCGACCCCAGTTCCGGCGCGGTGACGAAATCGCCGGCGCGGCCGAACTTGGTGCTGCCGGCGCTGTAGTAGCCCAGCCCCGGCGCGTACAGCGCCAGCTCCATGAAGCGCCAGAACGGAACGGCGCCGCCGGCGTCCACGATCTCCTCGCGGATCAGCGCGCGCAGGCGCTCGCTGTGCGCCAGCGCGTCGGCATCGGGCATCGGCAGTTCGGGCATCGGCGCATCCGCACGTGACAGGCGCCGCATTGTACGCGGCGGCCGCGCCGCGGAGATCGCATGGCCTTCACTCGCGCCGCGACCGCGCGATCTAGAATCCCCGCACACCGCCAGCGTGGAGCCGCCATGACCTATTGCGTCGGCATCGAAGTGGACGAAGGACTGGTGTTCGCCGCCGACACGCGCACCAGCGCCTCGTTCGACGACGTGCGCGTGTATCGCAAGATGCACGTGTTCGAATGGCCGGGCGAGCGCGTGTTCGTGATCATGTCCGCCGGCAACCTGGCGACCACCCAGCTAGCGCTTTCGCGGCTGCAGCGCGACATCGACAACCCGGGCGCGGCGCGCAGCCTGCGCACGTTCGCCCACCTCTACGAAGTGGCCGAGTACGTCGGCGACACCCTGCTCGCCAGCCAGGCCCGGGTCAGCGACGAGGATCACCGGCGCGGCGTCAACGTCGAGGCCACGCTGATCATCGGCGGCCAGATCGCCGGCGGACGGCCCGGCCTGTACCTGGTCTATCCGCTCGGCAACTGCATCGCCACCTCGCCGGAAACGCCCTACCTGCAGATCGGCGAATCCAAGTACGGCAAGCCCATCCTCGATCGCATCCTGCGCCCGCAGCTGCCGCTGGAGGACGCGGCGCGCTGCGCGCTGGTGTCGCTGGACTCGACCATACGCTCCAACCTGTCGGTCGGCATGCCGCTGGACCTGGTGCTGCTGCGCGCCGGCGACCTCAAGGTCACCCAGCGGATGCGGCTGGAACGCAACACGCCGCTGTACGCCGAGATCCACGACACTTGGTCGCGCAAGCTGGAGGCGGCGGTGGCCAGCCTGCCGCGCTTTCCGTGGGAAGCGCCGCGCTAGCCGGCGTGGAATGCACCGGCGCGCGTATCCCGATAGAGTGATCCGCCCGATGCAGGAACCCGCGATGCCCGCCGAGAGCCGCCCAGTCGCCCTGATCACCGGCGCCGCCAGGCGCGTCGGCGCGGCGATCGCGCGCGGCCTGCACGCCGACGGCTACGATCTGGCGCTGCACTACCGCCGCTCCGGCGAGGAGATGGAGGCGCTGGTCGGCGAGCTGGAACAGGCGCGCCCGGGCAGCGTGGTGACGGTGCAGGCGGATCTGGCGCAGTTCGACCGGCTGGCGGAGATCGTCGCGCGCGCGGTCGGCCACTTCGGCCGGCTGGACGCGCTGGTCAACAACGCCTCGGCCTACTACGCCACGCCGATCGGCAGCACCACGCCGCAGCAGTGGGACGAACTGTTCGCCTCCAACGCGCGCGCACCGTTCTTCCTGTCGCAGGCGGCCGCGCCGCACCTGCGCGCCCGCGGCGGCGCCATCGTCAACTTGGCCGACATCTACGCCGAGCGCCCGCTGGCCGGGCATACCGTGTACTGCATGGCCAAGGCGGCGCTGGTGATGATGACCAAGTCGCTTGCGCGCGAACTCGGCCCGCAGGTGCGCGTCAACGCGATCGCGCCGGGCAACGTGCTGTGGTCGGACAACCCGGTCAAGGCCGAGACGCTGGACATGGTGCGCGAGCGCACCGCGCTGCAAAGGCAGGGCGCGCCGGAGGACATCGTCTCGGCGGTGCGCTGGCTGCTGCACGGCAACGGCTACGTCACCGGGCAGGTCATCGCGGTGGATGGCGGGCGCTCGGTTTTCATCTGAGCGGCGACCAATCCGTCATCCCCGCCTGCGCGGGGATGACGAGCATGGATGACCAGAGAGATCCCTGGTTCCCTAACGCCGCAGCACCTTCTCCACCAGCTCGCGGAACAGCGGTGCATCCAGCTTGGCCTCGTTGCGCCAGATCACCGCGCCACCGGCATCGCATTCGCCGACCAGGTCGATGTCGATGACGCAGGGCGCTCCCGGCCGCCTGCCCAGCCGGTGCTCCAGCGCCTTCAGCCCGTCGGCGAACCCTTCGCGATCGAGATCGCTGGAGAACAGCAGCGCCTGGTTGGCGTAGCGGGTCGCATCGCCCTCGACCACGCTGGGGCCGTGCACCACGCCGCTGCGCGCCAGGATGCGGCCATGCCGCTTGAGGCCGTCGCGCGCCTGGCGCAGCCGCCCTTCCTCGTCGGTGGCGGTGCCGAGCAGCAGCAGGTAGCGGTGGGACATCGAGAATCGGCCGGGAATCGCGAAAGGGCCGCCATCATCGCAGAAGCGTGCCGGGCACGTCAGTCGGCGCGTCCGCGCTCGATGATCACGCCCACCGCGACCGCGTTGCGCACCGCGCCGGGCTTGCTCAGCTTCAGCCGCATCCAGGCCACGCCGAATTCCTCCATCACCAGCGCCACGCAACGCTCGGCCAGCGTCTCCACCAGCCCGAACTCGGAAGCCTGCACGAACGCCGTCACCCGCTGGCTGATGGCGTCGTAGTCCAGCGTATCGGCCACTTCATCACTCGCCGCCGGCCTGCGGTTGTCGAAGCCCAATTCGATGTCCAGCCGCAGCGTCTGCCGGATGCGCCGCTCCCAGTCGTGGATGCCGATGACGGCGTCGGCTTCGAGGCCTTCTATGAAGATTTTGTCCATGGGTGGGCTAGGGGCTAGGGGCTAGGGGCTAGGGGCTAGGGGCTAGGGGCTAGGGGCTAGGGGCTAGGGGCTAGGGGCTAGGGGCTAGCAAAGGCTAAGCGCGGTTCTTCGCTTTTACTAACCTCTAGCCCCTAACCTCTAGTCCCTCGCTGCCGCCAACGGCGGCAGCAACGCCATATCCCACCGCGGCGTCACCTTCACCCCGGCGTCCTCGCGCTGGCCGGCCTCCAGGCGCAGCGCGCCGGCGAAGGCGATCATCGCGCCGTTGTCGGTGCACAGCGCCGGGCGCGGGAAGCAGGCGCGGCCGCCGCGCTGCGCGCACATCGCCTGCAGCCTGGCGCGCAGGCGCTTGTTCGCGCCGACGCCGCCGGCGACGACGATGACGTCGCTGCCGGCCGCGTCCAGCGCGCGCTCGCACTTGATCGCCAGCGTGTCGACCACCGCGTCCTCGAAGCCGCGCGCGATGTCGGCGCGGGTCTGCGCCGACTGGTCGCTGTCGCGCCAGGCCAGCAGCACCTGGGTCTTCAGGCCGGAGAAGCTGAAGTCCAGGCCAGGGCGATCGGTCATCGGGCGCGAGAACCTGAACGCCCCGGGCCGGCCCTGCTCGGCCAGCGCGGCCAGCTGCGGGCCGCCGGGATACGGCAGTCCCATCAGCTTGGCGGTCTTGTCGAAGGCCTCGCCGGCGGCGTCGTCCAGGGTCTCGCCGAGCAGCCGGTAGCGGCCGATGGCGTCGACCGCGACCAGCTGGGTGTGCCCGCCGGACACCAGCAGCGCCACGAACGGCGGCTGCGGCGGGTCGTCCTCCATCAGCGGGGCCAGCAAGTGGCCCTCCATGTGGTGCACGCCGACCGCCGGCAGGTCCAGCGCCCAGGCCAGTGATCGCGCCACCCCGGCGCCGACCAGCAGCGCGCCGACCAGGCCAGGACCGGCCGTGTAGGCCACCCCGTCCAGCTCGTCCACGGACAGCCCGGCCTCGGCCAGGGTCTGCCGGATCAGCGGCAGCAGCTTGCGCACGTGGTCGCGGCTGGCCAGTTCCGGCACCACCCCGCCGTACTCGGCGTGCAGGGCGATCTGGCTGTAGACCGCGTGCGCGCGCAGCCCCGCCGCGCCGGGGCGGCCGGTGTCGTAGACGGCCACGCCGGTCTCGTCGCAGCTGGTTTCGATGCCTAGCACTTTCATCCAGGCAGTATAGGGGCCGGTTGCACCCGGCCCAAGGCCGTCGCTATAATGCGCGGCTCACCCGTTCTGGTCGGGTGTGCGAGTCCCTTCGCAACGGTCCGCCCGTCCCTGGCCGGACTGCCAAAACCACCGAGATTACGTATGCCCAGCGTCAAAGTCCGCGAAAACGAGCCGTTCGAGTTTGCGCTCCGTCGCTTCAAGCGCACCTGCGAGAAGGCCGGCGTGCTGGCCGAAACCCGCAAGCGCGAGTTCTACGAGAAGCCGACCCAGGAACGCAAGCGCAAGGCCGCCGCCGCGGTGAAGCGCCAGCTGCGTCGCTCCTCGCGCGACGTCACCAAGCGCCAGCGCCTGTACTGAGCACGACGCGGGTCGCCTCCCGCCGCCGGTCCGTCCGGTGGTGGCGAGACCCCACGAAGCCGGCCCGCATCCGCGTCGCCGGCTTTTTGTGTTTTTGACCCCCGCCGACCCGGCCCGCGCCGGTTCGGCCCGCCCGAGGAACCGGACATGTCCCTGAAAGAACAGCTCACCGCCGACATGAAGGCCGCGATGAAGGCCGGCGACAAGGACACGCTGGGCGTGGTCCGCCTGATCAACGCCGCGATCAAGCAGCGCGAAGTGGACGAGCGCGTCGAGCTGGACGACGCCGCCGTGCTGGCGGTGCTGGAAAAGATGGTCAAGCAGCGCAAGGACTCGGTGAGCCAGTACGAGGGCGCCGGCCGCGAGGATCTGGCCGCCGTCGAGCGCGCCGAGATCACCGTCATCGAGCGCTACCTGCCGGAGAAGCTCGGCGAGGCCGAGATCCAGGCCGCCATCGATGCCGCCGTCGCCCAGACCGGCGCCACCGGCCCGGCCGACCTCGGCAAGCTGATGGGCGTGCTGAAGCCGCAACTGGCCGGCAAGGCCGACATGGGCCAGGTCTCGGCGCTGCTGAAGAAGAAGCTGGCTGGCTGATACGGCGTTCTCTTCTCCCGTCGCTGTAGAGCGGAGCTTACTCCGCTGCCCTCGACACAGGTTCCAAAGCAGCCGAGCAAGCTCGGCTCTACATGAGGCGCGCGCCTGCGTCGCATCGGGCGACTCGCCCGTCTCCCGCCGGCCGGGCACCGCAGCGCTGACCCGCCCGTCACGCCGCCGCTGCTGCAATGGTCCTTCCCTTCTGCGCGGATGCGACCGACATGGCGACGATCTCCTCTTCCGGGACACGCAAGCTCGCGGCCTTCCCCGCGATCGCGGCACTGGCGCTGGCGCTGGCCGGCTGCATGAGCAGCGGCGATCCGCCGGTGGACGACGACACCCAGGTCGCGCAGGCCGGGGCCGATGACAGCGCCGCCGCACCGGCCGGGGAATACCCGATCGGCACCGGCCCCAACCCGGTGCTGCCCGAGCCGGATTCGTCGACGGTACCGGTGGTCGAGATCGCCCCGGCGGTGGGCTGGCCGGAGAACGGCCAGCCGACGCCGGCCGCCGGCTTCACGGTCACCGCCTTCGTGCGCGGCCTGGACCATCCGCGCCAGGTGCTGGTGCTGCCCAACGGCGACGTGCTGGTCGCCGAGGCCAACAAGCCGGAGACCGAAACCACGCCCGGCCCCAAGCGGATGGCGATGAACGCGGTGCAGAAGCGCGCCGGCGCCGGCGTGCCCAGCGCCGATCGCATCAGCCTGCTGCGCGACGCCGACGGCGACGGCGTGGCGGAAGTGCGCGAGACCTTCCTGGACGGGCTGACCTCGCCGTACGGCATGGCGCTGGTCGGCGACACCCTGTACATCGCCAACGCCGACGCGCTGGTCAAGGTGCCCTACGTCGCCGGCGCGACGACCAGCGCCGCCAGGCCGCAGAAGGTCGCCGACCTGCCGGCCGGACGCAACCACCACTGGACCAAGGCGCTGGTCGCCAGCGCGGACGGCAGCCGGCTGTACGTCGGGGTCGGCTCCAACAGCAACATCGCCGAGAACGGCATGGAGGAGGAGGTCAACCGCGCCGCCGTGCTGGAGATCGATCCGGCCACCGGCGCTGTGCGCAACTACGCCTCCGGCCTGCGCAACCCGACCGCGCTAGCGATCAACCCGCACGATCGCAGCCTGTGGGCGGTGGTCAACGAGCGCGACGAGATCGGCAACGACCTGGTGCCTGACTACCTGACCTCGGTGCGCGAGGGCGCGTTCTACGGCTGGCCGTACAGCTATTTCGGCCAGCACGTCGACACCCGGGTCGAACCGCAGGATCCGGACCTGGTCGCGAAGGCCGTCGCGCCCGACTACAGCCTGGGCTCGCATGTCGCCCCGCTGGGCCTGGCCTTCTACCGTGGCGACGCGCTGCCGGCGCGCTATGCCGGCGGCGCCTTCATCGGCCTGCACGGTTCGTGGAACCGCAAACCGAAGGTCGGCTACTCGGTGGTGTTCGTGCCGTTCTCCGGCGGCCGCCCTTCCGGTCCGATCGAGACGGTGCTCGGCGGTTTCGTCAACGACGACGGCGATGCGCAGGGCCGTCCGGTCGGCGTGGCGATCGACGCGCGCGGCGGCGTGCTGGTGGCCGACGACGTCGGCAACGTGATCTGGCGCATCGGCGCGCCGGGCAACGCGGCGGCCGCGCCGGCCACGGGCCGCTAGCCGGTGTCCGCGACGGCTGGCGGCACGCCTGCCGCGCCCGCATCCGACGGCCGCGCGGTGGCGCCAGCGGCGCCCTCGCGCACGCAGGCAGCCGCGGCCGGCCGCATCGAATCCATCGACCTGGCGCGCGGCATCGCCGTGTGCCTGATGATCCTCAGCCACGGCACCAACGGGCTGATGCCGTTCGACGACTTCCCCGACTGGGGACAGGTGCCGGTCCACGCGATCACCAAGTTCTCCTCGTCGCTGTTCTTCATCGTGTTCGGCATCGCGCTGGCGGTGGCGTTCGTGCCGAAGACGGCCTCGCCGGACTGGCCGCGGCGGCGCAACCGGCTGCTGTGGCGCGGCGTGGTGGTGCTGTTCTGGTACAAGGTGCTGACCGTGGTCGAGCTGTGGGACCGCGGCCGCGGCGAGATCGTCGATCACCTGCTGTACCGGGATTTCCCCTCGTTCGTCGAGATCCTGGGCTTCTACGCCATCGCCCTGCTGTGGATCCCGTGGCTGCTGCCGCTGTGGGCGAAGGCGCCGGCGTGGCTGCGCTGGCTCAGCCCGCTGCCGGTGATCTACGCGTCGTGGTGGCTGCTGGAGAACTTCGGCTTCTGGGGCGTGCCGCAGCTGCAGGCGCTGCTGGTCGAGCACCCCGACTACTACACCTGGGGCCAGCTGGCGCGGCTGCCTTTGGTGATGATCGGCCTGCTGGTCGGCGGCCTGCTGCTGCGCTGGAACGGCCGCATCGGCACGCGCTGGCTGCTGGCCGGCGGCATCGCGCTGGCGGGCATGGTGCTGCTGGCGTGGTTCGCGCTGAGCGCCGACGAGATGCGGCCGCTGCTGGTCGCCATCGCGCGCAACGTCGGCAAGCATCCGCCGGACATGATGTTCACGCTGTACAGCGTCGGCGGCGCGTTGCTGCTGCTGGCGCTGTCGATCGCCGGCGGCGCGCTGCTGGCCAGGGCGATCAAGCCCGTCACGATCGTCGGCAGCGACGCGCTGATGGCGTTCATCGTCCACATCAGCGTGATCTTCATCCTGTTCCGGAACGTGCTCGGCTACTACCAGGCGGTGTCGTACGAGCGCGCACTGGTATTGACCGCGATCCTGATCGTCGCGACCGCGGCGTGGATCTGGCTGTGGCAGCGGCTGACCGCCACGCTGGCGCGGCGCGGGCGCGAAGCGACGCCGCAACGGGATTGAGGTGTTCAGCCGCGATGCGGCGCCTTCACGCCACAATCCGGCGGCGATGAACAGGGTGCTCTCCACCGCCATCGCCACCGCCGCGCTGCTGGTCGCGCCGAGCCGTCTTTCCGCCGCACCGCCCGTGCCGCCGACGCAGGCGGTGCCGGTGCCGGCCTGGACGCTGTCGCTGCACAAGCGCCTGGAGGCGGCCGATGCGCGCTTCGCCGGCGACATCGGCGTCTACGTGCATCACCTGGACCGCGACGAGTCGTTCTCCTACCGCGCCGAGGAACCCTGGTATCTCGCCTCGGGGGTGAAGGTGCCGGTGGCGATCGCGGTGATGCGCGCGATCGAGCGCGGCGAGCTGTCGCTGGCGACCCGGCTGACGCTGCGCGAGACCGACTTCGTCGATGGCGCCGGCGGCACCAACGCGCACCCGCCCGGCACGCGGCTGACGGTGTCCTACCTGCTCGAGCAGATGATCGTGCACAGCGACAACACCGCCAGCGACATGCTGATCCGCGCCGTCGGCATCGCCCGCGTCAACGCGGTGGCGGCCGAGCTGATCGCCGCGCGCGGCGTGGAGATCACCTCGCTGGCCGACGTGCGCCGGCGCGCCTACGGCATGCTGCACCCGGCCGCGGCCGGCTTGCGTTCGAGCGATCTGCTGGCGCTGCAACGCAGCGGCGCCGGCCAGGCGCGGGTGCGCAAGCTGGCGCAATTGCTGGCGGTGGAACCGGCCGATTTCCTGCTGCCGGACCTGGACAGCGCGTTCGAAGCCTACTACGCCACCCACGCCAACAGCGCCACGCTGGTCGACTACGGCCGCATGCTGGCGTCGCTGGCCGACGGCCTGGCGCTGGGGCCGGACGCCACCCGCTACCTGCTGGACCTGATGGCGCGCGTGCAGACCGGCGATCGCCGCATCCGCGCCGGGCTGCCGGCGCGGGTGCGGTTCGCGCACAAGACCGGCACGCAGTACCGGCGCACCTGCGATCTCGGCATCGCGACGGTGCCGCCGCCTGCGCCACGCACGCGCGGCGCCTTGCCGGCGCTGCCCGCCCGGGTGGTGATTGCCGCCTGCGCGCGTGGCGCCGGCACCGCGGCGGCCGAGCGCGCGCTGCGCGACGTTGGCGCCGCCGTCACCGCTTCGGGCGTATTCGTGGAAGCTCCCGCGGTCCCGACCGTGTCGCCGCCGATCGTCCCGCCATGAACGCCTCGCGCCGTCGTCCTTCCTTCCTGCATGTCGCTGTCGTGTTGGCCGCAGTGGCCGGGCTGGCCGCTTGCCGCGGCGAACCCGAGTCGCCGGTCGAGCAGCAGGCCGCGGCCGCCGCTCCGCCTTGGGTCGCGCCGCTGGCCGAGGCCGTCGATGCGATCGACGCGGCGATGCCCGGCGACTTCGGCGCCTACGTCGCGCGCTTCGGCGAGGCGGCCGGCACGCTGGATCGCGGCGACGGCCGGCGCTGGTACCTGTCCTCGACCATCAAGGTGCCGGTGGCGATCGCGGTGCTGGAGGAGGTCGACGCCGGCCGGCTGTCCCTGGACGAGGAACTGGTGCTGGCGCGGACCGATTTCGTCGACGGCGCCGGCGACCTGCTGCAGCACGATCCGGGCGCGCGCTTCAGCATCGCCCAACTGCTGCGGAAGTCGCTGCGCGACAGCGACAGCACCGCCACCGACATGCTGATCCGGAAGGTCGGCGAGGATCACCTCAATGCGCGCATCACCGACTGGGTCGGCGACGGCTTCGGCCCGATCACCACGATCCTGCAGGTGCGCTACGACGCCTACGGCGCGCTGCATCCCGGCGTGGCCAAGCTGGACAACATGCAGCTGGTCGCGCTGCGCAACGCCGAGGCCGGCGAACCGCGGCTGCGCGCGCTGGCCGACGCGCTCGGCGTGCCGCGCGAGGATCTGCGCGCCGACTCGTTGCAGGCGGTGTTCGACGACTACTACCGCAGCGGCAGGAACGCCGCCACGCTGCCGGCGTTCGCGCGCCTGCTCGAACGCGTGGCCGCCGGCGAACTGCTCTCGCCCGCCGGCACCGGGCTGCTGCTCGATCACATGCGCGGCATCAGCACCGGCGATCGCCGCATCGCCGCCGGCCTGCCGGACGGGACCGACTTCGCGCAGAAGACCGGCACCCAGCAGGGCCGCGCCTGCAACGTCGGCATCATCGACGCGGCGCGCGGGCAGGAAGGCGCCACCGTGGTGGTCGCCTGCGCCGAAGGTTTCGAGGATCTGGCGCAGGCCGAGCAGGCGTTCCGGTCGCTCGGGCGCGCGCTGGGCGCGATGCCGGGAAGCGGCGGCGCATCCTGAAAGCCCGATGCGCGTTCGCATCGCCGCATCGGTATCGGCATGGCCCCGGGTGCGGGCACAATGCCGGCGGCTTTCCGTGATTCCTCCGCCATGTCCACCACTGACGCCTCCACCCGCATCTACCTGCGCGCGGCCACCGCCGCCGATGCGCCGCTGATCCTGGCGCTGATCGGCGAGCTGGCCGATTACGAACGGCTGCGCCACGAAGCGGTGGCGACAGAAGCCGATTTGCTCGGACACCTGTTCGGCCCGCGGCCGGCTGCGGAAGTGGTGATCGCCGAATACGACGGCGAAGCGTCCGGCTTCGCGCTGTTCTTCCGCAGTTTCTCCACCTTCCTCGGCAAGCCCGGCCTATACCTGGAGGATCTGTTCGTGCGTCCGGCGCTGCGCGGCCACGGCATCGGCAAGGCGCTGATGGTCCACCTGGCGCGGCTGGCGGTGGCGCGCGGCTGCGGTCGCTTCGAGTGGTCGGTGCTGGACTGGAACGCACCGGCGATAGGCTTCTACCGCCGCCTCGGCGCGATCGGCATGGACGGCTGGACGGTGCAGCGGCTCGATGGCCAGGCGCTGCGGGCGCTGGCCGAATCAACCTGAGCGGTTGGCCGGCTTGTCCGCGCCGGCTGCGTATACGCACCGCCGACACGGTCCGCGCGATGCTGGTGCCGTCCCCCGACGAGACGCCTCCCGCCGATGTCCCGCCTGTCGCCCGCCAAGCTGCGTCGTCACCTGCAACGCCTGCAGCAGAGCCTGCCGGCGGCGATGGTGAACCGCTTCATCGAGATCGACCTGATGACCCAGGCCGCCTCGCTGGCGTTCTACGCGCTGCTGTCGCTGGCGCCGCTGCTGGTGCTGCTGCTGTGGCTGACCGCCTCGCTGTACCCGCCGGCGCAGCAGTCGCTGATCGACCAGATCGGCGCGCTGGCCGGGCCCAGCGCGGCCACCGTCGCCGATACCGTCATCGCCAACGCGACCGACCAGCCCAGCGTCGGCTCGCTGGCCGGGCTGTGGAGCACGCTGCTGCTGTTCGTCGGCTCGACCATCGTGTTCGCGCAGTTGCAGGGCGCGCTGAACCTGATCTTCCGCACCGACGCGCAGCGCCTGAACGGCGCGCTGGCCTGGCTGAAGAAGCGGGTGTTCTCGATGGGAGTGGTGCTGGCGCTGGGCTTTTTGCTGATCGTGTCGATGATCGCCACCACCGCCTTGCAGGTGGTGTTCGCGCGGATGCCGTCGGTGCTGCCGGCCATCGGCTACGCCACCACGCTGGTGCTGTACGCGCTGGCGTTCGCCTTCCTCTACCACTACCTGCCGGACCGGCGGGTGGAATGGCGGCAGGCGTTCCTGGGCGGGGCGATCACCGCGGTGCTGTTCGCGCTCGGCCGCTACCTCATCGGCCTGTACCTGGCGCAGGCGGCGCCGGGCAGCGCCTACGGCTCGATGGGCGCGCTGGCGCTGCTGCTGATCTGGCTGTACTACGCGGCGGTGGTGTTCTTCGCCGGCGCGCTGCTGACCGCGGTCATCGACGAGCGGCTGCGCTCGCGGCACAGGCTGGAGGACGCCGGGATGAAGGCGCCTCCGTCCCGCTGAACGCGTGATCCCGCCGCCCGCCGGCCGGCTCGCCCGGCCACGGCGGGATTGACAGGCGTCGCCGCGACCGCCCGACCGGCCACGACGCCGCGGCGTGGCATCCTATGCGGGCATGGCCCGCATCCCCGACGCCTTCATCGACGAACTACTCGCCCGGACGGACATCGTCGAGGTGGTCGGCGCGCGCGTGCCGCTGAAGCGGCAGGGCAAGGAATACTCGGCCTGCTGCCCGTTCCACGACGAGCGCTCGCCGTCATTCACGGTCTCGCCGGTCAAGCAGTTCTACCACTGCTTCGGCTGCGGCGCGCACGGCACCGCGCTGTCGTTCCTGATGAACTACGACCGGCTGGAGTTCCTCGACGCGGTCGAGGAACTGGCGCGGCGCAACGGCATGGAAGTGCCGAAGGAAACCCAGCGGCGCAACCAGGACGACGACAGCCGCGAGCTCTACACCGCGCTGGAGGCGGCCTCGCGCTTCTTCCAGAAGCAGCTGGCCGGCAGCGACAAGGCGCGCACCTACCTGGACGGGCGCGGCGTGGACGAGGCCGTCCGCGCGCAGTTCTCCATCGGCTACGCGCCGGACGGCTTCTCGGCGCTGCGCGATGCGCTGGGCACCGACGAGCGCAGGATGAAGCTGCTGGATCGCGCCGGGCTGTTCTCGAAGAACGATCGCGGCCACGTCTACGACAAGTTCCGCGACCGGGTGATGTTCCCGATCTTCGATCGGCGCGGCCGGGTGATCGCCTTCGGCGGGCGCGTGCTGAACAAGGACGATGGCCCCAAATACCTCAACTCGCCCGAGACCGCGCTGTTCCACAAGGGCCGCGAGCTGTACGGGCTGTGGCAGGTGCGCCAGGCGCACCAGAAGATCGCCCGGCTGATCGTGGTCGAAGGCTACATGGACGTGGTCTCGCTGTTCCAGTACGGCGTCACCGAGGCGGTGGCCACGCTCGGCACCGCGACCACGCCGGACCACGCCGAGCTGCTGTTCCGCAACGCGCCGGACGTGTACTTCTGCTTCGACGGCGACGCCGCCGGGCAGCGCGCGGCCTGGCGCGCGCTGGAATCGGTGCTGCCGCGGATGAAGGACGGGCGCCAGGCG
Source organism: Pseudoxanthomonas mexicana (assembly GCF_046736355.1). Taxonomy (GTDB): domain Bacteria; phylum Pseudomonadota; class Gammaproteobacteria; order Xanthomonadales; family Xanthomonadaceae; genus Pseudoxanthomonas_A; species Pseudoxanthomonas_A mexicana_B. The sequence goes on along the minus strand of NZ_CP157201.1, from coordinate 391,154 downwards.
ATGTTCCTGTTCCTGCCGCAGGGCGAGGATCCGGACAGCATCGTGCGCAAGGAGGGCGCGGCCGGCTTCGATGCGCGCCTGCAGCAGGCCACGCCGCTGTCGCAGTTCTTCTTCGACGAACTGGGCAAGGACATCCGCCTGTCCACGCTGGACGGCAAGGCGCGGCTGGCCGAACGGGCCAGGCCGCTGCTGGCGCAGATCCCCGACGGCGCCTTCGCCGACCTGATGCGCCAGCGATTGACCGAACTCACCGGCGTGGGCGCGGCGAACGCGAACGCGCCCACCGCGGTCGCCATGCCCGCGCGCGCGCGCCGCCCCGCGCAGGGATCGCCGGCGCACAAGCCCAGCCTGGTGCGCAGCGCGATCGTGCGCCTGCTGCACAAGCCGGCGCTGGCGCTGGCGCTGCCGGCGCCCTACGGCTTCGCCGGCCTGCGCCAGCCCGGCGTGGACCTGCTGATCGAACTGCTGGACACCGTGCACGCGCGCCCGGACATCAGCACCGGCGCGCTGCTGGAGCACTACGCCGAGCGCGAGGAAGGCGCGGCGCTGCAGAAGCTGGCGATGCAGGACATCCCCGGCGACGAGGAAAGCTGGCGGGTCGAGCTGCTCGATGCCGCCCACCAGCTCGAAAAGCAGCTGCTGCAGCAGCGCATCGACGAACTGCAGGCCAAGCAGCGCGAGAGCGGCCTGGACGAGGCCGACAAGTACGAACTGCGCGCCCTGCTGCAGGCGCGCGTGGCGCGTCACTGAATCCCGCCTCCATTCCCGCCCTTTGCATGAAGGCTGTAGAGCCGAGCTTGCCCGGCTCTACAGCGTGGTGGATGCCGCGCCACGCGCGGGGGTATTCCCCGGCCCGCGCCGGGCCTAGACTGGCGTCGTCCTTCACTTCCCGGAGCCGTCATGCGCCTGGCGAAACTGCCCGTCCTCCTGCTCGCCCTGTCCTGCACCCTGCCCGCGCTGGCGCAGACCGCGCCGGTCGAACGCCTCCATGTCGGCAACCGCGTCAGCGAGAACGTGCCGGAGATCCCGACCGAACTGCTCGAGCGCCTGAACCGCTACCAGAACACCCGCGGCGCCGGCGTCAGCGGCTGGACCCCGGACGGCTGCCTGCTGATCGGCACGCGCTTCGCCGAGACCAGCCAGGTGCACCGCGTCTGCCAGCCGCTGGGCATGCGCGAGCAGCTGACCTTCCACCCCGAGCCGGTCGCCGGCGTGGTGCCGTCGCCGCCGGGCGCGTGGCGGGAAGGCTTCGTGTTCGCCAAGGACAAGGGCGGCGACGAGTTCTCGCAGCTGTACTGGTTCGACGTGCAGACCCGCAGCACCACGCTGCTGACCGACGGCAAGCGCAGCCAGAACGGCGGCACCGTGCTCAACCGCGACGGCTCGCTGATGGCCTATTCCAGCACCGCGCGCAACGGCACCGACCGCGACGTCTGGCTGCGCGACACCCGCGCCGGCACCTCGCGGCTGCTGCTGTCGGCGGGCGGATCGTGGACGCCGCTGGATTTCTCGCCAGACGGCAAGTCGCTGCTGGTGTCGCGCTACGTCTCGGCGGCCGAGTCGCATCCGGGCGTGGTCGACGTGGCCACCGGCAAGCTGCGGCTGTTCCCGGTCGAGGGCGGCAAGGCCGCGTTCGGCCGCTTCGCCTACGCGCCCGACGGCAAGGGCGTGTACTTCGTCTCCGACGAGCCGGTGGACGGCAGGCCGGCCGAGTTCCGCAGCCTGCGCTTCCACGACCTGGCCAGTGGCAGGCTGGAAGTGCTGAGCCTGGCACATCCCGTGGGACGTCGAGGATTTCACCCTCGCCCACGACGGCCGCCACCTGGCCTACCTGAGCAACGAGGACGGCATCGGCAAGGTGCACGTGCTGACCCTGCCCGATCACGCGCCGGTCGCGCTGCCGGAACTGCCGATCGGCGTGATCGGCGGCGGCCATTTCTCGCCCGACGGCAAGCGCCTGGCGATCGCGCTGAACACCGCCACCTCGCCCAGCGACGCCTACGTGATCGACCTGGCCGGCGGCACGTTGGAACGCTGGACGCGCAGCGAGGTCGGCGGCCTGGACACGGCCAGGTTCGTCGCGCCGACCCTGATCCGCTATCCCACCTTCGACGAAGCGGACGGGCAGCCGCGCACCATCCCCGCGTTCTACTACCGGCCCGCCAAGGCGGCGGCCGGCGGCAAGCATCCGGTCGTCATCAGCATCCACGGCGGCCCGGAGGGCCAGTCGCTGCCGTCGTTCAACGCCAGCACGCAGTTCCTGCTCAACGAACTGGGCGTGGCGGTGCTGCTGCCCAACGTGCGCGGCTCGTCCGGCTACGGCAGGACCTGGCTGTCGCTGGACAACGCGGAGAAGCGCGAGGACTCGGTCAAGGACATCGGCGCGCTGCTGGACTGGATCGCGCGGCAGCCGGAACTGGACGCCAGCCGCGTCGGCGTGGTCGGCGGCAGCTACGGCGGCTACATGGTGCTGGCCTCGCTGATGCACTACAGCGATCGCATCCGCGCCGGCATCGACGTGGTCGGCATCTCCGACTTCAGCACCTTCCTCACCAACACCGAGAGCTATCGCCGCGACCTGCGCCGCGCCGAGTACGGCGACGAGCGCGACCCGGCGATGAAGGCGGTGTTCGACCGCATCTCGCCGCTGAGGAACGCCTCGCGCATTCGCGCGCCGTTGTTCGTCGCGCAGGGGCGCAACGATCCGCGCGTGCCGTACACCGAGGCCGAGCAGATCGCCGCGGCGGTGCGCGGCAACGGCCAGCCAGTGTGGTTCCTGATGTTCGACGACGAGGGCCACGGCTTCCGCAAGAAGGCCAACAGCGACTACTTCGGCGCGGCCAGCGTGCTGTTCTGGCAGCGGCACCTGCTGGATTGACGATCCGCAAGACAGATCCATGCGAGGTTCACCATGAAGACCGTTTCCGTCCTTTGCCTGGCCCTGCTGCTCGCCGCCTCCGGCGCGCATGCCGGCGAGTTCGCCCAGCCGCGCCCGGGACTGCACACCGGCGGCCAGCCGACCGCGCAGGATCTGGCCGATCTGCGCGCGCAGGGCGTGGCCACGATCATCGACCTGCGCGGCGCGGACGAGGATCGCGGCTACGCCGCCGCCGCCGAAGCGCAGCGCCTGGGCCTGCGCTATGTGGCCTTGCCGATCGCCGGCAAGGACGACATCACCCCCGCCAACGCCGCGCGCCTACAGGCGCTGCTGGACGCCAGCGGTGACGGCGTGCTGCTGCACTGCGCCTCCGGCAACCGGGTCGGCGCGCTACTCGCGCTGGCCGCGCAGCAGCAGGGCAAACCGGTGGAGGAAGCGCTGCAAATCGGCCGCGACGCCGGACTGAAGTCGCTGGAACCGGTGGTGGCGGAAAGGCTGCAGGCGCAACACGCCTGCACGGCCCGCGACGGGCAGCAGGTCGCGCAGGCCGGCAACCTCCCACAGGACTGCGCGCCCTGACGGGCGCGCCGCTTCGGCCAGGGCTGCCGAGTAAGCTCGGCTCTACAAGGCCGGCCGTTCAAGCGGCCGGTACGAATTCCATCAGCGCCGGCGCGGCCGGTTGCAGCCACGGCATCAGCCAGTGGTCCACCAGCAGGAACGCGAACAGCGCCATCAGGTAGACGATGGAGTAGTTGAACACGCGCATCGCGAAGAATTCGTCCGGCGGGTTGAGCAGCTTCCACGCGTACCACAGGAACACCGAGCCCAGCACCAGCGCGCCGCCCAGGTAGAACAGCCCGCTCATGCCGAACACCACCGGCAGCACCGTCACCTCGACCAGCAGCACCGTGTAGAACAGGATCTGCCAGCGCGTGTAGGTCACCCCGTGGGTCACCGGCAGCATCGGCACCAGCGCGCGCGCGTAATCCTCGCGGCGGAAGATCGCCAGCGCCCAGAAGTGCGGCGGCGTCCACACGAAGATGATCAGCACCAGCAGCAGCGCATGCGGCCAGTCCCACTCGCCCTGCATGCCGGTCATCGTCGCCCAGCCCAGCAGCGGCGGCGCCGCGCCGGCGATGCCGCCGATGACGATGTTCTGCGGCGTGGCGCGCTTGAGGAACACCGTGTAGACCACCGCGTAGCCGATCAGCGAGGCGAAGGTCAGCAGCGCGGTGATCGCGTTGACCCAGATCACCAAGATGGCCATCGACAGCGCCGCCAGCGCCAGCGCGAACACCAGCGCCTGCCACGGCTTGACCTGGCCCTGCACCAGCGGCCGCCACGAGGTGCGCGCCATCTTCGCGTCGATGCGCGAATCCAGCAGCTGGTTGATCGCCGCCGCGCTGGACGCGGCCAGCCAGATGCCGGCGAAGCCCAGCGCGCCGCGCAGCAGCTGCGCGCCGTCGGGCGCGCCGTCCACCGCCAGCAACATGCCGACCAGCGCGGTGAACACGATCAGCGCGACCACGCGCGGCTTGGTCAGGTCCCAGTATTGGCGGATCGATGCGGACATGTCAGTGCGGCCTGCGCACGCGCGCGATCAGCGACACCAGCGCGAACAGCAGCAGCGCGGCGCCGCCGTTGTGCGCCACCGCCACCGGCAGCGGCAGGTTGAGCTTGACGTTGACGACGCCCAGCGTCACCTGCGCCACCGTCAGCAGCGCCAGCGCCGCCGCCCAGCCGCGCATGCCCGGCGTGCGCAGCAGCCGCCACGCCAGCGCCAGCAGGTACAGCGCCGCCACCACCGCCATCAGCCGGTGCGCCATCTGGATGGCGATGCGCGAGGCGCCGTCGAGCACGCCGCCCTCGTAGTCCACGCCGATGCCGCGCCACAGCACGAAGCCCTCGCGGAAGTCCGCCGGCGGCCACCAGCGACCCGCGCAGGTGGGGAAGTCCAGTCCGCAGGCCAGCGCCGCGTAGTTGGCGCTGACCCAGCCGCCCAGCGCGATCTGCACGCCCAGCAGGGCCAGCCCGGCCAGCAGCCAGCGCCGCAGCGCCGGCGCGTCGGCCAGCCGGATCGGCAGGTCGGTGGCGCGCCAGGCCATCCAGATCAGCAGCGAGAAGGTGGTCAGCCCGCCCAGCAGGTGCCCCATCACCACGATGGGTTTCAGCAGCCAGGTCACCGTCCACATGCCCAGCAAGGCCTGGAAGATGATCACCGCCAGGGTCAGCGCGCCGGCGCGCGCCAGATCGACGTTGCTCCAGCGCAGCGCGGCCAGCAGCAGGATCGCCTCGCCGGCGATCGCCAGCGCCGAGGCGGCGACGTGATCGCCGCGCATGTACAACGGGATGGCGATGGCGACCAGCGCCGAGGCCGCCAGCACCTGCGCGATGCCGTGGCGGCGGCGGCGCGCGGCCAGCAGCGCCAGCGCCAGCACGAGCACGCCGAGGGTGGCGGCGAGGTGGCGGTGGACCTGCTCGCGCCAGGCCTTGCTGTCCTCGAACGGGCGGATCGCGCTGGCGGCGTGGTCGCTGACCTCGTGGGCGGCCTGCGGCCAGGCCGCGCGGCCGTAGCAGGTCGGCCAGTCCGGGCAGCTCAGGCCGGCGTCGGACAGGCGCACGAACGCGCCGAACACCACCACGCACAGGGTCAGCGCCACCGCCAGCCAGGCGATGCGGTGGAAATGGCGGTACAGCACCGGACGCGGCGCCGCGGTAGGGGTCGGATTCATCGGCCGTGGCTCACATCAGCTTCAGCAGCTTGGACACGTCGGTGCGCAATCCGGCCGGATCGAAGCCCGGCGCGTAGCGCAGCACCACGAAGCCGTGCGGATCGATCACGTACACCGGCACGCCGGCCGGGTCGTCCAGGCCCGGCAGCAATGCCTCCAGCCCGCTGCCCGGCCGCAGCACGCGCAGCGAGGCCGGGCGCGGCGCGCCGGCCGGCGGCTCGCCGATCCACAGGATCTCGACGTCGTCGGCGTTGTGCCCGAACAGCTGCCACACCTTGTCCAGGTCCTCGCCCAGCTTCACGCAAGGCTGCGCGCACGCCGCCGGCGGCGCCAGCGCGATGCGCCAGGTGCGCTCGCCCGGATTCCATTCGTACGCCGCGCCGTCGGCCAGCCGCGGCACGATCGCGCGCGCGTCGACCGGCGGCTGCAGCATCTGCCCGTGGTTGCGGTGGGTGGCCGGCTGCCAGCCGCTGAAACGCAGCGCACCTGCGCCGAGCACGGTGCCGAAGAACAGCGCGAACAGGCCGACCAGCATCCAGCGCCCGCGGCGGGTCTGGGCGGGATCGTAGGCGGGAACATTCATGCCGCGCATTTTCTCACGGGTGGCGGATCATTGCCGCCTGCACCGCCGCAGGCCGAGCACGGCGGCGGTCGCCAGCACCGCCAGCGCCAGCCCGAACCACTGCACCGCATAGCCGACGTGGCGCTCGGGCGGCAGCGTGTTGGGCAGGATGTCGAGATCGCGCGGATAGCCCAGCGGCAGTTGCGGATCCAGCTTCAGCACGCGCGGAGCCAGCGACGGCACGCCCAGCGCGTCGGCCAGACGATGGGTGTCCAGTGCCGCGACCAGCAGTTCGCCGCCGGGCTGGCGCGCCGGTTCGGCGCTGACGAAGCCGGCCGCAGGCGGTGGCGCCAGCAGCCCGCGCAGGCCCACGCTGCCGCCAGGCAGCGCGATCGCCGGCATGCGCCGGTCGGCGGCCACCGGCAGCCAGCCCAGTTCGACCAGCAGCGGCGCGCCGCCGGCCGCCGGCGCGTAGGCGCGATAGACCCGCACGCCCGGCAGGCCCTGCCGGCCCTGGTTGTCGAGTAGCACCGCCGGCGCCTCGATGAACCGTCCTTCGCCCGCCGCCCAGCCGTAGTCGCCGCGCAGGCGCTCGTCGCCGGCGGCCGACAGCGGCGCGGCATCATCGCGCCGGTCCACCGCCTGCCGGACCTCGGCCAGCATCGCGCGCTTGTGATCCGCGCGTCCCCATTGCCATGTGCCGAGGCTGGCGAACAACCCCGCCAGGATCAGCGCCAGCAGCCAGCCCAGCGCCGGCGGCATGCGCCGGCTCACCCGCTGTTTCCCCGGCGCTGCGATAATGCGCGCTCGCCGCGGGATTCCCCGCCCATCGAGGCCGGCATGAACGATTCGCTGAAAACGCTGCTGATCATCGCGTTCCTGATCATGATCCTGTGGAACCTCGGCGCCGGGCTGTACTACCTGCTGGTCGACAAGGGCCAGAGCAAGCGTACCGTCAATGCACTGACCCGTCGCATCGGCCTGTCCGTGCTGCTGGTCCTGATCATCATCGTCTCGGCGAAGATGGGGTGGATCCAGTTCCACGGTGTCGGCCGCTGAGCGGCCGACGGGAATAGGGAATGGAGAATCGGGAATAGGAAAAAGCGCGGGCGCCACGAAGGCGCCCGACACCAAATCCGCGGGGAGGGATTGGCTTCTAACCATTCCCCATTCCCCATTCCCCATTCCCGATTCCCCATTCCCTGCCTCAAAGCACGTAGACGAACAGGAACAGCCCCAGCCACACCACGTCGACGAAGTGCCAGTACCACGCGGCCGCCTCGAAGGCGAAGTGGTTGTCGGCGCTGAAATGGCCCTTGGCCACGCGCAGCCACATGATCGCCAGCATCAGCGTGCCGAGGAACACGTGCGCGCCGTGGAAGCCGGTCAGCATGAAGAAGGTGGAGCCGTAGATGCCCGAGCCCAGGGTCAGGTTCAGCTCCTTGTAGGCATGGATGTATTCCTCGACCTGGAAGAACAGGAACAGCGCGCCCAGCAGCACGGTGATGCCCAACCAGGTCAGCACCTGCACGCGGTGGCCCGCCTTCAGCGCATGGTGGGCGATGGTCAGGGTGATGCCCGAGGTCAGCAGGATCAGGGTGTTGAGCAGCGGCAGTCCCCACGCCGGGATGGTCTGGAATTCGCCGCCGACCTGGCCCGGCCCGGCGCTCGGCCAAGCCGCGCTGAAGCCTTCCCACAGCAGGCTGTGGGTCAGCACGCCGTCGCCCTCGCCGCCCAGCCACGGCAACGCGTACTGACGGGCGTAGAACAGCGCGCCGAAGAACGCGCCGAAGAACATCACCTCGGAGAAGATGAACCACACCATGCCCATGCGGAAGGACACGTCCACCTGGCGGTTGTACTGGCCGGACACCGACTCGCGGATGACGTCGCCGAACCACATGAACAGCGTCGCGCACATCAGCGCCACGCCGACGAAGAAGGTCCACTTGCCCCAGCCGATGTCGTTGAGCCAGGTGGCCACGCCGAGCATGGTCACGAACATGGCGACCGAGCCGAACAGCGGCCACTTGCTGTGGTGGGGGACGAAGTAGACGTTGGCGTCCGGCGAATGCGTTTGGGCCATGGCGGAGTCTTCCGGTGAATGCTCGAATCAGGGCGCCGCGAGCGGCGAGGGCGACGCGTTGGCCGTGCCGATCTGCGCGGTCATGGCGTCGTTCTTGAAGAAAGTGTAGGACAAGGTGATCTTGTTGACGTCGGCCGGCAGGTCCGGATCGACGATGAAGCGCACCGGCATGTCGCGCACCTCGCCGGCCTGCAGCGTCTGCGCGGTGAAGCAGAAGCACTCGGTCTTGGTGAAGTAGCCCGACGCGCGCGCCGGCGCCACCGACGGCACCGCGCTGCCGACGATCGGCCGCTGGCCGTCGTTGCGGGCGAAGTACCTGGCCTCGTACAGCTCGCCCGGCACCACGTCCATCGTCAGCTGCTCCGGGTGGAACGCCCACGGCAGCCTGGAATTGACCCCGCCGTCGAACTCAACGGTGATCGTGCGCGCCTTCTTCGCCGCCAGCTGCGCCTGCATGCTGCCCGGCCCCTGCTCCAGGCGGATGCCGAACACCTTCTCGCAGGCGATGCGGTACAGCGGCACCAGCGAGAAGGTCAGCACGAACACCGCCAGCGCCACCCCGACCAGCTTGAACAGCCCCGCGCTGCTGGACGGCGCGCTCATGCGTTGAGCACGCCGGACAGGATGAACAGCACGTAGATCGCCAGCGCGATGCCGCCGACGATCAGCGCCGTGCGCACCACCGCCTTGCGGCGGCGGGCGGCCTGTTCGGGCGTGATCGGCGGGGCGTCCATCTCAGCTACCTGGCCGCGTCAGTGGGTCACGTCGCCGTGCGCCAGATCGCCGTCCTTGATGACCGGCGGCACGGTGAAGGTGTGGTGCGGCGCCGGCGACGGCACGGTCCATTCCAGGCCCTTGGCGTTCTCCCAGGCGCGCGCGTCGGCCTTGGCGCCGCTGCGCAGCGACGACCACAGGATCGCGGCCATCATGAACGGCGTGACGAACATGCCGAACGCGCCGATCGAGCTGACCAGGTTCCAGTCGGCGAACACCGGGTTGTAGTCCGGGATGCGGCGCGGCATGCCGGCCAGGCCGAGGAAGTGCTGCGGGAAGAACAGCAGGTTGACGAACACGATCGTCCACCAGAAATGGAACTTGCCCCAGAACTCGTTGTACATGCGGCCGGTCCACTTCGGCCACCAGTAGTAGGTCGCGGCGATGATCGAGAACAGCGCGCCGGTCACCAACACGTAGTGGAAGTGCGCGACCACGAAGTAGGTGTCGTGGTACTGGAAGTCGGCCGGCACGATGGCCAGCATCAGGCCGGAGAAGCCGCCGATGGTGAACAGGATGACGAAGCCGACCGCCCACAGCATCGGCGTCTCGAACGTCAGCGAGCCCTGCCACATCGTCGACACCCAGTTGAACACCTTCACGCCGGTCGGGATGGCGATCAGCATGGTGGCGAACATGAAGTAGATCTCGCCGCCCAGCGGCATGCCCACCGTGAACATGTGGTGCGCCCACACGATGAACGACAGGAAGGCGATCGAGGCGGTCGCGTACACCATCGCCTGGTAGCCGAACAGCGGCTTGCGGCTGAAGGTCGGGATGATCTCCGAGACCACGCCGAACGCCGGCAGGATCATGATGTAGACCTCGGGATGGCCGAAGAACCAGAAGATGTGCTGGTACATCACCGGGTCGCCGCCGCCGGCGGCGTTGAAGAAGCTGGTGCCGAAGAACTTGTCGGTCAGCAGCATGGTGACCGCGCCGGCCAGCACCGGCATCACCGCGATCAGCAGGAACGCGGTGATGAGCCAGGTCCAGCAGAAGATCGGCATCTTCAGCAGGTCGATGCCGGGCGCGCGCATGTTCAGCACGGTGGCGATGATGTTGATCGCGCCCATGATCGAGCTGACGCCCATCATGTGGATCGCGAAGATGGTGAAGGCGACGTTGTAGCCGCCCTGCAGCGACAGCGGCGGGTACAGCGTCCAGCCGCCGGCCGGCGCGCCGCCCGGCAGGAACAGCGTCATCAGCAGCAGGGTGAAGGCGAACGGCATGATCCAGAAGGACCAGTTGTTCATGCGCGGCAGCGCCATGTCCGGCGCGCCGATCTGCAGCGGGATCATCCAGTTGGCCAGGCCGACGAAGGCCGGCATCACGCCGCCGAAGATCATCACCAGCGCGTGCACGGTGGTCATCTGGTTGAAGAACATCGGGCTGACGATCTGCAGGCCCGGGGTCATCAGCTCGGCGCGGATGACCACGCTCATGCCGGCGCCGATGATGAACATCACGAAGGAAAACAGCAGGTACAGCGTGCCGATGTCCTTGTGGTTGGTCGAGAAGAACCAGCGCTCGATGAAGCCCTGCCGGTGGCCGTGGTGATCGTCGTGGTGATCCGCTGCGGTGTGTGCCATGTTCTTGATCTCTTGCAATGCGGTGACGATCAGGCCTGCGCCGCGTCAGCGGCGGCCGGTTCGCTGGAAGGAGCGGCCTCGCCCTCGCCCTCGGCCGGGGCGGCCTCGGTGGCCGGGGCCGGGGCCGGCTCGGCGGCGGCCGGCGCCGGCTTGCGCGCGGCCAGCCACTGCTCGAACTCGGCCTTGGGCACGGCGCGCACGACGATCGGCATGAAGCCGTGGTCCTTGCCGCACAGCTCGGCGCACTGGCCGCGGTACACGCCCGGCACCTTGATGTCGGTCCAGGCCTCGTTGATGATTCCGGGGATGGCGTCCTGCTTCCAGCCCAGCGCCGGCACCCACCAGGCGTGGATGACGTCGTCGGCGGTGATCACGAAGCGGATCTTGGTGTCGATCGGCAGCACCAGCTCGTTGTCCACGTCGAGCAGGTAGTTGGGATGGGACTTGTAGTCCGGCACCTGGCCGCTCTGGCGGATGCGGTCGGACTCGCGGTCCAGGCGGCTGGTGAAGGACACGCCCTCGCCCAGGTACTCGTACTTCCACATCCACTGGTAGCCGGTGATCTTGACCGTCATCTGCGAATCGCGGGTGTCGTACATGGCGATCAGCTTGGCGGTGGCCGGCCAGGCCATCACGATCAGGATCAGCACCGGGATCACCGTCCAGATGATCTCGGCGGTGGTGTTGTGGCTGAACTGGGCGGCGACCGCGCCCCTGGACTTGCGGAACTTGAACATCGCATAGCCCATCGCGGCGAACACGATGATGCCGATGACGATGCAGACCCACAGCGCGATCATGTGCGCGTCGTAGGCGTGCTGCGAGGAGGCGGTGACGCCGCGTCCCATGTTGAGCTGCCACGGCTTCGGGTCCGCCGACTGCGCCCATGCCAGCGCCGGCGCCGCCAGCAGCGCGCACGCCGCCATCAAACGCTTCCAGTACCCATTTGCTTGCGTCATTGCCTAGACCCCAATGCGTCATCGGTTGCGGCCGCACGCGACCGCCAGTAGTTCCTGCAACCTGCCCGCCAGCTCGCGGCGCTCGCCTGGACCGAGGAAGCTGCCCACCTCGACCCGCCGACCGCCGCTCGCCAGCGAAATCCTTTCGCCTTCCGCCTCCACCTGCAGCCGTACCCAGTACGGATGCGCGTGGAACACCACGCCTGCCGCGCGCTGGACCTCCACCACCTCGGGATCGACGGTGATGTCCTCGCCGCGCTCGCCGCTGCGCCAGAGCCAGCGCAGCGCCGCAGCCGCCAGCGCGCTGTGCAGCAGCGCGAAGGCCGGTGCGTAGGCGTTGCCGGCCAGCCAGCCCAGCCCGGCCACCAGCCACATCAGGCCGGCCAGCGCCGCGAACAGCCCCACGAACTGGCTTGCCGTCAGCGCCCGGGGCGGCCGCAGCCTCAACTGCGTCCCTTCCGACCCGGTCGATGGCGGAAGCACCTGGATCATGTCGCCAGCCGCGCGGCACAGGCCGCGGAAACCCCACAGATGGTAGCCCTCAGCACAGACAGCGGCAAGTTGCATTGATCCAGCGCAATCGCTCCATCGCCGTCGGCGACGACGCCGGCGGCGGTCCACCCAGGGCGAAAAGCCGCCTGCATGCCCGCGGCGGGACGCTGCCCTAGAATGGCGGCCTCCTTTCCGTCGCGCCCGCGCCCGCCAATGTCCACGCCTCTGTCCCAGCCTGTCCCGCCGCCACCGGCGGACGCTCCGATCATCGCCACGGAGCTGCCGCCGGCCCCGCCGCCGCTGCGCGCGGCCATCACCGCCGCCTGGCTGAAGGACGAGACCGCGCACGTGCGCGAGCTGCTCGAACAGGCCCGGCTGCCGGCCGACGAGCAGGCCCGCGCGCAGGCGCTGGCCGCCGATCTGGTGCGGCGGGTGCGCGCCCGCGCCAAGGACCAGGGCGCGATCGAGGCCTTCATGCGCCAGTACGACCTGGGCAGCGAGGAAGGCGTGCTGCTGATGTGCGTGGCCGAGGCGCTGCTGCGCATCCCCGACCAGGCCACCGCCGACGCGCTGATCCGCGACAAGCTGGGCGAGGCCGACTGGAGGAAGCACCTGGGCGGCAGCGACTCGGTGCTGGTCAACGCCTCGACCTGGGGCCTGATGCTGACCGGCAAGCTGGTCCAGCTCAACGACCTGACCCGCGCCGACGTGCCCGGCGCGTTCAAGCGCCTGATCGGCCGGGTCGGCGAGCCGGTGATCCGGCTGGCGGTGCGCCAGGCCATGCGCATCATGGGCCACCAGTTCGTGATGGGCCGGACCATCGACGAGGCGCTGGCGCGCAGCCGCAAGGGCGACAACGCCGGCTACCGCTACTCGTTCGACATGCTCGGCGAGGGCGCGCTGACGACCAGGGACGCGGCGCGCTACCTGGAGGCCTACCGCAAGGCCATCCACGCGATCGGCCGCACCGGCCCGTTCGGCGACGTATTCGCCGCGCCCAGCATCTCGATCAAGCTCTCGGCGCTGCACCCGCGCTACGAGCACGCCAAGCGCGCGCGGGTGATGAAGGAGCTGGCCCCGGCCATCCTGGAGCTGGCGCAGCTGGCCAGGTCCCACGGCATCGGCTTCACCATCGACGCCGAGGAGGCCGACCGGCTGGAGCTGTCGCTGGACCTGATCGAGGCGACCTTCTCCGACCCGTCGCTGGACGGCTGGGAAGGCTACGGCCTGGCCGTGCAGGCCTACCAGAAGCGCACCCCGTACGTGATCGACTTCCTCGCCGACCTGGCGCGCCGGGTCGGCCGGCGCATGCCGGTGCGGCTGGTCAAGGGCGCCTACTGGGACGCGGAGATCAAGCGCGCGCAGATCGACGGCCACCCGGGCTACCCGGTGTTCACCCGCAAGCCGAACACCGACGTGTCCTACCTGGCCAACGCGCGGCGGATGTTCGGGCACGACGACGCGCTGTACCCGATGTTCGCCACCCACAACGCGCAGACCATCGCCGCGATCCGCTCGATCGCGCAGGGCCGTCCCTACGAGCACCAGAAGCTGCACGGCATGGGCGACGACCTCTACGCCGAGGTGGTGCCCGCCGATCGCCTGGGCGTGCCGTGCCGCGTCTACGCGCCGGTCGGCAGCCACGAGGACCTGCTGCCCTACCTGGTGCGCCGCCTGCTCGAGAACGGCGCCAACTCCAGCTTCGTCAACCGCATCACCGACGAGGACGTGGCGATCGAGGACCTGATCCGCGACCCGGTGCGGACGGTGTCGGACTTCGACGTCATCCCGCATCCGCGCATCCCGCTGCCGGTGGATCTGTTCCGCCAGCCGACCGCCAACATACCCGCTTCAGACAGGAAGAACTCCATGGGCGCCAACCTCGCCAACGACCAGGATCTGCACCGGCTCGCCGAACGCGTCAACGCCGCCATCAAGCCCTGGCGCGCCGCGCCGCTGGTGCCCGGCGCGGTCGTCGCCACGCCGGCGGCCAACGTCGCCAACCCGGCCGATCGCCGCCAGGTCGTCGGCGAGTGGCAGCCGGCCGACGCGGCGGTGGTGGAGAAGGCGCTGGCCAACGCGGTGGCCGCGCAGCCGGGCTGGGACCGCACCCCGGCCGCCAGCCGCGCGGCGATCCTCGAGCACGCCGCCGACCTGCTGGAGCAGCGCCTGCCCGAGTACATCGCGCTGTGCGTCAAGGAAGCCGGCAAGACCATCCCCGACAGCGTGGCCGAAGTGCGCGAGGCGGTGGATTTCCTGCGCTACTACGCCGCGCAGGCGCGCGCGCAGTTCGGCGCGCCCGAGCGCCTGCCCGGCCCGACCGGCGAGTCCAACGAACTGCAGCTGCAGGGCCGCGGCGTGTTCGTCTGCATCAGCCCGTGGAACTTCCCGCTGGCGATCTTCCTCGGCCAGGTGTCGGCGGCGCTGGCCGCCGGCAACAGCGTGATCGCCAAGCCGGCCGAGCAGACCAACCTCATCGGCCATGCGGCGGTGAAGCTGCTGCACGAGGCCGGCGTGCCGGAAGCGGTGCTGCAGTTCGTGCCGGGCGACGGCGCGATCGTCGGCGCCGCGCTGACCCAGGATCCGCGCGTGGCCGGCGTGGCCTTCACCGGCTCGACCGAGACCGCGCGCGCGATCAACCGCGCGCTGGCCGCGCGCGACGCCGCCATCGGCGTGCTGATCGCCGAGACCGGCGGCCAGAACGCCTTCATCGCCGACTCCTCGGCGCTGCCCGAGCAACTGGTCAAGGACGCCATCGGCAGCGCGTTCACCTCGGCCGGCCAGCGCTGCTCGGCCGCGCGCGTACTGTTCGTGCAGGACGACATCGCCGACAAGGTGATGACGATGCTGGCCGGCGCGATGGACGAGCTGAACGTCGGCGACCCCGGCCTGCTGTCCACCGACGTCGGCCCGGTGATCGACGACGACGCGCTGAAGATCCTCGAGGACCACGCCGCGCGCATGGCCGGCGAGGCGCGCCTGATCAGGCAGGCGCCGCTGGGCGAGCAGGCGCGCCACGGCTGCTTCTTCGCCCCGCGCGCGTGGGAGCTGAATTCGCTGGAGCAGCTGCACCGCGAGATCTTCGGCCCGGCGCTGCACGTGATCCGCTGGAAGGCCGACCAGCTCGACGCGGTGATCGACCAGATCAACGCGACCGGCTACGGCCTGACCCTGGGCGTGCACTCGCGCATCGACGAGACCATCGAGCGCATCGCCGCGCGGGTGAAGGTGGGCAACGTCTACGTCAACCGCAACCAGATCGGCGCGGTGGTCGGCGTGCAGCCGTTCGGCGGCCAGGGCCTGTCCGGCACCGGCCCCAAGGCCGGCGGCCCGCACTACCTGCCGCGCTTCGCCACCGAGAAGACCATCACCGTCAACACCACCGCCGCCGGCGGCAACGCCTCGCTGCTGACGCTGGGCGAATGACGCGATTGACGGTGGACGGCCATCGCTGCCGTCCACCGTCCTCCGCCGCGCGGTTCCGGCGCGGCCCGGTGCCATGATGACGTCGGGCCCGATGGTCAGCGTCCCTCTGTGGGAGCGACGTCAGTCGCGACGGTTCATCGGCAAGGCTTCATCGCGACTGACGTCGCTCCCACGGATTGCTCCACGCGATCGCCGCCATGCCCGACTGCCGGCGGCGCTGGACGGATGCGGCTGCGTCCTTCATGGTCGCGACTGGCCGCGGCGCCGGGCCATGCCGGATTCCCCGGCTTACTGCGTTGTAGGTCGGACGCGCCCCCGAGCGATTGCCCATTGCGATGACTACCGATTTCTACAACCTGCTGATCAGCGACTGCATCCTGGCGTTCCTGCTGCTGGGGCTGTTCTGGTACGTGGGCAACGTCTCGCGCGGCGTGCGCGGCATCGCCACCTGGGGCGTGGCGCACTTCGTCTACTCGCTGGGCGCGGCGATGCTGGACGGCACCTCGCAGCAGATGCTGCGCGGCGGGCAGACCGACACCGCGCAGGCGATCGCCGGACTCGGCGGGCTGCTGGCCTGCGCCGGACTGGCGGGCTTGGCGTGGTCGATCACCGGGTTCGTGCAGCAGCGCCGGATCAACCGCCGCGAGTTCATGCTGATGCCGCTGTCGGTGGGCCTGTCGCTGGCCGGGTGGATCTTCTGGAACACCACCGACGCGCAGGGCGCGGCGATGAGCGCGGTGGAGGTGGTGGTGATGGCGGTGATGATCTGGCGCCTGCGCGAGCTGCGCAGCCGGCCCGACCGGGTGCCGGCGCAGCTGATGATCCTCGGCTGCGCCGGCCTGATGTGGCTATACGCGAGCGACCTGTACAACGCCGTAGGCGGCGAATACGGCCCCAACCAGTTGTGGGTCAACGCCGACCTGTCGATCTGGTTCCTGCTCAACTTCTGCATGCTGATGCTGACCAGCTTCCACGCCGCCGAATCGCTGCGCCAGAGCGCGCTGTTCGATCCGCTGACCGGTGCGCTGAACCGCCGTGGCCTGACCAGCGAGCTGCGCCACCACGGCGAGCGCGGCGATGCCCACGGCGTGGCGGTGATCGCGCTGGACTTGGATCACTTCAAGGCGGTCAACGACCGCCACGGACACGAGACCGGCGACATGGTGCTGCAGCGCTTCTCCGACGTGGTGCGCGGCTGCATCCGCAACCAGGATCTGTTCGTGCGCGTCGGCGGCGAGGAATTCGTGCTGGTGCTGCGCGACACCCGCCTCGACGACGCGCGGCAGACCGCCGAGCGCATCCGCAGCCAGGTCAGGGCGCTGGAACTGGACAAGGGCGGGGTGGCGTTCCAGGTGACGGTGAGCCTGGGCGTGGCCTACAGCGATCGCCGGCTGACCCCGTTCAAGCAACTGATGCGGCTGGCCGACGAGGCGCTGTACGAGGCCAAGCACAACGGCCGCAACCGCACCGAGCTGCGGATGCAGCCGGGGTGACGGGAAGTTGGCTGCGGTCCGCACGGCTTGTGTGGGAGCGGCGTCAGTCGCGACGCAATGCTGATAAAGCCCCATCGCGACTGACGTCGCTCCCACAGTGGGACGGCTGGGCGAGATTTCCATGCCAGTGCTTCGCACGATTATCCGCGCCGACTTCCGCCAGCCATAAAGAAACCCCGCCGAAGCGGGGTTTCTTGCGACACAGGGTGATGCGGTCTCAGAAGCGGTACTGCGCCGAGATGCCGTACAGGTTGGCGTAGCCGTCGAAGCCGCCGGCCACGCGCGAGCCGCCGCTGGTGGTGTCGATGCGCGGATCGCGCGGCTCGATGCGGGTCAGCGCGAAGTTGACCTCCAGCGCCTCGCTGAGCTGCCAGCTCGCGCCGACCGAGTAGAAGATGCGGTTGGCGTCGGGCAGGCGCGGGGTGCGGTGCGCCAGGCTGGTCGGGGTCTCGTCGTAGGCCACGCCGCCGCGCAGCGTCCAGGCGTCGTTGAGCTTGTACTCGGCGCCCAGCGCGGCGAAGAAGGTGTCGCGCCACTGGAACGGCTCGACCGAGTCCGGATCCGGATTGGCGAAGTCGATGCGCACCTCGCGCAGCGACGACCAGCCGGTCTCGGCGTAGGTGGCGTTCAGCGCGAACGCGTCGCTGACCTGCCAGCTGGCGGCGACCTGCAGGATCGACGGGGTGGTCAGCTTGGCCAGTGCGTCGCCGTCGCGGAACAGCGGCGCGGTCGCCGGGTTGCTGCCGAACACGGCCTGCACGTTGGCCGGCACGGTCCAGTCGGCGGTGCCGCTCAGTTCGTAGTCGATCTCGGAGCGGTAGCTGACGCCGATGGACAGGGTGTCGGTCGGGCGGAAGTGCGCGCCGACCAGCCAGCCGAAGCCGTTGTCGTCGCCCTGCACCTCGGCCATGCCGTCGGCGGCCTGCGGGCGCGCGAACGGCAGCGGGCGGGTCGCCGGGTTGGCGAACAGCAGGCTGCCGAAATCCACCGCCTTGGACAGGGTGACGTCGGCGCGCGAGGCGATCACGCCCACGCCCACCGAGAAGCGATCGGTGATGTCGATCGCGCCGGACAGGGTCAGGTCGACGATCTTCACGTCCGAGGTCAGCGCGGCGTAGCGGCCGGCCCAGCCGGGCTCGTATTCGGTCTTCAGGCCGAACGGGGCACTGACCATCGCGCCCAGCGCGACGCCATTGTCGAGCTTGTGCACCACCGACAGCGCCGGCACCGGGGTGACGTCGCCGGCGTTGCCGCCGTTGCCGCCGGTCAGCGGCTGGCCGAGCGCGTCGCGGCCGCTGCCCTGGAATTCGTAGTTGAGATCGATGACGGTGAGGTCGGCCTGCACCGTGGTGCCCTCGAACCGGGTCATCGCGGCCGGGTTGTTGACCACCACCGAGGCGTCGCCCTTCTTGGCGGCGGTGCCGGCGAAGGAACTGCCCATCGACTTGACGCTGTTTTCCTTCAACTGGAAACCGGCGGCCTGGACCTGGCCGGCGGCCAGGGCGCCGGCGATGCCGAGCGCGAGGACGGAAAAGCGGGTGATGCGGGTTGCTGACATGGGATCATTCTCCGGAAGACGTGAGGGAGGTGTTTGTGCCTGCATCGTGCATGGATCGGCGATGTTTCCGCCTTGCTCCATCCGCCGGAAACCCCTCCCGACATACGACGCCGTTTGCAAGTATAGCGGGCAACGTAACGTTAACAATCGCCATCGGTCACCCTTCCCCTGTTCAGTTTGAAGGAAGCGTCCAAGGGGCCGGACCCGGTAGAGTGCGCGCGATGTTCATCCCGCTGCCCTCCCGCCGCAAACCCTCGCTGCGCTGGGCCACGCCGGCGCTGTTCGCGCTGCTGTGGCTGGCGTTCCTGTGGGCCAAGACCCGGCACGGGGCGATGCAGGACGACCTGCTGCGCGAATGGGGCGCGCTGACCGGCATGGCCGGCGTGCTCGACGGGCATGCCGCGCTGCGGCTGGTGACCGCGCTGTTCCTGCACGCGGACTGGGCGCACCTGCTGGGCAACCTGGTGTTCCTGCTGATCTTCGGCCTGCCGGCCGAGCAGGCGATGGGACCGTGGCGCTTCCTGTTGCTGTTCCTGTTCGGCGGCGCGGCGTCCAACCTGGCCGCGGCGCTGGCCATCCCGGCGCCGGACAACGTGATCATCGGCGCCAGCGGCGCGGTGTCGGCGGTGATCGGCGCCTACCTGGCGCTGTTCCCCACCGCCAAGCTCGGGGTGGTGCTGCCGCTGGGGCTGTTCCTGGAGTTCGTCAAGGCGCCGGCCTCGCTGCTGATCGGCATCTGGGCGCTGCTGCAGGTGGTGTTCGCCTACATCGGCCCGGCCTTCGGCGCGGTGGCCTGGTCGGCGCACATCGCCGGCTTCCTGTTCGGGGTGGTGTTCGCGCTGTTCGTGCGCGCGGCGATCGCCCGGCGGATGCGCAAGCGGATGGGCTATTGAGGGCCGGGATTGGGGACGCCCAATCCCCAATCTCCAATCCCCGCTCCCTATAATCCGCCTCATGAAGAACACGCTCCACAAGGTCACCTTCCTCAACCACGGCAGGATCTACGAGCTGTACGCGCAGCACGTGGCCAGCAGCGCGCTGTGGGGCTTCACCGAGGTCGGCGAACTGGTGTTCGACGTGCACGACGGGCTGGTGGTCGATCCGACCGAGGAACGCCTGCGCGACGAGTTCGGCGGCACGCGCGTGCTGCACCTGCCGATGCAGAGCATCGTGCGGATCGAGGAAGTCGAGCGAAAGGGCCAGTCGGCCATCCGCGACGCGGCCACCGGCGAGAAGGTGGTCACGCCGTTCCCGATGCCGGCCAAGCCGCGCTGAGCGGCGCCCGGCGATGTCGCCGGGTCAGCGCGCCCTGGGCCTGGCGGCCGGTGCCGGCGCGCCGGCGGTGGTGATCTTCTTCAGCTCGGCCAGCGCCTCGGCGATCGGCGCGTCGCCTTCCAGCACGTCGCCGGCGGCATAGCCTTCCAGGCCTTCCTCGTCGCCGCGCAGGTGGCCCGGCAGCGCCGCTTCGCTGTAGTCGGGCAGGTTGCCGGCCGGTTCGGCGTCGGCGGGCTTGATCACCACGTCCGGGACGATGCCGCTGGCCTGGATCGACTTGCCGCTGGGCGTGTAGTAGCGCGCGGTGGTCAGCTTGACCGAGTCGCCGTTGCCCAGCGGCAGCACGGTCTGCACCGAGCCCTTGCCGAAGGTGCGGCTGCCGGCGATGCGCGCGCGGCCGTTGTCGCGCAGCGCGCCGGCCAGCACCTCCGAGGCGCTGGCCGAACCGGCGTCCACCAGCACCACCACCGGCGCGCCGCGCAGGCGATCGCCCGGGCCGGCGTCGAAGCTGGAATCGCTGGCCGCGGTGCGTCCGCGCGTGCTGACGATGTTGCCCTTGTCGAGCAGGTCGTCGGCCACCTGCACCGCCGCCAGCAGCAGCCCGCCGGGATTGCTGCGCAGGTCGATCACCAGCCCGCGCAACTCGCCCGCCGCCTTCAGCGCATCGACCTGGCGCTGGAAATCGGCGGCGGTGTCGGTCTGGAAGGCGCTGATGCGGACGTAGCCGTAGCCGGGTTCAAGCATCCGGCTGCGCACGCTGGCGATGCGGATCCTCTCGCGCACGACGGTCACCTCGAACGGCCTGGGCGTGCCCTCGCGGGAGATGCTCAGGGTGATCCTGCTGCCCGGCTCGCCGCGCAGCGGCTCCATCCCGGTCTCGGCGCTGATCGGCTTGCCGTCGATGGCGATGATGAGATCGCCGGAGCGCAGGCCGGCGCGTGCCGCCGGGGTGCCGTCGATCGGCGCGATCACGCGCAGGGTGTTGTCGGGCTGCTGCATCAGCTCCACGCCGATGCCGTCGTAGGCGCCGGTGGACTGCTCGTTGAAGTTGTCCGCGTCCTCCTTGTCGAGGTAGGCGCTGTGCGGATCCAGATCCAGCAGCAGGCCGCGGATCGCCGACTGCATCAGCTTGCGGTCCTCGACCGGCTCGACGTAGGCGTCCTTGACCGCGTTGAACACCGCCACGTAGCGGCGGATCTCCTCCAGCGGCACGCGCGCCGGCGCGGTCTCGGCGGCGTCCGGATCGTCGCTGGAGGCGACCTTCTCTTCCTGCGACTGGGCCCAGGCCGGCATGGCGGCCAGGGCGATCAGGGCGGCGAGGGAAAGGCGCAGACGCATGCAGGACTCCGTGGGGGGCGATGGCAGCGGCCCGGCGGGACGATGCGGCATGGGCGCAGATTATGCTTGAGGGCTGCGTAAAAGCATCGTTGCGCGCGGGCCCGCGCGTTCAGCGCCGCTGCAGCCAACTGGCCGGATCCACCGGGCGGCCGTCGCGGCGCAGTTCGAAGTAAAGCGCCGGCGTGCCCTGCGCGCCGGAGCTGCCGACCCGGGCGATGGCGTCGCCGCGGGCGACGCGATCGCCGGTGTCGCGCAGCAGGCTGTCGTTGTGCGCGTACAGGCTCATGTAGCCGTTGCCGTGATCGAGGATCAGGATCAGGCCGTAGCCGGTCATCCATTCGGAGAACACCACCGTGCCGTCGGCCACCGCGGTGACGGTGCTGCCGACCGGCGCGCCGATCAGCACGCCCGGACTGGTGCGCCCGTCCGGCAGCCGGCCGCCGTAGCGGGTGAGCAGGTTGCCCGACAGCGGCCAGCCCAGGCCGCCGACCCGCGGCGCCGGCGCGCTGGCCACCGCCGGTCGCGCCGGCGCGCGCGTGGCCGGCGCCTTGTCGCGTCCGGCCTGCGCCTGCGCGGCACGGCGCGCGGCCGCCTGGCGCTGCGCCTCGGCGCGGGCGGCGGCGGCGCGCAGGCTGGACAGCAGTTGCTCCAGCGCGCGCGCGTCCTGCCCCAGCGCCTTCTCGCGCGCGCTGCGGTCTTGGTAGCGGCGTTCGAGATCGGCGACCAGGTCGGCGCGCGTCCTGCGATCCAGGCGCAGGTCGGCCACCTGCGCCTGCTGGGCGCGGCGGGCGGCGTCGAGCTGTTCGCGGCGCTGCACGATCTGCGCTTCCAGCGACTGCAGTTCGTCCAGCTGGCCGGACAGCGCGGCGATGCGGCTGGCGCGATCCCGGTGCAGGTAGCCGTGGTAGGTCAGCGCGCGGCGCGCGCCGGCGACGCTTTCCTGCGCCAGCAGCACCTTCAGCGGCGCGTCGCCGCCGACCGTGTAGGAGGCGCGCAGCAGCGCGGCCAGCTCGGCGCGATCGCGTTGCTGGCGCTGCTGCAGTTCGGCGCGGCGCTGCTGCAGGCCGGCCAGCGCGGCTTCCTCGCGGCGCAGCGCGGCCTCGGTGTCGGCCAGCGTGCGGCTGGAGCGGCCGACCTGCTCGTCGGCCTCGCGCAGCTTGCGCGAGGCGTCGCCGCGCTCGCCTTCCAGCTTGCGGCGCTCGCGCGCGATGCTGCCCAGCTCGCCGCGCACGCGCTCCAGGCGGCGCTCGGTCTCGCGCGGGTTCTGCGCCGGCGCCAGCAGCGCCGGCGCAATCGCCAGCGCCAGCACCCAGGCGAGCGTGCGCGCGGCGCGGATCATCCCGCGGCGGCGAGCAGGCTGCGGCCGCTCATTTCCTGCGGCTGCGGCAGCCCGAGCAGATCCAGCAGGGTCGGCGCCACGTCGCGCAAGGCGCCTCCTTCGCGCAGGGCGGCCGCGCGCGTGCCGACGTAGACGCACGGCACCGGGCCGACGGTGTGGGCGGTATGCGGCTGGCCGGTGGCCGGGTCGCGCATCATCTCCAGGTTGCCGTGGTCGGCGGTGATCAGCAGCGCGCCGCCGGCCGCGCGCACCGCCGCCTCGACCGCGCCGATCGCCTGGTCCACCGCCTGCGCGGCGAGGATGGCGGCCTGCAGGTCGCCGCTGTGGCCGACCATGTCCGGGTTGGCGATGTTGCAGACGATGGCGTCGAAGCGGCCCGAGCCGATCGCCTCGACCAGCCGCGCGGTCAGTTCCGGGCAGCTCATCTCCGGCTGCAGGTCGTAGGTGGCGACCTGCGGGCTGGGGATGAGGATGCGCTCCTCGCCTTCGAACAGGTCCTCGCGGCCGCCGCTGAAGAAGAACGTCACGTGCGCGTACTTCTCGGTCTCGGCGATGCGCAGCTGGGTCAGGCCATGCCGCGCCAGCAGCTCGCCGAAGGTGTTGCGCAGGTCGTCCGGGCCGAACGCCACCGGCGCCGGCAACCGGGCGTCGTACTCGGTCAGGCAGACGTAGCGCGACAGCCGCGGGCGGCGCGCGATGAAGCCTTCGAAGTCCGGCGACACGAACGCGGCGCTGAGCTGGCGCGCGCGATCGGCGCGGAAGTTCATGAACACCACCGCGTCGCCGTCGGCCATCGGCTGCGCGCCGTCGATGACGGTGGGCAGCACGAACTCGTCGTTCTCGCCGCGCGCGTAGGCATCGGCCAGCGCGGCCAGCGCGTCGGGCGCGTGGTGCACGGCCTGCGCCTCGACGATGGCGTCCCAGGCCTTGCGCAGGCGGTCCCAGCGCTTGTCGCGGTCCATCGCGTAGTAGCGGCCGCTGACCGAGGCCACGTGCGCGTTGCCCAGCGCCGTGCAACGCTCCTGCAAGGCGCGCAGGCTGGCTTGCGCCGACTGCGGCGGGGTGTCGCGGCCGTCGAGGAAGGCGTGCACCGCCACCCGCGGCACGCCCAGCCGATGGGCCAGGTCCAGCATCGCGAAGACATGCAGCTCGTGGCTGTGCACGCCGCCGGGCGAGAGCAGGCCCATCACGTGCAGGGTGCCGCCGGTGGCGAAGGCGTCGGCGCAGGCGCCGGCCAGCTGCGGGTTGGCGAAGAAGCTGCCGTCCTCGATGGCCGCGTCGATGCGGGTCAGGTCCTGGTAGACGATGCGGCCGGCGCCCAGGTTCATGTGCCCCACTTCCGAATTGCCCATCTGCCCGTCCGGCAGGCCGACGTGGCGGCCCTCGGTGTGGATCAGCGTGTGCGGGCAGGTCGCCAGCAGGCGCCGCCAGTGGGGCAGGTCCGCCTGCGCCAGCGCGTTGTCCTCCGGCTCCTCGCGATGGCCCCAGCCATCGAGGATCAGCAGGACGACGGGCTTGGGACGCGCGGACGTGGCGGGGGATGCGGACACGGTGGGGTTCCAGTGACTTCAGGCAGGTGCCGATTGTAGCCAAGCATGTTGCGATAGGACCGGCAGGCGGGATTCAAACCCTTTCCGCACCCGGTGCATCCCACCGGTTACCCCCAAGGAGGAAACCATGATCAAGACCCCATCCCGCGCCGCGCTGCTGCTGGCCCTGACCCTGCTGGCGCCGGCCGCGCTGGCCCAGCAGAAGATTTCCAAGGTCAACGGCGGCATCAGCGTCGAGGCCGGCCAGGCCTACGGCGACGTCGAGACCGTCAACGGCGGCATCACCCTGGGCGACAACGCCACCGTCGAGGACGCCGAAACCGTCAATGGCGGCATCAAGGGCGGCAACAACGTGCGCGCCAGTTCGCTGAGCACGGTCAACGGCGGCATCCGCCTGGGCACGCAGGCGGTGATCGGCGGCGACGTCGAGACCGTCAACGGCGGCATCTTCCTCGATCGCGGCAGCCAGGTCGGCGGCGACGTCGAGACGGTCAACGGCGCGATCGGGCTGGTCGGCACGCGGCTGGCCGGTGGCATCGAGACGGTCAACGGCGACATCACCGTCGGCATCGATTCGCACGTCAAGGGCGGCATCCGGGTCATCAAGCCCAAGCGCAACGTCAGCCTGCAGAAGCGCGACCCGCGCGTGGTGATCGGCCCCAACGCGGTGGTCGAGGGCGCGCTGGTGTTCGAGCGCCCGGTGACCCTGTACGTGCACCGGACCGCCCGCACCGGTGCGGTGACCGGCGCTACCGCGCAGTCGTTCGACACCCCCACCGCGCCGGTCGACTGATCCGGCCCGCCTTCCGGCACGGGCCGCCGCCGCCCGGCTGCGGCTAGAATCGGGATTCCTTATCCGCAAGGAATCCCGATGTCCCGCAAGTTGATGCTGGTGCTTGCCACCGCCGCCGCGCTGGCGGCGTGCAAGCGCGAAAACACCGATGCCCCGGCCGCCGCCGCGCCCGCGCCCGAAACGCCGGCCGGGTATGCGTTCGTCCCCGAGATCACCGAGGGCGACTTCGCCGAACTGGTCAAGACGCTGGCCTCCGACGAGTTCGAGGGCCGCGCGCCCGGCTCGCTGGGCGAGGAGAAGACCGTCGCCTACCTGGAAGCGCAGATGAAGCGCATCGGCCTGCAGCCGGGCAACGGCGACAGCTACTTCCAGGACGTGCCGATGATCGAGAGCACCGCCGCGCCGGAATCGACGCTGACGCTGGCCACCGCCGGCCAGCCGCGCGACCTGAAGTTCGGCACCGACTACGTCATCGGCACGCGCACCGGCAAGACCGAGGTCAAGCTCGACGCCAGCGAGGTGGTCTTCGTCGGCTATGGCGTCGACGCGCCTGAGCGCAAGTGGAACGACTACGCCGGGCAGGACTGGACCGGCAAGACGGTGGTGATCCTGGTCAACGATCCCGGCTTCCACAGCAACGACGAGACCTTGTTCGACGGCAAGCGGATGACCTACTACGGCCGCTGGACGTACAAGTTCGAGGAGGCCGCGCGCAAGGGCGCCGCCGCCGCGCTGATCGTCCACGACACCCCGGGCGCCAGCTACGGCTGGGACGTGGTCAGGAACTCCTGGTCCGGCCCGCAGTACGACCTGCCCGCCGCCGACGATCCGGAACCGCGCCTGCCGGTGCAGGGCTGGCTCAGCGCCGACGCCGCGCGCCAGCTGTTCGCCGACGCCGGCCTGGATCTGGACGCCGCCTACAAGAGCGCCAGCCGCCCGGGCTTCAAGCCGGTGCCGCTGAAGGCGAAGCTGTCGGTCGACCTGAAGAGCACCATCGCCGAGAAGAAGTCGCGCAACGTGATCGGCGTGCTACCCGGCACCACGCGCGCCGACGAGGCGGTGATCTACATGGCGCACTGGGATCACCTCGGCAAGCACGAGGGCCAGCATTCCGATGACGGCGCGGGCGACAACATCTACAACGGCGCCATCGACAACGCCACCGGCGTGGCCGGCATCCTGGAGATCGCCGAGGCCTTCGTCGCCCAGAACCCCAAGCCGGAACGTTCGGTGGCCTTCATCGCGGTGACGCTGGAAGAGTCGGGCCTGCTGGGCTCCAAGTACTACGTCGCCCACCCGACCTTCGCGCTGGACAAGATCGCCGGCGTGGTCAACCTGGACGCGATGTCGGTGGCCGGGCGCTCGCGCGACATGGTGGTGACCGGCTTCGGCGCCTCGGAGCTGGAGGACATCCTCAAGCCGATCGCCGCCGAGCAGGGCCGCACGCTGCGCGGCGAGACCTCGGTGCAGAGCGGCTTCTACTTCCGCTCGGATCACTTCAACTTCGCCAAGGCCGGCGTGCCGGCGCTGTACGCCAAGGGCGGCGACGACCTGGTCGAGGGCGGCACCGAGGCCGGCAAGCGCGCGGCCGACGACTACGCCCGCCACTACCACGGCCCGGGCGACCAGTACTACCCGGAGACCTGGAAGATCGACGGCACCGTGCAGGATCTGGAAGCGCTGTACGGCGTCGGCAAGGAACTGGCCGGCGGCGACCGCTGGCCCAACTGGTACCCGGGCAGCGAGTTCAAGGCGGCCCGCGACCGGATGATGAAGCCGGCCGAGTAGGCAACCCTCCTCGCCGCAAGGCGGGACGGGATTCGGGGAACGGCGCCTGCGGGCGCCGTTCTTCGTCCTTTCCGCCCCTGCCGGCCAGATGCGGAAACTGACGCCGGACGGCGCCGGGCATTCCCTCTTTCGGTTCCGCCGCAACTTTCCGACCCGCTGGCGAGCGGGGCGACTGTACGGTACGCTACCGTACAAGGAGACCTGACATGACCGCGACCGCCGACCGCCTCGACCTGCGCCTGAGTAGCGACGACAAGAACCGCCTGCGCCGTGCCGCCGAACTGCACGGGCTTCCGGTGGCCACCTTTGTACGCGAAGCGGCCTTGCGCGAGGCCGAGTCCACCATCGCCCACCCTCCGAAAGCACGCCGGGGCAGCCTGGCCGCCCGCATGCGCGGCCGGGCCACCGCCCGCATGGGCACCGACGAAATCATGCAACTGACCCGCGGCGAATGAGGCCTGCGCCGTGAGCCGCGTGCTGGTGGACGCCAACGTCCTGCTGGACGTGCTGACCGACGACCCGCAGTGGTACGGCTGGTCGGCCGGCCAGCTCGATGCCTGTGCCGGGAAGGCCGAACTGTGCATCAACCCCATCGTGTACGCCGAGGTCTCGGTGGGCTTCGAGCGCATCGAGGAGCTGGACGACGCCCTCCCGGTCGATGCCTTCACCCGGTTGGAGCTGCCGTGGGAAGCGGGCTTCCTGGCCGGCAAGGCGTTCCTGCAGTACCGCCGCGCCAAGGGTACACGCACGTCGCCACTGCCGGACTTCTACATTGGCGCCCATGCCGCAATCGAAAGCATGGTGCTGCTGACGCGGGACGCCAGGCGTTACCGCACTTACTATCCGAAGCTTGAGTTGATCTGCCCGTAGCGTGGGCTCGATCGCGCTGCCACCGGCAGCCTTGCAAACCAGGTTGTTGAGGATCTTTCCCCAAGACCATGTCCGGGCCATTGCACTGTCCGCATGAAACGAGGGCATGGCCCGAAAGCGGGCCACCTCGAATCATGCCGGCGGTGGACACTGTACGAAGCCGAAGCCTACTCTAGGCGGCCCAACCCGGAAGAAAATCCGCATGGCCATCGCCTACGGGTGCATCCTCATCACCGCCCTGCTGCCCTACCTGTGGATCGCCGTCGCCAAGACCGGCGCGCCGGGCTACAACAACCGCAATCCGCGCGCATGGGTGGCCAAGCAGGAAGGCAATTACCGCGTGCAGCGCGCCAACGCCGCCCACCTCAACGGGTTCGAGGCCTTCCCGGCCTTCGTCGCCGGCGTGCTGATGGCGCAGCTGGCCGGCGTGCCGGTGGCGACGATCACCGCGCTGGCCGTCACCTTCACCCTCGCGCGCTTCCTGCATGGCCTGTTCTACCTGGCCGACCTGTCCCTGCTGCGCAGCCTGGTGTGGTTCGTCGGCTTCGGCAGCGCGCTGGCGCTGATGGTGCTGGCGGCGCTGCGGGTGGGCTGACCCGCGTCGCTCCCGCCGGATCGCGCCTATCGCAGGTCTTCTTCCCAGCCGAACAACGCGAACGCCTTGCGGAACCTGGCATCCAGCGGCGCCACCGTCTCGATGCGCTCGCCGCTGGCCGGGTGCAGGAACGACAGCCGTACCGCGTGCAGCAGCATGCGGTGCACGCCGAGCATGCGGAAGATGCGGTTGTGGCGGCCGTCGCCGTGGCTGGTGTCGCCAATCAGGTGGTGCGAAGCGTGCTTGAGGTGGCGGCGGATCTGGCGGAAGCGCCCGGTCTCGGGCTCGCAGCGCAGCAGTGCGTAGCGCGAGGTCGCGAACTCGCCGGACGGTTCCGGCAGCTCGCCGGTGGCCAGGCGCACGTAGCGCGTCAGCGCCGGCTTCTTCGCCGGCTTGCCGGGCCCGCCGTCGAGCGGGTGATCGATCACGCCCTCCGGCCCGGGCCAGCCCCGGCACACCGCCAGGT
Organism: Pseudoxanthomonas mexicana; assembly: GCF_046736355.1. Lineage (GTDB taxonomy): Bacteria > Pseudomonadota > Gammaproteobacteria > Xanthomonadales > Xanthomonadaceae > Pseudoxanthomonas_A > Pseudoxanthomonas_A mexicana_B. The sequence goes on along the minus strand of NZ_CP157201.1, from coordinate 362,588 downwards.
AGTGCTTCTGGACCTGGCGCGCCATGAACTCGCGGCCGAGCGCGCCGGCGGTGTCGTGGTCGAAGGCCAGCAGCAGGCAGCCGCTGGTGGCGCGATCGAGCCGGTGGATCAAGAAGACCGGGCGGCCGAACTGCACGCGCAAGGCGTCGATCAGGAATTCGTTCTCGCCGCGCGCCAGGCTGCTGTCGTGCAGCAGCGCGCCGGCCGGCTTGTCGATCACCGCCAGGTGCTGGTCCACATGCAGCACGTCCGCCACGGCAGCCGACGCGCTCACCGGCATGCCCCGCGGCGCCGGCAATCTGCGAAACTGCCGGGCGCGCAACAGGACCCGTGCCCCCGCGCCTGCGCATCCTTCAACATGGAGAACCCGATGAATTGCAACCGCCGTATTCTGGCATTGTGCGCGGCCCTCGCGCTGACCCTGGGAAGCGCGCCGGCCCTGTGGGCCGATGCGCCGACCGCCCCGGCCATCGTCCTGCCCAAGGGCACCAGCGCCGGTCCCAGCGTCGAGGGCATCAGCGAATACACCCTGCCCAACGGGCTGCGCGTGCTGCTGTTCCCCGATCCCAGCAAGCCCACCGTCACCGTCAACGTGGTCTACGGGGTCGGCTCGGCGCACGAGAACTACGGCGAGACCGGCATGGCCCACCTGCTCGAGCACCTGGTGTTCAAGGGCACGCCGTCGGTGGCCAACATCCCCGAGGAATTCAAGAAGCGCGGCATCAGCTACAACGGCACCACCTGGCTGGATCGCACCAACTACTTCGGCTCGTTCCCGGCCAACGACCAGACCCTGGACTGGCTGCTGGCGCTGGAAGCCGATCGCATGGTCAATTCGCACATCGCCAGGCGCGACCTGGACAGCGAGATGACCGTGGTCCGCAACGAGATGGAAATCGGCGAGAACAACCCCGGCCGGGTGTTCCAGCAGCGCCTGCGCTCGCAGGCCTACCTGTGGCACAACTACGGCAAGAGCACCATCGGCAACCGCGCCGACGTGGAGAACGTGCCGATCGAGCGCCTGCAGGCGTTCTACCGCACCTGGTACCAGCCGGACAACGCCACCGTGATCGTGGCCGGGCGCTTCGACCCGCAGCGCGTGCTGGCCACGGTGAACAAGCATTTCGGCAAGCTCAAGCGGCCGGCGCGGCAGCTGCCGCCCAAGTACACCGTCGAGCCCACCCAGGATGGCGAGCGCGAGGTCAACGTGCGCCGCGTCGGCGACATGCACCTGGTCGGCCTGGCCTACCACGTGCCGTCGGTGGCGCATCCGGACAACGCGCCGCTGCAGGTGCTGGCCAGCATCCTCGGCCACACCCCCAGCGGCCGCCTGCACAAGGCGCTGGTGGAGACCAAGCTGGCCGCCGGCAGCGGCAGCGGCGCCGACGCCTTCGTCGATCCCGGCCTGCTGGTGTTCATGGCGGTGCCGGCCAAGGACGGCGACCCGGCGCAGGTCGAGAAGGCGCTGCTGGAACAGGTCGAGGCGCTGGCCGCCCGGCCGTTCACCGAGGAGGAAGTGGCCGCGGCCAGGCAGCGCCTGGGCAACAACTTCGAGCTGTCGTTCAACGACGTCAACCGCATCGCCACCGCGCTGTCCGAATACATCGCCACCGGCGACTGGCGGCTGATGTTCCTGCAGCGCGACGCGGTGGAGAAGGTCGGCGTTGACGACGTCAACCGGGTTGCGCGCACCTACCTGGTGCCGAGCAACCGCACCCTGGCCCGCTTCATCCCCACCCAGCAGCCGGTGCGCGCCGAGATCGCCGCCGCGCCCAGCGCCGCCAGCCTGGTCGCCGGCTACACCGGCCGCGCGGCGGTGGCCGCCGGCGAGGCCTTCGACCCGACCCCGCAGAACATCCTGGCGCGCACCCGCACCGTGACCGTCGGCGACGGCCTGAAGGTGTCGCTGCTGCCCAAGAAGACCCGTGGCGGCATGGTCACCGCCACCCTGGTGTTCCGCTTCGGCGACGAGGCCGCGATCACCGGCCGCACCGACGCGGCCGGCTATGCCGGCAACCTGCTGCTGCGCGGCAGCAAGAGCCTGACCCGCGAGCAGATCGACAAGCGCTTCGATGACCTCAAGGCCAACGTGTCGGTCGATGGCGGCGCGCAGAACGCCTACATCTCGGTCACCACCAAGCGCGAGAACCTGGCCGAGGCGCTCAGGCTGGCCGCCGACGTGCTGCGCAACCCGGCCTTCTCCGAAAGCGAGTTCGAGCAGCTGCGCACCCAGGCGATCACCTCGCTGGAGGCCAGCCGGCAGGAGCCGTCGCGCTTCGCCGGCGAGGCGATGCAGAAGCACTTCAACCACTGGCAGGCCGGCCATCCCTACGCCTTCCGCAGCCTGGACGAGCGGCTGGCCGCGGTCCGCGCGCTGAAGCTGGAGGACGTGCGCGCCTTCCACCGCGACTTCTACGGCACCGCCACCGGCGAGGTGGCGATCGTCGGCGACTTCGACGCCGATGCGCTGACCCAGGAGCTGCAGGCGCTGTTCGCAGGCTGGAAGAGCGCCAGGCCGTTCGCGCGCATCGCCGACGGCCACCGGCCGGTGGCCACGGTGCGCGAGTCTTTCGAGACGCCGGACAAGGCCAATGCGGTGCTGCTGGCGCGCGCCGGGTTCGCGCTCAACGCCGACGATCCGGATCACCCGGCGCTGGTCGTGGCCAACCGCGTGTTCGGCGGTGGCGGCATGGCCTCGCGGCTGGGCAACCGCATCCGCCAGCAGGAAGGCCTGAGCTACGGCGTCGGCAGCCAGATCGGCATCGACGACCAGGACGACGACAGCTCGCTGCTGATCCAGGCCAGCGCCGCGCCCGAGAACATGGCCAGGCTGGAAGCGGCCATGCGCGAGGAACTGGAGCACTTCGTGCGCGACGGCATCAGCGCGCAGGAACTGGACGACGCCCGCGACGGCCTGCTGACCGCCTACGCCAACGGCCGCGCCAACGACGGCAGCGTCGCCGGCCTGCTGCGCCGCGACCTGTACCTGGGCCGCACGCTGCAGTGGACCGCCGGGTTCGAGGAGGCGATCCGCAAGCTGACTCCGGAACAGGTCAATGCGGCGATCCGCAGGCACCTGCGCCCGGAGCAGCTGAGCGTGTTCGTGGCCGGCGACTTCGCCGGCGCCGGCAAGCGCGAAAAGCAGTAGCCTCGACCGGCCGCCGCGGTTGCAGCGTGGCGGCGGCAGGACGGCAATGGCCCGGCGACGGGCCGTTGCCGTATGCGGGAAGGAAAGGTGCCTTCGGCCATCCTCGCGCGTCTTCGCGCCGCAAGGAATTCAGCGCTTGCCTGCCTGGCGCCGCCGGGGTGGGCGCACTCCGCCGGCAGGTGATGCGCGAGGCGCGCTACGGCAGCCGCAGCGTGGCCACCAGCGGGAAATGATCGGAAGGGTAGCGGCCGCGCCAGCGCGTGGTCACCGACCTGGCCGACTCGACCTCGACGCCGCGCACCAGGATCCAGTCGATGCGACGGTCCGCCATGCCGCCGAAGCCATGGAACGTGGCCTCGCTGCCCTCCAGGCGCGGCGCGATCCGCCACGCGTCCTGCAGCCGTTCCGACAATACCGCATGGACCTCGCCGTCGGGCGTGGTGTTGAAGTCGCCGGTCAGCACTACCGGCACCGCCGCCGGCAGCGCCGCCAGTCGCCGCGCGATGGCGCGCGCGCCGCGCACGCGCGCCGGTTCGTCCTGCTCGCGATACGGCAAGTGGGTGTTGAACAAGTAGAAACGGCGGCCATCGGCGTCCCGCTCGAACAGCGCCCAGGTCACCATGCGCGGGTACAGGTGGCCCCAGCTGATGCTGCCCGGCACCTGCGGCGTGTCCGACAGCCAGAAGTCGCCCGAGGCCAGCACCCGCAGGCGGTCGCGCCGGTAGAACACGCCCATGCGCTCGCCGCCGCCGTCCGCCTCGCGACCGCGCCCCAGCCAGGCATACTGCGGCAACTCCCGCGCCAGGTAGTCGGCCTGCGCCGGCACCAGCTCCTGCACGCCAACGACGTCGGCATCCTCTTCGCGCAACATGCGCGCGACCAGCGGCTTGCGCGTCTCCCAGGCGTCCACGCCGTCGCTTTCCACCGGCAGGCGGATGTTGAAGCTCATCACCCGCAACATGGCCTCATCGGCGCAGGCGGGCGGCGCGCAGGCCAGCAGCAGCCAGGCGAGCAGGCGCAGCATGATCAGTCGTGGCATGGAAGATCCTCGTGCTTGCATGGAGGTGCCATTGTGGCGCCGCAAGCTCTCTCGCCGCCGACCGTGCGGTGCAATCCTCAGCGCCGCGGCCAGGCCGCCAGCAGCGCCCACAGCCCGCCGAGGCCGGCGATCCACGACGAAGCCGGGATCGACAGCAACCGCGGGCCGCCGGCCTCGAAGCCGTACAGCACCGCCGCCACGATCAGCAGGCCGACGCCGAGGATCGCGGCGACCACGCGCCGCTGCATGCCCTTCATCGTCTGCGTCAGTTCGGCCAGATCCTGCGATCGCATCGCCAGCTCGTGCCGGCCCTCGACCTGCTGGGTCAGCCAGGCGTGCACCAGCCGCGGCATGTCCGGCGCGTGGGTCATCAACTCGGGCAGGCGCTTGCGCAGTTCCTGCGCGGCGCGCCCGGGGCTGTAGCGTTCGAGCAGGATGCGCTCCAGCACCGGCTTGGCCACCGCCCAGATGTCCAGCCGCGGGTCCAGCAGGCGGCCGACGCCCTCGATGTTGAGCAGGGTCTTCTGCAGCAGGATCAACTGCGGCTGCAACGTCAGCTGGTACTTCTGCGCGGTGCGGAACAGCTTGAGCAGTACCTCGGCCAGCGAGATCTCCGACAGCGGGCGGGTGAAGTAGGGCTCGCAGACCGCGCGCGTGGCCGCCTCCAGCTCGTCGAGGCGCACGGTCGCCGGTATCCAGCCGGCCTCGACGTGCAGTTCGGCGATGCGCCGGTAGTCCCTGTTGAAGATGGCCATGAAGTTCTCGGCCAGGTAGTACTGGTCCTGCGGCGAGAGCTGGCCGGTGATGCCGAAGTCCAGCGCGATGAAGCGCGGATTGGCCTTGCGCGCCGGGTCGGTGTCGACCCAGATGTTGCCGGCGTGCGCGTCGGCGTGGAAGAAGTTGTCGCGGAACACCTGGGTGTAGAACACCCGCACGCCCTTGGCCGCCAGCGCGCCGCGATCGATGCCGGCCGCGTCCAATGCGGCGACGTCGTCGGAGGGGATGCCGTGCACGCGCTCGATGGTCAGCGCGCGCTCGGCGGTGTGGGTCCAGATGATCTCCGGCACGTACAGGTCGTCGGAGTCCTTCCAGAAGCGGCGCATCACGCTGGCGTTGGCGCCCTCGCGCTGCAGGTCCAGCTCGGCGGCCAGGGTGGACTCGATTTCGGCCACGATCGCGCGCGGGCGGATCTTGTCGGCGTTGGGATGGGTGCGCTCGACCAGCGCGGCGGCCGACCTGAGCAGGGAGATGTCGGCGGCGATCTGCCGCTCGATGTCCGGGCGCAGCACCTTGACCACCACCTCGCGCCCGTCCGGCAGGGTCGCCGCGTGCACCTGGGCGATGGAGGCCGAGGCCAGCGGCGCGGTGTCGAAACGGGCGAAGGCCTCGTCGATGGAGCGCCCCAGCGCGGCCTCGACGAGGCGCTGCGCGGCCTGCCCGTCGAACGGCTTGACCCGGTCCTGCAGCAGCGCCAGCTCCTCGGCCACGTCGGGCGGGATCAGGTCGCGGCGGGTGGACAGGATCTGGCCGAACTTGACGAAGATCGGCCCGAGTTCCTGCAGCGCCAGCCGCAGGCGCGCGCCGCGCGGCTGCGCGGCGATCTCGGCCGAGGCACGCGGCACGAATGGCCGGCCCAGCCGCAGCCAGCGTTCGGCCGGGGTGCCGTCGAGCAGATCGTCCAGGCGATAGCGCAGGAGCACGCGGCCGATGCGGCTGGCGCGCAGCGCCGCCTTCATGCGCCACCGCGCGCGCGCAGGCGCTCGACGCGCGCGGCCAAGCGCTCGGCGTCGTCGCGCAGCGCGTCCACGTCGTCGTGGAAGGCGTTGAGCTCGGCGCGGCCGACCACGTCGCGCGATTCCTCGGTCACGTACTCGGCGGCGCTGCCGGCCAGCTCGCCGGCCGCTTGCCGCAGCTGGCGCAGCGCGTTGCGCGCGCCGTTGGCGACCTGCACGCCGACGACCTCGCCGAACACCGCGGTGAACGGCCGCTGCCAGTCCGGATCGAAGCGCTGCGCCAGCGCCTGCAGCCGGCGCGCCAGCTCGGCGTCGCCGGAGACGCGCACGCGCCCGACCGGCGTGGCGTGATCGTTGCGCGGCTGCCCGAGCAGGCCGGGCAACTGGCCCAGCAACCCGGCCAGCGTGCTGCGCACGGCCAGGTCGGGCTCCTGCGCCGGGTCCACCGGGCCGACCCGCAGGCCGCCGCCGGCGACGCGGATTTCCAGGGCGACGGCGGGCGCGGCCAGCGCCAGCGCGATGCGGCGCCCTTCCAGCGCGGCCAGCGCCGCGCCGGTGTCGGGATCCAGCGTCAGCGCATGGTTGAGGGCGGTTTCCAGCGCGTGGCCGGCCAGCGGCTTGAAGGCATCGAAAGGGGAGGTCGGCATGCGCGCATTCTACCGTTCCACCCCTGCACGGACACGAAAACACCCGCCGGCGCAGGCAGGCGGGTGTCTTGGGCGTGGCGGGTGCGGCGCGGTGGAGAAGCGTCAGACCCGGCGGCCGCGCAGCAGCGAGACGATGGCCAGGATCACGAACACGACGAACAGGATCCAGGCGATGTTGCTGGCCGCGCCGGCGATGCCGGTGAAGCCGAGCACGGCGGCAATCAGGGCGATGACGAAGAAGACGACGGCGTAATGCAGCATGGTGCTCTCCCACGGAATGTCTGCCGGATTGGCATGGCCGCATCGTGGCCGCCGCGCTGTCGCGGCGGAGTGATGAATCAGGCGCGTTGCAGCGATTGCTTCAGCTTGATGATGCCCTCGTCAAAGGACACCATCGGCACGTAGCCGAAATCGCGCCGTGCCGGTCCCATGTCGTACCAGTGCGCGGTGCTGAGCTGCTCGGCCAGGAAGCGCGTCATCGGCGGATCGCCCTTCAGCGGCAGCACTTTCCACAGCACCTCGCAGGCCCGGCCGATGCGGTAGGCGGCCTTGAACGACAGCGTCTTCTCCACCCGCGGCGCGCCGGCGGTATCGAGCAGCGCGTTGAGCACCTCGCGCATCGGCCTGGGCTCGCCGTTGGAGATGAAATAGGCGCGGCCTGCGCAGGCCGCGCCCGGCCGCAGGTGCTCGAAGGCGTCGAAATGCGCCAGCGCGGCGTTGTCGATGAAGGTGGTGTCGACCAGGTTGTCGCCGCTGCCGACGATGCGCAGCCGCCCGCTGCGCGCGCGCTCGACCAGCCGCGGCAGGATCTGCGGGTCGCCCGGTCCCCAGATCAGGCGCGGGCGCAGCGCCACCGTCGCCAGGGTCGCGTCGTTGGCGGCCAGCACCGCCTTCTCGGCGATCGTCTTGGTGGCGGCGTACGGCGCCAGGAAGTCCTCGCCATACGGCACCTCGTGCGCGCCCAGTCCCTCGACCGGCTGGGTGGCGCGATGGGTGACGCTGGGCGTGGAGGTATGGATCAGCCTGCCGATGCCATGCGCGCGGCAGGCGGCCAGCACGTTCCCGGTGCCGACCACGTTGGCCTGGTGGTAGCTGCGGTAGCTGCCCCATGCGCCGGCCTTGGCGGCGTTGTGGAAGATCGCCTCGACGCCGTCGGCCGCGTGCATCACCGCGTGCGCATCGGCCAGATCGCCCTGCACCTGGCCCACGCCGAGTTTCTGCAACACCGGGTAGTGCCCGCGGTTGAAGCTGATGACGTGGTGGCCGCGCTCGACCAGCCCGCGGCACAGCGCCTGCCCGAGGAAGCCGCCGCCGCCGGTGACCAGGATCTTCATCGCGATGTTCCCATGCTCTTCGGAAAAGAAAATGTGCCCCGCCCCCGCTGACAGGTGGGCGGGGAACGGGGCAGGCCGCGCTCATCCACCCACGCGCTCCCGCGCCCAGGCCGCCAGTTTCTCGCGGCCGATCTTGGCGTTGTGGCGGATGTCCACCGGGAAGGCGGGATGCGGCAGGAAAGTGCCGATGCGCGCCGTATGCGGGTGGCTCGCGCCCAGCGCGCGCAGTTCGGCCTCGATGCGCGCGAACTCGCCGGCCGCGACGCCGGCCGCCAGTTCCACGCACAGCACTGGTGTCTGCGCGCCCGCCGCGCCGACGCCGACCAGCGCGGTGCGCCGCACCTGCGGATGGACGTTGAACACCGGCTCGACCTGCTCGGTATGGAGCGGGCCGTCGGTGGTTTCCACGCGCTGGGTCTTGCGCCCGCAGAACCACAGCCGGCCATCGGCGTCGAAGTAGCCGGCATCGCCCATCCGGTGGACGACGCGTTCGCCGCCGCCGGGCAGCGCCTCGCGGATCTTGGCCGTGCGCGTGGCCGCCTCGCGGTTGAAGTAGCTGTCGGTGGCGGTCGGGCCGGCCACCGTGATCTCGCCGACCTGCCCGGCCGGCAGTTCGCGCGCCTGCGACCAATCGGCGATGGCCGCATCGTCGATGGCGATGATGCGTACCTGGTTGGGCGGCACCGGACGGCCGACGCAGGTGCCGGCGCCGGCCTCGGTGGCCATGCGCGTGGCCTGCAGCTCGCGGCCCTCGATCACCGCCACCGGCAGGCATTCGGTGGCGCCGTACGGGGTCCAGAACTGCGCGTCGTCCGGCAGCAGCCCGCGCATCTTCGCCACTACCTCCGGCGGCACCGGCGCGCCGGCCGAGGTCACCCGGCGGACGGTGGGCAGCGGCTGGCCGTAGTCGGCCAGCACCTTCATCAGCGCCGGCGAGCCGAACAGCTGGGTCACGCCGAAGCGCGCGATGGCCGCGTGCAGCTTGCGCGGATCGGCGCTGGCCGGGCGGGTCGGATCCATGTCCGGGATGATGCTGGTCAGCCCCAGCGCCGGATCGAACAGCGCGAACGGCGGGAAGGTCGGCAGGTCCACGCCGCCGGCCTCCATCCCGAACGCCTCGCGCAGCAGCTCGATCTGGGCGACGAAATGGCGATGGCGGTAGACCACGCCCTTGGGCACGCCGGTCGAGCCGCTGGTGAACAGGATCGCGGCGACCTCGTCCGGCGCGGTGGCCGCCAGTTGCGGGCCGCTGCCGGCGCCGTCGCGTTCCACCTGCGCCAGCGTCGCCCCGCCCCAGCCCAGCCGCGGGCCGGCGGTGACGATGCGCCGCGCGCCGCGCGCCCAGCCCAGCAGCAGGCGCGCGAGCTGCGCCAGCGGGATGCCGATGAAGGCCTCCGGCTGCGCCTCGTCCAGGCATTGCCGCAGCGCGCGCCGGTCGATGCCGGGATCGACCAGCACCGGCACCGCGCCGGCCTTGAACAGGGCGAACATCAGCAGGAAGAATTCCGGCGAGGGCCGCACCATCACCACCGTGCGCACGCCGCGGCCGATGCCCTGGCGCGCCAGTCCGGCGGCGATGGCGTCGCTGCGCGCATCCAGTTGCGCATAGGTCAGGGCGGTGTCGTAGCGGCCGCCGCGACCGGGGCAGCGCAGCGCCACCTGGTCGGGCCGCTCGCGCGCCAGCCGCGGCAGGCTGGCGGCGATGTTGCAGGGCGAGGTCATGCGGCGATTATCGCCGATGCGCGGCGAAGACCGGCCGGCCGGTTCCGCCTGGCGGCATGGCACGCTGCATGCCGGCGCACGCTTCCGCCGCCCGCGCCTGAACCGGATGCGCTCCGGGGCTTGTCCGGCGATGCGATTCGGGCAGAATTCCGCACCTCTTTCCCGACCCTGCCGCGCAAGGCCCGGCCTGCCATGATGCATCCCTGCCTGACCTGCGGTGCCTGCTGCACGCAATACCGCGTCGCCTTCCACTGGATGGAATCGGATGCGTTCACCGAGGGAGGCGTTCCGTCCGCGCTGACCGAGCCGCTGGACGCGCACCGGCTGTGCATGCGCGGCACCTACTCCGAACCGGTCCGCTGCGCGGCCCTGGATGCCGAGATCGGCGTGCGCTCGCGCTGCAGCATCCATCCGAACCGGCCGAGCGCATGCCGTGAGGTGGATGCGTCATGGGAATACGGCCAGGCCAGCGCGCAGTGCGACAAGGCGCGCATCGCCCACGGCCTGGCGCCACTCACCCTGGCCGACTGGCGCTGGCGCGACGACGCCGCCAACGATGACGACGATCATCCCGACGACAGCGGCAACAGCCCGAACACGCCGACGCTGCCGCCGATCGCGGCCTGACGCCGGCGGCGATCGATCAGCCTTCCAGCGGATGCGCGTCCAGGAACGCGCGGATCGCCGGCACCAGCACGTCCGCCTTGTCCTCCAGCACGTAGTGGCCGGCGTCCTCGAAGGCCTGCACCTGCGCCCGCGGCAACGCCGCGCGGAAGCCTTCCAGGAAGTGGCGGTCGAACACGAAGTCCTTCAGGCCCCAGCCGATGAAGGCCGGACGATCGGCGAACGACGGCAACGCCCTGCCGGCCGCCTCCAGCAGCGGCCACGCCGCGTCCTTCGGCCCCAGCGGGATGTCCTGCATGAAGCGGATGGTGGAGATGCGGTTCTTCCACGAGTCGTAGGGCGCCACGTAGGCGCGGCGCACGTCGGCGGGCATCTTCTTCTCCACGCCCAGGTACGAGGCGCCGGCGGAAAACGCGTTGAAGCCGCGGATGACCAGTTCGCCGACGAAGTAGTCGCGTCCCAGCGCGATCTGCCACGGCATCGGCTTGGCCGCCGGCATCGGGAACGCTGCGGTGTTGGTGATCACCAGCTGCCTGACCTGCGCCGCGTGCGCCAGCGCCCAGCCGAAGCCGATCATCCCGCCCCAGTCGTGCACCGCCAGCGTCACCGGCGTGGCGTCGTCCACGCCGGCATGGCGCAGCAGCGCCTCCAGGTCGTCCACCCGCGAGCGCAGCGTGTAGTCGTAGCGCGGCGAAGCGCTGGGCCTGTCGTCCGGCTTGTCCGACAGCCCCATGCCGACGTGGTCCGGCACGATGCAGCGGTAGCGATCCGACAGCCCGGACACCAGCCTGCGCCAGTAGTAGCTCCACGACGGATTGCCGTGCAGCATCACCACCACCTCGCCGTCGCGCGGGCCCTCGTCGAGGTAGGACATCGAGATGCCGGGGCGCGCCTCGAAGCGGCGGGGAGTGAAGGGGTAACCGGGGAACTGCATCACGGGCACACGTATCGCGGAAACCGCGCATTGTAGGCCAGCGGCCACCGATGGCACCGTGGCCCGCCTGCGCAGTCCCGGCATGCGTCTGCATGCTCTGCCAGGCGCGCTACCACCCGCACCCGGGTTGCGACCCGACACTCGACCTGCCCGGGTTTGCGCACCCGCCTGGTTTGTCCTGCGGCGGCAGCGAGGTCAGCGCCTGGCGCTGGAACAGGAAAGCCACACGCTCGGCATCGGTGCCCAGTCCGGAGGCTTGCGGCCGGCGGCCTTCCCGGCGGCAATCTTCACGGCTCGCCCCGGCGTAGGAGATCGAACAGCGGACGGTTGACGTAGTAGTTGTTGCGGCCGACCCGGATCTTGTCGAGCACGCCGTCACCGGCCAGGGCATCGAGGTAGCGGGTCGCCGTCAGGCGAGAAACGCCCAGGTCGTTCTGCAGGAACTCCACCCGCGTATAGGGATGGTTGAACAGGTTGTTGATCAGATCCTGGCTGTAGAACCTGTAACCATCGCGCACGCGTTGCTTGGTCCGCTGCAGCAGGTCCTTGATGGCCTGGATGGTGCCAATGGTTTCGCCGGCGGTCGTGGCGACGGCATCGAGCATGTAGAGCACCCAGTCTTCCCAGGCATCGTTTTCGCGCACCGCCTGCAGCAGCCGGTAGTAGTCCGGCTTGGTGCGGACAATGTGGCGGCTGAGGTAGAGCACCGGGATGTCGATCAACCGTTCCTTGACCAGGTACAGCACGTTGAGGATCCGCCCGGTGCGGCCATTGCCGTCGTAGAAGGGATGGATGCTCTCGAACTGGTGGTGGATCAACGCCATCTTCACCAGCGGGTCGACCCCGAACGGCGGCTCGTCGTGGATGAAGCGCTCCAGTTCGCCCATCAGTCGCAGCACCTCGTTCGCGTCCTGTGGCGGCTCGTATACCAGGCGACCGGCACCGTCGCGCAAGGCGGTGCCGGGCAGCTTGCGGAAGCCGGCGCGGTTGCATTCGAGCTGCTGCTGGATCTCCAGGATCGTGTTGAGCGTGAGCAAGCCCGAATCACGGACCCGGGCAAAGCCGGTCTGCAGCCCTTGCCGGTAGCGCAGCACTTCCTTGACCGCCGTGCCGGCAGCCTCGCTGGCTTCTTCTTCCCGGTACAGATCGTCCTGGGTGGTGACGATGTTCTCTATGGCCGAACTGTCCCGCGCTTCCTGCAGGGTCAGCGTGCTGATCAGGATGTTCTGGTTGGGGATGCTGGCCGCAACGCCCTTGAGTTCGGCCAGGGCGCGACTGGCCACGTTCAGGCGCTTGAGGATGTCCGCGCGCTCGAAGCGCAACGGATCGAGCACCTGCAATGTGGGAAGCGACATAGCCCCTCGTCTTGTGTCGAGAGAAGGGACCAATCTTATACACGTTGTCGCTTACGTGTATATTTTTTTGCAAAAAATATACGCGTTGCGTGTCGTCCTACCACACCACCTCGGCCATCGAGCAGTTCAATCCCGAGCCGATGCCCAGCAGGGCGATGCGGTCGCCCTTCTTCAAGCGGCCCAGCTCCTTGAGCTTGCTCAGCACAATCGGCACGCTGGCCGGGCCGATGTTGCCGTGTTCGGCGAAGATGGTCAGCACCTTCTTCGGATCCACGCCCAGCGACTTGATGAAGGCCTGGGTGTGCGGGCGGCTGACCTGGTGGATCACGAACTGATCCAGTTCGTCCACCGCCCAGCCCAGGGCCTGCCGGGCCGCGGCGAAGGTCTTGGTGGCCAGCTTGATGCCCTCGATCAGCAGCAGCCGGGTGTCGGTGACCATGCGGTCCAGGTTGCCGCGGCACAGCTGGTTGAATTCGGTGGCCGAGCGGGTCACGCCGCCCTTGTAGCGGGGCGCGTCCGGGGCGAGATCGCTGCGGGCCAGGACCATCGCCGCGGCGCCGCAGCCCAGGGTCAGGGCGGCCATTTCGTCGCGGAACTGCTGCTCGGTCACGTCCGGCGCGCTCATCCGTTCCAGGGTCTTCTCGTAGACCAGGTTGGCGGTCTCGCCATCGACCACCAGCGCGTAATCGATCTCGCCGCGCTCGAGCATGCGCGCGGCGATGTCCATGCCGTTGATGAAGGCCAGGCAGGCATTGGCGACGTCGAAGTTCTGGCAGTGCTCGCCCAGGCCCAGGTTGCCCGAGACGATGGAGGCGGTGGACGGCTCCAGGTAGTCGCGGCTGACCGAGGTGTTGACCAGCAGGCCGATCTTCTCGGCCGGTACGCCGGCGTCTTCCAGCGCCTTGCGCGCGGCGATCGTGGCCACGTCGGAAGCCTGCTGATCGTCGTCCCACATGCGGCGCTCGTGGATGCCGGCGATGTCGCCGAGCACGTCGGTGCGGATGCCCAGGCGTTGCAGCGTGGGCTTGAGCCGTTCGTTGATTTCCCGCGAGGTCAGCGTATGCGGCGCGTCGACGTGCGCCAGTCCCGCGATGGAGACGTTCTTGAAAAGCATCGAATTAGCGCCAGGGCTCAGGCGAAGGGGGCGACAAGGTTACCGGCTTCCGGTCTTCACCGCACCTTTACGATGCGGTGAGGTATTGCGCACGGGATGAGATGGCCGGATTTATGTGAAATCCATCACGATTTCATCGGACCGGACACCGGTAGGCGGCGAAGCGCTGCGCGCCGTTGGCCGGCTCGCCCAAGGGCTGCAGGGTGTTGGCGCTGATGCCCGGCGCCTCGTTGCGGGCCAGGGTTTCCAGTTCGTCGCGCACGCGCAGGGCGTTGCGCTCGTAGAAGGCCACGCTGTGCTTGACCGAGACCGACACCTCGCCCTGCTTGGCGCAGCCGGCCGGCGCGGCGCCGGCGGGGATCACCCGCACCGCCCTGGCGTCCGGGGCCAGCGAGACCCAGGTGCAGCCGGTCAGGGCGAGCAGGACAGCGGAAAGGACGATCAGGCGCATGGGAAGCATCCGGGGAAAGGCGTAAGGAATATGGAACAGCGGGAATGAACCTGCGGGTAAACAGGATGCCGGACCGGCGCGGAAGAAGGAACGCCGGCGATACCCGCGCCGCTCGCCGGCCCGGCCGTCGCGGGACGTCCCGCGACGGCCGGGCCGGCGAGCGGCGCTTACTTGCCCGCCACCGGCTTGCCGTCGGCGTCGAGCACGACGACCTCGCCGTAGTTCAGCGCGCGCACCTCCGGGCCGATCTTGGCCAAGTCGCCGACCACCACCCAGGTCAGCGAAGCCGGCGCCAGCGTGGCCGCGGCCCTGGCGACGTCGGCCGGACCGATCGCCTCGTTGCGGGCCTTGTACTGGACAATGTAGTCGTCCGGCCGGCTATAGCGCTGGTTGGAGACGATCTGGCCCAGCACCGCCGAGGCGGTCTCGTAGGCGCCAGGCAGCTCCAGCGTGTTGGCGGCGCGGATCTTGGCGATCTCCTCGGCGCTGGCCGGGGCCTGGCCGGTCGCGAAGCGGCCGATCTCGCTTTGCAGTTCCTTCATCGAGTCGGCGGTGCGATCGCTCTGCACGGCCGCCGACGCCCACCACGGGCGCTGGCCCTTGGCGTTGCGCGCGCTGCTGTAGGAGCCATAGGCCCAGTGCTTCTGCTCGCGCAGGTTCATGTTCAGGCGCGAGCTGAACTGGCCGCCGAGCACGCCGTTGGCGAAGTCGAAGTCGATCGTGCCGGCGTCGCCGGTCGGCGGCGCCAGCTGGGCGACGTAGAGGTTGGACTGGATCGCGCCGGGCTGGTCGATCAGGAACACGCGCTGCGCCGCGGGCAGGGCCACGTTGGAGACCGCCGGCAGCTTCGGCGCGCCGGCATGCGCCTTCCAGTCGCCGAGGCGGGCCTCCAGCAGCGGCACGATCTCGGCCAGGGTGGTGGCGCCGACGACGGTGATGCGCGCCTTGTCCGGTTGCAGCCAGTCGCGGTGGAAGGCGACCAGATCGTCGCGGGTCAGCGAGGCGATCGAGGCCTCGGTGCCCGAGCCGGTGAACGGGATGGCGTACGGATGCCCTTCGCCGTACAGCAGCGGCGGCAGGATGCGCAGCGCGGCGGTCTGCGGACGCGCCTTCTCCTGCTTGATGCCGGCCAGCCAGGTCGCGCGCACGCGCTCGATCTCGGCCGGGTCGAAGGTCGGGCGGCGCAGCACGTCGGCCAGCAGGTCCAGCGACGGCGCCAGCTTGTCGCTCAGCGCCGACACCGACACCGTGGCCTGGTCCAGGCCCGCGCCGGTGTTCAGCTCCAGGCCCAGCGCCTCCTTGCGCGCGCCCAGCGCCAGCGCGCCGTACTGGCCTGCGCCCTCGTCCAGCATCTGCATGGCGAAGCTGGCGGTGCCGAGCTTGCGGCCCACGTCGGCCGAATAGCCGCCGGGGAACTCGATGTTGATCTGCACCACCGGCGTTTCGTGGCGCTCGGCCAGCGCCACCTCCATGCCGTTGGACAGGGTCGCGCGCTGCACGGCCGGGAACTTCAGGTCCGGGAACCGGGTGGTCTTCGGCACGCCCTGGCTGCGGTCCACGTCGGTCCTGACCGTCCTGAACTTCGGGTCGACCTTCGGCAGCGCCGCAGGCGCGGTGGCCGGCGCGGCGAACACCGTCTCGGGCAGCGCCGAGGCCGGGGTCTGGCTGGGCTGGACCAGGATGGTGTGCGAACCGACGCCCAGCCACTTCTTCGCCGCCGCCTGTACCTGCGCCGGCGTGGCGTTGACCAGCACCTCGAGCTCGTCCTTGTAGCAGTCCGGCTTGCCCTGGTAGACGGCGCACGAGGCCAGCACGTCCGACTTGCCGCCGAAGCCGCCGATGCGCTCGATGCCGCGCACGAAGCCGGCGCGCGCGCTGACCTTGGCGCGCTCCAGTTCCTCGGCGGTCGGGCCCTCGGCGATCAGGCGGCGCAGTTCCTCGTCCATTGCCTGCTCGACCTTGGCCGGATCCACGCCTTCCTTGGCCGTGGCGACCAGGAAGAAGGTGCCGCTGATCTCGCTGCTCCAGCCGTAGGCGCTGGCCTGGTCGGCGATCTTGTCGCCGTGCACCAGGCGGGTGTCGAAGCGCGAGGCGGCGCTGCCGCCCAGCACTTGCGCGAACAGGTCCAGCAGGGTGGCGTCGTCGGTGCCCATCTCGGCCACCGGCCAGGCGCGGTAGACGCGCACCTGCGGCACGCGGTCGGGGATGATCTCGCGGGTGTCCTGGGTGCGCCTGGGGATGTTGGTCTTCATGTCCGCCAGCGTGGCGCTGGCGGGAATGTCGCCGAAGTAGCGGGTGACCTTCTCCTTGGCGGTCTTCAGGTCGATGTCGCCGGCCAGCACCAGCACCGCGTTGTTGGGGCCGTACCAGCTGCGGAACCAGGTCTTGACGTCGTCCAGCGTGGCCGCGTCCAGATCGGCCATCGAGCCGATGGTCTGCCAGCTGTACGGATGCCCGGCCGGGTACAGCGCCTCGAACATGCGCGCGGTGATGCGGCGGCCGTAGGGCTGGTTCTCGCCCTGGCGCTTCTCGTTCTGCACCACGCCGCGCTGCTCGTCCAGCGCCTTCTGGTCGATCGCGCCGAGCAGGTGACCCATGCGGTCGGACTCCATCCACAGCGCCATGTCCAGCGCGGTGGTCGGCACGTTCTGGAAGTAGTTGGTGCGGTCCTGGTTGGTGGTGCCGTTCTGGTCGGTGACGCCGACCAGCTCGAACGGGGCGAAGAACTCGCCGTCGTGGTTCTCGCTGCCCTGGAACATCAGGTGCTCGAACAGGTGGGCGAAGCCGGTGCGCCCCGGCGTCTCGTTCTTGCTGCCGACGTGGTACCACAGGTTGACCGCGACGATCGGCGCCTTGCGATCGGTGTGCACGATCACGCGCAGGCCGTTGGGCAGGGTGAACTCCTGGTACGGGATCTCGATGTCCGCGGCCGCCGGCGCCTGCGCCAGCAGCGGCTGCGGCCAACTGGAGAAGCCGCCGAGGGCGGCGGACAGCGCGACGGCGAGCAGCGCGGCGCGGGGGCGGAATACGGTCATCCGGAGGACTCCTTGTATATGGGATGGCGACGGGCCAGCGCCCGATGCTAACCGCGCCCCGGGGTCATTACACTAGGCCACAAGGCACGGGCGCGGCCCGGCGCAGCGGGAGAGCGCGATGGAATACCGGCACTGCCTGGTCACCGGGGCCAACCGCGGCCTCGGCCTGGCCTTCACCGAAGCGCTGCTGGCCGAAGGCCGCCGCGTCGTCGCCGCCTGCCGCCAGCCCGGCAAGGCCCACGCGCTGAACACCCTGGCCGCCGAACACCCCGGCCGGCTGCACGTGCTGCCGCTGGACCTGGCCGAGCCGCGCAGCCACCACGAACTGGCGCGCGAACTGGCGCTGGTCGGCGATGCCCCGCTGGACCTGCTGATCAACAACGCCGGCGTGCTGCGCGGCGGCGAGCGCTTCGGCCAGGTCCAGCCGGCGGATCTGGAAACCAGCCTGCGCACCAACGCGATGGGACCGTTCCTGCTGACCCAGGCGCTGGCACCGCGGCTGGCCGACGGCGCGACGGTCGCCAACATCTCCTCGGAGATCGGCTCGATCGCCGGCGTGCGCGAGTTCCGCACGCCCAGCTACGCCATCGGCAAGGCCGCGCAGAACATGGCCACCGCGCTGCTGGCGCGGGCCTTGGCCGAACGCGGCATCGTCGTGGTGGCGCTGCACCCGGGCTGGGTGCGCACCGACATGGGCGGCGAGAAAGCACCGTTGAGCGCGCGGGAATCGGCGCACTCGCTGCTGGCGGTGATCGCCGGCCTGCAGCCGCAGGACAGCGGTTGCTTCCTCGACCGGCAGGGCCAGCCGCTGCCCTGGTAGGCGACTTGGAAATCTGCGGACGGCATGGGACGCCTGCGGCCGGATCTCCTTCTCCCGCCGTGTCGGAAGCGCGCCGCAGGCGCGGAGCGCCCTCATCCGGCGCTGCGCGCCACCTTCTCCCGCAAGCGGGAGAAGGGACCCGTGAATCCTTGCAGGGACGGCACCGCATCGACATCCGAAAACCCATCAAAAGATCCTGCCGCCCCGTGTCTTTTTGAACGGCCTATCCGGCAGTGAACCACCCCGCTGCGGCACCCCGGCAATTTCCGCCAGGAGGTTGCAACCAGAATGCCCCCGGTCACATCCATACAGGAACAGGCGTCCTGTAATCCGTGCATGGCCGCAATGCACACCCGGCCGGATCCAGCCGGACGGCAGGGCAGCGGAGGGTCCGCCCGGTGGACATCCGTCCGGACTGCGGACACCAAGGCTCACCCATAAAGCCCATGAAAATCATTCGCTTGCTGTTGGCACGCCTTATGCGTCAGTGAACCGAAAGCAGAACCCGCCCGCCAAAAGCTGACTGAAGCCTGAACAAAAGACCCGGAACGAAAGGTTCTGCTTGATCCTTCTGATTAGGTGTACTACCTTACTACCACACCACACAACAACATCACTACAGAGGCATGACAATGAACACCCAGACCCTGCTCCCGCTGTCCGCCGCCGCCCTGTTCGCGCTGTGCGCCGGTGCCATGTTCGTCTCTGCCAGCCAGTCCAGCGACAACATCGCCCCGGCCACCCCCGCCGCCACGGTCGCCGCCGACCGCATCGTCACCCTGCCCACGGTCAGCGTGCGGCCCGACGCCGACGATCTGGCCCACTACCTGGCCTATCGCGACGTCAAGACGGTCGACCTGGCCACGGTGACCGTGCACCCGGAATCCGACGACCTGGCCGCCTACCTGTCGCGCCACACCGCCCACATCACCGACCTGCCGGCCGTCACCGTGCGCCCGTCGGTGCAGGACATGCAGCACGTCGCCCGGCAGGCCGGCGCGCTGGCCGCCCAGTTGGCCTCGCGTTGAGGAAACCTCGCTCCACGCTGCAACGCTTGACCGGTTTCCCCGATGCAAGGCCGGCTGCGGCCGGTAGCAAACGCCACGACGTCCCCGCTGCATCGAGCGCCTTCCGCGCCGCGTAGAATGCGCGCGATGAGCGACTCGCCGGATATCGACGTCCTGCTGTACCAGCCGGAAATTCCCCCGAATACCGGCAATGTCATCCGCCTCTGCGCCAACACCGGCGCGCGCCTGCACCTGATCCAGCCGCTCGGCTTCGAGCTGGAGGACAGGCAGCTGCGCCGCGCCGGCCTGGACTACCACGAGTACGCCACCCTGCGCGTGCATCCCGACCTCGATGCCGCGCTGGCGGCCATCGCGCCGCGCCGCCTGTTCGCACTGAGCACGCGCGGCCGCCAGCGCTACGACCAGCCGCGCTACCGGCCCGGCGACGCCTTCCTGTTCGGCCCGGAAACCCGCGGCCTGCCGCAGCAGGTGCTCGACGCCCTGCCCGAACCGCAACGCCTGCGCCTGCCGATGCGCCCGGACAACCGCAGCCTCAACCTGTCCAACAGCGTGGCGGTGGTGGTGTTCGAGGCATGGCGGCAGATGGGGTTCGCCGGCGGCGCGTGATCGCCGCGCGTCGTGGCATCCGCCAAGCACGTGGGAGCGACGTGAGTCGCGACAGAGTCCTCCGGCAATCCGTCGCGACTCACGTCGCTCCCACCGCGGCTGGTCAGGCGAAGCGATCCAGCCGGTAGGGCGCCATCGCGATATCGGTCGCCTCGCCGGCCATCATCCGGTCGATCAGCCGCCCGCTGATCGGCCCCTGGGTCAGTCCCAGGTGGCCGTGGCCGGTGGCGATGTAGAGGTTCTCGCCGGCCACGCGGTCGAGGATCGGCAGCGAGTCCGGCGTGCACGGGCGGTTGCCGGCCCACTCGGCGTCGGGCTCGCCGGACAGCGCGGGAAACAGCGCGCGCGCCTGCGGATCCAGCCGGCGGATCAGCGCATAGCGCGGATCCCGGTCGAGCCCGGTCAGCTCCTTGATGCTGGTCATGCGGATGCCCTGCCGCATCGGCGAGACCACCATGTAGCGCTCGGCCCACAGCGTCGGCCGCCGCACCACCTCCTGGTGCTGCGGATACATCAGGTGGTAGCCGCGCGCCGGGATCACCGGCAAGCGCACGCCGAACGGCCGCAGCAGCCGGTTGCTCCACGCGCCGGCGGCGACCACCACCTGGCCGACCTGGGCCTCGCCGGCGCTGGTGCGCAGCCGGTAGTCGGTGCCGCGCCGCTCGATCGCCTCGACCCCGGCGATCAGCACCTGCGCGCCGCGCGCACTCAGGTCGTTGAACAACCGCCGGCAGAACTCGCCCGGATCGCGCATCGCCAGCGAATCGCGCTGGAACACCGCGCGCTGGAAACCCGGGCCGATGCCCGGTTCCAGATCGCGCAGCTGCGCGCCGTCCAGCACGTCGAAGGCCACGCCGCGCTCGCGCATCAGCTCGCGCTCCCACTGCCCACCCGCGAACGTGGCCTCCTCGCTGTAGACGTGCAGGTAGCCGGTGTGCGCGATCAGCTCCTGCGCGCCGATGGCCTCGCCCAGTTCCAGCCAGGCCGCGCGCGCGGCGGTGTTGATCGCGTGCAGCGCCTCGATGATCGGCATCACCCGCTCGCGCCGGCCCTCGCGCAGGAACCGCAGCAGCCAGCCCGCGTAGCCGCGGCTGGCGCCCCAGTCCAGCTTCAGCGGGGCCAGCGGATCGGCCAGCATCCGCAGCGCCTTCCACGCGATGCCGGGCGTGGACTGCGGCAGCAGGTTGCCGATGGAGATCGATCCGGCGTTGCCGAACGAGGTCTCGCCGGCGGGCCCCTTGGCGTCGATCAGCAGGCACGACAGTCCGCGCCGGCGCAGGTGGAAGGCCACCGACAGGCCGACGATGCCGCAGCCAATCACCGCCACGTCGGCGCGATGCGGCGGGCGCAGGGAGAGGGGAGGATTCATTCGATGGGGATGTCGTAGGCGGTGCGTGGGGCGGGTTCGGGTTTCAGGGTGTAGTGCCACCATTCCAGCGGATGGTTGGCGAAGCCGTGCCGCGCCATCGCGCGCAGCAACTGCTGGCGGTGCTCGCGCGGCGCGCCGACGATGCGCGGGTCGGCGGTGTTGGCCAGGGTGTCGAAATGATCGAAGCCGGTGCCCATGTCGAGCGGCGCGCAGGCCTCGCCGTCGCAGCGCGCCAGCGACAGGTCCACGGTGGCGCCGCGGCTGTGGCCGGAAGTCTCGGCGATGTAGCCGTCCAGCAGTCGAGGCTTGTCCAGGTTGGGGTAGTAGTCGGCCTTGCTGCGCTGATCGGGATCGCGCGCCCAACGCACGAAGGCGGCGACCGCACGCGCCGGCCGGTAGCAGTCGTAGACGATCAGCCGCAGTCCTTCCCCGCGCAGATCGGCGGCGACCCGGGCCAGCGCCTCGGCGGCCGGTCGCAGCAGGTAGCACTTCGGCGCACGGTAGCCGTCGACGGGTGCGCCGGTGAAGTTGTGTGGGCCGGCGTAGCGGATGTCGAAGATCGCGTCCGGCACATAGCCGGTGGCATCGACCAGATCGGTCTGCGCGAACGTGGTGGCCGGGGACACGACGACGGACGCGGCCGCGACGACAGTGGCCAGGCAGGCCAGCGACATGCCCAGCCAGCCGCGCACGATGGCGCGACGCAGCCTTCTATCCATCGTCGCCGCACTCACTTCCGCAGCCTGCGCCATCGTTCACCTGCAATCGCCCACGCGCTGGAAATCGAGATCCTGGTAGTCGTAGCTGAAATCCGCGTCCGGATCCACGTGCGACAGCTTCAGGCCGACGGGCGGCCCCGCGAAAAACGCCAGCCAGGCTTCCGCATCGACGCTGTCCTCGTGCCAGTCGACCAGCCAGCGCTCGCCGACCCGCATCACCCGGCCGGTCAGCATCGGCGAGCGCGCCGCGGCGAAGGTGACCCGATCGCCACCGCCGCAGATGTCCACCTCGCCGAACCACGGATCCCGGTAGCGGCCCAGCCAGTCCCGCATCTCGCGCGCGCTGGCCGGGCGGCGGCCGCGCGTGTCGATGAGTTCGCGGCTGGCCACGACCTCGGCGCGCTCGGCCGCCAGCGCGTCGGCATGGCGGGCCACCGTCTGCGTGGCGTCGCCGGGCCGGGTGTAGTGCTTGGTCAGCGCCTGTCCCAGCGCGGTGCGCGCGGCCTCGCCCTCGCCGTTGATCAGGATGACGATGCCGACCTTGCGATCCGGCAGCAGGATCACCGACGAGTACATGCCGGCCAGGGTGCCGGTATGCGCAACCTTCCACTGCCCGTCCACGTCGGACAGCCGCCAGCCGTAGCCGTAGGCGGAGAAATGCGTGTCGTCCCACTCACGCATGCGCCGGCTCACCGGCATCGGCATGTGCGCGGTCCACGCCGCGCGCCGCTGCACTTCCGACAGCCAGCCCGGATAGCGCCGCGGATCCAGCCAGGCGCCGATCCAGGTCAGCATGTCGTCCAGGCCGCACCGGATCCCGCCGGCCGCCATCGAGGTGATGTCGGGCACGACGTCGCCGTCCTCGCGGATCACCTTGTTGCCGGCCGCGGTGCGCGCGTGCGGCTGGGCGACGTTGCCGACTTGCCTGCGGTTCCACTGGCCGACCTGGCAGCGCGCCATGCCCAGCGGCTCGAACAGTTCGCGCCTGACCAGCGTGTCATACGGCGCGCCGCCGGCCGCCGCCGCGACTTCGCCGGCGACCACGTAGAGCAGGTTGTCGTAGGCATAGTGCGAGCGGAAGCTGTGGGTCGGCTTCAGGTGCGCCAGCCCGGCGATGATGTCGGCGCGGGTGAAGCGGTTGGGCTCGGGCCACAGCATCAGATCGCCGGCGCCCAGCCCCAGGCCGCTGTTGTGGATCAGCAGATCCCGCACCTGCATGTGCTGCGTGACCCACGGGTCGTACATGCGGAAGTCCGGCAGGTGCCTGATCACCGGATCGTCCCACTTCAGCTTGCCGGCATCGACCAGCCGCGCCAGCACCGCGGCGGTCATCGCCTTGCTGTTGGAGGCGATCTTGAACAGCGTGTCGGCGTCGATGGCCTGCCCGCCGCCGGCTTCCAGTTCGCCCGCCGTGCGGCGGTAGACGATCTCGCCATCCTCGATGACGCCGACCGCCAGGCCGGGCAAGGCGTAGCGTTCGAGCGTCGCGTCGAAGGCGGCATCGAAGGGCGGGGCCGCGCCCGCCAGGCCGGCGACAAAAAACAGGCCCACCGAAAGCAGGCGGGCCGGGAGGGAGAAACAGGTCTTCTGCGGTTGCCGGATCCCGGTCTTGCGCATCTCGTCCACGTCCATTGCATTGCGCCCCGAATTGCACCCCGAAAGGCTGTCCACCGCGGGGTGGACAGCCGGAGCCATCGGGATCAGAAGTTCCAGGTCACCACCAGCTGCGCATAGCGCGGCGACTGCCAGCGGGTGCCGGTGCCGAAGGTGGAACGTACGACACCCGGATTGGACTCGTAGCGCGCACGCACGTTGATCACTTCCTGTTCGTTGAGCAGGTTGTAGACCGACAGGCGGGCCTTCAGGTCGATGCCGTCGACCGGCAGCGTCCAGGTGACGTTGGCGCCCAGGTTGTAGATCCACGGCATGCGGCCGAACGCGCCGCGCGGGGAATATTCGTAGACGCGGTCCGTGTAGCGGTAAGGCTGGTTGGTCGCGGGATTGATGCCCGAGCAGTTCTGCACGCACAGCCAGCCGGTGCCGCCGCCGCTGCCTTCGCTGGTATAGCTGGCCACGGCGAAGTCCTCGTCCGGCCAGGTGACGCCGAAGGCGGTGATCGGGCCGCCGGACAGCGCCGTCAACGTGCCGCCGAAGGTCCACATCTCGTTGAGCTTGTAGCTGCCGCGCAGCTTGATCTGGTGGCGATGGTCGTTGAACAGATCGCCGTAGCGTTCGTTGTTGGCCGGGTGATCCCAGTGCTGGACCATGCCGGTGTCGCCGTAGTTGGTGTCGGAGTTGACCGGGCCTTCGTGGTTGCCCTCCGACCTGGACCACAGGTACGACGCATTGAACGCCCACTTGTCGTCCCAGGCGCGGTCGATCTGGAATTCCAGCGCCTTGTAGGTCCGCTTGGGCTTGGAATAGCCGATGATGCGGTTGCTGCCGACGGTGATGTAGCCCTCCTTGGAGGTGTCGATGGTGACCCAACCGTCCTGGGCGCAGCCCATCGCGGTGGTGCCCCACAGGGTCAGCTCCTCGCCCGGGTTGGCGATCGGCCACAAGGCGGCATGGCGCACGCCGCACAGGGCGTTGATGCGGATGTCGTCCATCGCGTTGGGCATGCGCCGGTAAGTGGCGTTGACGCCCCACGACCAGGCCTGGTTGATCATGGTCTGGAAGCCGAGGATGGCCTCGTCCTGGTAGACCGCGTCGAGGTCGTCGTCCACGCTCTGGCGGTAGTCGCGCACGCTGATGTTGAACTGATCGTCCACCGGGCCGATCTGCGCGCCGATGATCGGCGCCATGTAGGGCGCGCCGGTCACCGGGTTGGTCTCCTGCCGCCAGCCGTCCAGCACGTAGAAGCTGCGCTCGTCGAGCAGGCCGCCGGCGAAGTTGTAGCTGATGATGCTGGTGACCGGCATGTAGTAGCGGCCCAGGTTGCCGAACAGCTTGGTGCTGCCGTCGCCCTTCATGTCCCACGAGAACCCGAACCGCGGCGACACCAGCTTGTCCAGCTTGATGAAGCTGTCGCCGGCGGCGGTCTTGTTGTCGAAGGTGTCCATGCGCAGGCCGAGGTTCAGCAGCAGGTTCGGCGTGATGCTCCAGACGTCCTCCAGGTACCAGGCGCTGGCCTCGATGTCGAACACGCCGCCGTCGGCGCGCTCGCGCGCCATCAGGAAGGCATTGACGCCGGCGGGCAGCGGCGTGCCGTTGTCCAGCACCTGGGTCGCGCTGGTGCGGCCGTAGGCCGTGTACTGCTTGCCATCGCCCGGGTAGAAGGTGACCCGGTCGGTGGTCATCAGCTCGTGATCCCAGCCGAAGCGCAGCAGATGGTTGCCCAGCGCCCATTCGAAGTCCAGGCGCTTGGCCTTGCGCTCGTCCTCGTGCGAGACCACGTTGGAACCCGGATGGCAGCCGAGCGTCGGACTGCCCATGCCGCGGTAGACCGCACCGTAGGAGGCGTTGTTGTAGGTCACCCAGCTGCACGGACCGTCCACCGGCGAGCGCACGAAGCTGCTGCTGCGATTGATGCCGTACAGGGCCTTGGCGGTGAAGTTCTCGCCGAAGTGGCCGGTGTAGGCGATCGATCCGCTCTCGCCGCCGCTGGAGGAGGTGGATTCGGTGGGCGCCGCGCTGCCCCGGGTGGCGGTGTCGAAGTTGTAGGAATACTGGCTGTTGTCGACGTCGCCTTCGTCGGAGAAGGCGGTCAGCTCCAGCGAGTGGTTCTCCGTGATGTTCCAGTCCAGCTTGGCGCCCCAGAAGCCGTTGTCGGATCTGCTGTCGGTCCAGTTGCTGCCGGCGGAATTGGTATAGCCGGAGTTGCTGTCGCGGTGCTCGTACATCGCGAACAGGAACAGCCGATCCTCGATGACCGGGCCGGAGGCCCAGACGTTGGTCTTGGTGAAGCTGTTGCGGTCGTGGCTGCCGCGGACATTGGTGGTGCCATCGGCGTAGTAGCGGTCCTCGAAGGAGGAACGCCAGGCATTCGGTTCGAAGGTGACTTCCACGCCCCCCTGGAATTCGTTGCTGCCCGAGCGGGTCACCGCGTTGATCACGCCGCCGGTGCTGCGGCCGAACTCGACCGAGTAGCCGCCGGTCTTGACCTGGAACTCCCGGAAGAACGCGAACGGCGCGGTCGAGAAGCTGTGCCGCCGGTAGAAGTCGGTGACGTTCAGTCCGTTGATGAAGATCGAGTTCTCCGCGATCGAAGAACCACCGAAGGAGATGCCGCCGAAGCTGGCATTGCCACCGACCACGCCCGGCGCCAGCAGCGCGACCGAGCTCAGGCTCTGCGCCACCGGCAGGCGCGCGATCTCCTCGCGCGTGATGTTGGTCGCCGACTCGGTGGATCGCACGTCCACGCGGTTGACCACGCGCGAACCGATCACCTGCACGGCATCCAGGTTCACCAGGTTGCCTTCGCTGCCCAGGTTCACCGTGGTGGTGCCGCCCAGCGCCACGCTGACCGCGAGCGGGCTGCCCACTTCGGAGCCTTCGCGCTTGACCTGCAGGCTGTAGTCGCCCACCGGCAGCTGGGTCAGGCGATAGCTGCCGTCCGCGCCGACCGTGACCGTGCGGCTGGCGCCGGTCGCGGTGTTGGTGATGGTGATCTGGTCGCCCGCGTTGGCGCGGCCCGCGACCGCGCCGGTGACGCTCTGCGCGAACGCCATCGGCGCCATCGTCCCCAGACACGCACCCAATGCCAGGCACAATGCCGCTTTGCGAATAGTCTTGCCTTTCATCCCCGCTCTCTCCTGCTAGATGTCTGGTGTTGGTTGCGCCGGATACCGCTGTCCGCTGCCCTTGACCGGCAGCATCTTCCATTCGAAGTCGTAACCCCATTGATCGAAGTAGAGGTTGCCGCCGCTCCACTCCGCTTCCCCTCGCTGCAGATCGACCGTCTCGGAGCGGAAGTGCCGCTTGGCCGGGACGAAGTCGCGCGAATAGTCGTCGTTGAAGGCGATGCGGTACGCATCCAACCCGCCGAGGTAGAACCCGCGCAGCGCCGGATCGCCGCCGTCGAGCAGGCCGGTGGTGACGTCCATCGGCACCCAGCCGTAGGGCGCCAGGTACAGCCAGCCCCAGTCGTGCATGTTGTCGTAGCCGACGTCCTCGTCCGAGTACACCCAGCCGGACTGCCAGCGCGCCGGGATGCCGTTGAGCCGCAGCAGCGCGATCAGCAGCAGGGTCTGCTGGCCGCAGTCGGCGTGGCCGGCGTGCAGCGCGTAGTCGCTGATGTTGGAGATCGTCGAGTACTCGCGCGCGCCCGCCCACGGGATGTCGTCGACCGCGGCGAACAGTTTCTGCGCGATGCGGTAGGGATTGCGCTCGTCGCCGACCACGCGCTCGGAGAAGCGCCGCAGCGCCGGCGTGAACACCACGTGCGGCGCGCGCGGTTCGACGAACGGCGCCAGCTCGGGCGTGATCCGCGCCGGCACCACCTTGTCCGGATCGATGTCGAAGCGGCGCGCGTAGATCGTCAGCTCGTAGGTGACGTCGAAGCGGGTCGGCTGGCCGGCCTGCGCGGCGCGTTCCAGGTAGGCGGTGCGCTGCAATGCGGATGCCGGCGCCACCTGCGCGCCAGCCGGCGTGCTGGCGATCAGCGCGATGTCCTCCTGCTGGCCCGGGATCTGGCGCGGGTAGGGAATCCACGCGCGGATCGTCTCGCCCGCCGGCACCGCATCGGCCTTGACCGTCAGCGACTGGGTGATGCGCACGCGCCGTGGCGCCACGCTGGTGGAACCGCTGGCGTGCGCGGCCTCGACCACTTCGCGGTGGTGCGGATGCAGTCGCTCGTACGGGCCTTCGCTGAAAGGACGCGGCGAGGCGCGGCGCGCGGCCGCCTGCGGGCTGAGCCGGAACAGGTTGGAGACCGAGCGGGCGAAGTAGCGGCGCTGGCCGTCGATGTCCAGGTGCTCGATCAGGCCGGCCGCGTCCCAGGCATCGAACTCCGCCTCGCTGGCGTCGGGCACCTGCGCGCGCAACCGCGCCAGCGCCTGCGCGCGGTCGAGCGGGAAATCCAGGCGCATCCGCCGCATGCGCTCGCGCTCGAAGCGCAGCGCATCGTGCGTGCCGCTTTGTCCCGGCGAGGCGGCCAGCGCGGAGGCGATGCGGCGCTCGGCCTGCGCGAAGCGGCCGGCGTCGACGTCGGCGATCACCTGCGACAGCGTCGCGTCGATCGGCTCCGCGGCGGCCAGGGCGGACGCCATCAGGAGTACCATCACGCCGGCGCGCGCAAGTCCACGCCGCGCCCATGCCGTGCGCGCACGGCCGGCTGGCTGGCGATTGCGATGCTGGCCCCCACTGGTTTCCACGTCGTTCACGGCCCCGTCCGACTGGTGAAAGGCTGTGTAGCACGGCCGGAGACGGGGGTCAATAATTTATTCTTGTGTTTTTCAAGATAAGAAGTAAGTATTCCTAATGCCGCCGGACCGGCGGATAACGGACAGGGACAAGATGAAGCCGTATCCACCCGTCAATCCGCGTGCGGCCCGCGCCGCCGCGTACCACCGGCCGCTGCTGGCCGTGTTCCTGTTCTGCCTGGCCGTCCCCGCACTGGCCTATCGCGCGCCGCCGCCAACGCACGACACCGGCACCGGCGTCATCGGCCTCGAAGCCGTGCAGTTGCAGCCGTCGCACTGGATCGCACGGCAGCGCCAGCCGGACAAGGTCATCCTCGACCGCGCCGCGATCGCCGCGCAGAACGCGGCGATGCGCCAGCGCGATCCGTCGCTGCGCGACATCGAGGCGCTGCCGGCGCGGATGCCCGGCGCGCAGATCCGCAAGGAAATCGAATCTTTGTCGGCGCCCCCTGCGCGCGCGCTGTACGACGAGAGCGGCGCGGCCATCCCGGCCGATGCGCTGTCGCGCATTCAGGCCAACCTCGCGCTGGACGCGGTGCCGGCGCAGCAGGCCGTGCGCCACGGGCTGGTCGTGCACCGCGCCGACCTGCGCACGTTCCCCACCTCCCTGCGCGCGTTCAGCACGCAGGGCGAGACCGACATCGACCGCTTCCAGGAATCGGCGCTGTTCCCGGGCGACGCGGTCGCCGTGCTGCACGCCAGCGCCGACGGCCAGTGGTGGTTCGTCGCCAGCGAGCGCTACACCGCCTGGATCGAGCAGCGCCACGTCGCCCTCGGCGACAAGGCCGAGGTGTTCGGCTACGGCCGCAAGTCGCCCTACCTGATCGTCACCGGCGCGACCGTGCGCACCAACCACACGCGCGAGCGGCCGCAGGTCTCGCAACTGCAGCTGGACATGGGCGTGCGCGTGCCGCTGCGGGCCGACTGGCCGCCGGCGCAGCCGGTCAACGGCCAGCATCCGCACGCCTCGCACGTAATCGAGCTGCCGGTGCGCGACGACGCCGGCCGGCTGGCGTTCGCGCCGGCGCTGCTGCCGCGCAGCGCCGACGTGGCGCCGGACTACCTGCCGCTGACCGCGGCCAACCTGCTGCGGCAGAGCTTCAAGTTCCTCGGCGAGCGCTACGGCTGGGGCCACGGCTACGACGCACGCGACTGCAGCGGCTTCGTCTCCGAGATCTACCGCAGCTTCGGCGTGCTGCTGCCGCGCAACACCCGCGACCAGGCGGTCAGCCCCGCGCTCAACCGCATCGCCTTCTCCGAGGGCGACGATGCGCGCAGGCGCAGCGCCGTCGTCCGCGACCTGCAGGTCGGCGACCTGGTCTACATCCCCGGCCACGTGATGATGGTGATCGGCCACGAGGACGGCATGGGCTGGGTGATCCACGACACCAGCGGCGGCAGCTGGCGCGGCGCCGACGGGCAGCGCGTGCGCGCCGGCCTCAACGGCGTGTCGGTCACCCCGCTGGATCCGATGATGTTCAACGACACCCAGACCTACATCGATCGCATCACCAGCATCCAGCGCATCAGGCCCTGACCCCCATGAAGATCACCGACATCCAGCTCGGCATGCTGCGCGTGCCGCTGAAGACGCCGTTCAAGACCGCGCTGCGCACCGTCGACACCGTCGAGGACATCGTCGTCATCGTGCATACTGACAGCGGCCATGTCGGCTACGGCGAGGCGCCGGCCACCGCGGTCATCACCGGCGACACCCACGGCTCGATCGCAGAGGCGATCCGCCGCTTCATCCGCCCGCGCCTGATCGGCCAGGACATCGCCAACCTCAACCGCATCACCGACCTGATCCAGACCGCGCTGGAGCGCAACACCAGCGCCAAGGCGGCGGTGGAGATCGCCGTCTACGACCTGTGGGCGCAGCTCTACGGCGCGCCGCTGTACAAGATGCTCGGCGGCGGCGATCCGGTGATCACCACCGACATCACCATCAGCGTGGACTACATCGACAAGATGGTCGCCGACTCGATCAGCGCGGTCGAGCGCGGCTTCGAGTCGCTGAAGATCAAGGTGGGCAAGGACATTGGCCTGGACATCGAGCGGGTCAAGGCGATCTACTCGGCGGTAGAGGGACGCGCGCTGCTGCGGCTGGACGCCAACCAGGGCTGGACCGCCAAGCAGGCGGTGTTCGCGATGCAGCACCTGGAGGACGCCGGGGTGGTGCTGGAGCTGCTGGAGCAGCCGGTCAAGGCGCGCGACATCGACGGCCTGAAGTACGTCACCGACCGCGTGCACACGCCGGTGATGGCCGACGAGAGCGTGTTCGGCCCGACCGAGGTCATCGACCTCATCAAGATGCGCGCGGCCGACATCATCAACATCAAGCTGATGAAGACCGGCGGCCTCTCCAACGCCGTGCGCATCGCCGACATCGCCGCGCTGTACGGCGTGGACTGCATGATCGGCTGCATGATCGAGACCAGCATCAGCGTCGCCGCCGCCGTGCACCTGGCGGTGGCCAAGTCCGGCGTGATCACCAAGGTCGACCTGGACGGGCCGTCGCTGTGCCAGTTCAACCCGGTCGAGGGCGGGGTCATCTTCGACGAGTCGGAGATCTCGATCACCGACGCGCCGGGCCTGGGCATCCGCGAGATCCGCGGCCTGGAGCTGCTGCCGGAATGAGCGCGCGGCGGCCGCCGGTCCGCAGCGGCCGCAACCACGAGCCATTGCCATCGCCCCTGCCCGGAGACGAAGATCGGCCCATGCCGCCCCTGGTGAAAATCCGCTCCGAACGCGACCAGATGTCGGCCATCGAGCGCCGCATCGCCGACTTCATCCTCGAGAACGCGCACCTGCTGCGCGACTATTCCTCGCAGCAGCTGGCCAGCGCGCTCGGCATCAGCCAGTCCAGCGTGGTCAAGTTCAGCCAGAAGTTCGGCTTCAAGGGTTATCCGGACCTGAAGTACTCCATCGGCGAGGCGATCGCCCGCAACGGCAACGGCCAGCCGCAGCCGCGCGACGGCGGCGACAGCGCCGCGCAGGACGCCTACGCGCGCCTGCAGGACGACCTGCGCCGCAGCAAGGCCGCCGCCGAGGAGGAGACCCGCCTGCTCAACCCGCGCGAGCACATCGAGCCCATCGTCGAGCTGATCGACCGCGCCGGCAAGGTGTTCGTCTGCGGCCTGGGCGACGACGGGCTGTTCGCGCGCGAGTTCGCGATGCGGCTGTCGCTGCTGGGCCTGCTGACCGTGCACCACGCCGATCCGATCCTGATGATGGCCAACCTGTCGGCGGCGCGCCCGGGCGACGTGCTGCTGATGTTCTCCGAGTTCGGCAGGCTGCCCGAGCTTTCGCAGATCA
Organism: Pseudoxanthomonas mexicana; assembly: GCF_046736355.1. GTDB lineage: Bacteria > Pseudomonadota > Gammaproteobacteria > Xanthomonadales > Xanthomonadaceae > Pseudoxanthomonas_A > Pseudoxanthomonas_A mexicana_B. The sequence goes on along the minus strand of NZ_CP157201.1, from coordinate 331,230 downwards.
GCCGGCAGTTCCAGGCCTGCGAGGGCAAGGTCATCTCGATCACCCGCCACACCGCCAACGCGCTGCGCGCGCACGCCGACGCCGCGCTGGTGATCTCCGCGCACGACCCGGCGCCGCACGTGGCGCAGCTGCTGTACCGCTCCTCGCTGCAATCGCTGCTGGACTTCCTGTTCGTGCTGCTGTGCCAGGCCAATCCGGATCGCCACCGGCAGTTGAACATCAACCTCGAACGCATCCAGCACCTGCTGGAGTCCTGATCCGCCGGAGCCGCCATGCCCCGCCTCTTCCGCGCCCTTTTCCGTCGCCCCGTTCCCTTCGCGCTGGCCCTGCTGGCGCTGTCGCTGCCCGCGCTGGCGGCGGCCGCGCCGTCGCCGCTGCCGTGGCGCGACGCGCGCCAACTGGTGCTGGTGCTGACCCCGGACTGGGACGCCACCACCGGCACGCTGCAGCTTTTCGAGATGCGCGACGGCCGCTGGCGCGAGGTCAATGCACCGCTGGAGATCGCGGTCGGCCGCAGCGGTTCAGCCTGGGGCGCCGGCCTGCATCCGGCGCAGCCCGGCGGCCCGCACAAGCGCGAGGGCGACGGTCGCGCGCCGGCCGGCGTGTTCGTGATCGGCGAGGCGTTCGGCTACGCCGCGCAGGCGGCCACGCGCATGCCGTACCGACCGATGCAGGCCAGCCACTACTGCATCGACGTGCCCGCCTCACCGCTGTACAACCGCATCGTCGACACCCGCGAGGTCGGCGAGGCGGCCGCCGCCGGCTCGACCGAGCCGATGCGCCTGGACCTGCACAACGACGGCGATCCGCGCTATCGCCTGGGCCTGGTCATCGGCCACAACGAGCGCGCCGAGGCCGGCGCGGGCAGCTGCATTTTCGCCCACCTCTGGCGAAAGCCCGGCGAAGCCACCGCCGGCTGCACCGCGATGGCGCCGGCGTCGATGGACGCCCTGCTGGCGTGGCTGCAACCGCAGGCGCGGCCGGTGCTGGTGCTGCTGCCGCGCGCCGAGCATGTGCGGCTGGCGCATGAGTGGGCGCTGCCCGGCGCGGAGCCGGCCCGGTGAGGTGGCCCGGCGCGACCGCGCGCGTACTGCTGGGCCTGCTGGCCGGCGCGGTGGTCGGACTGGCGCTGGCGCACTGGAACCCCGCCGCGGCCGAGCGCGCCGTCGCCATCGCCCAGCCGATCGGCCGGCTGTGGCTGAGCGGATTGCAGATGACGGTGGTGCCGCTGGTGCTGGCGCTGGTGATCCTTGGCGTGGCCACCGCCAGCGACGCCGCCGCGTCCGGGCGGGTGGCGCGGCGCGCGATGATCGTGTTCATCGCGCTGCTGTCGCTGTTCGCCGCCTACGCGGCCACCGTGGCGCCGCTGGTGCTGTCGGCGATGCCGCACAGTCCCGAGCTGACGGCCACGCTGCGCGGCACCCTGCCTTCCGCCGGCGAGGCCGCCGCGCCCGGCATCGCGGCCTGGGTCGGCGGGATCATCCCGAGCAACGCGATCATGGCCGCCGCGCAGGGCGCGATGCTGCCGGTGGTGGTGTTCGCGCTGTTCTTCGGCTTCGCGCTGACGCGCGTGCAGGCCGAGCGCCGCGCGCAGGTCATCGGCCTGTGCCACGGCATCGCCGACACCATGATCGTGATCGTGCGCTGGATGCTGCTGGCCGCGCCGATCGGCGTGTTCGCGCTGGTGCTGGCGGTATGCGCGCAGGCCGGCATCGGCGTGATCGGCGCGCTGGCCGGCTACATCGTCCTGCAATGCGGCATGTACCTCGGCGCCACGCTGATCTGCTATGCGCTGGTGGCGCTGCTGGCGGGCGGCTCGCCGCTGGCCTTCGCCAAGGCGATCCTGCCGGCGCAGGTGGTCGCGGCCAGCACGCAGTCCTCGCTGGCCTCGCTGCCGGCGATGCTGGAGAGCGCGCGCTTCCGCCTCGGCCATCCGCGCGCGGTCGCCGCGCTGGTGTTGCCGATGGCGGTGACGCTGTTCCGCATCACCAGCCCGATCCAGTACATCGTCGCCGCCTGCTTCGTCGCCTGGGCCTACGGCATCGAGCTGGGCGCGGTGACGCTGGCCGCCGGCGCGGCGCTGGCGGTGGTGATCAGCCTGGGTTCGATCGGCCTGCCCGGGCAGGTCAGCTTCATGGCCACGGTGATGCCGGTGACCCAGTCGATGGGCCTGCCGATCGAACCGCTGGGCCTGCTGCTGGCGGTGGACACCATCCCCGACGTGTTCGCCACCACCGGCAACGTCACCGGCGATCTCACCGCCACCAGCATCGTCGCCCGGCACAGCCCGGACGCGCAGGACAGCGACGAGGACGCGCCGGGAATCGCCGCGGATTGATTCCACTGTCGTGTGGCGTTGGCGGCTCCACCGTCGCCACGCCCGCGCGCATCGTTCCGGCACTCGCGAGGGCACACGGTGCGTGATGCGCAATGCATCACGCGGTGATGTGCCGGAAGTTCCGCAAGGCGCCGGGTGATTCATGTACCGCTCAGTTTGTTATTCAGTGCGCATTGCAGCGGCGAACGGATACTTCACGCACCGATAGCGCAGGCTTGCGCATGCACTTGGGCATCGGCACGACAAAACAAGAAAACAGAGGATTGTTGATCATGAAGAAGTCCTTGCTTGCCCTGACCCTGCTGGCCGCTGCCCCGTTCGCCGCCTCGGCCGCCGATGGCGTGAGCTACAATTACGTCGAAGGCGGCTATGTCGCCAGCAACACCGATATCGCCGATGCCGATGGCTGGGCGTTGAAGGGATCGGTCGCGCTCCATCCCAACTTCCACCTGTTCGGCGACTACCAGTCGCAGGAACTGGACGATTTCCAGAACGTCGACATCAACAACTGGCGCCTGGGCGTGGGCTACAACCACGGCCTGTCGCAGCGCGTGGACCTGCTGACCCGCGTCGCCTACGAGCGCTACGACATCGACTACGCGCCCAAGCTCGACGGCTACAGCGTCGAGGTCGGTGTCAACGGCGCGATGACCCACCGCCTCAACGGCTATGCGCTGGTCGGCTACGAGAACGGCGACGAATACGATGGCGATTTCTACGGCCGGCTCGGCGCGCAGGTGAAGTTCTCGCCGAACTGGAGCGCCTCGGCCGACGTCAAGTTCTCCGACGGCGACACCCAGTGGTTCGTCGGTCCGCGCTTCAGCTGGTAAGCGGATCCGCGGTTCCCGCGACGTGTTCCCTCTCCCCCACGTCGCACCGAAGCCCGGCTTATGGCCGGGCTTCTTCTTTATGGTGATGCCGGGATTGGGGATTGGGGATTAGGGATTGGTTGGAGCGTGGGTCGCCGGCATGGCGGGGAGCCGAGCAAGCTCGGCTCTACAGAGCCAAATACGTTGTAGAGCTGAGCTTGCTCGGCTCGCGCACCCACCGGCGGATTCTTCTTTTCCGAATCGCCAATCCCGAATCCCCGCTCTCAACGGACGAATGTCCGGTCATCCCCGCCTCAACGAAACAACGTCTGCGGATACTCGGGCTTCTGCTCGCGCGCCAGCAGCTGGCGCAGGCCCTCGGCCGGGGTCAGGTCGCCGTGCAGCACCGCGCGCACGGCGCTGGAGATCGGCAGGTCGATGCCGTGGCGCTCGGCCTGGCGCATCACCTCGTTGGCGGTCTGCACCGACTCGACCACCTGGCCGATCGCGCGCACCGCCTCGTCCAGCGACTGGCCGCGTCCCAGCGCCAGGCCCAGGCGGCGGTTGCGCGACAGGTCGCCGGTGCAGGTCAGCACCAGGTCGCCCAGCCCGGCCAGGCCCATCAGCGTCTCCGGCTTGCCGCCGATCGCCGCCGACAGCCGCAGCATCTCGTTGAGGCCGCGGGTGATGAGGCCGGCGCGCGCGTTGAGGCCCAGCTGCATGCCGTCGGCCACGCCGGTGGCCACTGCCAGCACGTTCTTCATCGCCCCGCCCAGCTCGGCGCCGACCATGTCCTCGCCGGTGTAGGCGCGGAAGGTCGGGCCGTGCAGCACCTCGGCCACGCGCTGGGCGAAGGCCGCGTCCTGGCCGTGCACGGTGACCGCGGTGGGCAGGTCGAGCGCAACCTCCTTGGCGAACGAGGGGCCGGTCACCACCGCCAGCGGCACGTCGGGGCCGAGGATGTCCTCGGCCACCTCGTGCAGGAAGCGGCCCGAACCGGGTTCGAAGCCCTTGGTCGCCCACGCCACGCCGGCATTCGCCGGGCGCAGCGGCGCCAGCGCGTGCAGGGTCTCGGTGAAGGCGTGCGAGGGCACCACCACCAGCACCAGGTCGACCCCGGCCATCGCCGCGGCCAGGTCGGTGGTGGCGCGCAGCGATTCCGGCAACGGGATGCCGGGCAGGTAGCGGGTGTTCTCGTGCGCGCCGTCGATGGCCGCGCTGACGGCGGCGTCGCGGCCCCACAGGACCACGCGATGGCCGTTGCGGGCCATCAGGGTGGCCAGCGCGGTGCCCCAGGAGCCCGCGCCGAGCACGCAGATGCGCAGCGGATCCGTCATCCGTCACCCCTGGCGGCGCGATGCGCCATGACGGGAGCGTGCGGCACGCCGATCAGGCGTTGCCGGCCGGTTCCGTGTTGGCCAGTTCGCCGCTCTGCTCCTGGCGCTGGCGCAGGGTCTCGGCGTACAGCGCGTCGAAGTTGATCGGCTGCAGGAAGAACGGCGGGAAGCCGCCGGCCTGGACCAGGTCGCTGATCAGCTGGCGCACGTAGGGGAACAGGATGTTCGGGCACTGGGTGCCGAGCAGCACGTCGATCGCCTGCGGCTCCAGGCCGACCAGGCCGAACACGCCGGCCTGCTGCACCTCGGCCACGTAGGCGGTCTTGTCGCCGGCCTTGCAGGTCAGGGTGACGCCGAGCACGACCTCGAACATGTTCTCGTTCAGGCGCTGCACGCGCTGGTTGAGGTTGAGCTGCAGTTCCGGCTGCACGTTCTCGCCGAAGATGGCCGGGGCGCCGGGGACTTCGAACGAGACGTCCTTGACGTAGATCTTCTCGACCGTGAAGGCGGGGCCAGCGGCGTCGGTGGCGTTGGGCGCGACCGCGCCGTTGGTGTTTTCGTCGGACATCTCGTGACTCCAGGAAATCGGTGGTTGAACGGTGAATGGGCGATTATGTCATGCCGATGGCGGCGCGCCCGGCTCGGTTCAAGGGGCCGGCGGGTTCAGCGACCCTTGACCAGCGGCAGATCGGCCTGCTGCCAGGCGGCCACGCCGCCGTCGAGCCAGTAGACCTTCTCGAAGCCGGCCTTCTTCAGCCGCTTGGCCGCGCCGGCCGAGGCCTGGCCGTTGCGGCACACCAGCACCACCGGCTGCGCGCGCGCGCCGGCCAGCAGCTTGCCCTGCGGATCGAACTGGCTGAGGGTGAGGTTGCGGCTGCCGGCGATGTGGCCCTTCTCGAAGTCGGCGATGGCCGACAGGTCGATCACCAGCGCGTTCTCGCGGTTGATGAGGCCGGTCAGTTCGGCCGGGCGCAGGGCCTTGTAGCCGCGGGTCAGGCGGGCGATCTCGGTGGCGATGATGGCCACGGTCAGGCCGGCCAGGGCCAACGACAGCATCGGGTGGCGACCGGCGAAGGCCAGCAGTTCTTCAGGATTCACGGCAGGGAGCGAGGTGTTCCGGCGGGGCGGCGATTGTCGCATAGCCCAGCAGGCCGGCGCGCCGGGCGCGTGGGGCGGCGGGAAGCCGGGCTTTGACAAGAGTCGTCATCCCCGCGCAGGCGGGGATGACGAGCGGAAGCGGGTTTCAACTGCCTTCCCAGAGATCCGGCAGGGTGTCGGCCAGCCACCAGCGCTTGGCCGCCTCGTCCCAGCGCCAGCGCTCGCGGAAGCGCTGGGTGCGCTCGGCCATCGTGTGGCGGTTGATCACGCGCAGCTCGATGACCCGGACCAGGGTGCCGTCGGCCTCGACCAGCGCGTGCAGGTCGCGGTAGCCGGAAACCTGGATCTGTTCGTAGCGGGCAAATTCCAGCTCGGTCATCGGATCGCGCTCGCGCACGGCCGGATCGACCATCTGCCAGGCGCCCTCGAAATCGCCCCAGCGGATCGCCGCGGCGAAGGCGTTCTGGGCCTGCTCCAGCTTGTTGCGCTGGCGCGAGTTGAGCGCGTCGGCCGGCAGCGCCTGCGCGATCAGCGCCGCCGCCAGCACCAGTTTGAGGATTGCCCGCATCGCCTGCTCCCGATCAGTGCCGCCATCCTAGGGCGTGCGACGCGGTTTGGGGTGAACGAAGGCCCCGCGGCCCCGCTCAGCCGGGCGCGGGCGCCTCCTTGGCCAGGGCGACGAAACGCCCGGACAGCGTGGCCGCCACCCCGCCTTCCGGCAGCGCGACCTCGGCGCGCAGCTGCACGCGGGCGCGCCCGCGCTGGGCCAGGGTGCGCAGGAACTCGTCCCACGACTGCCCCTCGTCGAGCGCGGCGCTCGCATGCAGGTCCGATCGCAACGGCGCCAGATAGCGGACCTGGCTGTCGGCGACGTAGACCTCGGCCGCCACGCCGGCGCGCTCCAGCCGCATCGCCACCAGTCCCCAGCCGGCCAGCGTCATCAGCGAGACTAGGCTGCCGCCGAAGGCGGTGCCCTTGTCGTTGACGTTGGCCGCCAGCGGCGCCGACAGCCGCAGCCGCCCGCCTTCCATTCCCTCGACCCGCACCTGCATGGCCGCCACCGGCGGCATCGCCGCGTATTCGCGCCGCAACGAGTGCAGCGCCGTTTCCTCACCCATCGACGATAATCTCCGCATGGCATCCCACGACGCGGCCCGATGGTACGTGATCTCGCTGCGCCCGCAGGGCGGCCACGCATCGCTGCGCCGCCTCGCGCGGCGCCACGGCGCCGGCCTGCTGGCGCTGTCGCCGTGGCGGCTGCAATCCCTCGACGGCGCCGCCGCGCGCGCGGCGCTGGCACGGGCGCTGGCGGCGGACGTGGTGCTGTTCACCAGTCCGGCGGCGGTGGTCGCGGCGCGGCGGCTGTCCGCGCTGGCGCCCCGGCGCGGCCAGTTGTGGACGACGGTCGGCGCCGGCACCGCGGCCGCCTTGCATGAAGCCGGCGTGGACGACGTGCTGGCGCCGGCGCGGATGGACAGCGAGGGCCTGCTGGCGCTGCCGCCGCTGCAGGATCTGCATGGCCGCAGCGTCGGCCTGGTCACCGCGCCGGGTGGCCGCGGGCTGATCGCGCGCACGCTGGCAGACCGTGGCGCTTCGATACGCCGTGCCGAGGTCTACCGGCGCCTGCCGTTGGCGCCCTCGCCGCGCGCGCTGGCCCGCCTGCGTGCGCTGCAGGCGCCGGCCGTGCTGCTGCTGAGCAGCGGCGAGGCGCTGGACACGCTGCTTCGGCAACTGCCCGCCGACGCGATCGCGCGGCTGCGCGCGCTGCCGGTGATCGCCGCCAGCGCGCGCCTGGCCGATCAGGCGCGCGCGCTCGGCTTCGCACCGGTGTCGCGCGCCGACGGCCCGCAGCCCGGGCAGTTGTTCGCCGCGGCGGCCGCCGCCGTCACGCCGCTGCGTTTAGCATCCGATTCCCTCCCGACCGCGCCAACCGGAACGCCCGCGTGACCGATGCAGCACCCGCCACCCCCGTTTCCCGCCGCGCCCGCCCGGGCCTGTGGCTGCCGCTGATCGCCGTCGCGGCGATCGCCCTCGGCGGCTGGTACGGGTGGACGCACTGGCAATCGCGCCAGGCGCGCATGTCGGCCGACGAGCAGGCCGCCCTGCAGCGCATCGCCGCGCTGGAACAGCGGGTGGACGCGCTGCGGCAGACCCAGCGCACCCAGGCCCAGCGCATCCAGGACGCCGTGACCACCCACCGCATCCTGCGCGACGAGGTGCTGGCGCTGGGCCAGCGCGGCGCGCTGCTGGAAGAGACGGTGGCGCGGTTGTCCGACTCCGACCGCCACGGCGCGCAGGCGTTGCGGCTGGACGAGGTCGAGCTGCTGCTGTCGCTGGCGGCGCAGCGGCTGGCCATCGCCGGCGACGCCGACGGCGCGCGGCGCGCCTATGCGCTGGCGGCCGACACCCTGGAAGGCATCGACGATCACCGCCTGCTCAACCTCCGCCAGGCGCTGGCGCAGGAGCGCGACGCGGTCGAGGCGCTCGGCGCCGGCCCGCAGGCGACGCTGGCGGCGCGGCTGGATCGCTTCGCCGACGCGCTGGCGCGGCTGCCGCGCGTGGACGCCACGACGCCTTCGGCGCGGCCGACCTGGCAGCGCGTGCTGGCGCCGCTGGTCGAAGTGCGCCCGACCCGGGCCGGCAGCCCGCTCGGCCCGGCCGATCGCCAGGCCGCCGAGGCGGCAATGCACATCGATCTGGCGCTGGCGCGCGCGGCGCTGGAGCGCGGCGACGGCGATGGCCTGCATGCCGCGCTGGCGCGCGTGGACGCCTGGCTGCCGCGGTTGTGGCCGGATTCACCGGCGCTGCGGCAAGGTCGGGCCGAACTGCGGCAGCTGCGCGAACTTCCGCTGGAGATCGACTCGCCGTTGATCGGCAGCACGCTGCGGCAGCTCCACGAAATCCGTCGCACCGGCGCGCCCGCGCGGCGGCCGCCATCGCAACCGCTGGTGGAAGCGCCGTAAGGAGGCACGAATGAAACCGTTCCGGACCGTGGTGATCCTGCTGCTGCTGATCGCGCTGGGCGTGTTCGGCGCGCAATGGCTGGCGCAGCAGCCGGCGCGCGATCTCGGCGAGGTGTTCGTCCGTTTCGGCGGCTACGACTACAGCACGACCGGTCCGCGCGCCCTGCTGGCGCTGGCGCTGGCGTTCTTCGGGCTGTGGCTGCTGGCGCGGCTGCTGGCGCTGCCGTTCCGGGTCTGGCGCCGGCACCGCCGCCGGCAGGCGCGCGCGCGGCTCATCGAGGGCCTGGCCGCCTTGCAGGCCGGCCACTGGCAGCGCGCCGAGCGCCTGCTCGAACGCGCCGCGCAGGATCCCGAAGCCGGCGCGCTGGCCGAAGCCGGGCGGGTGCGCGCCGCCGATGCGCGCGGCGACGCCGAGGCCGCGCTCCGGCACCTGCAGGCGCTGGCCGGTCGCGATCCCGCCGTCGCCGCGCTGCTCGCCGCCGAGCGCGCGCTGGCCGCCGGCGATCCGCGGCAGGCGCTGGCCACGCTCGACGATCCCGCGCTCCAGCCGCCGCCGCCGCGCGGCCTGGCGTTGCGCGCGCAGGCGCTGGCCGAGGCCGGCCGCGCCGGCGAGGCCTACGGCCTGCTCGGCGCGCTGCGCCAGCAGCAGGCGCTGTCGCCGACCACCCTGGCCGCGCTGGAAGCGCGCCTGGCCGCGCAGTCGCTGGCCGAGGCCGGCGACGCCAACGTGCTGGCCGAACGCTGGGAAGCCATGCCCAAGCCGCTGCGCAGCGATGCGGCGGTGGTGGCCGCCTACGCCCGCCGCGCCGCCGCCCTGCGCTGGGACGACGCCGCCGCGCACAGTCTGGAACACGCGCTGGACGAACGCTGGGACGAGGACCTGGCGCTGCTGTACGGCCGGTTGCCACTGGCCAAGCCCGACGCCCGCCGCGCCAGCGCGCAGCGCTGGCTGCAGGCGCACCCGGCCAGTCCCGGCCTGCTGGTCAGCCTGGCCCTGCTGGCGCGCCTGGCAGGGCCAGTGGACGCAGGCGCAGGAATTCCTGCACCGCGCGCTCGCCCAGGGCGCCGGCGCCGAAGCCTGGGAGGCGCTGGGCGACGGCCTGGCCGAAGCCGGCGACGACGCGCTGGCCCGGCTCAGCTACGCCAACGCCCTGCGCGCCGAGCGCGGCGAACCCGCGCAGGAACTACCCGGCCGCGACATGAGGCAGCGCATCCACGACCAAGCGGTCATCGAGGAACGCAACGAATTCGGCCTGCCGCGCGGCTGAAACAGCCGCCATGAGGTCGAAGGAAACCCCGCTTCATGGGTTTTGCCGTGGGCGCCATCCGTCGCGCCCGTGATTCTGCGTCCAGGCCCGGAAACCGCGGCGATCGCACAATCCCCGGCGTGGTGCCCGACCGCCGCATGCGATGGCGTCACGCCAGGCACGATGCATGTCCCGCCAGGCCAAACCTGTATCCTCAGGCGCACGCCCTGACTGCAGGAACGGCCAGAACAATGACGGATTACGCCAGCCGGCTAGCCCAGGAGAAGCACACGTTCGACAACAACGTATGCGTCCATGATCTTCCGGAGATATTCCATTACTGGTCGAACAAGTATCTCCGTCCGTTCATCAACACCTTCGGCTACGACAACATAGAACACTTCTTCGTGCTCGAGAGCAGCCGCACCTGGAAGCCCGGCGGCGCGCCGCTGCGCATCGCCAGCGTGGGCAGCGGTGACTGCGCCATCGAGACGAAAATCGCCTCTGGCCTGTCGGAAGCGGGCGTGCAATTCCGTTTCCTGTGCCTGGACATCAGCGACGCCGCGCTGGGCCGGGGTTCGCAGTTCGTGCAGGAAGCCGGCCTGAGCGATCGCTTCGACGTCCGGGTCCACGATTTCAACCAGGGGCTGCCAGAGGGAACCTTCGACGTCGTCATCGCCAACCAGTCCCTGCATCACGTGGTCGAACTGGAAAGGCTTTACGCGTCCATCAAGCGGCAGCTCGCCCCGGGCGGATGCTTCCTGGTCTCCGACATGATCGGCAGGAACGGCCACATGCGCTGGCCGGAAGCGCGCACGCTGGTGGACGAGGCCTGGGAATGGCTGCCGGAGCGGTACCGCTACAACTGGCAACTGCAGCGGCAGGAACAGCAATTCATGGACTGGGACTGCTCCCAGGAAGGCTTCGAGGGTGTCCGGGCGCAGGAAGTGCTGCCGTTGCTGCTGGAGCATTTCCAGCCGCGGGTCTTCATGGCCTGGGGGAACATCATCGACGTGTTCATCGATCGCGGGTTCGGGCACAACTTCCACCAGCAGAGCGAGTGGGACCTGAGCTTCATCGACCGCGTCCATGCGATCGACGAACAGGCGATCGCGGAAGGCCGCATCAAGCCCACCCACCTGCTGGCCAAGTTCCAGAACGAACCAGGCGACTGCGTGTGCCCGCCCGGGATGACGCCGCAAGGCGCCGTGCGCGTGCTTGCAGCTCCGCCCTCGTACCGCCCATTGCCGTTGCCACGCGCCCTGAAGGACGTGTTGCGGCGCGTACCCGGGCTGGTGCCGCTGTACGAGCGCCTGCGGGACGGGCCAAAGTAACGTCGTCGGAGCCGCCGATCGACAGGGCGATCCCGCCTGTGGGGGACGGAGGATGGGCGCGCGAGGCACCGCCTGCGCGATAACCGGCTAGCGCTCGACGATCGCCACCACGCCCATGCCGCCGGCGGTGCAGATCGAGATAAGGCAGCGGCCGCCGCCGCGCTGCTGCAGTTCCTTGGCGGCGGTGGCGACGATGCGCGCGCCGGTGGCGGCGAACGGATGGCCGGTGGCCAGCGAGGAACCGTTGGGGTTCATCTTGTCCGGGTCGATGCGGCCCAGCGGCGCGTCCAGGCCGAGGCGGTTGCGGCAGTAGTCCTCGCTCTCCCACGCGCGCAGCGTGCACAGCACCTGCGCGGCGAAGGCCTCGTGGATCTCGTAGAAATCGAAGTCCTGCAGGGTCAGGCCCTGGCGCCGGAGCATCTCGGCCACCGCCACGGTCGGCGCCATCAGCAGGCCCTCGCCGTGGACGAAGTCCACCGCCGACACGTGCGCGTCGCGCAAATAGGCCAGCGGCTCGTGGCCGTGCGCCTGCGCCCATGCCTGGCTGGACAGCAGCACCGCGGCGGCGCCGTCGGTCAGCGGGGTGGAGTTGGCGGCGGTCAGGGTGCCGCGGCCGGAGGTCTTGTCGAAGGCCGGCTTCAGCGTCGCCAGCTTCTCCAGCGAGGTGTCCGGGCGCAGGATGTTGTCGCGGGTCTGGCCGCGGAACGGGGCGATCAGGTCGTCGAAGAAGCCGCGCTCGTAGGCCGCCGCCAGCTTGTGGTGCGAGGCCACGGCGAGTTCGTCCTGCGAATCGCGCGAGATGTTCCACTGCTTGGCCATGTCCTCGCAGTGCTCGCCCATGCTCTTGCCGGTGCGCGGCTCGGCCACGCCGGGGAACTCGGGCTTGAACTCGCCGAACTTGAAGCCCGACGCCAGCGCCTTGAGCTTGTCCCGGGTGGTCTTGGCGCGGTTGGCCGCCAGCAGGCGCGCGCGCAGCTTCTTGCCGTAGACGATCGGCACCTCGGAGGTGGTGTCCGAGCCGCCGCCGATGCCCGAGTCGATCTGGCCTAGCGCGATCTTGTTGGCGATGTGGACGATGGTGTCCAGGCTGGTGCCGCAGGCGCGTTGCAGGGTGATGCCCGGGGTCAGCGGCGACAGTCCCGAGGACAGCGCGGCCTCGCGGCCGAGGTTCCAGTCGGAGGAGTGCTTGATCACCGCGCCCATCGCCACTTCGCCGAGCTGCTGGCCGTGCAGGCCGAAGCGCTCGACCAGCGCGCCCAGCGTGCGCACCGACATGCCCAGGTTGCCGACGTCCGAATAGGCGGTGTTCTGGCGGCAGAACGGGATGCGGACGCCGCCGAGGATGGCGACGGGACGTACGGATGGCATGGGCAACCTCATCGGGCGGACAGGCGTGGGGACGATGCTGAAAAAACGCCGCGCCACCTCGGCGGGCATAATGTGGGCCAGTGTAATCCGCGCTCCCACCGCCGCCAAACGCCGACATGACTCGATCCACAACAGAACATCACATGATGGGCGTGATGGCGCTTGAGCTTTCCGGCGGCGACGCGCCGGCGGTCGACGCGCTGCCGCCCGCGCAGGCCGGCCTGCTGGCCGAGCGGCTGGGCCGGGATCTGGCCGGGCTGGTGCCGCAGGTCGCGCAACTGGATCTGTGCCTGGCCGCCGCGCACTTCGATCCGGCCGAGGCGCTGCGCCCGGGCTGGCCGCTGCACCAGCGCCTGCTGGAACTGCGCCAGCGCGCGCCCGGCCGCGGCGAGGGCAACCGCATCATCGCCTTCGGCGCCGACGCGCACGGCGAGGTGCCGCAGCCGTTCCAGGCCGACCCCGGCCTGCGCGGCGGCGCGCTGCGGGTGCTGCCGTTCGTGCTCGCCGGCGAGGCGGAATTGCTCGACGCGGCGGCGGCGCGGCTGGAGGACACGCTGCTGGAAACCGGCATGGCCGGCGCCGACACCGCACTGCTGGCGCAGCAGGCGTTCGCCGCGCGCATCGAGCATGCGCGCTACCTGACCGCGCACGATCTGGCCGCGCTGATGGCGATGCAGTACCGCAACAGCGGGCTGGAGGCGCTGTGGCCGATCATCGAGACGGCGCTGATGGCCGGCGAGGAGATCGCCTGGCTGGACGCGCCGCCGGAACCGCTGCTGCGCTACGGCGGCGACGGCCAGGCGCAGATCGCGTTGTTCGAGCCGGCGGCCTGGCGCGCGCGCTATGCGCCGGCGCTGGAAGACGAGGCCCAGCTCGACCGCGCCCACCAGTATTTCCAGATGCGCCAGCAGCAGCTGGCGGCGGTGCTGGAGGCGCATGGCATCGCGGTGACCTTCGCGCATTGCCCGGGACAGGCGGATCCGCGACAGGCGCTGGCGGACTGAGCGCCGCGCGGCGGCCTTTGCGCATGCATGGAGCGGAGCGGGCTCCGCTCTACAAGATGGAAGGTGCCTGTAGAGCCGAGCTTGCTCGGCTCCGAGCGGACAAGCAGCGGAGCAAGCTCCGCTCTACAACAGCCGAGCTTGCTCGGCTCAGGAGGCGCCAGCTATCGAAATGAACGCCGGGACGAATCAGCGGGTGACGGTGATGACGCCGCAGGCCAGCCGCGCGCCGGCGTTGCCGGTGGGCTGGGTCCGGTAGTCGTCCGGGGCGGCGTGCACGATCAGGCCGCGCCCGGCGATGTCGTTGGCCGCGCCGCCGCCGAGGGTGACGCCGACCGCATGCGCATTGATCTTCGCCACGCCCTGCGCGTCGGACACGATGTTGTCCATGTCGCCGGCGTGGTGCGGGCCGGAGGCGGCCTTGCCGTGCGCGGTGTTGAAGGGATTGAAGTGCGCGCCGGCGCTGCTGGCGTCGGCCGCGCTGCAGTCGCCCTTCTCGTGCACGTGGAAGCCGTGCTGGCTGTTGGGCGGCAGGCCGCCGACCTCGCCGGTGATGTGCACGCCATTGCCCATCGGCGTGAGGGTGACCTTGCCGCTGACCAGGCTGCCGGAGGCCGAGGCCAGGTTGGCCACCGCCTGCTGGGCGGTGCCGACGGAAGGGGCCGGATCGGTGGCGGGCGCGGCCGGCACGGTACGCTCCGGTGCGCTGCTGCACGCGGCGACGGACAGGCTGGCGGCAAGGGCGATCAGGGCGGAACGGCGCATGTTCGGAATCTCCGGATGAAGCGTGGGCTCGGGGGCGGCAACGGTAACCGTCCCGGCATTCATGTTTCATGAAAAACGGCCTGCGCTTCGCTTCCGTGCATCCGGAGGCGCCGTCCGTCACCTGCATGCACGACACGCCGCCGCGCCGCCTCGCGCCTGAGGGAAGATGCGCGCCGGGTTCGACCGTCACAGGGGAATGTGCATGCCATCGAAGGGAAAGCGCCCGACCACCGGCTTCTGGCTGTTGCCGCTGCTGCTGGCCGCCTGCGGCGGCCTGAAGTCGCACGGCGACGATCAGTACAGCCTCGGCCGCACCGACCGCAGCGCCAACGCCTCGACGATACGGCTGTGGATCGATCTGGAAGCCGAGGCGCGCAACCATTGCAAGGGGATGGGACGGCAGTTCCGGCTGCTGCAGAAGGTCGGCGCGGACCGGCCGAAGCCGGTGCGCGCGCGGGTGTACTTCTTCTGCGACAAGCCGGCGCCGGCGCAAGCGGCGCGCTGACTCCGCGGCGCGGCGCCTTTCAGCGCTTGCGCCGGCCCGGCCCGAGCTTGCGGGTGACGGTGTTGCGGCCCACGCCGAGCCGGGCGGCGGCCTCGGCGCGCCGGCCCTGGGTCGCTTCCAGCGCCGCTTCCAGCAGCGCCTTGTCGAAGCGCTCGCGCGCCTGTGCGTGCAGCCCTTCCGCGCCCTCGGCCAGGCGCCGCCGCGCCCATGCCGCCAGCGCGGCGTCCCATTCGCCATCGCTGCCGCCGTCGCCCGGAGCGGCCTCCCGCCGGCCCAGCGCGCCCTCCACGTCGGCCGCGCCGATGACGTCGCCCGGGGCCAGCGCGGCCAGCCGCCAGCAGACGTTCTCCAGTTCGCGCACGTTGCCTGGCCATGCGTGCGCCTGCAGCGCTTCCAGCGCGGCCGGCGAGAACCGCTTGCCCGGCGTGTCGAGCCGGCGCGTGGCCGTGGCCAGGAAGTTCTCGGCCAGCTGCGGCACGTCGGCGCGCCGCTCGCGCAGCGGCGGCAGCGGCAGCCGCACCACGTCCAGCCGGTGCAGCAGGTCGGCGCGGAAGCGGCCCTCGGCGACCAGCCGCTCCAGCGGCTGGTGGGTGGCGGCGATGACGCGCACGTCGACGCGGATCAACTCGCGCCCGCCGACGCGGAAGAACTCGCCCTCGGCCAGCACGCGCAGCAGCCGCGTCTGCAAGGGCAGCGGCATGTCGCCGATCTCGTCGAGGAAAAGGGTGCCGCCGTCGGCCTGCTCGAAGCGGCCGATGTGGCGCCTCGAAGCGCCGGTGAACGCGCCGGCCTCGTGGCCGAACAGTTCGCTCTCCAGCAGTTCGGCCGGGATGGCGGCGGTGTTCAGCGCGACGAACGGCTTGCGCGCGCGCGGCGACTCGTGGTGCAGCGCGTGCGCGACCAGTTCCTTGCCGGTGCCGGTCTCGCCGGTGATCAGCACCGACAGCGGCGCCTGCGCCAGCCGGCCGATCGCGCGGAACAGCGCCCGCATCGCCGGAGTGTCGCCGATCAGGCGCGGGCGTCCGGCCGGTTCGCCACCGTCATCACCGGGACGGGCATCACCGCCCTCCTCGCCCGGCAGCGCGCGCGCCGCCAGCGCGATCGCGTCGTCGAGATCGAACGGCTTGGAAAGGAACTCGTGCGCGCCGCCGCGGAACGCGCCGGCGGTGCTGGCGACGTCGGTATAGGCCGACATCACGATGACCGGCAGTTGCGGATGGCTGGACTTCAGCCGCTCCAGCAGCGCCAGGCCATCGTCGCCGGGCATGCGCACGTCGGTGAACAGCAGATCCGGCGCGCCGCGCGCGTCCAGCGCGCGCATCACCGCGTCGGCGCTGTCGAAGCCGTCCACCGCGTAGCCGACGTCGCGCAGCGCGGTGGACAGCACGAAGCGCACCGAGCGGTCGTCGTCGACCACCCAGACCTGCGCCGATGCCGAAGCGCGATCAATGGACATGGCGGGATTCCTCCTCCCCGTCCTGCGGCTGCGGCAGCAGCAGGGTGAACACGGTATGCCCGGGCCGCGAGCGGTAGCTCAGCGTGCCGCGGTGCTCGCGCGCGACCTGCTGCGCCAGCGCCAGCCCCAGCCCGCTGCCCTCGGCGCGGCCGGACACCAGCGGCAGGAACAGGTGCTCGGCCAGCTCGTCCGGCACGCCGCGGCCGTCGTCGACGATCTCCACCCGCAGCGCCATCGCATGCAGGTGATCGTGGATGCGCGAGCCGTGCTCGACGCGGGTGCGCAGCACGATGCTGGCGGCGCCGGCCTGGAGGGCGTTGCGGACCAGGTTCCAGACCGCCTGGGTCAGGCGATCGGCGTCGCCCGGCAGCTCGGGCAGGCTGGGGTCGTAGTCGCGTTGCAGGCGCACCGACCAGCCGCCCTCGGCCTCGGCCAGGCGCAGCACGCGCTCCAGCACGGCGTGGATGTTCAGCGGCGCGTGCGGGCGCGGCGGCGAGGGCGACAGCAACTGGTCGAGCAGGCCGTTGAGGCGGCCGATCTCCGATTCGATCAGCGCGATCAGTTCGCGCTCGTCGTCGTTGTCGCCGCGATGGCCGGCGCGCCGCGCCAGCAGTTGCGCGGCGCCCTTCAACCCGGCCAGCGGGTTGCGCAGCTCGTGCGCCAGCCCCTTCAGCGCCGCGCCGAACGCGCTGGGCAGCGCCTGCGCCGGGTCCGGCGACGGGAACTCGTCGACCGGATGCGCCTCCAGCAGCCAGCCGCCGCCGTCCGTGCGCGACAGCCAGCCCTCCGCGAAGCGCGGCGCCTCGCCGGGCATGGCCACCGCCATGCGGTGCAGGCGCAGCATGTCGCGCCCGTCGGTGTTGTCCAGGAAGCGAGCCATCGCATCGCCCTCGATTTCCAGCGCCGCCAGCGGCTGCCCCAGCAGCCTCCGCGCGCTGACGCCCAGCCAGCGGGAGAAGGCGGGATTGACGCCGAGGATGGCGCCGCGCGGATCGGCCCAGGCCACCGGCGTGTTCAGCGCGTCGAGGCTGGGGTGGGAAGACATCGGAGGAGAATCCGGGAACGGCATTGCACCAGTTTAGTGCAAAGCCGTCCCCGACAGCGCGCTCAACTCTCGTAGGCCGATTCGCCGTGCGAAGTAATGTCCAGGCCCTCGCGCTCGGCGTCCTCGCTCACCCGCAGGCCGAACACCGCCTTGGTGACCAGCAGCGCGAGCGCGGTGACCACCGCGCACCAGGCGATGGTGAAGCCGACGCTGACCGCCTGGATCCAGACCTGCGCGCCGATGTCCAGGTCGGCCACGGTGCCGCCCAGCGACTGCGCGCTGAACACGCCGGTCAGCAGCGCGCCGACGATGCCGCCGATGCCGTGCACGCCGAACACGTCGGCGGTGTCGTCCACGTTGAGCAGCTTCTTCAGCCCGGTCACGCCCCACACGCAGAGCACGCCCGCGGACAGGCCGATGACGATCGCGCCGAGCGGGCCGACCGTGCCGCAGGCCGGGGTGATGCCGACCAGGCCGGCGACCGCGCCGGAGGCCGCGCCCAGCGCCGAGGGCTTGCCCTTGAAGATCGCCTCGACCAGCGTCCAGCCCAGCACCGCCGCCGAAGTGGCCAGCAGGGTGTTGATGAAGGCCAGCGCGGCCACCGTGTCGGCGGCCGCGGCCGAGCCGGCGTTGAAGCCGAACCAGCCCACCCACAGCAGCGTGGCGCCGATGAAGGTGTACGGCACGCTGTGCGGCTTGAGCGCGGCCTGCCCGTAGCCCAGGCGCTTGCCGAGGAACCAGGCGGCGACCAGCGCGGCCACGCCGGCGTTGATGTGCACCACCGTGCCGCCGGCGAAGTCGATCGCGCCCAGCTCGCCCAGGTAGCCGCCGCCCCAGACGATGTGCGCCATCGGGATGTAGCTGAAGGTGAACCACAGCACCGAGAACAGGATCACCGACTTGAACTTGATGCGCTCGGCGAAGCCGCCGACGATCAGCGCGGTGGTGATGCCGGCGAAGGTGGACTGGAACGCGACGAACAGCAGTTCCGGCAATCCGCCGTCGAGGGTGTCGGCGGTGATGCCGCGCAGGAAGGCTTTCTCGGTGAAGGAACCGAAGAACGCGTTGGCCTCGGTGAACACCGCGCTGTAGCCGTAGAACGCCCACAGGATCACCACCAGCGAGAACACCACCAGCACCTGGCTCAGCACCGACAGCACGTTCTTCGATCGCACCAGGCCGCCGTAGAACAGGGCCAGGCCCGGCACCGTCATCAGCAGCACCAGCAGGGTGGAAGTGAGCATCCACGCCACGTCGCCGCGGTCGTAGGCGGCCGCTTCCGCCAGCGGCGCGACGGCTTCCTGCGCGTTCGCCGCGATCGCCACGCCCATCGCCACCAGGCCGCACAGCGCGGCCAGGCACGGCATCTGCGCACGGGCCTTGAGCCCGTCGATCAATCGAGTCTTCATGTGGGGGCTCCGGGGATTAGATCGCGTCCGCGCCGACTTCGCCGGTGCGGATGCGGATGACCTGATCGATGGCGGCGACGAAGATCTTGCCGTCGCCGATCTTGCCGGTGCCGGCGGCGGCCTGGATGGCCTCGACGACGGCATCGAGGCGCTCGTCGGTGACCACGGTTTCGATCTTGATCTTGGGCAGGAAGTCGACGACGTACTCGGCGCCGCGATACAGCTCGGTGTGGCCCTTCTGCCGGCCGAAGCCCTTGACCTCGGTGACGGTGATGCCGGACACGCCCGCCTGCGACAGGGCTTCCCGCACCTCGTCGAGCTTGAACGGCCGGATGATGGCGGTGATCAGTTTCATGCGCATACCCCGATGGTGGATGGAACCGGCCGGCCCGAGCGCCGGCGGTTTCATTGCACCCGTGCGCACGGCCTCCCGGCGGTGGACACGAAGTCGGTGCGGAGCGATGCACGAACCGCATCCATGCCCGCCGCGATCAGCTGCGGCGGGAACGGACGACGTGGGAGGGAGCTGCGGTTCATGGACCTCTCCTGGGTTTGCCCGGTTACAGCGTTGTTGCGATCTCCTGAAGCGTTTGCGGCGTTGCCGGATGTTGCCCCGGTTCCCCAACCGGGCAGAGGCTGCGGCGATGGCGACGGGTGGGAGGGGTGAACCGTCTCCATCGCCGCAGTAACCCTGTCGAAACGGACTCCGTCGGCACGGTGCTGCGGGCATTGCAGCGGGCCGGGAAGGATGCCGGCGCAGCATTGCCGCGCATCCGTTCCGGATGCCCGCCGCGCCGCGGGGGCCGGATATCCGCCCCTCCGCAGCGCATTGCGGGTCAGCTCGCGTAGTACAGCTGGTATTCGAGCGGATGGGTCGCCGCGCGGAAGGCGGTGACTTCCTTCATCTTCAGCGCGATGTAGGCGTCGATGAAGTCGTCGCTCATCACCCCGCCGGCCTTGAGGAACTCGCGGTCGGCGTCCAGCGCCTCCAGCGCCTGGTCCAGGCTGGAGCAGACCTGCGGGATGTTCTTCTCCTCTTCCGGCGGCAGGTCGTACAGGTCCTTGTCGCTGGGCGCGCCCGGATCGATCTGGTTCTTGATGCCGTCCAGGCCGGCCATCATCAGCGCGGTGAAGGTCAGGTAGCCGGATTGCAGCGGATCCGGGAAGCGGATCTCGATGCGGCGCGCCTTCGGGTTGGACACCCACGGAATGCGGCACGAGGCCGAGCGGTTGCGCGCCGAGTAGGCCAGCATCACCGGCGCCTCGAAGCCCGGCACCAGCCGCTTGTAGCTGTTGGTGCCGGAGTTGGCGAAGGCGTTGATCGCGCGGGCGTGCTTGAAGATGCCGCCGATGTACCACAGCGCCATCTGCGACAGGCCGCCGTAGCCGTCGCCGGAGAACAGGTTGGCGCCGCCCTTGGCCAGCGACTGGTGCACGTGCATGCCGCTGCCGTTGTCGCCGACGATCGGCTTGGGCATGAAGGTGACGGTCTTGCCGTTGCGGTGGGCGACGTTGCGGATCACGTACTTCATCCGCTGCAGCTCGTCGGCCTTGGCGACCAGGGTGTTGAACTTGGCGCCGATCTCGCACTGGCCGGCGTTGGCGACCTCGTGGTGGTGCACCTCGACCTCGATGCCGACCTGCTCCAGCGTCTTGCACATCTCCGCGCGCAGGTCGTGCAGCGTGTCGGTCGGCGCCACCGGGAAATAGCCGCCCTTCACGGTCGGGCGGTAGCCGGTGTTGGTGCCGCCGTAGCTCTTGCCGGTGTTCCAGGCGCCTTCCTCGGAGTTGATCTTGAAGAAGGCGTGGCCCATGTCGTTGGCGAACTGCACCGAGTCGAAGATGAAGAACTCCGGCTCCGGGCCGAAGAACGCCAGGTCGGCGATGCCGCTGGCCTTGAGGTAGGCCTCGGCGCGCTTGGCGATGCCGCGCGGGTCGCGCGCGTAGCCCTGCATGGTGGCCGGGTCGAGGATGTCGCAGCTCAGCACGATGGTCGGATCGGCGTAGAACGGATCCAGGTAGGCGGTGCTGGCGTCGGGCAGCAGCACCATGTCCGACTCGGCGATGCCCTTCCAGCCGGCGATCGAGCTGCCGTCGAACATCTTGCCGTCCTCGAACAGCGCCGGCTCGACGATGCTGACGGGGAAGGTCACGTGCTGCTCGATGCCGCGCATGTCGACGAAGCGCAGATCGACGAATTCGGCCTTGCTGTCCTTGATCAGCTTTTCAACATTGTCCGCGGACATCGCTTGGAACCTCGGGTGGGTTTGGAAGGGTGAGCAGGGAATAGCAATCGCCGTGCCAAGCCCAAGGCCACGCCAAGCCCTTGATTTGCAATGAAACCGCCGGGCTCGCGGCAAGTCCACGCACCTTCATGGTGCGCATTCCGGATGGAACGCCCCGGCTGGGTGCGCGTGCCGCCGATCCGGCCCATCCTCTATGCTGTGCGCCCATTGCCCCCCGCGATGCCGCCCCATGACGGATACGCTCGCCGCGCTGCTGCTCGGCATCATCGAAGGACTGACCGAGTTCCTGCCCATCTCCAGCACCG
This sequence comes from Pseudoxanthomonas mexicana, assembly GCF_046736355.1. Classification (GTDB taxonomy): domain Bacteria; phylum Pseudomonadota; class Gammaproteobacteria; order Xanthomonadales; family Xanthomonadaceae; genus Pseudoxanthomonas_A; species Pseudoxanthomonas_A mexicana_B. The sequence continues at coordinate 310,004 of NZ_CP157201.1, read as the reverse complement.
GCCACCTGCTGATCGCCCAGCACTGGCTCGGCGCGCGTTCGGACTTCTTCAACATCGTCATCCAGGCCGGCGCGATCCTGGCCATCACCCTGGTGTTCCGGCAGCGGCTGTGGCAGCTGGCCACCGGCTGGCGCGAACCGGCCAACCGCGACTACATCGGCAAGATCGCGGTGGCCTTCCTGGTCACCGCGCTGGTCGGCCTGCCGGTGCGGCTGGCCGGCTGGGAGCTGCCGGAGACGGTGACGCCGGTGGCCTGGGCGCTGGTGCTGGGCGGCGTGTGGATGCTGGCGGCCGAACGGCTGGCCGAGCGCCGCGGCGACGTCGCCGCGATCACCTGGAAGGTCGCCGTGCTGGTCGGCTTGGCGCAGGTGGTGGCCGGCGTGTTCCCGGGCACCTCGCGCTCGGCGGCGGCGATCTTCATGGCTATGCTGGCCGGACCAGCCGGCGCTCGGCGGCCACCGAGTTCGTGTTCCTGGTCGGCATCCCGACCATGTTCGCCGCCAGCGGCTACGCCTTCCTGGAACTGGCGATGGAAGGCGATCTGCGCGAGGAAGCCTGGGGCCAGGTGGCGCTGGCCTTCGCCGCGGCCACCGTCACCGGTTTCGTGGTGGTGCGCTGGCTGCTGGGCTATATCAAGTCGCACCGCTACACCGGCTTTGCCGTGTACCGCATCGTGCTGGGCGCGCTGCTGCTGGCGCTGATGCCAGCCGGCAGTTGATCGGTTCGGCTTCACCCCGTTTTCCGCGCCGGTGCGTTTGACTGCATCCCATCTAACGAGGACTGCCCCCATGACCCGCGCACTCCTGCCTTCCCTGCTCGCGCTGGCGCTGGCCGCCTGCGCGCGTGACAACGCTCCGGACGCCTCCACCACGCCCGTCGCGCCGGCGACGCCGGCGGCCGTGACCGCAGCGGCCACCGACGCACCCGCCCTGGAGGGCTACCACTGGCAGCTCAGCAGTGCCGCCGACGCCCAGGGCCGGCGCATCGACACCCTGTTCGCGCGCGACGACAAGCCGGTGCAGCTGGAGTTCGGCGAGGGGCGAATCGGCATCGCCAATACCTGCAATCACATGGGCGGCAGCTACGCCGCCAGCGGCGACACCCTCACGGTCGGCCGGCTGGTCTCGACCATGATGGCCTGCACCGACAACGCGCTGATGGCCCTGGACCGCGAGGTCGGCCAGCGCCTGGAAGGCCCGCTGGCCTATGCGCTGCAAGCCGGCGAAATGCCGCAGCTGACCCTGACCACCGCCGGCGGCGACGTGCTGACCTTCCTCGGCAAGCCCACCGCGCAGACCCGCTACGGCGGCCCCGGCGAGCGCGTGTTCCTGGAAGTGGCGGCCGAGACCAAGCCGTGCAGCCACCCGCTGATCCCGGACAAGCAATGCCTGCAGGTGCGCGAGATCCGCTACGACGAGAACGGCGCGAAGATCGGCGAACCGGGCCAGTTCCAGCACTTCTACGACGAGATCGAGGGCTATGCCCACGAACCGGGCGTGCGCCACGTGCTGCGGGTGGACCGCTACACGGTGAGGAACCCGCCCGCCGACGCCTCCGCCCACGCCTACGTGCTGGACAGGGTGGTCGAATCGGAAACGGTCAGGCCGTAGGGCAGGTTCCAGCCCGCCAGCCCCGCGCTTCCATGCTCAGGCCCGGTCCGCCCGCAACCGCGGATTGAGCGTATAGGTGCCCTGCCACTGCGCCTGCGCCAGCACGTGCCCCTGCACGGCATCGCGCACGTCGGCGGCGGTGAAGCGCTCCGGCAGGTCGAGCCTGGCCACGTCCAGCGCGTACAGGGTGAACACGTAGCGGTGCACGCGCGCGTCGTTGAACGGCGGGTACGGGCCGTCGTAGCCGAAGTAGTCGCCGCCCATGTCGGCGTCGCCGGCGAACCAGCCGGTGTAGTCGTTCAGGCCCTGGCGCGCGCCGGGCGGACCGGAAGGCTCGCGCTTGCCGCCGGGGGTGACGCCGTCGCTGCAACTGCCGGCGGCGATGGCGCGCACGTCCGCGTCGATGTCGATCACCGCCCAGTGCACGAAGTCAGCTCGCGGCTGGTCGGCGGGGATCTCCATGTCGTCGCGGCCGACCGTCGCGGCCACCGTCGGCGCGTCCGGGTCCACGCACAGCAGCGCGAACGAGGCGGCGCCGGCCGGCACGCCGTCCCAGCCCAGCTGCGGGTTGCGGTTGGGCGCGAAGCCGTCCGCCCGCCCCATCGCGAACGGCTCGGGAATCGGCTGGCCATCATCGAAACTCTCGCTCCACAGACGCATGCGGTCCTCCTGTTTCGTGGGATGAGGCGGTCATCGCGGCGGCGCGACGGCCGCCGCGTGGATTCAGATCTCCGGGTAGCCCAGCCGCTGCGCCACCGGCTCCAGCGCAGCGAACGGCGCCTTCAGCGCCTGCGCATAGTTGCGCCAGTGGCCGGCCGGGAAGCGGCCCGGGCCGGGCGGCGGCGGCGGCGGCATCGCCGTCTCCAGCGCCTGCCCGATGGCGGCCGAGATCGCCGCCGGCTCGTGCAGCAGGCCGTCCAGGCGGATCAGGCGATGCGGGTAGGCGTCGCGCTCGTGCAGTTCGGCCACGTGGGCCATCACCGCGGCCAGCCACTCGGCGGCCTGCTGCAGGTCGGCGATCGCCAGCGGCGCCGGCGCGCCGAACGCCAGCCAGTCCAGCAGCATGTCGCGCGGGTCGCGCAGGCCGATCAGCAGCACGCCGTGCGGCAGTTGCGGGCGCAGCGCGTGCAGCAGCGCGTTGTCCCACCACAGCAGCCAGTCGACGATGTTGTCGCCGGCGATGGCGCGGGCCGGGAATGCCGCGCGCCAGCCTTCGATCAGCGCCTGGCCGGTCATCTGCCCGCCGGCCAGCGCGGCCGGGGTGTTGTAGTTCTGGAAGCCGTCCTGCGGCGGTCCGGCGGTGAAGCGATCGGCGCGGAGCCAGCCGCCCGGCACGTTGACCACCGCCGCCATCGCCTCCACGCCGCTGCCCGGCGCGCCCCACAGCAGCAGCGGGCGCGCGCCCTGCGGCTCCGGCGGCGACGCCAGCGCCGGCCAGGCCTGCACCGGCTCGGTCGGCGTCCACAGCGGCAGCCGCGACGGTGCGGTTTCCTGCGCCAGCGCGGTCCAGGTGGCGACCGCGTCGGCCTGGCGGCCGGCGCGGTCCTGCACCAGGCCGAGCCAGTTGCGCAGGTTCTGCCGGGCCAGCGGCTCCTGCGCGGCGTCGATCAGGGACTGCACGCGGGCGATGGCCGCGGCCGGTTCGTCGCGCGCCAGCAGCGCCTCGACCAGCCGCTGCTCGGCGCTGGTGCGGCCGGGTTCGCGCTCGACGATGCGCTGCGCCACCGCCTCGGCGGCGACGGCGTCGCCGGCGTGATCCAGCGCGGCCATCTGCGCTTCCAGCGCCGGCAGGTGCGCAGGCATCGCGTTGACCCAGCGCTGGGCGACCGCGCAGGCCTCCGCGCTGCCGATCGCTTCGAACAGCAGTCGCGCCAGCCACAGGTCGTGCGAGTCCGGCGTGGTCGCCAGCGCCGCGTCGAGCGTGTGGCGGGCGTCGTCCCGCGCGTCGAGCCGGCGCCAGGCCTCGATGATCGCCAGCAGGGTCTGGCGATCGCGCGGCTGGGCGGCCAGCGCGGTACGCAGCAGTTCCAGCGCCTCGGCATCCTGCCCGGCGGCCAGCCGCAGCTGGCCGGCATAGCGGTGCAGGGCCGGGCTTGCGCCGGACTTGAGCAGCGGCGCCAGCTCGTCGGCGGCCTCGGCCGGGCGGCCCTGGCGGTGGATCAGCTCGGCGATCAGGCTGTGCAGGCTGGTCGCGGCCGGGTTGCGCTCGACGATGCCGCGGAAGGCCTGCTCAGCGAACGCCCAGTGCTGCTTGGCCATGTAGATGAAGCCGAGCGCATAGCGGATCTGCGCATCGTCCGGGGCCTGCTGGCTGGCCGCCACGACCAGCCGCAGCGCCCGATCGGCGTCGCCGCGGCGCAGCGCGACCATGCCGTCGATGGCGGCCAGTTGCGGGTGATCCGGCGCGACCCGCGCGGCCAGCCGGCTCAGCCGCTCGGCCTCGTCCAGGTCGCCGCGGCCCAGCGCCAGCTGCGCCTGCATGGTGTAGGCCATGAACTGGTTGGGATCCAGGCCGCTGGAGGCGGCCAGCGCGGCCAGCGCCTCGTCGTTGCGGCGCGCGCCGATCAGCACGCCGGCGCGGGCCAGGTGCAGCTCGGCGTCTTCCGGCGCCAGCGCGATGGCGCGGTCGATGCTCTCCAGCGCCGCCTCGGCCTGGCCCTGCTGCTGCAGCGCGGCCGCCAGCCAGCGGTGCGCCTGGGCGTCGTCGGGATTCTCGCCGACCAGGATCTGGGCGGTGGTCAGCGCCATCGCGCTGTCGTTGCGGCGCAAGGCCTGGATGACGGGGTCGTACATGGATGCGGGTCTGCTGCGGGCAAACCGCGATTGTAGCCCGGTGCCCGCCGGCGGCCGGCGGTCGGAAATGGCGCCTGGGCCGCCGTGAGGCACGGGGCGGGCCGCCGGCAGGGCGGGGAGCCGAGCAAGCTCGGCTCTACAGCGTCAAACCTGTCGTAGGGCCGAGCCTGCTCGGCTCGCCGCGGACCAGGCGCGCGGCAAAACACTCCAGGTGCGTGACGCGCCTAGCCGGCCGCCGCCAGCCGGTCGGCCACCCAGCGCTCGGCGAAGCCGTCGCCGGCGGCGTTCTCGATGAAGCCGCAGTGGCCGCCCCACGGCGCGATCTCCAGCCGCGCCAGCGGCGGCAGCCGCCAGTGGCGGAAGCTGTCGAAGGGGATGACCGGGTCGTCCTCGGCCATCAGGATGTCGGCCGGCACCCGCAGCCCGGCCAGCCGCTCGCCGGCGATCGAATAGCCGTCGAAGTACTCGTCGAGCGAGGCATAGGCGGTGTGCCGGCGCACCAGCCAGTCGGTCAGCGCGCGGATGTCCAGCGCCAGCACGGCGTCGTCGAAGTCGTGCCGCCGCGGGAACAGCGCGCGCTTGCGCAGCAGCGAGCTGCGCCACTTGCGGGTGAAGTACCAGTCGTACAGCGCCGGGCCGCTTTCGATGTGGCTCATCGTGGTGGCCGGATCCAGCACCGGGCACACCGCCGCCACCCGCCGCAGCGGCAGGCCGGCCTGCGGCGCGCGCAGCGCCAGCCGCAGGGCGAAGTTGCCGCCCAGCGAATAGCCGGCCACCACCATCGGGCGGGGGGCGAAGCGCCGGCCGATGTCGGCCACCGCGTGCACCACCTCCTCGATCCGGTTGGAGTGGAAGATGTCCTCGTTGAGGTGGTGGGTGTCGCCGTGATCGCGGAAGTTCAGCCGCACCACCTCGTAGCCGAGCGCCAGCATGCGCGCGGCGGTCATGCGCATGTAGCTGGACTCGGCGCTGCCCTCCCAGCCGTGCAGCAGCACCGCCAGGCCGCGCGCCGGCTGCCCGGGCAGCGCGCTGTGCCAGCCCTGCAGGCGCACGCCGTCGCCGCCGTCGAGGATGTGCTCGGTGGTCACCGCACCGCTGCTGGCCAGCAGGCGCTGGCCGCGGTGGCGGCGCAGCGCGCTCGAACCCAGCACCGATTGCAGGTGCGGGTTGCGCAGCCAGCGCGGCGGGCGGTAGTCGGCGACGGCGGTCATGGGGGCAAGGTAGCGCGGATGACGGTGCAGTGCACCATTCCGTGGCTTCGCTGAAGGTTTCTCCGGGTCCGGGCCGCCCGCGCCGGCGCGGCCCTGCTTCTGCTGTCACGGAACCGGCGCGGCGCGGCGGACACCCGCGGCCGCGGCTCGCGGATCAATCCGACGCCATCGCCACGACGATGCGCTCGCGCGAGAGCTCGGCGATGCGCCGGCGGCCCTCGACGTCGGAGACGCGGATCGGCTCCAGGAAGCAGATGTCGGCGCTGCGCGCCGGCTCGCCGAGCAGGCGCACGAAGTTGGCGAAGAAGCTCTCGCCGGGCGCGAACGCCACCCGCGGCTGCGCCGCGCCGCGCGGCCCGTAGCGCAGCGCGACCGGCTGCACCGGCACGTCGGCCTCGACCGCGGCCAGGAAGATGCGCGCATGGAACGGCCCGACCGCGTGGCCGTCGCGGGTGCGTCCTTCCGGGAACACCCCGACCGAATGCCCCTCGCGCAGCCGCCGCAACATCTCGTGCAGCACCCCGCCCAGCGATTCCTGGCTGCCGCGCTTGTGGAAGATGGTCTGCCCGCGCGAGGCCAGCCAGCCGACCAGCGGCCAGCCGCGGATCTCCTGCTTGGCGACGAAGCCCATCATGCGCTGGCTGTGCAGCGCCTCGATGTCGATCCAGCTGACGTGGTTGGCGACGAACAGCGTCGCCCCCGGCAGCGGCGTGCCGACCCGGCGCAGGCGGAAGCCGAAGATGCGCATCAACCCGCCCGACCACCAGCGCACCACCGCGTGCTCCAGGCGCTCGCCGCGCACGCGCAGATCGCCCATCGGCGGCAGCATCAGCAGCAGGATCGCCGGCAGGCCGATCGACAGGTGCAGCAGCAGCAGCGGCAGCCGGTACAGGTAGCGCGCGGCGCGCGCCAGGCCGCCGCCGGCAGCGGCGGAAACGGGGGGGTTGTTCATGGGGCGCCACGATACCGGATGGTCCGCCGCAGCGCGAAGCCGGTCCGGTGCGGCCGCGCAATCCGGCCAGACCATTGGCAGACCGGCGCCGCCTTCATGGCCGCGCGACCGGCACCACTGCCAGGGTCAGCCGCGACACGCACACCGGCTTGCCGTCGTCGTTCTCGATGCGGATCTCCCACACCTGGGTGCTGCGGCCGACGTGCAGCGCGCGCGCGGTGCCGGTGACGGTGCCCTCGCGCATGGCGCGGATGTGGTTGGCGTTGATCTCCAGCCCGACCACCATTTCCCTTGTCGTGTCCACGCACAGGTTGCCGGCGATGCTGCCCAGCGTCTCGGCCAGCGCCACCGACGCGCCGCCATGCAGGATCCCGTATGGCTGCACCGTGCGCGCATCGACCGGCATCGTCCCGCGCAGCCAGTCCTCGCCGGCCTCGGTGAGGACGATACCCAGGTGCGAGACCAGGGTGTCGCGGGCGTGGGCGTTGAGGGCGGGGAGGTCTACGGGGCGGAGGAAGGGCATGGGATGGAGGGACTGGAGGCTAGGGGCTAGAGGCTAGGGGCTAGGGGCTAGGGGCTAGGGGGATGTTGCATCGACTGTGGCAATAAAGCACTCGCAAATTCCAAGGGCCTTTTCCTAGCCCCTAGCCTCTAACCCCTAGCCTCTAAAGAATAGGCACCAACCCCGCCCCGAACGCCGTCAGCACCCGCGTATACAGCCACTTGGCGCCGATGTTGACCTCGGGGAAGTCGCCGACCGGGACGTGGCAGCGGTGGAACTGCGGGTCGCGCGGGCCCAGCGGCTGCGGGCAGTCCGGACCGGGGCGGAATTCGTAGCTGGTGGCGTAGCGCCACGGCCATACGTCGAACAGCGGCAGCGCCTCGGACACCTTGCCCAGGCTGTAGTCCAGGCCGGAGAACACCGGCGGCTTGGCGCGCGGGGCGATCACCCACGAGTTGGCCGGCGCGATGTCGCGGCGGATGCTGGCCGCCAGCGCCTGCGCGAAGCCCTCGTCCTCGATCACCACCGCGCTCTCGGTGTTGTAGTTCTCCGAGCGCGGGTCGAAGTTGTGGGTGCCGATCACGGCGATGCGGCGGTCGATCACCATCGACTTGGCGTGCAGGCCCATGCGGATGCCGGCGCGCTTGAGCGGCAGCGGCTCGGAACCGGCGCCGCTGCTCAGGAACGAGGGCCGCGACTCGGTGCGCTGCAGCCGGCGGGTGGTTTCGCCAGCGCCGGCGCGCCCGGACGGACCGGTGGATCCGGACGGTCCCAGCGAACCCGACGGGCCGAACGGCCGCGGGCGCGGTTCACTGCCGGGCGGCGGCGGCGGTGCCGACAGCGCGGCGTAGTCGACCGGCGCGTCCTCCGGGAACGGCTTGTACTCGTAGATCTGGAAGCCGAGCTCGCGCAGGTGGCGGCGCTTGTACTTGAACGACATCGAGTAGACGACCGGGTTGTCGGTGGCCGCCAGGCTGTTGGTGGAGACGATGATCTCCGGCGGCGGCCGGGCGAGGCGAAGCTCGCGGAAGACCTCGCGCGCCCGCTTCGACAGCACCAGGTACGGGGTCTGCAGCAGCACCTCCTCGCGCGCGTTGCGGATCAGCGCCTCCAGTTCCGGCCCGGCCGGCGCCGCGTCCGGCACCGCGCTGCGGCGGTGCTTCTGCGGCAGGTCGGCGGCGTAGCGGACCGCGCCGACCGGATGGGCCTGCCGCACGAACAGCGCGTCCATCAATTCCGCGTCGTCGGCCTCGCGGCGGATCTCCTCGACCCGCGCCGGGCGCAGGAAGTCGCGCGCCGGCATCGCCGGCACGCCCTCGCGCAGCAGCGTGCGGCCGACGTCGTTGAGCGCCTCGGCCGGGGTGCTGCGGCGCGCGTTCCAGAACAGCTCGAAGTTCTCCGCCATCGCCCGCGCCTCCGGCCCGGCGATCAGCACGTCGCGGTCGCGGAAGTTGTACTCGGCGTCCCAGTCGTAGTAGTCGTCCTGGTAGTTGCGCCCGCCGGTGACGCCGATGCGGCCGTCGATCAGCAGCAGCTTGGTGTGCATGCGCTGGTTGAAGCGGCGGAAGCAGCACAGCACGCTGCCGGCGTAGTCGAAGTAGTTCAGCTTGGCCTTGCCGAAGCTGGGATTGTAGATGCGCACGGACAGGTTCTCGTGCGCGCCGGACAGCGCGGCCAGGATCTGCAGGTCGGCGATCGCCGAGAGCTGGTCGATCAGCAGGCGCACGCGCACGCCGCGGCGGGCTGCGGCCAGCAGTTCGTCCAGCACCAGCCGCGCGCTGTCGTCCTTGTCGAAGATGTAGGTCTGCAGGTCGATGCTTTCGCGCGCGCTGCGCAGCAGGTTCAGCCGCGCCAGCAGCGCGTCGCGGCCCTCGTCGAGGATCAGCGCGTAGTGGCGCGGCGCCTGCGCGGTCGATTCGGCCAGGGCGGCATCGCCCAGCGCGTGCAGCGGCGAGGCGATGGCGCAGTTGTCCGGGCCGGCGCAGTCGACCACGTCCGAGCGCGCGGCCGCGGCGATGCCGGCGGCGCGCTGCTTCTGCGCCTGCGACAGCCCGGCGCAGGCGCTGCACAGCAGCGCGAGCCACAGCACCGCGCAGCGCGCGGCCAGGCGTCCGGCAGGCAGGTTCATTCGGTATCGGTTTCCTTCACGCGTGCGCGCAGCACGAATACCACGCGGTCGTTGACCGCCAGCTTCCAGTCGTCCATGTCGAAATCGCTGCGCCGCACCGTGCCGGTAGCCACCACGTCGCAATCATAAGCCGGACGCGCGCATCCGGCCGGCGCGACGACCAGCGTCTCCGGCCGGCTGATGCCGCGGATCACCAGGTTGCCGGGCAGCTTCCCGCCCTGCGCCAGCAGTTCCGGCTCGTAGGGCCGGGAGGTGAACACCACCTGCGGCCAGCGCGCCGACTCGAAGAACTTCTCCCCGCGCGCCCATTGCGTGTAGCGCGGATGATCGAGGATCTCGACCTCGCCGGTGAACATGCGCAGCAGCACCTGCTGGCGGCCGTCGGGCAGCCTGCTCACCTGGCCCTCGTAGGTGGGGAACACGCCCTCCAGCTTCTGCCCCCAGCGCGTGCTGAGCTGGAAGCCCAGCCGCGTATGCGCCGGATCGAAGTCGCCGCCGGCCCAGGCGCACGGCGCGCACAGCAGCATCCCTCCCAGGCCCAGCCAGCCGCGCCGGGCGATGGGGGTCATGGCCACCAGAAGGCGGACAGCCGCGCCACGCCCGGTTCGATCGCGGCCTGGTCCGGCAGCGCCAGCACCGCGATGCCGGCGGTCGGCATGCCGCGGTAGTCGCCGGACTGGCCGCTGTGCATCAGCGCGGCCAGCCGCTCGAAGCCCGGGTTGTGGCCGACCATCATCAGCCGCCCGGTCTCGCGGTGGGCGTCGGCCAGCCCGGCCAGGGTGCCGGCGGTGGCCTCGTAGATGGCGTCCTCCAGCCGCTGCTCGACGTAGCCGATGGCGGTCAGCACGGCCTCCAGCGTCTCGCGCGCGCGCCGCGCCGGCGAGCACAGCACGCAGTCCGGCACCAGCCCGTTCTCGGCCAGCCAGCGCCCGGCCGCCTCGGCCTCGGCCAGGCCCTGCGGCGACAGCGGCCGGTCGATGTCGGCCTGATCGGGCAGGGTCGGCTCGGCATGCGCGTGGCGCAGCAGGATCAGTTCACGCATTCGCGCATCTCCGTCATGGGGTTCAGGCTTTCTTGATCCATTTCAGCAGCGGCTCCCAGTCGGCCTGGTGCTCGCGCACCTGCGCGGAGCGGTAGTCGAACAGGCTGCGGCCTAGGCCGGCCAGCACCACGTAGGCCTGGGTGTCGCGCAACTGGGCCACGACCGGGTACGGCCAGGCCTTGAGCATCTCCAGCGCCTGCTGCGAGGCGTTGGTCCACGGCTTGCTGCGGTTGATCACCAGCCCCACCGGCAGCTTGCGCTTGTGCACCCGCGGCACCTTGGCCAGGGTGTTGAGGAAGTTGACCGTGGCCTCGATGTCCAGCGCCGACGGCTGCACCGGCACCACGATGGCGTCGACGTGATCGAGGAAGCCGTCCAGGTCGTCGGCCATCGCGCCGGCGGCGGCGTCGATGACCACCCGCTCGGCGTCGTCCGGCAGCCAGGTGCGCCAGGCGCGGCGGCCGCTGGCGTCGATCGGCAGCACGGCGCTCTCCAGTTCGGCGCGGCGCTCGGCCCAGCGGGTCGAGGACCCCTGCGGATCGGCATCGACCAGCACCGTGCGCCTGCCCTCCAGCGCGAAATGCGCGGCCAGGTTGGTGGCTATCGTGGTCTTGCCGGCGCCGCCCTTGGAGCTGGCGACCAGAATCGTCTTCATGCGCGCACCTCGTTGTCCGGGAAACCGCAGCGTACACCGCGGGAAGTTAAGGGGGCAGGGGTGGGGCTTAGGGGCTAGAGGCTAGAGGCTAGAGGCTAGGGGCTAGCGACAGATACGCACTGTCTCCAGCGACACGCTCGTTCTTTTCCCTAGCCCCTAGCCTCTAGTCCCTAATCCCTAACCTCCGCCCCCCTGCTATCTTTCCCGCCTCACGCAACGGACGCCCCATGAACGAGCTGCAAGATCTGACCGCGCTGATCCGCGCCAACACCCCGCTGATCGTCGTCGAGACCCAGGACGAGGCGCGCGTGGTCGAGCTGTTCCGGCAGGCGCTGGCGCAGGTGTGGCGGGCGCTGTACCGCTGGACCATCACCGAAGGCCTGCGCCGCATGGACATGGACCGCGAGGACGAGGCCGAGGGCCCGCCCGACGCCAGCGCCGCGCTGCAGGCGATGAAGCAGGCCGAGCAGCGCGGCATCTACCTGCTGCTGGATTTCCACCCCTACCTGGGCTACGCCAGCAGCCAGCGCCAGCTGCGCGACATCGTCCAGCGCCGGCACACGCTGCCGCACGTGGTGGTGCTGATCGGCTCGAAGATCGAGCTGCCGCCGGAACTGGACGCGCTGGCGGTGCGCTTCAGCCCGCGCCTGCCCGACGCCAACGCGCTGCTCAAGCTGGTCCGCGAGGAGGCGGCGCACTACGCGCGCGAGCACGGCGGCCGCCGGGTCGAGGCCGACCAGGAGGCGGTGCGCCAGATCGTGCGCAACCTGCAGGGCCTGAGCCTGACCGACGCCCAGCGCATCGCCCGCCAGCTGATCTTCGCCGACGGCGCGCTCAGCGCCTCCGACCTGCCGCAGCTGGCCAGGCTGAAGTTCGAGCTGCTCAACCGCAGCGGCCACCTGCACTACGAATACGACACCGCGCAGTTCGCCGAGGTCGCCGGCGCGGCGCGGCTCAAGCGCTGGGTCGAGCAGCGCCGGGCGGTGTTCGTCTCCGGCAACGCGCCGCCGGGGCTGGACCCGCCCAGGGGCATGCTGCTGCTCGGCGTGCAGGGCTGCGGCAAGTCGATGCTGGCCAAGGCCACCGCCGCCGGCTTCGGCGTGCCGCTGCTGCGGCTGGACTTCGGCACCCTGTACGACAAGTACCACGGCGAGACCGAGAAGAACCTGCGCGCCGCGCTGGCCTCGGCCGAGCAGCTGGCGCCGTGCGTGCTGTGGATCGACGAGATCGAGAAGGGCCTGGCCAGCGGCGGCGGCGAGGACGGCGGGGTGTCGCGGCGCGTGCTCGGCTACCTGCTGACCTGGATGGCCGAGCGCAAGGGCGCGGTGTTCATCGTCGCCACCGCCAACCAGGTCCACGAGCTGCCGGCCGAACTGCTGCGCAAGGGCCGCTTCGACGAGATCTTCTTCGTCGACCTGCCCTCGCCCGACGCGCGCGTGGAGGTGCTGCGCGTGCACCTGTCGCGGCGCGGGCTGGACGCGGACGCCTTCAACCTGCCGGCGCTGGCCGCGGCCGGCAACGGCTTCTCCGGCGCCGAGCTGGAGCAGGCCATCGTCTCGGCGCTGTACGCCGCCCACGCCGAGCAGCGGCCGCTGGACACCGAGCTGGTGATGCAGGAGATCCGCGGCACCCGCCCGCTGTCGGTGATCATGGCCGAGCAGGTGCAGGCGCTGCGCGAGTGGGCGCGGGATCGCACGGTGGCGGCGGATTGAGAAGGCCCGGCGCGGCGGCGGCCGATTGCGCGGCCGCGGCGCCTCTGTGATGCTCGCGCCTGCCGTGACGGAACGCCCCCAGCCGATGAAGCCAGCCGAAGACCCCGATCGCCCCCGCCCCACGGATGGGCCTGCCGGCGGCACGCGCGCGCGGCCGCGCCGGGAACCTTCCCCGCGTCCCGAGGGTCATGTCTGGCCGGAACAAAGTCGCGAGCGGGGAATCGTGCGTCCATGATCGAACTGCGTGATGTGCGCCGCCACTACGCGATGAGCGGCCAGACCGTGCACGCGCTCGCCGGCGTGGACCTGCGCATCGAGGCCGGCGAGTTCGTCGCCATCACCGGCCCGTCCGGCTCGGGCAAGTCCAGCCTGCTGAACATCCTCGGCTGCCTGGACCACCCCAGCAGCGGCCACTACCTGATCGAGGGCCGCGACGTGGCAAGCCTGGACGACGAATCCAGCAGCGACATGCGCAACCGGCGCATCGGCTTCGTGTTCCAGAGCTTCCACCTGCTGCCGCGGCTGACCGTGCTGGAGAACGTGCTGCTGCCGTTGCGCTTCCACCGCCAGCCCCCGCCCGGCGCGCGCGATCGCGCGCTGGCGCTGCTGGATCGCGTGGGCCTGCGCGAACGGCGCGACCACCGGCCCAACGAGCTTTCCGGCGGGCAGATGCAGCGCGCCGCGATCGCCCGCGCGCTGCTGCTGCAACCGGCGCTGCTGCTGGCCGACGAGCCCACCGGCAACCTGGATTCCAGGAGCGCGGCCGACGTGCTGGCGTTGATCGACGAAGTGCACGCGGGCGGACAGACCGTGGTGCTGGTGACCCACGATCACGACGTGGCGGCGTGCGCGCCACGCCAGGTGAAGCTGCGCGACGGGAAGATCGAGCATGACCAGAAACATTGATCGCGCCCGCGCGCTGCTGCTCGCGTTGGGCCTGTGCGGCCTGCCGGCCCACGCGGTGGTGCTGACCGGCGAGGTGCGCGCGGTGGACGCGCAGCAGATCATCACCCCGCAATCCAACAGCTCGCCGGTGGTGATCCGCTACTACGTGCCCGAGGGCCAGCGGGTCAAGGCCGGCGACGTGGTGCTGCGCATCGATCCGGGCCAGTCGGCCAGCCGCATCCCCGACCTGGAGGCCGAGATCGAGCAGGCCCAGGCGAAAAGCGCCAAGGAAGTGGCCGAACTGGAAGTGAAGGCACTGGACGCCGGGCTCGCGCTGATCGACGCCGAGGCCGAGCTGGGCATCGCCCGGCTCGACGCCACCATCCCGCGCGAACTGATCTCCGGACTGGACTACGACCGCAACCAGGGCGAGCTGGATCGCGCCGGGCGCGAGGTCGAGCTCAAGCGCAAGGAGCTGGCGGCGGCGCGCGCGGCGGTGCAGCGCCGCATCGAAGACGCGCGGTTGCAGGTGCAGAAGCTGATCCTGCAACGCGACTACCACGCCGCGCTGGTGCTCACCTCGGAGGTGCGCGCCGACCGCGACGGCATCGTCGTCCACGGCTTCAACAACAATTGGATCGGCGGGCGCATCGACGAAGGCTCCTCCACCATGCCCGGCAGCAAGGCCGGCGAGGTGGTCAGCGGCGGCCGGATGAGCGTGCGGGCGTGGGCGCTGGAACCCGATCGCCGGGACCTGCGCGCCGGCCAGCCGGTCGAGTTGAGCTTCGACGCCCTGCCGGGCAAGCGCGTCCCGGGCCGGATCGAGTCCATCTCCGGCGCGCCCGACAGCAAGCCGGAATGGGGCAAAGGCCGCTATTTCGCCGTCGACGTAGCGCTCGACACCTCCGGCCTGGCGCTGATGCCCGGCATGAGCGTGCGGGTCGTCGCCCGACCGCAGGCGACGCCGGCCACCGGCGCGGGAGCGGTGCGATGAGGCGCGCGATGATGATCCTGCTGCTGGCCGCCGCGACGACGGCGCCGGCGCACGCGGCCGCCCTGCGGGTGGACGGTGAGGTCTATGCGCAGAGCAGTTCGCCGCTGATGCCGCCGGCGGTGGATCGGCTCTGGCAGTTCAACATCACCCGGCTGGCCCCGGACGGCAGCCGGGTCACCAAGGGCGACGTGGTGGTGGCGTTCGACAGCAACGAACTGGTCCGCCAGCTGAGCGAGAAGCAGAGCCTGTTGCAGGAGAAGAAGCGCGAGCTGGAGAACCTGGAACTGGACCTGGCCGAACGCGAGCGCAGCGAGCGCCTGGCCACCGCCGAGGCCGAGTCGCAGCAGGAGAAGGCGCGCCGCAAGACCGAGCAGCCGCGCCAGCTGGTCGCCGCGCTGGAGTACGACAAGCTGGTCGAGCAACGCCGCCGCGCCGAACTGCGCGCGCAGCTGGCGGCGCGGCGCGAACGGCTGGCGACCGAGCAGCGCAGGCAGGAGCGCCGGCTGGTGCAGTCGCAGCTGGCGCAGCTGCAGGCCGACGTGGACCGCCTGCAGGCCTCGATCGCCGCGCTCAACCTGGCCGCCCCGCGCGACGGCGTGATCATGCACAAGAGCAGCTGGAGCGGCGAGAAGTTCGACGTCGGTTCGCAGGTCTGGCGCGGCCAGACCATCGCCGAGATCCCCGACACCACGACCCTGGCCGTGCGCGCGCAGCTGCCCGAGCGCGATCTGCGCCGGGTGTCGGTCGGCGCGCCGGCACGGATCGTGGTGGAAGGCGGCGGCGGCAGCGTGCACCTCGGCAAGGTGGCGAGCATCGGCCGGGCGGTGCGCAGCAAGTCGCAGGTGCAACCGGTGCCGGTGCTGGACCTGGACATCCGCCTGGACGATCCGAAGGCGCGGCTGCGCCCGGGACAGGCGGTGCGGGTGGAATTGATCGTCGCCGGACCCCGGGAGAAGCAATCGTGAGCCGCATCCGGCATTCGCTGTGGCTGGCCATGCCCGCATTGCTCGCCGGCGCGCTGGTCGCCTGCGGCCCGGCCGCGCAACCACCGGCCAGCGAGACCGTGGTCCGCGGTCCGTTGGTGCTCAGCGTGGTCGGCGAGGGAGAGCTGCGTTCCTCCAGACCGACGCCGCTGAACGTGCCCGGCAAGAACTGGGCGGCCCGCCAGGTGACCTGGATGCTGCCCGAGGGCAGCCTGGTCAGGAAGGGCGACCTGCTGGCCCGCTTCGTCTCGCCCGAAGGCGAGCAGCAACTGGCGCAGGCGCTGATCGATCTACAGCGCAACGCGCTGGCGCGCGCGGCCAAGAGCGGTGAACTGGACGCCGGCCAGGGCCGCGTGGCGGTGGATCTGTCGCAGGTCGCGGTGCAGCTGGGCATCGCCCAGCGCTACGCTGAGGCCGATCTCGGCACCATCGCGCGCAACCAGGTGCTCGACGCGATCGAGGACGTGGGCTACCTGGAGGTCCGCCAGGACGTGCTCGAATGGCGGCGCGACCAGTCCGGCGTGCGCGGCGGCGCCGAGCTGGCCGTGCTGGACGCGCAGCGCGCGACCTTCGACATGAACGCCAGGACCCGCCAGGCCGACATGGACGCGCTGGAACTGCGCGCGCCCAACGACGGCGTGCTGCTGCTGACACCCAACTGGTCGGGCGACAAGCCGATGCCGGGCGCCAACCTGCGTGCCGGCTTCGAGTTCGGCAGCCTGCCGGACACCGCGGCGATGGAGATCGAGATCGACCTGCCGCAGATCGAGGCGCAGGGCGTGCAGGTGGGCGCCGCCGTGGAAATGCACCCGGTCGGGCGGCCCGACCAGCGCATCGCCAGCACCCTGTCCTGGGTCGCCAGCGCGGCCAAGGTCAAGGGACGCGAGAGCCCGGTGAAGTACCTGTCGATGCGCGCGCCGGTGCCGGCCGAGGCGGTCGGCAAGTACGGCCTGATCCCCGGCCAGCGCTTCCAGGCCAGGGTGGTGCTGCTGGACGCGCCCGAGGCGCTGGGCGTGGCCAACGTCGCCATCGAGCAGCGCGACGGCCGCGCCTGGGTGCGGGTGCGCGAGGGCGGGGAGTACGTGCCGCGCGAAGTGGAACTGGGCGTGCGCGGGACCGCGCGCTCGCAGGTGCTGTCCGGACTGAAGCCCGGCGATCAGGTACTGCTGTCGGCGGGCGCGCAGGCGCCCGCTCCCGGCGAGTCCGGGGAAGACGCAGCGCAGGCGGCCGCCGGCCAGGCCGGCGACGACAGCGCGGGAGCGGCGCGATGAACCGCCTGCTGACCCGTCTGCCCGCGGTCTGGCGCGAGGCCGTCGAGGAACTCTGGCGCCGCCGCCTGCGCACGCTGCTCACCCTGCTCGGCCTGATCTTCGGCGTCGGCGCCATCGTGGCGATGCAGGCGGTCGGCGAAGGCAGCCGCCGCGAGGCGCTGCGCCTGGTCGAGGGACTGGGCCTGCACAACCTGATCGCCGAGGCCAAGCCGCAGGACGAGGCGACGCTGAAGGAAACCCGCGAGCGCAGCCTGGGCCTGAGCGTGGCCGACGCCGAGGCCGCGCTGGCGGTGGTGCCCGGCGCCGAACGCCACGGCGCGGAAAAGCGCATCCGCACCCATTCGGTGTTCAGCGACAGCGGCCGCAGCGATGCGCAGGCCAGCGGCGTCGGCGCGCACTGGTTCGACCTGTCCTCGCTGCGGGCCGGCCAGGGCCCGCTGCTGGACGCGGACGACGAGGCGACGCTGGCGGCGGTGGCGGTGCTCGGGCACCAGGCCGCCGCGGATCTGTTCCCGCAAGGCGGCGCCGTCGGCGGGCTGGTCAAGGTCAACCACGTCTGGCTGGAGGTGGTCGGCGTGCTGGCCGATCGCGATCTCGGCCAGGACAGCTTCGAGGGCGTGCAGCTGGGCTCGGAAAGCAACCGCATCTACCTGCCGCTGGCGAGCGCGAGCGCGCGTTTCCGCTTCCAGCCGCAGGAGGACGAGGTGGATCGCTTCCTGCTGCGCCTGGACGACCCGAACAAGCTGGCCGCGGGCGCCGGCGTGCTGTCGGCGGTGCTGGACCAGCGCCATGCCGGCGTGACCGACTACCAGCTGATCGTGCCGCAGCAGCTGTTCCAGCAGCACCAGCAGACCCAGCGCATCTTCCAGGTGGTGATGGGCGCGATCGCCGGCGTCAGCCTGCTGGTCGGCGGCATCGGCATCATGAACATCATGCTGGCCAACGTGCTGGAGCGGCGGCGCGAAATCGGCCTGCTGCGCGCGCTGGGCGCGCGGCGACGCGACGTGATCGCGCAGTTCCTGCGCGAGGCCAGCGTGATCTGCATCGCCGGCGCGCTGCTGGGCCTGCTGTTCGGCGCGGCGCTGGCCTACCTGATCGCCACCTTCGCCGGCTGGCAGGTCGCCTGGGCGCCGCTGCCGATCCTGCTCTCGGCCGCGTTCTGCGCGCTGGTGGGCCTGGGCTTCGGCGTCTATCCCGCGCGCCAGGCCGCGCAGCTGGATCCCATCGCGGCGCTGCGGCACGAGTGAGGCCGGCGCCGCCGGCCGAACCAGCCTTGTAGAGCCGAGCTTGCTCGGCTTGCTGCTGCCCGGAGACAAGCAGCAGCCCTGGCAATGCCCGCCGCACCGCATCGCGGCGACCTGGGAGCCGAGCAAGCTCGGCTCTACAAGAGGAATAACCCCGCCTCGGACGCTCGTGCCGGACCGGCCTCGTGGAGCCGAACTTGCCCGACTCGCCCTCAAACGCGCTATGCGCCTGGACTCGCCTGCGCATCGTTCGGATTGCGCATCGCCTGATCCCGCGGTTGCCAATCCTGAGGCGGCTCCGGCGGTATCCCCTGCGCCTGCAGCAGCCAGCGCATCGCGGCCGGTTCGCCTTCGTCGATGAACCAGTCCGCATATCCTTTCGGCAGCGGCGCCTGATCCGGACCTGACGGCAGCATGCGCGCCAACGCGCTTTCATGAATCCAGCGGATCCGGCGCAGCCGCGCGCGCCAGCCGGCGTTGCCCGGCTCGCCTTCGGTCAGTTCGACCAGCCGCGGCAGCGCGACCATCGGCCCCAGCAGGGTGGACTCGTCGGCGGCGAGCAGGGTGAACACGCGTATGCATTCCGCGCGCCGGACGGCATCTTCGCGGATGGCCCGCGCCTCGCAGCGCCGGGGCACCTCCGCCATCGCCGGCATCGCCACCGCCGCCAGCATCGCAATGACGAAGGCGTCGGCCATGTCCTCGACTTCGGCCGGGCGTCCCAGGCCCATCCACACGCCGTGCGCATGCGCCAGGCGCGCGTCCAGCGGCGGCAGCGGGACTTCCCGCTGGATGTCGCGCAGCAGGCGGCCCAGTTCCAGGAAGCGGCTGCGATGGACCGTCGCTTCGGTGGCGGCGCGCCAATGCCGCTCGGCCGCCTGCGCATCGCCCCTGTGCGCCGCCTCGGCCAATGCGCGTAGCCGGATCTCGGCATTGTCCGGATCCTGTTGCAGCAGCGAGCGCAGCAAGCGCTCCCTGTCGCAGGGAGCGTCTTGCGACATGCAGACATTGGCCAGCGCCCAGTCCACCAGGACGTCGCGGGGATCGGCGCGGTCGGCCGCTTCCAGCCAGCCCCACGCTTCCGGCGCCATCCATGTTCCGGCTTCCACCCCGGCGTCTTCCCGGGCCGGCAACATCAGGGCCGCAGCGAGCAGTTCGCGCGGCGTCCCGCGCGCGGCCACCACAGGCAAGTGCGTCTCCAGCGCCAACCGATAGCGTCGCATCCAGTCGCGGTTCAACGCCTCCAGCCCGGGATCTTCCTGCAACCGCTGCGACTCGGCCAGCCAGGCCAGCGTGTCGGCACCCGCCTGGCCGGCAGGCGCGCCGGCCTGCACCGTGGCCGCCAGCATCAGGCCCAGCGACGCGCCGAGAAATCCCTTCGCCTTCCTGTTCATCGCACACTTCCGTTGCGGGCAGGCCGGTACCGTCGCACGGCGCACGGCTTCCTTCAACTCAGGCGAACCGCCCGGCCACCCACGCCCACATCGGCAGCGTGATCAGCGACAGCAGGATGCCGTAGCCGACCAGCGCGGCGGCCAGGCGCGGGGCCAGGTTGTGCGAGATGGCCAGCGCGGCGGCGGTGATCATCGGCGGCATCGCCGACTCCAGCACGTTGGCCTGCAGCATGCCGCCGTCCATGCCCCACAGCAGCGACAGCGGCAGCGCCAGGGCCGGCAGCACCACCAGCCGCAGCAGCAGGCCCACCGCCAGCGGCTTGACCTCGTCGCGCGGCATCCGCAGCTGGATGGTCAGGCCCACCGCCAGCATCACCAGCGGCAGCAGCGCGTCGGCCAGTTTCTGCAAGGCGTCGGCGATCCATTGCGGCGGCTGCGCCGGCATCAGCGTCAGCCCCAGCAGCAGCGCCCACACAGGCGGGAACCTGGCGATGCGCAACGCGATCCCGCGCGCGGTCGGCGGCGCGTCGCCGCCGTAGCGCGCCAGCACGTACAGGCCGAAGGTGGACAGCAGCACGAAGGTGCCGAACTGGTCGTACACCACCGCGTACGGCAGCGCGTCCTCGCCGACCAGCGCGCGCACCATCGGGTAGCCGATGAAGCTGCTGTTGCACAGCGCCACGCCCAGCAGCAGCACGGCGTGCTCGTCGCGGCGGAACTTCAGCCAGCGCGTGGCCAGCGCCACCAGCGCCACGGTCGCCAGCGTCAACAGCCAGGGCGTGACGATGACGCCGATCAGCGAGACGTCCACCCGCAGCCGCGGCACGTAGATCAGCACCGCCGCCGGCAGGCAGACGTACAGCACGATGCGGTTGAGCACCTCGGCGGCGCTGTCCGGCAGCAGCTTCAGGCGCGCGAACAGCATGCCGATGGCGAGCATCGTCAGGATCAGCGCGAAGGCGTCCAGGGCCATGTAGGCAAACCGCGTGGCGGAAGGCCGGCTGAGGATCGCACGCGTCCCGCGCTTCCGGGCAGCACCGGAGTCCACGGTTCGCGCGAAAAACGCGGCCGCATCGCCAGGCCGTATCATGGCGGCATGGACAACCCGCGCTTTCCCGCCGAATCCGGCCCCGTCACCCTGCAAGGCCCGGCCGGGCCGATCGAGGCGATCGTCGAATGGCCCGACGAGGGCACCCCGGCGCTGCCGCTGACCGCCATCGTCTGCCATCCGCTGCCGACCGAGGGCGGCACGATGCACAACAAGGTGGTGGTGATGGCCGCGCGCAGCCTGCGCGAGCTGGGCGCGGTGACGGTGCGCTTCAACTTCCGCGGCGCCGGCGAATCGGCCGGCAGCTTCGACCACGGCGCCGGCGAGGGCGATGACCTGCGCGCGGTCGCCGACTGGGTGCGCGCGCAACGGCCCGGCGCGCTGTGGCTGGCCGGCTTCAGCTTCGGCGCCTACGTGTCGCTGCGGATGGCGCAGGCGCTGCGGCCCGACGTGCTGATCTCGATCGCGCCGCCGGCCGGGCGCTGGAAGTTCGCCGAGATCGTGCCGCCGAAGGAGCGCTGGCTGGTGATCATGGGCGAGGAGGACGAGATCGTCGATCCGCAGGCGGTCTACGACTGGGTCGACGGCCTGTCCGATCCGCCCGAACTGATCCGCATGCCCGAGACCAGCCATTTCTTCCATCGCAAGCTGATGGATCTGCGCGGCGCGATCAAGCACGCGGTCAAGGGCTACCTGCCGTCGGCATGAATACGCGGGAACTGGAACAGGCGGCGGAAGCGCCGTCGCGCGCCTACGCGCGCGGCGTGGCCGAGGGACGCTGGCAGGACGATCCGGCCCAGCACGAGGCGTTGCGCGAGCTGGATCGCATCCACGCCGCGCTGCTCGCCGACGGCGGCGAGGGCTGGCTGGATCGGCTGTCGGCGCGCTGGCGCAGGCCCGCGCCGGTGCCGGGCCTGTACCTGTGGGGCGGGGTGGGACGCGGCAAGACCTTCCTCATCGATCTGTTCTACGAGCAGTTGCCGCTCCCTGTTTTCGTGACCGCAGGTCACGCCAAAGCGCAGAGCGGCATCCGCAACGGCAAGTACCGCACCCACTTCCACCGCTTCATGCGCCAGATCCACGAGCGCCTGCGCGAGCACGCCGGCCAGGCCGATCCGCTGGCGCGCATCGCGCAGGAATGGCGCGGCCGGCTGCGCGTGCTGGTGCTGGACGAGTTCTTCGTCACCGACATCGGCGATGCGATGCTGCTGGGCAGGCTGCTGGAGCGGCTGATCGCCGAGGGCGTGACCCTGGTGACCAGTTCCAACACCGCGCCGGAGAACCTGTACAAGGACGGCCTGCAGCGCGAGCGCTTCCTGCCGGCCATCGAGCTGCTGCGCCGCCATTGCGTGGAAGTGCACGCGATCGGCGCCGAGGACTACCGCCTGCGCGCGCTGACCCGCTCGCCGGTCTACCGCGCGCCGCTGGACGGCGGGTCCGACGCCTGGCTGTGCGAGCGCTGGAAGGAACTGAGCGCCGGCAGCGACGCGCGCGGCGGCCACATCGTCATCGAGGATCGCCGCATCGACGTGCGCGCGCGCGGCAAGGGCATGGCCTGGTTCGACTTCGCCGCGCTGTGCGAGGGCCCGCGCGGCACCGCCGACTACATCGAGATCGCGCGCGAGTTCCACACCGTGCTGCTCGGCGGCATCCCGCGCTTCGACGCGCTCAACGAGGACGCCGCGCGCCGCTTCGTCAACCTGATCGACGAGATCTACGACCGCCACGTCAACCTGGTCTGCACCGCCGCCGACGCGCCGACCGCGCTCTACGCCGGCACCCGCCTGCAGGGCGCGTTCGAGCGCACCGCCTCGCGCCTGATCGAGATGCGCAGCGCCGAGTACCTGGCCACGCCGCACCGCGCCTGAGCCGTTGCCATCGCCGCGCCGGTGGCGAAAGATGGCCAGGCAGAACTCGCGGGGAGACGCCATGACATCGCCGGCCCTCGACGTCGCCGCCACGCTGTCGGACTGGATCCGGCAGGCGCGGCGCATCTGCGTGCTGACCGGCGCCGGCATGTCGGCCGAAAGCGGCGTGCCGACCTTCCGCGGCGCGCACGACAGCTTGTGGTCGCGCTTCGATCCGCAGCGGCTGGCCACCGCCGAGGCGTGGCGCGCGGACAGCGCGCTGGTGTGGGGCTGGTATCGCTGGCGGATGGCGCGGGTGCGGCGCGCCGAACCGAACGCCGGCCATCACGCGCTGGCGGCGCTGACGCGCCTGCATGGCGATCTCGCGCTGGTCACCCAGAACGTCGATGACCTGCACGAGCGCGCCGGCAGCACGGTGGAGGCGCATGTGCACGGCAGCCTGTTCGCGCTGCGCTGCTTCGATTGCGCACAGCCATATGAAGGGGAATGGCAGGACTGCGATCCAGACACGCCGCGACTGCGACTGCCGCCGCCGGTCTGCACCGCTTGCGGCGGCCAGGTGCGACCGGGCGTGGTGTGGTTCGGCGAGGCGCTGCCGGCCGACGCCTGGAACCGCGCCGAGCAGGCCACGCTGCGTTGCGAGCTGATGCTGGTGGTCGGCACCTCAGGGCTGGTCCACCCGGCTGCCGGACTGCCGGGCCTTGCGCAGCGCCACGGCGCGCGCGTGGCCGAGATCAACCCGGAACCGACCGCGCTGTCGCCGTCGATGGATCTGGCCTGGCGAGCGAACGCCGCCGAAGCGTTGCCGGAACTGCTGCGGCGGATGGCCTGACCGCGAGCACGCGGGCTCCCTCCGCCCGTGGGAGCGACGTCAGTCGCGACGGTTATCGTATCGGCAACGCCCCTGTCGCGACTGACGTCGCTCCCACAGGGAGAAGGCAAGGAGAACCTGCCGCTTCATGGCCTGCGCGATTCCGCGTGACGCTTCTCGCCATGCGCAGCCGTGGCGCTACGAGGTTTCACGGTCCAACTACAACATCTAGGATTGACGCCTCCCCTACACCCCCCTATCTTGTGCCGGTCGGTTCCGGTGGTGGCTAGCCACCGGATTGAAAGGGAAGCCGGTGAAGGCCCGAAGGGCCCATTCCGGCACTGCCCCGCAGCGGTAACCGGGAACGAACCCGCCACGAAAGCACTGGGACCGCACGGTCCTGGGAAGCGGCGGCTAGGAAAGGGCAGGAGTGAGCGAGGAGAAGTGAGGAGTGAGCGGGGAGCAGAAAGCTCTTGCTCACTCCTCACTTCTCTCCCCTCACTCCTCGCCCCAGGCCCGCAAGTCCGAAGACCTGCCGACAGCCGCGCGTTGCACACCGCGCGGTGCCGGCCGCGGAATCTCCGGGGGGAGATGGCTGGCGAAGCAGGGACGGCCGCAGCCTCGTCTGCGCGATCTCGCCGCCTGCGACGCCGCTTTTCCATCCTGCGATCCGCGTACGGCCTGCGCAGCCTGCGAGGGACGGGCCGCCGCGTGCACCACGCACTGGAGCAAGCCCGTGACCCAGACCGATACCGCCGTGGCCGACGCCGCCGGCACCGCCCCGTCCCAGAAGGACGCGTTCTCGCTGACCTCGCCGCCCACGGCCACCGCGATGAGCGTGACCAAGCGCAACGGCAGCCGCGAGCCGGTGGACCTCAACAAGATCGTCCGCGCCGTGCAGCGCAACTGCGAGGGCCTGCACGCCATCGACCCGATGCGCGTGGCCACCCGCACCATCTCCGGCCTCTACGACGGCGCCAGCACGCGCGAACTGGACGAGCTGTCCATCCGCACCGCCGCGCTGCTGACCGGCGAGGAGCCCGAATACAGCCGCCTGGCCGCGCGCCTGCTGGCCGGCTACATCGCCAAGGAAGTCACCGGCCAGGAGATCCACGCGTTCTCGCAGTCGGTCACCCGCGGCCACGAGGTCGGCCTGATCAACGATCGCCTGCTGGGCTTCGTGCAGACCAACGCGCGCAAGCTCAACGACGCGCTGGACGCCTCGCTGGACCTGCGCTTCGACTACTTCGGCCTGCGCACGCTGTACGACCGCTACCTGCTGCGCCACCCGCACACGCGCAAGGTCATCGAGACGCCGCAGCAGTTCTTCCTGCGCATCGCCTGCGCGCTGAGCGAGGACGTGCCCGAGGCGCTGGCGCTGTACCGCCGGATGGGCAACCTGGACTACCTGCCCAGCTCGCCGACGCTGTTCAACAGCGGCACCACCCACGAGCAGCTGTCCTCGTGCTTCCTGCTGGACTCGCCGCAGGACACGCTGGAATCGATCTACCAGAAGTACGGCGACATCGCCCAGCTCTCCAAGTTCAGCGGCGGCATCGGCGTGTCGTACACCCGCGTGCGCTCGCGCGGCTCGCTGATCAAGTCCACCAACGGCCACAGCAACGGCATCGTGCCGTGGCTGAAGACGCTGGATTCGTCGGTGGCGGCGGTCAACCAGGGCGGCAAGCGCAAGGGCGCGGCCTGCGTCTACCTAGAGACCTGGCACGCCGACATCGAGGACTTCCTGGAACTGCGCGACAACACCGGCGACGAGGCCCGCCGCACCCACAACCTCAACCTGGCCAACTGGGTGCCGGACCTGTTCATGAAGCGCGTCGAGGCCGACGGCAACTGGTCGCTGTTCGATCCGCGCGTGGTGCCGGAGCTGACCGACCTGTACGGCGAAGCCTTCGAGCGCGCCTACGCGCAGGCCGAGGCGCAGGGCAAGGCGGTCAAGACGATCCCGGCGCGCAAGCTGTACGCGCGGATGATGCGCACGCTGGCCGAGACCGGCAACGGCTGGATGACCTTCAAGGACAAGTGCAACCGTGCCAGCAACCAGACCCTGCGCACGGGCAACGTGATCCACCTGTCCAACCTGTGCACCGAGATCCTGGAGGTCACCTCGGCCGAGGAGACCGCGGTGTGCAACCTGGGTTCGATCAACCTCGGCAACCACTTCGACAGCGATCCTGATGACGGCCGCGGCTTCTTCGATTTCGACAAGCTGGCCGAGACCGTGCGCCTGGCCGTGCGCCAGCTCGACCGCGTGATCGACCTGAACTTCTACCCGATCGAGTCGGCGCGGCGCGGCAACCTGCGCTGGCGCCCGGTCGGCCTGGGCTGCATGGGCCTGCAGGACGTGTTCTTCCGCCTGCGCCTGCCGTTCGACAGCGAGGAGGCGCGCAAGCTGTCGGCCAGGATCGCCGAGTCCATCTACTACCACGCGCTGGAGACGTCGGTGGAACTGGCGCAGGAGCGCGGCCGCCATCCGTCCTTCGCCGATACGCGCGCCGCCAATGGCGAGCTGCAGTTCGACGCCTGGGGCGTGGCGCCGGGCGCTCCTGATGGAAGCGGGGCCGAGCGCTGGAACGCGCTGCGCGAGCGCATCAAGGAGCACGGCCTGCGCAACTCGCTGCTGATCGCCATCGCGCCGACCGCGACCATCGCCTCCATCGCCGGCTGCTACGAGTGCGTGGAGCCGCAGGTGTCCAACCTGTTCAAGCGCGAGACGCTGTCGGGCGACTTCCTGCAGGTCAACCGCTACCTGGTCGACGAGCTGAAGAAGCTGGGCCTGTGGACGCCGGAGATGCGCGACGCGATCAAGCTGTCCGAGGGTTCGATCCAGGGCATGGCGCAGGTCCCGGAAACGCTGCAGCAGGTCTACCGCACCGCGTGGGAACTGCCGATGCGCGCGCTGATCGACATGGCCGCCGGCCGCGGCGCCTTCATCGACCAGTCCGCCTCGCTGAACCTTTTCATGGAAAGCCCCAACATCGGCGCGATGTCGTCGATGTACATGTACGCGTGGAAGCAGGGCATCAAGACCACCTACTACCTGCGCTCGCGCCCGGCCACCCGCATCGCCAAGACTACGGTCAGCACCGTCGCGGCCACCGAACCCAAGCGCGAGTACACGCCGACCGAAGCCATCGCCTGCTCGCTGGAGAACCCGGAAGCCTGCGAGGCCTGCCAGTGAGGCAGGAGTGAGCGGAGAGGAGTGAGGAGTGAGCGGAAGGCGGGTTCATGCGGGGCGGGAACGTTGGCGCAGGGTGGTAAGCATTCTGCTGATTTCGTCGATCAAGCCTAGCGGTATGGCCAACGAATCGGAGGGTAGCCAGCCCAGGCGGCCGCAAAGTAGAAGTTGTGTGTGCAGCTCTGACAGCGACCCATGCGCGACCGCCAGGAACTGCCGCCGCTCGCTCTTCGATTCACGCGTCCAGCCCTCCGCGATATTGCTGGCAACGGAAACGGCCGCGCGCGTGATCTGCAGGCGGATTCCGTATCGCTCCTCGCCCGGCAATCGAACCACGCTCCTGCACGCCAGTTCCGCCAATTCCATCGCCTTGTTCCATAGCTTCGTTTCCATGTAATGCATCGCGCGTTCCTCCACTGTCCATCGTGACCGGGTATCGCCATTCGCTCCATCAGAGGAATCCCATTCCCATGTCAGCCATTGCCCCACTCACTCCTCACTCCTCTCCGCTCACTCCTCGCCTCCTGGATCCCGGCTTCGAACTGACCCTGCGCCCGATGCGCTACCCGCAGTTCTACGACATGTACCGCGACGCCATCAGGAACACCTGGACGGTGGAGGAGATCAACTTCCAGATCGACATCACCGACCTGCACGCGAAGATGACCCCGGCCGATCGCCACCTGATCCACCGGCTGGTCGCCTTCTTCGCCACCGGCGACTCGATCGTGTCCAACAACCTGGTGCTGAACCTGTACCAGCACCTCAACGCGCCCGAGGCGCGCATGTACCTGTCGCGCCAGCTGTACGAGGAGGCGCTGCACGTGCAGTTCTACCTGACCCTGCTGGACAACTACCTGCCCGACCCGGCCGAGCGCTTCAAGGCCTTCGCCGCGGTGGAGAACATCCCGGCCATCAAGAAGAAGGCCGACTTCTGCTTCAAGTGGATCGACAGCATCCAGGATCTGAGGCGCATCGAGACCCGCGACCAGCGCCGCCAGTTCCTGCTCAACCAGATCTGCTTCGCCGCCTGCATCGAGGGGCTGTTCTTCTTCGCCGCCTTCGCCTACGTGTACTACTTCCGCTCGCGCGGGCTGCTGCCGGGGCTGGCCTCGGGCACCAACTGGGTGTTCCGCGACGAGAGCTGCCACATGGAGTTCGCCTTCGAGTGCGTGCGCACCGTGCGCGAGGAGGAGCCGGACCTGTTCGACGAGCGGATGCAGGAGCAGGTCTACGAGATGCTGGCCGAGGCGATCGAGTGCGAGGTGCAGTTCGCCGAGGACGTGCTGTCCGGCGGCGTGGCCGGCATTTCCACCCGCGACATGCGCCAGTACCTGCAGCACTGCGCCGACCAGCACTTCGCCAAGCTCGGCATGGCCAAGCGCTACGACGTGCGCAACCCGCTGCCGTTCATGGAATTGCAGGACGTGCAGGAACTGACCAACTTCTTCGAGCGGCGCGTGTCGGCCTACCAGGTCGGCGTGCAGGGCGAGGTCGGTTTCGATCACGCGTTCTGATCACGCCTCCCCGATTCCCCTGTGGGAGCGACGTCAGTCGCGACTCCAGGATTCGTCCAGCCCATCGAGAAGTCGCGACTGACGTCGCTCCCACAAGTTCATGCCCATGCCCGCCCCCACCGAAGCCCGCCTGCTGGAAATCGTCTTCCCCGACCACGCCAACCACCTCGGCACGCTGTTCGGCGGCCAGGCGCTGGCGTGGATGGACAAGGCCGCCTTCATCGCCGCCTCGCGCTACGCGCGGCGAACGGTGGTGACCGCGCGCTCGGAGCAGGTGGACTTCCGCGTGCCGGTGCGGCAGGGGCAACTGGTCGAATTGGTCGCGAAGGTGGCGGGGGTCGGCCGCAGCTCGATGAAGGTGGAGGTGGAGCTGTTCACCGAGGATCTGCACAGCGCCCGGCGCGAACTGTGCACCACCGGCCACTTCGTGATGATCGCGCTGGACGAGGACGGCAAGCCGGCGACGGTATCGCCATTGGCGCCTCTGGCCGGCGCGTAGGGTGACCCGGCCCGTCAGCCAAGCCCTGCCATCCCTACGAATCGCGCAACCCCGCCGGTGGGAGCGACGTCAGTCGCGACCGACGTCGCTCCCACCGGGCTTGTTCATGCCGCGGCGCGCAGG
The DNA here is from genome assembly GCF_046736355.1 of Pseudoxanthomonas mexicana. Classification (GTDB taxonomy): domain Bacteria; phylum Pseudomonadota; class Gammaproteobacteria; order Xanthomonadales; family Xanthomonadaceae; genus Pseudoxanthomonas_A; species Pseudoxanthomonas_A mexicana_B. The sequence goes on along the minus strand of NZ_CP157201.1, from coordinate 281,566 downwards.
GCCTTGGCCGCCTCCACCATCGCGGTCAATGCGGTGCGCACCTCCGGCCAGCCGCGCGTCTTCAGCCCGCAGTCCGGGTTGACCCAGATCTGCTCGGGCGACAGCACCGCCCTGGCCTTTTCCAGCAACTCCACCATCTCGCCGGTGTCGGGCACGCGCGGGGAATGGATGTCGTAGACGCCGGGGCCGATCTCGTTCGGATAGCGGAACTGCACGAAGGCGTCCAGCAGCTCCATCCGCGAGCGCGAGGTCTCGATGGAGATCACGTCGGCGTCCATCGCCGCCACCGCGTCGATGATGTCGTTGAACTCCGAGTAGCACATGTGGGTGTGGATCTGGGTGCGGTCGGCCACGCCGGAGGCGGCGATGCGGAAGCACTCCACCGCCCACGCAAGATAAGCCGGCCAGTCGGCGCGGCGCAGCGGCAGGCCCTCGCGGATGGCCGGCTCGTCGATCTGGATGACGCCGATGCCGGCCGCCTCCAGGTCGGTGACCTCGTCGCGCAGGGCCAGCGCGATCTGCCGGCAGGTCCGCGAGCGCTCCTGGTCGTCGCGCACGAACGACCATTGCAGCACCGTCACCGGCCCGGTCAGCATGCCCTTCATCGGCCGCTGCGTCAGCGACTGCGCGTACCGCGACCAGCGCACCGTGATCGGCGCCGGGCGGGTCACGTCGCCGTAGATGATCGGCGGCTTGACGCAGCGCGAACCGTAGCTCTGCACCCAGCCCTGCCTGGTGAAGGCGAAGCCGTCAAGCTGCTCGCCGAAATACTCGACCATGTCGTTGCGCTCGAACTCGCCGTGCACCAGCACGTCGATGCCGATTTCCTCCTGGAAGCGCACGCACTTCTCGGTCTCGGCCTCGAGGAAGGCCTCGTAGTCGGCGTCGCTGAGCTTGCCGGACTTGTTGCCGGCGCGCGCCTCGCGCACCGGCTGGGTCTGCGGGAACGAGCCGATGGTGGTGGTCGGATAGGCCGGCAGCCGCAACGCCTGCGACTGCACCGCGCGCCGCGCGTCATAGGGCGACTGGCGGCGCGCCGATGCCTCGTCCAGCGCGGACAGCCGCGCGGCCACTTCCGGCTTGTGCACGCGCGGCGATTGCCGGCGCGATTCCAGTTGCCTGCGCGACTGCGCCAGCGCGGCCTCGGCCGAGGCCTCGCCGTCCAGCGCGTCGGCCAGCACCTTCAGCTCGCCGATCTTCTGTTTCGCGAACGCCAGCCAGCCGTGCAGATCCGCCGGCAGCGATTTCTCGCTGTCCAGATCCACCGGCACGTGCAGCAGCGAGCACGACGGCGCCAGCCACACCCGCTCGGCGCCGAGGCTGCCGGCGGCGTAGCGCGCCAGGATCAGCGCGTTGTCCAGCGGGCTGCGCCAGACGTTACGGCCGTCGATCAGGCCCAGCGACAGCACCCGCGGCTTCGGCAGCGCCTGCAATACCGCGTCCAGCTGTTCCTTGCCGCGCACCAGATCCACGTGCAGGCCCTCGACCTGCAGCCCGGCCGCCAAATCGAGGTTCTCGCCCAGCGCGCCGAAATAGGTCGCCAGCAGCAGCTTCGGCCGCGCCGCCTGCGCCAATGCGGCATAGGCGCGGCGGTAGGCGGCGTGCGCGGCTTCGTCCAGATCCAGTACCAGGCAGGGCTCGTCGATCTGCACCCATTCGGCGCCGGCGTCCTTCAGTTTCGCCAGCAGTTCGGCGTAGACCGGCAGCAGCCTGTCCAGCAGCGCCAGCCGGTCGCTGCCGTCGACCGTCTTGGACAGCAGCAGGAAGCTGACCGGCCCCAGCAGCACCGGCCGCGCGTCGAAACCGGCCGCGCGCGCCTCCAGGAACTCGGCCACCGGCTTGTCGTCGCGCAGGCGGAAGTCCTGCCCGGCATGCAGTTCCGGCACCAGGTAGTGGTAGTTGGTGTCGAACCACTTGGTCATCTCCAGCGCGCGCAGGTCCACGCCGTCCTTCTGCACGCCGCGCGCCAGCGCGAAGTAGCCGGCCAGCGGATCGGCGTCGGCCAGGCGGCGGTAGTCGGCCGGGATCGCGTCGAACAGGAAGGCGGCGTCGAGCACGTGGTCGTACAGCGAGAAGTCGTTGCTGGGCAGCACCTGCGCGCCGGCTTGGCGTTGCAGCTGCCAGTGGCGCAGGCGCAGCTGGCGCGCCTCTTCCTGCAATTGCGCGGCGGACGCTTCGCCGCGCCAGTAGGCCTCCAGGACGCGCTTGAGTTCGCGCCGTGCGCCGATGCGCGGGAAGCCGAGATTGGTTACCAGTGTCATGTTGCGTTTCCTCATGCGGGGTCGGATGAGGAACGAAGGAACCGCCAGGCCGCGCGCCCGGCGGCGCGTTGCCCACGACAGCGACCTTCGCCCCCTCGGGCGAACCGGAACCGCAAGCGGGGGCGCGGGCGGACGCGCCCATACCCGGCATCGGGCAGCACGCGTCGTACCGGCCACCTCCCCTCGGAGGTTCCAGGTCAGGCGGAAGACGGACGGGTCTTCCGGCCGAGGCAGGTCTTCGGGCTCATGGACGTGGCCTGGCGACAGGCCGCCTACTGCCCGTCGCTTCCCGGTCGCGGGGGACCAGTGCGGGTGACGGGGGTCGTTTCCAAATACCGCTGCGGGGCAGCGCCGGAATGGGGCGATGTAACGCCCGCACCGGCTTCCCTTTCAATTCCATCGCTTCATTGGGATGAAGCGATGGAAACCTCGACCCACGCAAGTTACGCCGTGCGGGAAGGGGCGTCAAGCGGTGGTTCTGGCCTTCAATCCGGACCACGGCGTCGGCTTGAACGAATCGCTCGACGCTATGGCGATACCTTCGCAAGGGTCACGTCCAGGCTGCCGCCGACGCCGCAGAAGCTGCGGCAATTTCCCGTGCTCCCGACGGTCACTCGATCCACCGAGAAATCGAACCTGATGACGCAGCTGCCATTTTCCTCCGGGACCCCATAGCTCTCATGGCCTTGCTTCCAGCGCCAGTAGGCCGGCTGGTTCCTGAAAAGGAAATGGCGTCCATCCTCGGCCTGCCTTGCAATACCCGGCGCCTCGCACCGGCGCTGCCCGTCGACGACAAGGCTGAAAGCAATCTCCTGCCCGCCCTGCAGCACAATCAGGTGCGCGCTCCCGTCCTCGCTGCGCCAGAAGCTGTCGCCCGGCTCGTCTGCGTGGACAGCGGGGGAAAACAATGCAGACGCGATCAGGACTGGAATCCAGCGCAGGGTGTCCAAGCGGCTAATCCCCCCGGAGTTGGGTCGAATCTCAAAGCATCCATCGAACGACTCGGAGGGCTGCTCCGAGTATTGAACCTGGAATGTCGATTCAACCTGCGTACCGATGCAACTCATTTGGCGAACGGCGTCCATCCCTTGCTGGACCGGATGCGCATGGTGCACGGATGAGTCACTACAGCCGCCGCTACACGATGCCGGCACGCGACGGCCCATCACGGATATTCGGCGCGCCGGAACTCCCACAGTCCCAGCGCCGTCACCAGCAGCGCGCCGCCGATGCTGAGCATCAACACCTGGGGCAGGTGATCCTGCGACTGGCTCAGCATCGACACCGGCAGCGACCAGGGGTACCACGGTCCGAACGTCTTCGACTGCCCGATCAGGAAGCCCATCACCGTCATGCCCATGCCGATGCCGCAGGCGACGGCGAAGCTGCGCCAGCGCAGCGCAATCCAGGTGTGCAGCGCCACGATCAGCAGGCTGGCGGCGAAGATCTTGCCAGCAGTCATGGCCAACAGCGGCCACGGCGGTGGCCCGGCGATGCCGAGCTTCGGCTGGAAGGCCGCCAGCAGCCATCCGCCGATCGGCAGCAGCAGGAAGAAGCACAGGTGGGCGATCGCCAGCAGCGCCGCCAGCATGATCAGCTTGGCCAGGTAGTACGCCTCGCGGCGCAGCGGCAGCGCCAGCAGGTGCCGCCACTTCTGCCCGCCATGCTCCAGCGCCGCCAGCAGCGCCGCCTCCAGGGTGACGAACAGCGGCAGCATCAGGAAGGCCCATAGCCCGAGCATCCCGTAGCAGAGCCGCGTCCATGCCTCCAGCGGTTGCAGCGCCGCGTTCGGCGGGTTGACCAGCAGTTGCAGCACCACCACCAGCCCGACCAGGCCCGGCGCGACCACGGACATCCACAGCACCAGCGTGCCGCGCAGCTTGAGCGACTCGGCGTGCAGCGCGCGCAGCAGCGACGACGCATGCGAAGGCATGCCCGCGGCCCGATCGGTGTTCATGCCGCGCACGCCTTGCCGGAACCGCCGGTCAGTTCGAAGAACAGCGACTCCAGCGTCACCGGTTCGAGCGCCAGGTGCGACACCGCCACGCCCTGCGTCACCAGGCGGCGGTTGATTTCGGCGGCCGGCAGGTGCGAGACGATGTGCAGCGTCCGCTCCGTATCGAGCGCGAGGCTTTCGCAGGCCTCGCCTAGCAGCGCCGTGGCGCGCTCCGGCGCATCGCAGCGCAGCGCCAGCCGCGGCCGCGCGCGCCGGCGCATTTCCTCCAGCGTGCCCTGGAAGCGCAGGCGGCCGCCGTCGAGCACGCCGGCATGGGTGGCGACCAGCTCGACCTCGGACAACTGGTGGCTTGAGACGAAGACGGTGATGCCTTCCTCGCCGGCCAGCCCGCGCAGGATCCTGCGCAGATCCTGGATGCCGGCCGGGTCCAGCCCGTTGCCGGGCTCGTCCAGCACCAGCAGCCGCGGCCCGGCCATCAGCGCCAGCGCGATGCCCAGGCGCTGGCGCATGCCCAGCGAATACTCGGCCACCTTCTTGCGGCCCACGCCGGCCAGGCCGACCCGCTCCAGCACCGCGTCGATGCGCGCCTTCGGCAGCGCCAGCAGGCGGCGGCTGATCTCCAGGTTGGCCCGGCCGTCCAGGTGCGCGTACAGCGACGGCATCTCGACCAGCGCGCCGACCTGCGCCAGTGCGGCGCGATCGCCGCGGTGCAGGGGCCGATCGAACAGCCGTATCTCGCCCGAATCCGGGCGCAGCAGATCCAGCAGCAGGCGGATCGTCGTCGTCTTGCCCGCGCCGTTCGGGCCGAGGAAGCCGTAGACCACGCCCTGCGGCACCGCCAGGTCGAGGTCGGCGACGCCGTGGTCGCCGGCGAAGCGCCGGGTCAGCGCGCGGGTCTGGATCGCGAGCATGGCGTCATGCGCCCGTTCGAGGATCGCGACGCCGGTCCGGCGTCGAGGACTCGCGGCTGCGGGAAACAACGTCGTGGCGCATGGGAACATCCTCCTTGAGAGCGCCGCCGCAAGCCGGATTGCGGGGCGCGTGCATCCCTGCGTTATAGCAGCCGGCCCGCGAGCCGGGCCAAGGCAGGAAGTCACCCAACGATCGGGCCGGGCGCATGCCGCCGCGACCGCACCTCCCGCGCACGATGCGCTCCGCCGCGTCGCTGGCGGGCGGTTTCCCCCGCCCGGGCGGCGTGCATTCGCCCATGCCCGGCCAAACTGCTCTAGCATCGGCGCATCGTCCCGCCGGAGTCTCCCGATGCGCCACGTCCATCGCTGCGTTTCCCCGTTGCTGTTGTCGCTGGCCATCGCCTGGCCGGCGCATGCCTGGCAAGCGCCCGCGCAACGCCCGGAAGTGGCGGCCGCCGCGCAGAAGCTGCAGCAGAAGGTGATCGACTGGCGGCGCGACTTCCACCAGCACCCGGAGCTGTCCAACCGCGAGCGGCGCACCGCGGCCAAGGTGGCCGAGCACCTGCGCGCGCTCGGCCTGCAGCCGCGCACCGGCATCGCCCACCACGGCGTGGTCGCCGTCATCAAGGGCGGCCGGCCCGGCCCGCGCATCGCCCTGCGCGCCGACATGGACGCGCTGCCGGTGACCGAGCAGACCGGGCTGCCGTTCGCGTCCAGGGCCACCGACACCTACCGCGGCGAGACCGTCGGGGTGATGCACGCCTGCGGCCACGACGCCCATACCGGCATCCTGATGGGCGTGGCCGAGGCGCTGGTGGCGATGCAGGATCGGCTGCCGGGCGAGGTGATGCTGATCTTCCAGCCGGCCGAGGAAGGCGCGCCGATCGGCGAGGACGGCGGCGCGCAGATGATGCTGGCGCAGGGCCTGTTCGCCGACTTCAAGCCGGAGGCGGTGTTCGGCCTGCACGTGTTCTCCTCGGTGCCGGTCGGCCAGATCGCGGTACGCCAGGGTCCGCTGATGGCCGCCTCGGATCGTTTCAGCATCCGCGTCGTCGGCCGGCAGACGCACGGCTCGCGGCCCTGGGGCGGCATCGATCCGATCGTCGCCACCGCCGACCTCATCGGCACCGCGCAGACCATCGTCAGCCGCCGCAGCGATCTGTCGAAGCAGCCGGCGGTGGTGACCTTCGGCGCGATCAAGGGCGGCATCCGCTACAACATCATCCCCGACGACGTCGAGGTGGTCGGCACCATCCGCACCTTCGACGAGGACATGCGGCAGAAGATCTTCGCCGATTTGAACAACGTGGCCTCGCACGTCGCCGCCGCGCACGGCGCGCGCGTGGAAGCCAAGGTGCCGGACGCCGACGGCAACCCGGCCACCGTCAACGATCCCGCGCTGACCGCGCGCATGCTGCCCAGCCTGCAGGCGGTGGCCAGCGCCGGCAACGTGTACGAGCCGCCGCTGCAGATGGGTTCGGAGGATTTCTCGCTGTACGCGCAGCAGGTGCCGTCGATGTTCTTCTTCGTCGGCGCCACCTCCGCCGGCATCGATCCGGCCACCGCGCCGAGCAACCATTCGCCGCAGTTCCTGCTCGACGAGCAATCGCTGGACGTGGGCCTGCGCGCGCTGTTGCAGGTGACGCTGGACTACCTCGACAAGCCGGCCGGATAGGGGCCTGCCCGGAGAACTTCCGGACGGGCATCGTCATCCCCGCACAGGCAGGGATGACGATGCTTGCTCAGGGATTCCCTGCCGGTTCGTCGACCAGCGCCAGCGACGCCATCGCCTGGATCGTCGCCGACGTCTCGCTCGACGTGGTCAGCGTGAACAGCAGGGCGGCGCGCTCTCCCGGACGGTGCCAGGCATAGGCGACCGTCCTCAGGGCGCCCCCGCTGGGCCCGGCATCGTCCCGGGGACTAGCCACCATCGGCGCCGGCGCGGTCGCCGCCAGGGCGGTGAAGCCGGCGTGGACCTGCTCGAGGTCGGCGCGCTGCGCGGACACCGCGCACACGCCGTCCTCGCGCAGCGCGACCACATGGCGGCCGGCGGCGGTGCGCAGCGTCCACGCCGTGCCCGGCTGGCCACCGAGGAAGAACGAGGCCGGCTGCTCCTTGATCACGCTGGCCCCGCGCGCGGACATCGCCTCGCGCAACCGGTCCTGCGCATGGAAGTGCGCCACGCACGTGGTCGCGAACAGGTCGATGAAGTCGGTGGCCGGCGGCGCCTGCGCCGCGGCGGCCTGGAAAGGCAGCGCCAGGGCCAGGGCGGCGGGCAGGAAGGTGCGCATGGCGGGATCCGGCGGAAGGCGGGCGGCAGGTTCGATGCGCGGCGATCTTATCGCCCTCCGCGTTCCGTGCCGCCGGCGGGCGCGCCTTCCGTATACCTGCCGCTCAAGCGGCAGCGCTTAGACTCGCGCCCCATGAACACCCCGCAAGATTCCAGCCTGGGCAAAGACGTCGCCTACCCGAGCCGGTTCGACCCCACCCTGCTGTTTCCCATCCCGCGCGCGCAGGGCCGCCAGGCCCTCGGCCTGGACGCCGGCGCGCTGCCCTTCACCGGCCACGACCGCTGGCACGGCTACGAGCTGAGCTGGCTCGACGCGCTGGGCAAGCCGCGGGTGGCCACCGCCACCTTCACCGTGCCGTGCGACTCGCCGCAGCTGATCGAATCCAAGTCGTTCAAGCTCTACCTCAATTCGCTCAACGGCACCCGCTTCAACAGCGACACCGCGGTGCTGGACCGGCTGACCCTGGACCTGTCGGCGCGCGCCGGCGCCGACGTCGCCGTGGCCTTCGGGCTGCCGCCGGTGATCGAGTTGGAGGAAGGCGAATCGATCGACACCCAGGGCATCGAGATCGATCACTACGGCCCGCCGCGGCCGCAGTACCTGGTCGCCGATCCGCAGGCCGTGGTCGACGAGACCCTGACCTCGCAACTGCTCAAGTCCAACTGCCCGGTCACCGGCCAGCCGGACTGGGCGAGCGTGATCGTGCGCTACCACGGCCCGCGCATCGATCGCGCCGGGCTGCTGCGCTACCTGGTCAGTTTCCGCGACCACGCCGATTTCCACGAGCAGTGCGTCGAGCGCATCTTCCACGACCTGATGACGCATTGCGCGCCGCGTTCGCTGTCGGTGGAGGCGCGCTACACCCGCCGCGGCGGGCTGGACATCAACCCGTGGCGGGCCACGCCGGGATTCCAGCCGCCGGTGGCGCGGCGCGATCCGCGCCAGTAGGCGCCGCGTGGCCGCCACGGCGCGGCCACGGCCTTCTTCACAAGACTGGCATGCCTTCTTAACGGGGGCCGTGCAAGGCTGCGTCCACTCCCGCGACTTTCCCGCAAAGGATGTGGACATGAGCACCGAGAAGAAGGCCGACTTTTCCGGCGTCAGCACCCGCGTCGACAGTTCCGAGCAGATCGTCGGGAAGGCCGATTTCTCCGGCGTCACCACCCAGGTGGACAGCTCCGAGGAAATCACCGGCATGCCGACCTACACGGTCGAGAAGGGCGATTCGCTCTCCAGGATCGCCCAGGCGCACTACGGCAACGCCAATGCGTGGAAACAGATTTTCGAGGCCAACCGCGACGTGCTCGACGATCCGGATCGCATCTTCCCCGGCCAGGTGCTGAAGCTGCCGCCGCAATCCTCGCTCTGATCCCTTCCTTACCTCCCCACCGCCAAGGACAGATCACCATGACCGCTACCCGTCTTTCCCACGCCCTGCTGATTGCGCTGGCCGGCAGCATCGCCCTGGTCGGCTGCAAGCGGGACGAAGAACCCGTCGCCGTCACCCCGCCGGCCGACACCACGCCGGCGCCGATGCCGACCGATCCGCTGCCGCCGCCGTCCTCGCCGGTGGCCGCCACCAGCGTCACCATCGGCAACAGCGCCGCCGCCGACCGCTCGGTCGCCGCGACCAGCACCTTCGCCACCAGCGACAGCATCATCGTCTCGGTGCGCACCGACGCCGCCACCCCGGCCGACGCCACCATCGACGCCAAGCTGACCTACCAGGACGGTCAGGTCGCCGGGCAGGAAACCGCCACCGTGCGCGCCGAGGACGCCGGCGTCACCAACATCACCTTCCGCAACAGCAACCCGTGGCCGGCCGGCCGCTACAACGTAGACGTGACCGTCAACGGCCAGCCGGTCGGCATGACCCAGGAAATCGAGGTCAGGTAAGCCGGAACACCCTCTCTCCCCACCCCTGTGGGCAAGCTCGGGCGTGGAGCCATCCACGCCCGCTTTTTTTGTCCTTTTTTCGCCCGACTCCGGTAAGGCTTCACCTGTAGAACGGAGCTTGCTCCGCTCTGCCCGGCGCCATCGCCCTCCCGGCACCGCGAGCGTCCCCGGGAGACGGCCAACCGGCTCCATACCCCGACGTTTTTGCCCTGCGCGCGGCCAGGCGCGACAATGGCGCGTTGACTTGCCCAACGTCCATTGCCGAGAGTCCTGATCCCATGTCGGATACCCCCCGCATCATCTACACCCTGACCGACGAAGCGCCGTTCCTCGCCACCCAGTCGCTGCTGCCCATCGTCGAGGCGTTCGCCGCCCCGGCCGGCATTGCCGTGGAGACCCGCGACATCTCGCTGGCCGGACGCATCCTGTCGCAGTTCCCCGAATACCTGTCCGAAGCGCAGAGGATCAGCGACGACCTGGCCGAGCTGGGCCAGCTGGCCACCCGCCCGGAGGCCAACATCATCAAGCTGCCCAACATCAGCGCCTCGGTGCCGCAGCTCAAGGCCGCGATCAAGGAATTGCAGGCGCAGGGCCATCCGCTGCCCGACTACCCGGACGAGCCGAAGGACGACAGGGAAAAGGACGCCAAGGCGCGCTACGACAAGGTCAAGGGCAGCGCGGTCAACCCGGTGCTGCGCGAGGGCAATTCCGATCGTCGCGCACCGCTGTCGGTGAAGAACTATGCCCGCAAGCACCCGCACCGCATGGGCGCGTGGAGCGCGGATTCGAAGACGCACGTGGCGCACATGGCGTCCGGCGACTTCTTCGGCAGCGAACGCTCGGCCACGCTGGCCAATGACGGCGCGCTGAGGATCGAACTGGTCGCCGCCGACGGCGCGGTCACCGTGCTGAAGGACAAGGTCAAGGTGCAGGCCGGCGAGATCGTCGATGCGGCGGTGATGAGCCGCAAGGCGCTGGCCGCGTTCATCGCCGGGCAGATCGCCGACGCCAAGGCGCAGGGCGTGCTGTTCTCGCTGCACCTGAAGGCCACGATGATGAAGGTCTCCGATCCGATCATGTTCGGCGTGGTGGTGGGCGAGTTCTACAAGGACGCGCTGGCCAGGCATGCCGCCGTGCTGGAGAAGATCGGCTTCGATCCCAACAACGGCATCGGCGACCTGTACGCGCGCCTGGGCGCGCTGCCGGCCGAGCAGCAGGAGGCGATCAAGGCCGACCTGCAGGGCGTCTACGCGGACGCTCCGGCCGTGGCGATGGTCAATTCCGACAAGGGCATCACCAACCTGCACGTGCCCAGCGACGTGATCGTCGACGCCTCGATGCCGGCGATGATCCGCGACTCCGGCAAGATGTGGAACGCCGAGGGCAAGCTGCAGGACACCAAGGCGGTCATCCCGGATCGCTGCTACGCCGGCATCTACCAGGCGGTGATCGACGACTGCAAGGCCAACGGCGCGTTCGACCCGGCCACGATGGGCAGCGTGCCCAACGTCGGCCTGATGGCGCAGAAGGCCGAGGAATACGGCAGCCACGACAAGACCTTCCAGATCCCGGCCGACGGCGCCGTGCGCGTCACCGACGATGCCGGCCAGGTGATGTTCGAGACGAAGGTGGAAGCCGGCGACATCTGGCGCATGTGCCAGACCAAGGACGCGCCGATCCAGGACTGGGTGAAGCTGGCCGTGGGCCGCGCGCGCCTGAGCAGGACGCCGGCGGTGTTCTGGCTGGACCGCAACCGCGCGCACGACGCGCAGGTGATCGCCAAGGTCGAGCGCTACCTGAAGGACTACACCACCGACAACCTCGACATCCGCATCCTGCCGCCGGAAGAGGCGATGAAGTTCTCGCTGGCGCGCATCCGCAAGGGCGAGGACACCATTTCGGTGACCGGCAACGTGCTGCGCGACTACCTGACCGACCTGTTCCCGATCATGGAGCTGGGTACCAGCGCCAAGATGCTGTCGATCGTGCCGCTGATGGCCGGCGGCGGCCTGTTCGAGACCGGCGCCGGCGGTTCCGCGCCCAAGCACGTGCAGCAGTTCCTGGAAGAAGGCTACCTGCGCTGGGATTCGCTGGGCGAGTTCCTGGCCTTGGCGGCGTCGCTGGAGCACCTGGGCCAGCGCTACCTCAACACGCCGGCCAAGGTGCTGGCCAACGCGCTGGACGTGGCCAACGGCCGCATCCTCGACGAGAACCGCTCGCCGGCGCGCAAGGTCGGCGAACTGGACAACCGCGGCAGCCACTTCTACCTGGCCCTGTACTGGGCGCAGGCGCTGGCCGCGCAGGACGACAACGTCGAGCTGAAGGCGAAGTTCGCGCCGCTGGCGAAGGCGCTGGCCGACAACGAGGCCGCCATCCTCGCCGAGTTGAACGGCGCGCAGGGCAAGGCCCTCGACATCGGCGGCTACTACCACCCGGACCTGGCGAAGACGTCCGCGGCGATGCGCCCCAGCAAGACCTTCAACGACGTGCTGGCGACGCTGTCGGCCTGATCGCGACGCGTCCCGTGGTACCCGCAACGCCCGGCATCATGCCGGGTGTTGTGTTTTTCGCCCCGTACTCTCCCCTGTGGGAGCGACGTCAGTCGCGACGCCAGGACCATCTTCGTCGCGACTGACGTCGCTCCCACGGAGACCTCCCCGGGACGTTCCAAGGAAACAGCGGCAACGAAGTCACCGCACGCAGGCGGCGGGCGCCGAGCCGCCGCACCGCGCATTGGTGGCGGGTCCTGTCGCGGCATCGTGGACGGGGCACCTGCATTCTTCCTGTTCCTGCGGCGCGGCCGTGCAGGGATGGGCGATGTGGCCATGCAGGAACAACATGCCCTGGCTCATCCCGCCCAGTTGCCGCCACCACCGCGATTTGTCTTCGCCATGCATGGGATTCGCTCCGTTGCGCCGTCTCCGGCTTGAATGGGCTGCCAAGGTAGGCGCATCATCGGCGCCAAAAAAGCGAAACTCCCGCAACCCAGTCTTGAGGTGGATTCAAGATGAGCCGATTGCCGCTGGACCAGGTGGACGCCTTCGTCACCGCCGCGCGGCTGCGCAACCTGACCCGCGCGGCCGAGGCCATGCACCTGACGGTCAGCGCGCTGAGCCACCGCATGCGCCTGCTGGAACAGCGGCTGGGGCACAAGCTGCTGGCGCGCGGGCCGCGCGGCGTGGAGCTGACGCCCGACGGGCAGCGCCTGTTCGACGCGGTGTCCGCGCCGCTGGACGCCATCGAGCACGCACTGCGCCGCGCCACCCTGCGCAACGATCACACGGTCACGCTCAGCCTGATCCCGTCGATGGCCACCGCCTGGCTGGTGCCGCGCCTGCCGGCGTTCCTCGCCGCGCACCCGGAGCTGGGCCTGAACCTGCAGTCCAGCACCCACGTGGTGGACTTCGAGCGCGAGCCGGTGGACCTGGCGCTGCGGCTGGGCGGCGGCCGCTGGCCCGGCGTGCAGGCGGAGTTCCTGTTCCACGAATGGATCACGCCGGTCGCCAGTCCCGCGCTGGTCAAGCGGCACGGCAGGCCGCCGGCCGACCAGATGGCGAGGCTGCCGCTGCTGGGCGATCCGGCCAATCGCTGGAAGGACTGGTTCGAGCACTTCGGCGGCCAACCGCCGGCGCGCTACGTGGCGCAGTTCGACGACACCGAGACCCTGCACCAGGCCGCCGCGCAGGGCGTGGGCGTGGCGCTGGCGCGCTGGACGCTGGCCGAACCGCTGGTCAAGGCCGGCCGGCTGGTGGCGCTGACGCGCAAGCGCCTGCAGGCCGACTTCGCGCATTACCTGGTGTACCCGGAGCGCAGCCTGGCCCATCCCGGCTTCCGCAAGGTGCGCGCGTGGCTGCTGGAGCAGGCGGGCGCGGCGGCGGAGCAATGACTCCAGCCGTGCGCGGCTAACATCGCCGCATGGTCCAAGCCGACGCCATCGCCCGCCTGATCCACGACGCCTTCGCCGACTACCACGCGCGCTTCGGCGAGATCACCCGCCGCGCGCGGCCGCGCTTCGAGGCGATGGACTGGGCCGGCGCGCGCGCCGATGCGGTCGAGCGCATCGCGCTGTACGACCAGTGCATCGCCGAATGCGCGCTGCGGCTGCAATCGGCCTTGCTGGAGGCCGCCCACGACCGCGCGCTGTGGTCGGCCGCGCGCGACGCCTTCGAACGCCTGGTCGCCGGGCTGATCGATCGCGAGCTGTACAAGACCTTCTACAACACCCTGACCCGGCGCTTCTTCCGCACCCGCGGCGTGGATGCGTCGATCGAGTTCGTCGCCCTGGACATCGAGCCGACCGACGCGATCACCCACCCGGTCGCCCGGCACAGCTACGCGGTGTCCGAGCAGCGGCCGACCGAGGCCTTCGCGCGCGTGCTCGGCGACTACGCCTTCGACGTGCCCTACGCGCACCGGACCCGCTGCGCGGCGGCGATCGCGGTGCGCCTGCAGGACGACCTGGCGCACTGGGGCGAGCATCCGGTGCGCTCGATCGAGCTGCTTGACACGGTGTTCTACCGCGAGCGGCGCGCCTACCTGGTCGGCCGCGTGTTCGGCGAGCACCGCTTCTCGCCGTGCGTGATCGCGCTGGTCAACGACGGCGGCAAGCTGCGCGCCGAGGCGGTGCTGACCCGGCGCGGCGACGTGGCGCAGCTGTTCGGCACCTCGCGCAGCTACTTCCATGCCGACCTGCCGACGGTGGGCGACGCGGTGGTGTTCCTGCGCACGCTGCTGCCGCACAAGCCGATCGACGAGATCTACACCGTGCTCGGCCGCGCCAAGCAGGGCAAGACCGAGCGCTTCCGCACCTTCTTCCATCATTTCCACGGCCATCCTGACGAACGGCTGGTGCACGCCGAGGGCACGCCGGGGATGGTGATGGCGGTGTTCACCCTGCCCAGCTACCCGCTGGTGTTCAAGGTGATCCGCGACCGCTTCGCCTATCCCAAGGCGCTCAGCCGCCAGGACGTGGAGGACAGGTATTCGCTGGTGTTCCACCTGGATCGCGTCGGCCGCCTGCTCGACACCCAGCCGTACCGCTTCCTGCGCTTCCCGCGCGCGCGCTTCGCCCCGGTCCTGCTGGACGAACTGCTGCAAGCCTGCACGGGCAGCGTCAGCACCGAGGGCGAGGACGTCATCGTCCACCTGTGCTACGTGCAGCGGCGGCTGCGCCCGCTCAACCTGTACCTGCGCGAGCAGCGGCCGGAGGCCGCGCGCGAGGCCGTGCTCGACTACGGGCAGGCGATCAAGGACATGGCGTGCAACGACATCTTCCCCGGCGACATGCTGCTGAAGAACTTCGGCGTGTCCCGGCACGGGCGCGCGGTGTTCTACGACTACGACGAGATCCGCCCGGTCACCGGCTGCGAATTCCGCGACTGGCCGCAGCCGGGCTGCCACGAGGAACGGATGGCCGCCGAGCCGTGGTTCCATGTCGGCCCGGACGACGTGTTCCCCGAGCGCTTCCGCCTGTTCCTCGGCCTGCCGGCGCCGCTGGCGCGCGCGCTGGAGGCCGCGCACGGCGAGCTGTTCGACCCGGCCTGGTGGCGCGATCTGCAGGCGCGGCTGCGCGCCGGCGACTGGCCGGACACGCCGCCGTATCCGCCTTCGCTGCGGCTGGCATGAGGCATGATCCGCTCACATCCCCCCGTGTAACGTAACCGCATGCGCGCAACGGCTGTCCCGCGATGAGTACCTACCGGCTTTCCTCGGTGTTCCGGCCGCAGGCGGTCGCGGTGGTCGGCGCCAGCCCGCGCGCCGGCTCGGTGGGCCGGGCGGTGATGCGCAACCTGCGCGCGGCCGGGTTCGCCGGCAAGCTGGCGCTGGTCAACCCGCGCTTCGCCGAGATCGACGGCATGGCCACGGTGGCGCGGCTGAAGGACCTGCCGTGGACGCCGGACCTGGTGGTGATCGCCACGCCGGCCGCGCTGGTGCCGCAGGTGGCCGCCGCCGCCGCCGACCAGGGCGCCGGCGCGGTCATCGTGCTCACCCCCGGCCTGGGCGAAGGACCCGGCTCGGCCGCCGCGCAGCTGGAAGAACTGGCGCGCGCGCGCGGGCTGCGCATCCTCGGCCCGCACTGCCTGGGCGTGATCGCCCCGCACGTGCGGCTCAACGCCAGCATCGCCGCGCACTACCCGCAGGCCGGCGACCTGGCGCTGATCTCGCAGTCCGGCGCCATCGCCGCCGGCGTGGTCGAGTGGAGCGCGCAGCGCGGCATCGGCTTCTCGGCGGTGGTCTCGCTGGGGCAGGCGATGGACGTGGACTTCGGCGACCTGCTCGACTGGTTCGCCACCGACTACCGCACCCGCGCGATCCTGCTGTACGTCGAGCGCATCGGCGATGCGCGCAAGTTCATGTCGGCCGCGCGCGCGGCCGCGCGCGCCAAGCCGGTGGTGGTGATCCGCCCGGGCCGGCACGAGCGCCGCCCGCGCCAGCGGCTGATGACCCATACCGCCGCGCTGGCCACCCGCGATGCCGCCTATGGCGCCGCGTTCCGCCGCGCCGGCCTGCTGCGCGTGCAGTCGCTGGACGAGCTGTTCGCCGCCGCCGAGACGCTGGGCCGCATCCACGGCTTCCCCGGTGAGCGGCTCGGCATCCTCAGCACCGGCGGCGGCGTGGGCCGGCTGGCGCTGGACCGGCTGATCGATCTGGACGGCCTGCCCGGCCAGGTGTCGGAGCAGACCCGGCAGGCGCTGGACGCCGCGCTGCCGGGGCTGTGGCGCGGCGAGGCGGCGGTGGACATCATCGGCAACACCGGCCCCGAGCGCTATGCGCGCGCGATCCACGCGATGCTGGACGAGCCCGGCAGCGATGCGCTGCTGATCATCAACGTGCCCACCGCGATGTCGCCGGCCAGCGAGTCGGCGCGCACCCTGATCGAGGCCTGGCGCTCGCGCCCGGCCGGCGCGCAGCGCAAGCCGGTGTTCGCGGTGTGGCTGGGCGGCGACGGCGAGGCCACCGCGATGCTGACCGCCGCCGGCATCCCCACCTTCGCCACCGAATCCGACGCGGTGGAGGGCTTCATGCACCTGGTCCGGCACCGCCAGGCGCAGGCCGCGCTGATGGAGACCCCGCCCAGCCTGCCGGAGGATTTCGTCGTCGCCACCGCTACCGCGCGCGCGCGGGTGGAAGCGGCGCTGGCCAACGGCCAGACCTGGCTGGATCCGCTGGCCGCCGCGCAGGTGCTGGGCGCCTACGGCATCCCGACCGCGCCGGTGTGGCGCGCGGCCGACGCCGCCGAGGCCGCGCGGCTGGCCGCGCCGCTGATCGCGCAGGGGCAGACGGTGGCGGTGAAGATCCTCTCGCCGGACATCGCCCACAAGTCCGACATCGACGGCGTGCGCCTGAACCTGATCAGCGAGGCGGCGGTGCGCGAGGCTGCCGAGGGCATGCTGCAGCGCGCACGGCTGGCGCGTCCGGATGCGCGCATCGAGGGCGTGATCGTGCAGCCGACGCTGCTGCGGCCGAAGGCGCGCGAGCTGATCGCCGGCATCGCCGACGACGAGGTGTTCGGCCCGGTGGTCGTGTTCGGCCGCGGCGGCACCGCGGTGGAGGTCATCAACGACAAGGCGCTGGCGCTGCCGCCGCTGGACCTGCGGCTGGCGCACGAACTGATCGGCCGCACGCGGGTCTCGCGCATCCTCAAGGCCTACCGCGACGTGCCGGCCGCCGACGAGCGCGCGGTCGCGCTGGTGCTGGTCAAGCTGGCGCAGCTGGCCGCCGACATCCCCGAGATCCGCGAACTGGACATCAACCCGCTGCTGGCCGACGCCGACGGCGTGATCGCGCTGGACGCGCGCATCGCGGTGGCGCCGACGCGGCGGCTGCACAAGGGCCGCGGCCACCCGCGCTTCGCCATCTTCCCCTACCCCAGGGAATGGGAGCGCACGCTGGTGCTGTCCGACGGCAGCATCGCGTTCGTGCGGCCGGTGCGGCCGGAGGACGAGGCGATGTTCCGCGAGTTCTTCACCCACGTCAGCGACGAGGACCTGCGGCTGCGCTTCTTCCAGTCGGTGCGCCACTTCAGCCACGAGTTCATCGCCCGCCTCACCCAGCTCGACTACGCGCGCTCGATCGCGCTAGTGGCGATCCGCCCGGAGGACGGCAGCATGCTCGGCGCGGTGCGGCTGCTGGCCGACGCCAACTACGATCGCGGCGAGTACGGCATCCTGGTGCGCTCGGACCTGAAGGGCCACGGCCTGGGTTGGCGGCTGATGACCATCATGATCGAGTACGCGCGTTGGCTGGGCCTGAACGTGGTCGAGGGCCAGGTGCTGCGCGAGAACCGCACGATGCTGGAGATGTGCCGCCAGTTCGGCTTCCAGGTCAAGCCGGATCGCGACGATCCCACGCTGATGGACGTGACCCTGCCGGTCGGCGACCACCCCGCCTGACCTGCACCCGGCCGCGCGCCGGCACATGCTAGGCTCGCGCCACCTTTTCCAAGGGAGACCCCAGCATGAACCGGATAGCCTTCTCGCTGGCGCTGCTGCTCGCGCCCGCCGCCCCGCACGCCCTGGCCCACGATCACGCCGCGCACGCCGGACACGCGGCGCAGGATGCGCAGGCCGCGCTTTCGCTGGACCAGGCGCTCAAGGGCGACTGGCGCACGCCCGACTTCGCCAAGCGCGACGCCTGGCGCAATCCCGCGCAGACGCTGGAGTTCTTCGGCCTGGCGCCGGAGCAGACCGTCATCGAGATCACGCCCGGCGGCGGCTGGTATTCCGAGATCCTCGCCCCCTACCTGCAGGCGCGCGGCCGCTACGTCGCCGCCGTGGTCGACCCGGCCGCGGTGTCCGATCGCGCACGCGACTACCAGCAGCGCGCGCGCGACTCGCTACAGGGCAAGTTCGCCGCCGCGCCGGCGCAGTACGGCAAGGCCGGGGTGGTGGCCTTCGACCCGAAGGCGCCGTCGTTCGGCCCGGCCGGCTCGGCCGACCTGGTGCTGACCTTCCGCAACGTGCACAACTGGCGCGCCAACGGCCAGGCCGAGGGCATGTTCAAGGGCTTCTTCGACGTGCTCAAGCCCGGCGGCGTGCTCGGCGTGGTCGAGCACCGCGCCAACGCCGACGTGCCGGCCGACGACAGGAGCGGCTACGTCGGCGAGCAGCAGGTGATCGAACTGGCGCAGGCCGCCGGCTTCCGCCTGGCCGGCAAGAGCGAGGTCAACGCCAACCCGCGCGACAGCAAGGACCACCCCAACGGCGTGTGGACGCTGCCACCGACCAACAACCACCCGGAAGCCGATCGCGGCAAGTACCAGGCCATCGGCGAGAGCGACCGGATGACGCTGAAGTTCGTCAAGCCGTAAGGGCGGGGATTAGGGATTGGGGATTGGGGATTCGCGCGATCCCCGGTCCTCTAGCCCAGGTAGCGCCGGCGAATGCGCGCCATCTCAATGATCGAGTGGACTCAGCACGCCCCCGGCGCCCCGATTCAGCACATGCGTGTAGATCTGGGTGGTGGCGAGGTCCTTGTGGCCCAGCAGCTCCTGCACGGTGCGGATGTCCGCACCGGTTTCCAGCAGATGGGTGGCGAATGAGTGGCGCAGCGTATGGCAGGTCGCCGGCTTGTCGATGCCCGCCAGCCGGCGCGCACGCTGTACCGCCCGCTGCAGCACGCTTTCATCCACGTGGTGGCGACGCAGCCGCCCATCGCGAGGATCGCGCGACAACCTGGCTGACGGAAACACGTACTGCCAGCCCGGATCACGGCACGCACCCGGGTATTTGCGTGCCAGCGCATGCGGCAGCCAGACCTCGCCCGCACCTTGCGCCAGATCACCGGCATGCAGCACCCGCGTCCTCTCCATCGCCGCCTGCAGCGCCTCGCGCAACCGTTGCGGCAATGGCACGCGCCGGTCCTTGCCGCCCTTGCCGTCACGCACCACGATCTCGTTGCGGGCAAAGTCCACGTCCTTCACCCGCAGCCGCAGGCACTCCATCAGGCGCATGCCGGTTCCGTAAAGCAGCGCCGCCATCAGCCAGGCCTGCCCCTCCAGCACGGCCAACAGGCTCGTCACTTCCCCGCGCGACAGCACGACGGGAATCCGCCGCGGCCGCTTGGCCCGCACCACATCCTCCATCCACGGCAGATCGATGCCCAGCACTTCGCGGTACAGGAACAACAGCGCCGCCAAGGCCTGGTTCTGCGTACCCGCCGCTACCTCGTGCCGGGTGGCCAGCACGGTCAGGAAGGCTTCCACTTCGGCAGCGCCCATCCCGGCCGGATGACGCTTGCCATTGGCCAGGATGAATCGCCGGATCCAGCCGACATAGGCCTGCTCGGTACGGCGGCTGTAGTGACGCACCCGCAGCGCCGCCCGCACCTGATCCAGCAACCGCGGCGGACGCCCGCCCGTTACACCTTCCACATCGCCTGCGTAACTCATACACCCGCTTCCCCGAGCGATAACGCAAGCACACTGGCAGCCTCCCGGCACCGTGTCTGTCATCCAACCCATTGATTCGAGGTAGGAATCTTCCGGTTGGAATTTCCCTTGCGACTATCCCATACTCCGCGCAACACCCCGTTTATGGGGTCGAATAGGTGTTAGGTTGCGCACCAGATGGCATTCTTAGCTGAAACATTAGTAGACGAGTGGCTTAACCGCCAAGGTTATTTCACTGTCCGCGGTCTCAAGGATGGTGTGTCAGAGATTGACCTGCTAGGCGTTCGTCCCGGCCCCAAAGGGCTTGAGGCATGTCATGTAGAGGTGCAGGCCAGCTTCAGGCCCGTTGGCTACATAACGCCAATAACAAAGGAGGATCTGGCTGGCTTCGCCAAGTCCAGAACCAGCGCAAAGGCCAGACCCGAGGCACTACTTCAAAGCAGCGTTGCTGCCTGGGTCAAAAAGAAGTTCACTTCACGCGGTAAGGTCGCAACAAGAGAGCGCGCTTGGCCCGGCTTGTCGTGGCAGTACATGTTCGTCCACGCCATCGTTCGCGAGCCGCTTGAGCTTTCGCTTATTGCAAACTACGGCATCAAGGTTGTTCCATTCCATGCCGTACTCAACGAGCTCAAGCATGTGTCAGCAACGCAGCGCGGCGGTGCGGGCACGGATATCTCAGAGATCGTGGAGTACTTTTCTCAGCATGGCGCAAGCGCAACCTAACAATTCATTCAAGCCGACGCCGCTTCGCGGCGCGGCTTAATTCAGGTGTTATACGTGGGTTGGCGTTCAGTAGTTCTTCGCGGCTTCGCCCACTTTCCCCGAGGCTGTTCCACCGCGTGCACACGGCACAGCCCGTTTCTGTTGCATGGCGTTCGCGCCGCGAGTCTTGCGGAGAGTTGGCCGGCTTGCGGCCCGGCGGCGCTGTCGGCTCCGGTGCCAGGCGGGCCTTTCCCTTGCTATCGGCTGGCGGCCGGTGAGGGTCGGCGCCCGGTCATGCCCGTCCCGTTGCCGTGTGGCGGCTTCGACGTTACCTTGGCGCATAACCAATCATTCAAGCCGAAATTGCTTCGCAATTCGGCTTAATTCAGGGCGTTATACGTGGGTTGGCGTTCAGTAGTTCTTCGCGGCTTCGTCCACTTTCCCCGAGGCTGTTCCACCGCGTGCACACGGCACAGCCCATTTCTGTTGCATGGCGTTCGCGCCGCGAGTCTTGCGGAGAGTTGACCGGCTTCCGGCCCGGCGGCGCTGTCGGCTCCGGTGCCAGGCGGGCCTTTCCCTTGCTATCGGCTGGCGGCCGGTGAGGGCCGGCTCCCGGCCATGCCCGCCCCATTGCCGTGTGGCGGCTTCGGCGTTACCTTGGCGCATAACCAATCATTCAAGCCGAAATTGCTTCGCAATTCGGCTTAATTCCGGCGTTATACGTGGGTTGGCGTTCAGTAGTTCTTCGCGGCTTCGTCCACTTTCCCCGAGGCTGTTCCACCGCGTGCACACGGCACAGCCCATTTCTGTTGCATGGCGTTCGCGCCGCGAGTCTTGCGGAGAGTTGACCGGCTTCCGGCCCGGCGGCGCTGTCGGCTCCGGTGCCAGGCGGGCCTTTCCCTTGCTATCGGCTGGCGGCCGGTGAGGGCCGGCTCCCGGCCATGCCCGCCCCATTGCCGTGTGGCGGCTTCGGCGTTACCTTGGCGCATAACCAATCATTCAAGCCGAAATTGCTTCGCAATTCGGCTTAATTCAGGGCGTTATACGTGGGTTGGCGTTCAGTAGTTCTTCGCGGCTTCGCTCACTTTTGACTTGGCTGTTCCTTGGCTAGCGCACGGCACAGCCCGTTTCAGTTGCATGGCGTTCGCGCCGCAGGGCTTGCGGAAGGTTGACCGGCTTCCGGTCTGGCGGCGCTGTCGGCTCCGGTTACAGGCGGGCCTCTCCCTTGCTATCGGCTGGCGGCCGGTGAGGGTCGGCTCCCGGTCATGCCCGTCCCGTTGCCGTGTGCCGGCTTCGGCGTTACCTTGGCGCATAACCATTCGTTCAAGCCGAAATTGCTTCGCAATTCGGCTTAACTCAAGCGTTATACGTGGGTTCGCTTTCAGTAGTTCTTCGCGGCTTCGCTCACTTTCCATCTAGCTGCTCCTTGGCTAGCGCACGGCACAGCCTGTTTCAGTTGCATGGTGTTCGCGCCGCAGGACTTGCGGAAAGTTGACCGGCCTCCGGCCCGGCGGCGCTGTCGGCTTCGGTGCCAGGCGGGCCTTTCCCTTGCTATCGGCTGGCGGACGGTGAGGGTCGGCCCCCGGCCATGCCCGTCCCGTTGCCGTGTGCCGGCTTCGGCGTTACCTTGGCGCATAACCATTCGTTCAAGCCGAAATTGCTTCGCAATTCGGCTTAACTCAAGCGTTAGGGGGCACATGAAAGTTCCTGTGGCGGCCACGATTCTTCTACTGCTATCTGGCTGTGCCCATTGGTTCGGCCCCGCCCACGGCACCTTTAATGCAGTTGGTGCCACGCCAGGCGATGAGCCGTGCCAGCTATCCGTAGGTCCAGTCGGCTCCAGCAACCCTGCACGGGAGTGGACCGTTTTGGGCAGCTTCCGCCAAAGCGTGCTGGTAAATCCTTCTCCCAGCGGCCATCGTATCGCCCTCATCTGTGATGGCAGATTGGCCGCGGAGCGCACGTTCAAGTATGGTCGTGATGTAGGTATTGGCGGGGAGCTTGCGGTCAATGGCAGTGCCCCCTAACAATTCATTCAAGCCGAACCCGCTTCGCGGGTCGGCTTAATTCTGGTGTTATACGTGGGTGGCGTTCAGTAGTTCTTCGCGGCTTCGCTCACTTTTCACTTGGCTGTTCCTTGGCTGGCGCACGGCACAGCCCGTTTCAGTTGCATGGCGTTCGCGCCGCGAGTCTTGCGGAGGGTTGACCGGCTTCCGGCCCGGCGGCGCTGTCGGCTTCGGTTCCAGGCGGGCCTCTCCCTTGCTATCGGCTGGCGGACGGTGAGAGTCGGCCCCCGGCCATGCCCGTCCCGTTGCCGTGTGGCGGCTTCGGCGTTACCTTGGCGCATAACTAGTCATTCAAGCCGAAATTGCTTCGCAATTCGGCTTAATTCAGGGCGTTAGGCCGCAGTGGGTCAAAGTTCGGGGCGGTTCCTGCCTCGGCAAATCCACCGGCTGTTTGCCGGTCGGCTCCGGCTACCGTTCTTCACTGTCTTCGGTGTCGGCAAGTTCGCGGCTTCGGTCTTGGCGTCATGGTTGCCACGCTCGGTTTGCACTTGGCTACGGTTACTCCGCGCGTCCGGCTTCATCGGGTCAAGCCCCGGCCATAGGGCTGTGGCATCATCTGCTTCCGGTACGTTGTTCAAAACAGGCAGCGCCGGCCCGGCTAGTAATCCCTCGGCCCATGCTGCCTAACAATTCGTTCAAGCCGAACAACAATCGCTACGCGATTGTTGTCGGCTTAACTCCGGTGTTAGGCGCAAATGGAGATGTGCTGATGAACTGGAAGACAAAGCTCCTATCGATCATGATCGCCCTGTTGCTTGGAGTAGTGCATTTCTATCTCCTGCTCCGGTTCTGGGGATTGTGGGCAGCGCAGAACCCTTTGCCGTCCTTCCTGATCAAGGACGCAGGAATGGGTGAGGCTTACCGCTGGGTCCTTTATCCCGTGGACTTTCTCACCTCCGTTCTTCTTTGCGTCCCGCTAGCCACCATCTTGCTCAGGCTTCGCCCTTCAAGAATCTGGCTCTACGTGGCAATCGCGGTGCTTCCGTATTTCGCATACAGCAATGCCCACCTTGTTGGTAATTCGGTACCAGGGCAGCTATTGCCCGCCTTCGCTTTCGGCTGGGTCATGGAACTGCTCATTGTTCCTGCGGCAGTCTTGTTGGTCGGCCTTCTGACGCGTCGGTTTGGCGCCTAACAATTCATTCAAGCCGACACCGCTTCGCGGCGCGGCTTAATTCAAGTGTTAGGCCGCATATGACACGTCATGGCTAATCTGATCATTACACGCGCCATAGCTACGAGAGCTCGTATCAAACGAGATCACTTGGGCGAAGCGCGGCCAACCGACGCGCCGCTTGGTAATTGGCACGTTACGTTCCTGCCAATGGCGGAGCGGAACGCCTTTGTATATATGAGTAGTCGCACTCAGCTGAGCTTCCTCATGCTGGAGGGAGAGCGCCTCACGCCCGAAAAGCTGTTCATTAGCCTGATTCGGGGCATTTCCCTAGTGCTTGAGCTCGCTGGTTACCCGGAGCATGTGCGAGATCGAGTGATGAACGGGTATCGCTCTGTTGCATTTGCGCGAGCTTCTGATCTTTCCCAGCTCGGCGTGCTGACCAACTATGCGCTCGACTATGAGGGTTTCATTGAGCAAGATGGTGGCTTGAATCGCTGCAGTCTTGACCAGTTGGTAATTGACATGAACGCTCGGCCCTCCAAGAAGCTAGGGTTCAGTACGCCACTTGAAGAGACCGCTAAGGCGCTCGGCGTGCGGCCTAACTAATCATTCAAGCCGATGCCGCTTCGCGGCATGGCTTAATTCTGGCGTTAGGCTTCAGCCAAAGACCATCACTAGGCAAACAAATGCTTCGATTCTTTATTGCCGCGCTACTCCTCTTGACGCTAATTGGCTGCACAGGGAGGGGGCCTTTTCAGCAAGTTCAACTTTGCTTACATAACCAAGCGGGCAGCCAACTCTTCGTTCACGAAATGAAGAAGATATCCATCGCGCATGGCATGAAATTCACGGACAGAAGCAGCGAGACGAACAGAGGACTTACAACACTCGGAAGGAAACCGGGCTATCAGGTCATGAATATCAGCGCCATAAGAGATGATGGCGTTGGCTGGGGCGCGGGGAATACGGGTTTGTCGGAGTTTGAAGTGAGCATTGGCTTCGGAGGGCTAAACTCCCCGGCAGCGCAGGAATTCGCTAATGCTGTCATTGGACTTCTTGAGCAGAATTGGCGTGTCTATCATGTGCCTCAGAATCAAGGCGCTTTCCCAAGGTGTGTGGCGCAGAAGCCTAACAATTCATTCAAGCCGAAGCCGCTTCGCGGCTCGGCTTAATTCAGGCGTTAGGCCGCAGTGGGTCAAAGTTCGGGGCGGTTCCTGCCTCGGCAAATCCACCGGCTGTTTGCCGGTCGGCTCCGGCTACCGTTCTTCACTGTCTTCGGTGTCGGCAAGTTCACGGCTTCGGTCTTGGCGTCATGGTTGCCACGCTCGGTTTGCACTTGGCTTCGGTTACTCCGCGCGTCCGGCTTCATCGGGCAAGCCCCGTCCATACGGCTGTGGCATCATCTGCTTCCGGTACGTTGTTCAAAACAGGCAGCGCCGGCCCGGTTAGTAATCCCTCGGCCCATGCTGCCTAACAATTCGTTCAAGCCGAACAACAATCGCTACGCGATTGTTGTCGGCTTAACTCAAGCGTTAGGGGGCACATGAAAGTTCCTGTGGCGGCCACGATTCTTCTACTGCTATCTGGCTGTGCCCATTGGTTCGGCCCCGCCCACGGCACCTTTAATGCAGTTGGTGCCACGCCAGGCGATGAGCCGTGCCAGCTATCCGTAGGTCCAGTCGGCTCCAGCAACCCTGCACGGGAGTGGACCGTTTTGGGCAGCTTCCGCCAAAGCGTGCTGGTAAATCCTTCTCCCAGCGGCCATCGTATCGCCCTCATCTGTGATGGCAGATTGGCCGCGGAGCGCACGTTCAAGTATGGTCGTGATGTAGGTATTGGCGGGGAGCTTGCGGTCAATGGCAGTGCCCCCTAACAATTCATTCAAGCCGAACCCGCTTCGCGGGTCGGCTTAATTCTGGTGTTATACGTGGGTTCGCTTTCAGTAGTTCTTCGCGGCTTCGCTCACTTTCCATCTAGCTGCTCCTTGGCTAGCGCACGGCACAGCCTGTTTCAGTTGCATGGTGTTCGCGCCGCAGGACTTGCGGAAAGTTGACCGGCCTCCGGCCCGGCGGCGCTGTCGGCTTCGGTGCCAGGCGGGCCTTTCCCTTGCTATCGGCTGGCGGACGGTGAGGGTCGGCCCCCGGCCATGCCCGTCCCGTTGCCGTGTGCCGGCTTCGGCGTTACCTTGGCGCATAACCATTCGTTCAAGCCGAAATTGCTTCGCAATTCGGCTTAACTCAAGCGTTATACGTGGGTGGCGTTCAGTAGTTCTTCGCGGCTTCGCTCACTTTTCACTTGGCTGTTCCTTGGCTGGCGCACGGCACAGCCCGTTTCAGTTGCATGGCGTTCGCGCCGCGAGTCTTGCGGAGGGTTGACCGGCTTCCGGCCCGGCGGCGCTGTCGGCTTCGGTTCCAGGCGGGCCTCTCCCTTGCTATCGGCTGGCGGACGGTGAGAGTCGGCCCCCGGCCATGCCCGTCCCGTTGCCGTGTGGCGGCTTCGGCGTTACCTTGGCGCATAACTAGTCATTCAAGCCGAAATTGCTTCGCAATTCGGCTTAATTCAGGGCGTTATACGTGGGTTGGCGTTCAGTAGTTCTTCGCGGCTTCGCTCACTTTTCACTTGGCTGTTCCTTGGCTGGCGCACGGCACAGCCCGTTTCAGTTGCATGGCGTTCGCGCCGCGAGTCTTGCGGAGGGTTGACCGGCTTCCGGTCTGGCGGCGCTGTCGGCTTCGGTTCCAGGCGGGCCTCTCCCTTGCTATCGGCTGGCGGACGGTGAGGGTCGGCCCCCGGCCATGCCCGTCCCGTTGCCGTGTGGCGGCTTCGGCGTTACCTTGGCGCATAACCAATCATTCAAGCCGAAATTGCTTCGCAATTCGGCTTAATTCAGGGTGTTAGCACAGTTGAGGTCGTCATGCCCGAGTATAGATATCAACCCTACTACAGCTACAACGGCCCTATGCATGAGCAGAAGTTCCGTGAAGAGCTATCTCCTGATGAGGTGGATCGTCGGATCGAATCGTTCTTCGCTGAAGTAGGAAGATACTTTGAGGATACCGGGGCGGTCATACAGCCGATTCAAGGCGGGATCGTAAGCATCACCACAGATGCTTCTCAGAAGGAATGCGACGAAAGGGTGAAGCGCTGCCTAAATAGTCTAGATCTTTATGCAGAGAAGATTAAATAGAACCCAGATGGAGAATCCAATGAGACTGATCTCCTTGATTTCACTACTAGCATTTACTGCCTCGTGCTCGGCAGAATCACAAGCTCCCGTTCCGCAGACACAAGAGCCACCTCAGCCGCAGATTAGTAAAATTGCAACGCCGGAAATACTAGGCACAACGGTAAAATATGCAGAGCACCTGATTGGCAGCCCCGCGATGCGAGAGGGTGCTGACTTGAGTGGAAATAAAATAAACACCTACCGCATGGAAAAATGCGTCATCGAATTAGGCATAGATGGGTCCAATGTTGTCAGCGTCAGGCTTCACCTAATCAACGGTTGCGATGTAGATGTGAGCGACATTGTAAACAAGCCCAATACGAAAGCGACAGAAACAACCTTCAAAGACTACGCCTACCGCGGCGACTTGCACTTCACAGACCCCCAACTCCCCTCATGCAACGCGTGCGGGGAAGGGCCTGTATACGCCCTAATCGATGGTGTTGGAGCAACTGGCAACTACGATATTCAGCTTGGTGCCTTCGGAGTCATCCATGATGAATATCAGGTATGGCGAGACCTGCTGCGGAGTGCCGGAGTTGATGGAGACACACTCCCCACCACAGCCGAAGGCTGTCCTCTTCGGAAGTACGATGAGCAGGCATTCTCGTTAATGAAGGACTTCAAGGTGGAGAGTATTGCGTTCGGTCAACGCGGATACTTACAGCCTGCATGCCGTGGAAACTAGCGGCAGGGTGCTAACAATTCATTCAAGCCGACGCCGCTTCGCGGCGCGGCTTAATTCAGGCGTTAGGCCGCTATGAAGAAGTTCGCGATCTTTTCAGTCATAGCTCTAATCCTGAGCGCTTGTGGATCTGGCACATCTGTAAATTTCCGCAACTCCAGCGAGCATCAGCTAGAACAGGTCATTCTTTCCGGTAGCGGTTTCGAAAAGAGTCTCGGAGCAATAGCACCAGGCCAGCTAATCCAAGTGAGAGTCCGCCCAACGGGAGAGTCGGCATTGGCCGTAAGCTTTGTAGCCAAAGGGCAGCATTTCAGCCATGAGCCACAAGGCTACTTTGAGGGCGGCGGTATGTATAAGGTATCCGTCACAGTCGGCCGTGATCTCTCGGTTGTGGTGGACTCCGAGATTGGGCCGTACTGATGGCGCGGCCTAACAATTCATTCAAGCCGACGCCGCTTCGCGGCACGGCTTAATTCTGGTGTTATACGTGGGTGGCGTTCGGTAGTTATTCGCGGCTTCGCTCACTTTTGACTTGGCTGCTCCTTGGCTGGCGCATGGCACAGCCCGTTTCTGTTGCATAGCGTTCGCGCCGCGAGCCTTGCGGAAGGTTGACCGGCCTCCGGCCCGGCGGCGCTGTCGGCTTCGGTTCCAGGCGGGCCTCTCCCTTGCTATCGGCTGGCGGACGGTGAGAGTCGGCCCCCGGCCATGCCCGTCCCGTTGCCGTGTGGCGGCTTCGGCGTTACCTTGGCGCATAACTAGTCATTCAAGCCGAAATTGCTTCGCAATTCGGCTTAATTCAGGGCGTTAGGCCTGCCTTCCAGGCTGCTCGGTGACTTGACAGTGATGTATCCCACCGGATACAGTGCGCCATGATCACGTTCCTCCGCACACCCGAGTTCGATGCTTGGCTCAAGGCGCTGCGTGACCCGATTGCCAAAGCCCGTGTTATTGCTCGCGTCCGCTCGGCGGAGGCAGGGAACCTTGGAGACGTAGCACCGGTTGGAGATGGCATCTCGGAGATGCGGATCCATGTAGGGCCTGGGTATCGGCTTTACTACTGCCGCCGGGGCGATTTGGTCTATTTGCTCTTGTGCGCTGGCGACAAGTCCTCCCAGCAGCGAGACATCCGCACAGCTAAAGCCTTGCTCCAAGGCCTGGAGAGTTCCCCATGAAAAAGATCGCCGTGTTCGACGCTGCGGACTACCTGGACAATGATGTCGTCATTGCCGAGTACCTGAACGCCGCTCTTGAGGACGAGAACCCCAATGTGTTCCTACAAGCCATTGCGGATGTGGCCAAGGCGCGCGGCATGACAAAGCTCGCCAAGGACACTGGACTTGGTCGCGAGAGCCTCTACAAGGCACTCGCTCCGGGGGCTAAGCCTCGCTACGACACTATTATCAAGCTTGTCCGTGCGCTCGGGGTCGAGCTTCACACGTCGCCAGCCCATGCAGGGCAGGCCTAACGATTCGTTCAAGCCGATGCCGCTTCGCGGCACGGCTTAACTCGGGTGTTAGGCGCTACATGGAACTTCTCGGCTTCTCAATTTCCAAGGACTGCATCTCGCTTAATTGTGGGTCTGACTGCTTTGACTTGCACAACAATTTCGACTTTCAAGGCTTGAGTTACAACCCGATCAATCGGACTTTGGAGTTGCTTTGGCATCGGGGGACTGGCAACTGGGTAAAGGACACTGACCCAGCCAGCCTCCGACTCGATTTCTCCGGGGTATACCTACTCAAGGCACAGGAACGTGATCCTGAGTTGCCATTCTCGGAAGACGATTGTTTGGACACGATTGGCTTCATTTGGGACGACATGCTTGTTGAGATGAGGGGCTATACATCCAATGAGCCAAAAGACGGCTGCTCTCACCTCATCACCAGTTTCATGAGTGGATTTAGCATAAAAATTGGCGCACAGTCAGCAGCCTTGCATGTAGCTGGTAGCGCCTAACAATTCATTCAAGCCGACGCCGCTTCGCGGCGCGGCTTAATTCAGGCGTTAGGCCTCACGCGAATGACACCCTCAGCTGTAACATTGATGGCAAATTACAACCGCTGGATGAATAAGCGGATGTACGAGGCTGCGGACAATCTCTCAGCAGAAGACATCGCAAGGGATCGCGGCGCATTCTTCGGGTCTATTCTCCAGACCCTTAACCATATCGCTGTTGCCGACACCATCTGGCTACACAGGTTCTCGCAGCATCCTAACGCGTCCGCGTTGCGGGAGGAGTTGGTAGCATTTCCTCAGCCAGACTCTCTACGACAAGAGCTAGCCAGCTCTCTCTACGATCTACGGCAGCACCGGGACAGGCTAGATGAGGTCATTCTAGGCTGGTCTAGCACCCTTACATCGGAGCAGCTTGCGTCTCCGCTCGTGTATCGCAATATGGCCGGACAGTCCTTCTCAAGGCAGTTCGGTTACCTAGTTCAACACTTCTTCAACCACCAAGCGCACCATAGAGGCCAGGCCAGTACTTTGCTATTTCAAGCAGGTGTAGACATTGGGGTTACTGACTTGCTTGCTGTAATCCCCAGTGAGGGCTAAAAATTCGTTCAAGCCGACGCCACTTTGCGGCGCGGCTTTACTCAGGGGTGAAGCGCTTGTTGCGTGATGCGCAACATGATACAGTTGCATCATGATCAAGACGTTCCGGCACAAAGGGCTGCGCCGCCTCTTTGAGACAGGCAGCACCTCGGGCGTTCAGGCTAGTCATGCCAAGAGGCTCCGGATGCAATTGGCCGCCTTGGACACAGCCCAGACAATCGAGGATATGGACATCCCGGGTTTTCGCCTTCACCCGCTTAAAGGTGAGCTACGAGGGCGCTGGTCAATCATGGTCAATGGCAATTGGCGAGTTACGTTTGAGTTCAAAGACGGAAACGCCTATGTCTTGGACTACGAGGACTATCACTAATGACTATGCACAATCCTCCTCATCCCGGTGAGTTCATCACCGACATCTATCTTGAGCCCTATGGCATCAGTGGTCGTGAGCTTGCGGACAAGCTGGACGTAGCTGCATCTACTCTCAGCCGCATCCTTAAGGGTTCCAGTCGGGTCACTCCCGAGATGGCGCTCCGCTTGTCCAAGGCCATTGGTCGCAGCCCCGAGAGTTGGCTTGCCATGCAGGATGCTCATGATTTGTGGCTTGCTCGCCAGAGTGTCAATCTGCAAAGGGTTGGCAAGCTCAAGCTGACCGCGGCCTAACAATTCAAGCCGACGCTGCTCGGTATTTCCTTCGGTTCAGCAGGCATCCTGATCTAATCCCCAGGCGTGGCCCAATGCCAAAGCCAGGCCCGATATCCCCCGTGCTCATCGCCTTCAACAAGCCGTTCAACGTACTGTGCCAATTCACCGCTCGCAGCGTGCCGCCGCGGCGCACGCTGGCGGAGTTCGGCCTGCCGCCGGGCGTCTACGCGGCCGGGCGGCTGGACCATGACAGCGAGGGGTTGCTGCTGCTGACCGACGACGGCGCGCTGGCGCACCGGCTGACCGATCCGCGCCACAAGCAGGCCAAGACCTATTGGGTGCAGGTCGAGGGCGCGCCGGACGAGGCGAAGCTGGATGCGCTGCGCCGCGGCGTGCTGCTGAACGATGGGCCGACACGTCCGGCGCAGGTGGCGCTGCTGGAAACCCCGCCGGCGTTGTGGCCGCGCGATCCGCCGGTGCGCCACCGCAAGACGGTGCCCGACCACTGGCTCGCGTTGACCATCAGCGAGGGCCGCAACCGCCAGGTGCGGCGGATGACCGCCGCCGTTGGCCTGCCGACGCTGCGGCTGGTGCGGGTGACGATCGGCAATCACGCACTGGGCGATCTGCAGCCGGGGCAGTGGCGCGAGGTCGGGCGCTGACGTCTTCCGGCCGGCCACGGACAGCCACGGCCGCCTTCTGCCAAATCCATCGCGCAAGCACACGACGAGGCCGGATGCGGCGATGACACGCATCCGGCCGGAGTTCCTTGTTCTGCTGCTTTTTTCGACTGGTATGCCGGGCGCCAGCCGCTCCGGCGACGCTTATTCGGTCGCTTCGGCCGAGGCCGTGCGGCGGCTGCGAGCCGCGCTCCTGCGCGCCGCGCCGTTGCCCTTGCGCGTCTCGATGCGGCGGGCATCGCCTTCGATCGGTGCGTGTTGCTGATCCTTCTTGCGCTTGCGGTAGACCGCATAGGCCAGCAGGCCCGCGCCGGCTGCGGCGGCGACCGCGACGGCGGGATTGCGGCGGATGAAGCCGCGCGCGACCTTCAGCCCGGTCTTGGCCGCGCCCAGCGCGGCGCCGGTCTGCAGCAGCTTCTGCGCGTTGGGGACGACAGCATGCTTGAGGCCGCTGCCGGCGTGGCTGGCCATCGACATGGCGCGGTCGGTGAGATGGGTCAGCTTGTTCATGGGGGATCCTGTAGCGAAACCGGACGAGGAACACAGTCTCCACCGGCCGGTGTCTACGGCGCGTTACGGCAACCGGCCGCGGCGTGGACGGCGTTCACGTCCCGCGCGGCTTGGCCCGGTGGGTGGCGGTGGCGGTCCACGGATCGTCCGGCCAGGGATGCCTGGGATAGCGTCCCTTCATCTCCTTCTTCACTTCCGGATAGGTGCGCTCCCAGAAGCCTTCCAGGTCCTGGGTCACCTGCAGCGGCTTGCCGCCCGGCGAGAGCAGGTGCAGCAGCAGCGGCACGCGGCCGTCGGCGATGCGCGGGGTCCGGGCCAGGCCGAACAGCTCCTGCAACTTGACCGCCAGCACCGGCGGCTGGCCGTGCGCGTACTCGATGCGCCGCTCCAGGCCCGAGGGCACGCTGATGCGCACCGGCGCCAGCGCGTCGATGCGCTGGCGCTGCGACCAGTCCAGCGGCGACTTCAGCGCCTCGGACAGTTCGCCCTCGTCCAGCGCGTCGAGCCGGGTCTTGCCGGCCAGCGCCGGGCGCAGCCAATCGCCCAGCGTCGCCAGCAGCGCCTCGTCGGACAGGTCCGGCAGATCCAGTTCGGGCATCCATTCGCGCAGGCAGCGCGCGCGTTCGCGCCATTGCCGCAGTCCTTCCGTCCACGGCAGCGCGTCCAGGCCCGCCTCGCGCACCGCTTCGGCCAGCGCGGCGGCGGCCAGCGCCGGGTCGACGCGGCCGGCCGGGCGGGCGTCGATCACGATGCGATCGAAGCGGCTCTCGCGCTGCGCCACCAGCGCGCGCCGTTCGCCGTCCCAGCGCACGAAGTCGCCAGTGACGAAACGATCGGCGAAATGCCGGCGCAGGTAGCCCTCGTCCACCGGCGCGCCGCGCAGCACCAGCCCGTCCTTGGCCTCGTGGCGCAGCTCGCCGGCGACGATCCACGGTTCACCGAACAGCGCGCTGTCGTCGAACAGCCGCGCCATCCGCCCGTTGGCCAGCGCATAGCGGCGCGGCTGCTGCGGGTGGCGCCAGCCGATGCGGTCCGGATAGGCATGCGCGAGCAAATCGCCGAGGCGGTGCGCCTCGACCTCGGCTGGCGGCGGCGCCTCGGCGCGCAGGCGGCGGCGCCACTGTTTCGCGGCGGCGTCGATCGCGGCCAGGCCGCCGCGGTGCGCGTCGGCCGGTGCGCGGCCGTGGCGGAACGCGGCCAGCGCCCGCCAGCGCGCGGCCAGCGCGTCGCCGCCGGCGCGCAGCGGATCGCGTGCTTCGACCAATGCGGCGAGATCGCAGGCCAGCGCGCGCTCGGCCCCGTCGCCGGCGGCCAGCAGCATCGCCGCCAGGCGCGGATGCGTGCCCAATGCCAGCATCCTGCGCCCGGCCGTGGTGATGCGCAGGCCGGCGTCGAGCGCGCCCAGCCGTTGCAGCAGTTCGCGCGCGGCGGCCAGCGCGCCGGTCGGCGGCGCATCGACGAAGCGCAGCGCGTCGCTGCCCCAGGCGGCCAGTTCCAGCGCCAGCGAGGCCAGTTCGACCTGCGCCATCTCCGGCCGCCGCTGCGGCTCCAGCCGCTGCGATTGCGGCCATAGCCGGTAGGCGAAGCCTTCGGCGACGCGGCCGGCGCGGCCGGCGCGCTGGTCCGCCGAGGCCTGCGAGATCGCCACCACGTCCAACCGCGCGAAGCCGCTGTTGGGGTCGTAGCGCGGCTCGCGCGCCAGTCCGCTGTCGATCACCACGCGCACGCCGGGCAGGGTCACCGACGACTCGGCGACGTTGGTGGCCAGCACGACGCGGCGGCGGCCGTGCGGATCCGGTTGCAGGGCGGCGGATTGCTGCTCGACCGACAATTCGCCGTGCAGGGGAAGCACGACTACGCTGTTTTTCGTCGCTGCCGGGTTGCCCCCACCCCGGCCCTCCCCCGCAAGCGGGGGAGGGAGCGACAGGGTTTCCAGCGCGGCCTGCAGCCGCGCGATCTCGCGCTGGCCGGGCAGGAACACCAGCACGTCGCCGGGATGCTGCGCCAGCGCGTGCTCGATCGCGCGGCGCGCCTGTGGCTCCAGCGCCTCGTCGCGGCGCGCGGGGAAGTGCGTGACTTCGACCGGATAACTGCGGCCGGCGCTGGACAGCCGCGGCGCGTCGAGGAACGCGGCCAGCCGCTCGCCGTCCAGCGTGGCCGACATCGCCACGATGCGCAGGTCCTCGCGCAGCTGCGACTGCACGTCCAGCGCCAGCGCCAGGCCGAGATCGGCCGACAGGTGGCGCTCGTGGAACTCATCGAACAGGATCGCCGCCACGCCTTCCAGCAACGGATCGTCCTGGATCATCCGGGTCAGGATGCCCTCGGTGACCACCTCGGCGCGGGTGCGCGCCGACACCTTGTTCTCGAAGCGGATGCGGTAGCCGACGGTCTGCCCGACCGGCTCGCCGAGTTGCGCGGCCATGAAGCCGGCGGCCGCGCGCGCGGCGACGCGGCGCGGTTCCAGCATCAGGATGCGCTTGCCGGCGGCCCACGACTCGTCCAGCAGCGCCAGCGGCACCTGGGTGGTCTTGCCGGCGCCCGGCGGCGCTTCCAGCACCAGGCGCGGATGCGCGGACAGGCTGCGGCGGATCTCCGGCAGCAGCGGGGTAATCGGGAATTCGGGCGAAGCCATGCGCAAAGCATAAGGCTTCCCGCTTCCGCGCCCGTGGGAGCGACGTCAGTCGCGACGCTTCCCGGTAAAGCCCCATCGCGACTGACGTCGCTCCCACATGTAAGGAGGACGCCCGCTAAAATGGCGGCATGCAACTGATCGACATCGGCGCCAACCTCACCCACGACTCCTTCGACCACGACCGCGACGCGGTCCTGCAGCGCGCGCGCGACGCCGGCGTGGCGCGCATGGTGGTCACCGGCGCCAGCCGCGAGCACTCGCCGAAGGCGCTGGAACTGGCGCGCGCGCATCCGGGCCTGCTGTACGCCACCGCCGGCGTGCATCCGCACCATGCGCTGGAATACACCGACGAGTGCGACGCGGAGATGCGCGCGCTGCACGCGCATCCGGAAGTGGTGGCGGTGGGCGAATGCGGGCTGGACTACTTCCGCGACTTCTCGCCGCGCCCGGCGCAGCGCAAGGCGTTCGAGCGCCAGTTGCAGATCGCCGCGGAGAACGGCAAGCCGCTGTTCCTGCACCAGCGCGACGCGCACGCCGACTTCGTGGCGATGATGAGGAACTTCGACGGCCGCCTCGGCCCGGCAGTGGTGCACTGCTTCACCGGCACGCGCGAGGAACTGTTCGACTGCCTCGACCACAACTGGCACATCGGCATCACCGGCTGGCTGTGCGACGAGCGCCGCGGCGCGCACCTGCGCGAGCTGGTCCGGCACATCCCCGCCGACCGGCTGATGATCGAGACCGACGCGCCCTACCTGCTGCCGCGCACGCTGCGGCCGATGCCCAAGGATCGCCGCAACGAGCCGGCGTTCCTGCCGCACATCGCCGAGGAGCTGGCGCGCGATCGCGGCGAAGACGTGGCCGTCACCGCTGCGGCGACCACCGCGACCGCACGCGCGTTCTTCCGCCTGCCTTAGAACATCCGCCGAGCAAGCTCGGCGCTACAACGGCGGCGGCTTCAGCCGCGCCTGGACAGCGTCGCCTGGTAGCACTGCAGGTGGACCCACGCAGCCCGCAGCAGCGGATGCGGCACGCCGGCGGCGGCGGCGCGCGCGGCCATGTCGCCGACGATGTGCGCCGCCTCGACCTGCTGGCCGGCCTCCAGGTCGCGCAGCATCGAGGACTTCACCTCCGAGCCGGGCAGGGTGAGGCCGGTGCGCGCCTGCTCGCGCGCCTTGTCCGGCACCGGCTGGCCGGCGGCGGCGGCCACCGCGAGGCATTCCTCGTGCAATGCGGCCATCAACGCCGCACCGCCCTCGGCGGCGACGATCCCGCCGATGCTGGCGCGCATCAGGCAGGTGCCGGCCGCCAGCGCGGCGAGGAAGCTGAACTTGTTCCACTGCGCCTGCGCGATGTCGGCGCTGTAGTCGTGCCCGATGCCGGCCGCCGCGCACAGCCGCGCCAGTTCGCGCAGGCGCGTGCCGCGGTGCTGGCCGACGCGCTCGCCGAAGGTGATCGAAGGCCAGGCCGAGGTGGAGGATCTCGCCGCGCGGCCCCAGCGTGGCGCTGATGAAGCACAGCCCGCCGAACACGCGCGCGTGGCCGAAGCGCGCGTCCAGCGCTTCGTAGTGGCGCAGGCCGTTGAGGATCGGCAGCACGTCGGCGCCGGCCTGCACCGCCGGCGCGATCGCGTCCATCGCGTCGTCCAGGTCGTAGGCCTTGCAGCTGAGCAGGACCAGATCGAAGCGCGCCTCGCCCAGCGCGTCGGCCAGCTCGGCGGTGGTCAGCACCGGCACGCGCAGGTGTGCATCGCCGAGCGGGCTGATCAGCTGCAGGCCGTGCTCGCGCAGCCGCGCGGCGCGGGTGGGCCGCAGCAGGAAGGTGACGTCCGCGCCGGACTGCGCCAGGCGTCCGCCGAAGTAGCCGCCGGTGCCGCCGGCGCCGAGGATCAGGATGCGCATGCGTGGTCTCCCGCCATCAAGCCGTCGTCGAACTTCAAGGTCCCGGCGCTCGCCCCGCCAGGTCCTGGCCACGATACCCGACCGGCGCGCGCGGCGCCGGGATCAGGCCGGCCGCGAAGATGCATCGCGGCCGATCAGCTGCGCAGCCCCACGCCCTTGCCCAGCAGCCGCAGCCCCAGCGCGCCCAGCGCCAGGACGAAGCCGATCATCAGCGCGTAGGCGATCCACAGCGGCACGTCGGAACTGCCGAGCAGGCCGTAGCGGAACGCGTTGACCATGTAGAAGATCGGGTTGGCGTGGGTGGCCGCCTCGGCCCAGCCGGGCAGCAGGGTGACCGAGTAGAACACGCCGCCCAGGTAGGTCAGCGGGGTCAGGATGAAGGTCGGCACGATGGCGATGTCGTCGAACTTGCGCGCGTAGACCGCGTTGACGAAGCCGGCCAGCGAGAAGATGGTCGCGCCCAGCAGCACGGTCGTCAGCGTCACCAGCGGGTGCGGGATGCGCACCTTCGTGAAGCACATCGCGATCGCCAGCACGATGGCGCCGACCATCAGCCCGCGCAGCACCGCGCCGGCCACGTAGCCGAGCAGGATCACCCAGTTCGGCATCGGGCTGACCAGCAGTTCCTCGACATGGCGGCCGAACTTGGCGCCGAAGAAGCTGGAGGAGATGTTGCCGTAGCTGTTCTGGATGATGCTCATCATCACCAGCCCCGGCACGATGAACTCCATGTAGGTGTAGCCGCCCATGTCGCCGATCCTCGAGCCGATCAGCCCGCCGAAGATCAGGAAGTACAGCGTCATCGTGATCGCCGGCGGCACCAGGGTCTGGCCCCAGATGCGCAGGATGCGCGCGACCTCGCGGCGGACGATGGTGCCCAGCGCGACCAGGTTGGGATGGCTCATGCCGCCTTCTCCCGCGCGCCTTCGCCGGTGAGCCGCACGAACAGCTCCTCCAGCCGGTTGCTCTTGGTGCGCATCGAGCGCACGGTGATGCCGGCGTCGCCGAGCGTGGCGAACACGCGATTCAGATCCATCGCCCGCGGCATGTCCAGGTCCAGCGTGTGCCCGTCCAGCGCAATCAATGTGGCGCCTTCGATCGCCGGCAGCTGCGCCGGCAGCTCGCCGTCGATGTCGAACAGGAAGCCCTCCACGTCCAGCTTGGCCAGCAGCGCGCGCATCGGCCCCTGCTCGACGATGGTGCCGTGGTCGATGATCGCCAGGTTGCGGCACAGGCTCTCGGCTTCCTCCAGGTAATGCGTGGTGAGGATGATGGTGGTGCCGGCGGCGTTGATGTCCTTCAGCGTCTTCCACATGCCGCGGCGGATCTCGATGTCCACGCCGGCGGTCGGCTCGTCGAGGATCAGCAGCTTCGGCCGGGTCATCATCGCCCGCGCGATCATCAGCCGCCGCTTCATGCCGCCGGACAGCGTGCGGCTCATCAGCGCCGCCTTGTCCCACAGCTGCGCGCGGCGCAGTTCCTCCTCGGCGCGCTGCAGCGCCTGCGCGCGCGGCACGCCGTAGAAGCCGGCGTAGTTGACCAGGATGTCGAGCGGCTTCTCGAACATGTTGAAGTTCAGTTCCTGCGGCACCAGCCCGAGCAGGCGCATGGCCGCGCTGCGCTCGCGGACGAGGTCGGTGCCGAACACCTCGACCGTGCCGGAACTCTTGTTGACCAGCGAACTGACGATGCCGATGAGGGTCGACTTGCCGGCGCCGTTGGGGCCGAGCAGGGCGAAGAAATCGCCCGGCGCGACCTGCAGCGACACGCCGCGCAGCGCTTCGACGCCGTTGTCGTAGACCTTGCGCAGGTCGGTGACCGCCAGCGCGGGAACGGCGGGGGAAGCGGGAAGCTGCGGTTGCATGGGGCCTTTGCCGCGCCTGCGGCGTGCGGGGGGACGCGAGCGCTTATTATAGGCGGCCCGCCGGGGCGGCCCCGGCACCACATCGTTCCATCGCAACCGTATTGGCCACCGTCCCCGCCTCCCGCCTGTTCCCGCTCAGGCTCGTCGAACGCCGCATGCTGGCCCCGGCCATGTGGCATTTCGCCTTCGCCCGCGACGACGGCGCACCGCTGGACTTCATCCCCGGCCAGTTCATCCAGATCCATTTCGAGCAAGCCGACGGCACGCCGCAGCGGCGCAGCTACTCGCTGGCCACGATCCACGATCACGCGCTGGGGCCGGGCGAGGCGGTGGAGATCGCGGTCAGCTTCGTGCCCGGCGGCGCGGCCACCGCGCTGTTCGAGGCGCTGCCGGTGGGCGGCCAGGTGCAGGCCAGCGGTCCCTTTGGCCGCTTCTGCCTGATGCCGGGCGATCGCAACCGCCGCTACCTGCTGATCGCCACCGGCACCGGGGTGACCCCGTACCGCTCGATGCTGCCGCTGCTGGCCGACCAGATCGCCGGGCGCGGCATCGAGGTGGTGCTGTTGCAGGGCGCGCGCTCGCCGGCCGAGCTGCTGTACGGCGGGGATTTCCGCGCCTTCGCCGAGCGTCATCCAGGTTTTCGCCACGTGCCGTGCTTCTCGCGCGAACTGCCCGCGCAGCCGCACCCGGACGTGCGCCAGGGCTACGTGCAGCAGCACCTGGCCGAGTTCGCGCCGGATCCGGAAGGCGACATCGCCTACCTGTGCGGCAATCCGGACATGGTCGATGCCTGCGCCGAAGCGCTGGCCGGCGCGGGGCTGTCGCCGGCGCGCATCCGCCGCGAGAAATACGTCAGCAACAAGTAGCCCACGCGACAGGGCGCCTGAAAACCACGCATCCGGCAAAGCGATTGGCGTGGATTGCTTCATGACGATGAACGAACCGCAGCCAAATCCGGCGCGGGCTTGACCCAGATCAAATCTTCGCCAATCCCCGTTCAATGCGCGCGGGCGCGGGTCGATAGCAGTCTGGCCCCCTGGATTGATCGTCGTCGGGGCGTCCCCCCACTACCTCAAGACAGACCATGAAGATGCTTCAACGCCTGCGGGTTGGCATGCGACTCGCGCTTGGATTCGGATTGCTGCTGGCGCTGCTGGCCGCCTCGACCTCGCTGGCCGTACACCGGCTCGGCGGCATCGAGGATCAGATCCACGAGATCACCGAAGTGCACAACCAGAAGCTGTACCAGCTGACCAAGATGCGCAGGGACAACCTCAGGATCGAAACCACGATCCGCGACCTCATCATCGCCCCGGCGCAGGCGCGCGACGGCATCGTGGCGCGCGTGGGCGAGTTGCGCGGCGGCTACGCCGAGTCCGCCGCCGCGCTGGATGGATTCAGCTTCACCGGCGCCGAAGCCAAGGCGCGCGAGGCCATCTCGGCCGCCGAACTGGCGGCGCGGGAAAAGACCAACGCGATCATCGAGATGGCGATGGCGGACCAACAAGAAGAAGCCGCCGCGATGCTGTTCGGGCCGGCCGTGGAGCTGTTCAGCCGCCGCTCGGCCGCCATCCAGGAAGCCGTCGACCTGGAGAACACCCTGCTCGCCGGTTCCGCGCAGCGTGCCAACGCGGCTGCGGTCGGCGCCACCTGGACGCTGCTGGTGTTCGGCATCGTGGCCGCGGTGGCCGGCGTGCTGTCGGGCTGGCTCATCACCCGCAGCCTGGTGGATCCGTTGCGGCGGGCGACCGGCGTGGCCGACGCCATCGCGCACGGGCGCCTGGACAATGCGATCCCGGAGCAGCCGGGCGATGAAACCGGTCAACTGCTGACCAGCATGCGGCACATGCAGGACGAGTTGCAGGCCGTGCTGGGGGCCTTGTCGGACATGGCCCGCCGCCACGACGAAGGCCAGATCAGCTTCCGCATGGACGACAGCCGGTTCGCCGGCGAATACGCCCGCATGGTGCGCGACACCAACGCGGTGGTCGGCTCCCATGTCGATCTGAAGATGCGCCTGGTGGCGATCATGCAGCGTTACGCGCTGGGCGACCTGAGCCAGGACATGGAGCGCCTGCCCGGCGAGAAGGCGGTGGTGACCGAGGCCATGAACGCCACCAAGGCCAGCCTTGCCGCCATCAACGGCGAGATCAAGCAGCTGGCCGGCGCGGCGGCGGCCGGCGACTTCAGCCGGCGCGGCGACGTCGAACGCTACCAGTACGACTTCCGCGAGATGGTCCAGGGCCTCAACCACCTGATGGAAACCACCGGCGGCAACCTGGACGAAGTCTCCACCCTGCTGCAGGCCATCGCCCGCGGCGACCTGACCACGCGCATGCAAGGCGACTTCCACGGCGTATTCGCCCGCATGCGCGACGACGCCAACGCCACCGTCACCCAGCTCACCGACATCGTCGGCCGCATCCAGCAATCCTCGCTGCACATCAACACCGCCGCCGGCGAAATCGCCTCCGGCAATGCCGACCTGTCGCGTCGCACCGAACAGCAGGCCGCCAACCTGGAGGAAACCGCCGCCTCGATGGAGGAACTGACCTCCACCGTGCGCCAGAACGCCGACTCCGCACGACAGGCCAACCAGCTCGCCATCGGCGCCGCCGGCGTCGCCTCGCAGGGCGGAGCGGTGGTCGGCCAGGTGGTCACGACGATGCTGGAGATCGAGCGGTCCTCGCACAGGATCGCCGAGATCATCTCGGTCATCGACGGCATCGCCTTCCAGACCAACATCCTGGCGCTCAATGCCGCGGTGGAAGCGGCGCGTGCCGGCGACCAGGGCCGCGGCTTCGCCGTGGTCGCCTCGGAGGTGCGCACGCTGGCCCAGCGCAGCGCCAGCGCCGCCAAGGAAATCAAGCAGCTCATCGACGATTCGGTGGGCAAGGTCGCCGAGGGTTCGGTGCTGGTCAACCAGGCCGGCAGCACGATGTGCGAGATCGTCGCCTCGGTGCAGCGGGTGACCGACATCATGGCTGAAATCTCCGCCGCCTCGCAGGAACAGTCGGTCGGCATCGAGCAGGTCAACCAGACCATCACCCAGATGGACGAGACCACCCAGCAGAACGCGGCGATGGTGGAGGAAGCCTCGGCCGCCGCGCGCAGCATGGAAGAGCAGGCCATCGCCCTGACCCAGGCCGTGTCGGTGTTCCGCACGCAGGCCGGATCGCCGGCGGGAGCAACGCGCGGGCACGTGGATCAGATCGTCGCCCGGGAGCCGCGCGAGCGCCTTTGCGCATAGGAGGCACGCCCTCCGCCCTGCCGCTCGCATCGTCGCGGACGGCAGGGCATCGGTATGCAACACGGCGCGGGCGGGCCTGCCCGCCGCGCCGTCGATGTCCCTGGGTCACATCCTGTCGCCGCGGCCGTCATGGCATGCTGTAACGGTTTTTCCCCAAGGACAATTCGATGCGCGAAACCAGATTGATGCTGGCCGCCGCGGTGGCGATGCTGCTGGCCGGCTGCCAGGCCGACGGCGGCGGCGACACGGGCGACGACGCCGTCCAACACTACGGCAAGATCGCCTTCACCCCCTGCACGCTGGCCACGCCCTACAGCACCCGCACGATCGCGGCCAAGTGCGCCACGCTGCCGGTGGCCGAGGATCCGCAGGCGCCGGACGGCCGCCGCATCGACCTGCACCTGGCCTGGCTGCCGGCGACCAGGCCCGGCGCGGCGACCGACGATCCGGTGTTCTACCTGGCCGGCGGCCCCGGCCAGGCGGCGATGGAAACCTGGCCCTCGATCGACGAGGCCTTCTCCGAGGTGCGCAAGCAGCGCCACGTCATCCTGCTCGACCAGCGCGGCACCGGCAAATCGCACCCGCTGCGCTGCAAGGACGACAGTGGCGCCAACGCCTACAGCGACGGCACCGACCTGGGCGAGGAAGCCAACCGCCGCTTCGCCCAGCGCTGCGCCGAAAGCCTGGACGCCGATCCGCGCCACTACGGCACCACCGACGCGGTGCGCGATCTCGACAGCGTGCGGCAGGCGCTGGGGGTGGAGAAGATCAACCTGGTCGGCAGTTCCTACGGCACCCGCGTCGCCCAGCAATACGCGATGCGCCATCCGCAGCACACCCGCACGATCGTCATCGACGGCGTGGTTCCCAACGAGCTGGTGCTCGGCAGCGAGCACGCGCGCAACCTGGACCAGGCGCTGGCGCTGCAGTTCGAGCACTGCCAGGAATCGCCGGCCTGCAAGGCGCGCTACGGCAGCGACATGCGCGAGCAGCTGCGCGCGCTGATGCAGCGCCTGCAGGCACAGCCGCAAACGGTGCAGTACCGCGATCCGTCCAGCGGCGAACTGCGCGAGGACAAGGCGACCGACGCCACGGTGGCCGGGTTGACCCGGATCTTCTCCTATGCGCCGCATGCCGCCGCGCTGCTGCCGCTGGTGCTGTCCGAAGCCGACCAGGGACGCTACGGCCCGCTGATGGCGCTGAGCCGGATGCTGCAAAACCAGCTCGGCGAGCAGTTCAGCCACGGCATGCAGCTGTCGGTGATCTGCAGCGAGGACGCCGACCTGCTGCAATCCAACCCGGACGACGCCGCCACCGTGCTCGGCAACACCCTCAACGACGCGCTGAAGGCGCAATGCACCGGCTGGCCGGTCAATCCGCGGCCGCAGGACTTCCACGCGCCGCTGAAGACGGACGTGCCGGCGCTGCTGCTGTCGGGCGAACTGGACCCGGTCACGCCGCCGCGCTACGGCGACCAGGTGGTCGCGCACCTGCCCAAGGGCCGCCACCTGGTGCTCAAGGGCCAGGGCCACGGCACCTTCGCCGTCAGCTGCATGCCCAAGCTGGTCAGCCAGTTCATCGAGAAGGCCGACGCGGCCGCGCTCGACGCCGGTTGCCTGGACAACCTCGACTACGTGCCGCCCTTCACCGGCTTCAACGGGTGGGAACCATGAGCCGTCCTTCCCTCGCACCAGGAGCAATCCCCGCATGATCATCGCCCGCGATCTGCACAAATCCTTCAGGACCAAGACCGGCACGGTCACCGCCGTGGACGGCGTCAGCTTCGAGGCCCGCGACGGCGAGATCACCGGCCTGCTCGGCCCCAACGGCGCCGGCAAGACCACCACCATGCGCATGCTGTACACGCTGATGCGCCCGGACCGTGGCGAGGTCACGGTCGACGGCGTCGACGCCGCGCGCGAGCCGCACAAGGTCCGCCGCGCGCTGGGCGTGCTGCCGGACGCACGCGGCGTCTACAAGCGGCTGACCGCACGCGAGAACATCGCCTACTTCGGCGAGCTGCACGGCCTGTCGCGCGCGCGGATCGAGCAGCGCACGCAGGCGCTGTCGGACGCGCTGGACATGGGCGAAATCCTGGATCGCCAGACCGAGGGCTTCAGCCAGGGCCAGCGCACCAAGACCGCGATCGCGCGCGCGCTGGTGCACGACCCGCGCAACGTGATCCTCGACGAGCCGACCAACGGCCTGGACGTGATGACCACCCGCGCGATGCGCGGTTTCCTGCAGCGGCTGCGCGACGAAGGCCGCTGCGTGATCTTCTCCAGCCACATCATGCAGGAGGTCGCCGCGCTGTGTGATCGCATCGTCGTCATCGCGCAGGGCCGCGTGGTCGCCGCCGGCAGCGCCGACGAACTGCGCGCGCAGACCGGCGAGCAGAACCTGGAAGACGCCTTCGTCAAGGTCATCGGCTCGGAGGAGGGCCTGCACGTATGAGTATCTTCAGCACGCTGTTGACGGTGATGCGCAAGGAACTGCGCGACCTGTCGCGCGACCGCCGCACGCTGGCGCTGACCCTGTTCCTGATGCCGCTGCTGTACCCGGCGCTGATCCTCGGCATGGGCGCGCTGGGCGAGCAGCGCGTACGCACCCAGATCGACAAGAAGCTGGAGGTGCCGATCATCGGTGCCGAGCGCGCGCCCAACCTGGTCGCCTTCCTGGCCACCCACGGCATCCACGCCGTCGAGGCGCCGGCCGATCTCGACGCCGCCATCCGCAGCCAGGAGATCGACGTGGCCCTGCGCGTGGACGAGCACTACGAGCAGGACTGGCGGCAGGGACGGCCGGCGCTGGTGGAGATCGTCATGGACAGCACCAGCCGCGCCGCCGAGATTCCCGCCGCGCGCCTGCGCACCGCGCTGTCGGGCTACAGCCAGCAGGTCGGCGCGCTGCGCATGCTGGCGCGCGGCATCGACGCCTCGGTCGCCAAGCCGGTCAACGTCGGCACCCGCGACCTGGCCACGGCCGAGGC
Organism: Pseudoxanthomonas mexicana; assembly: GCF_046736355.1. Taxonomy (GTDB): domain Bacteria; phylum Pseudomonadota; class Gammaproteobacteria; order Xanthomonadales; family Xanthomonadaceae; genus Pseudoxanthomonas_A; species Pseudoxanthomonas_A mexicana_B. The sequence continues at coordinate 237,040 of NZ_CP157201.1, read as the reverse complement.
CAAGCGCAGCAGCGTGATGGCGGTGATGCTGCCCTACCTGCTGATCCTGACCTCGTTCATCGGCGGCGCCTACCTGATCCTCGACGCCACCGCCGGCGAGCGCGAGCGCCATTCGCTGGAGCCGCTGCTGACCACGCCCGCCCCGCGCGGGGCCATCGTCAGCGGCAAGATCGCCGCCGCCTGCCTGGTCGGCCTGGCCACGCTGCTGCTGACGCTGCTGGCGTTCAAGCTCAGCGCCCAGCTCTCCAGCGACATCGGCCGGCGGATGGACGTGTCGTTCCTGGCGATCGGCAAGATACTGCTGGCGCTGCTGCCGATGCTGTTCATCGGCACCTCGCTGCTGACCTACCTGGCCGCCTCGGCCAAGAGCATGAAGGAGGCGCAGAGCCACATGACCTGGCTGATGCTGGCGCCGATGATTCCGACCTTCGCGCTGATGGTCAATCCGGTGAAGGCGCAGCTGTGGCAGTTCGCCGTGCCGTTCCTGGCGCAGAACCAGCTGCTGCTGAAGATCATCCGCCACGAACCGGTCAGCGCGCAGATCTGGGCGATCTACCTGCTGGCCGGCATGGGCATGGCCGCGCTGTTCTGGTGGGCGGCGGTGCACCGCTACCAGCAGGAGAAGCTGGCCATCGCCGGCTGACCGCGGCGCGGTCCGAAAGCGGAGCCCGGGTGCGCGAGCGCCCGGGCTTCGTCGTTCCTGCCGGCGTTCATTCCCATTCGGCCGCGGGAGGGTGTAGAGCGGAGCTCGCTCCGCTGCCCCGCCCGCGCATGGGCAAGGCCAAGCACCAAGCGTACTGATGAAAGGCGCTGCCGAAGCTGGCGTTCCACAACGAAGAAAGGGCGGATTTTTCCGCCCTTTCCGCTTGCTTGCCCATCGCCGGGTTTCAGCCCGGATTGAAGCCGATCGTGCGGCGGGTGGTGACCGGCGCCGGGACCGGCTCGAACTTCCAGCGGCGCACCGCGTTGATCGCCTCGCGGTCGAACACCCGCGCCGGATTGGAGCGCACCACGCGGGCGGCGGTGACCGAGCCGTCGGTGCCGACGGTGATCTCGACCAGCACCTCGCCGCTGGTGCCGGCGCGCAGGGCTTCCGGCGGGTAGCGCGGCGCCGGCGTGCTGATCGCGCGCAGCGTCGCGGCCGAGGCGGCCGGCGCAGGCGAGGCCGGCGGCGGCGCGGCGGCGGCGGCACGGGCGGCGGCGGCCTCGCGTTCGCGCTGGGCGGCGGCCTGGCGCTCGGCTTCCTGGCGGGCCGTTTCCTGCTGCGCCGCCAGCTGCTGGGCGGCGGCGGCCTCGGCCTGGCGCTGCTGTTCGGCCTGCTGGGCCAGGCGCTGCTGTTCCTGCTGGCGCCGCTGTTCCTCGGCCGCGGTGCGGGTCTCGGTCTCCTGAGCGCGCCGGGCCACCGTTTCCTGCGCGGTGGCGATGCTCTGCTTCAGGCGTGGCAGCGCCGGCGCCTTCGGGTCGGTCTTCTCGATCAGGGCGTACAGGCGCTGGGCCTCGGTGAATTCCTCGCGCGCGATGCTCTGCTCGGCGGCGATCAGCGTGTACGGCAGCAGGTCGGTCAGCGCGCTGGTCACGCCGGCGTCGGTGGGCAGCTTGTCGCGCAGCGCCAGGTAGTACTCCATCGCGTTGTCGCCGCCCGGCGCGTAGATGCGGTTGTCGCGCAACGCGTTGGTGGCCGACTCGCGCAGCTGTTCGGCGCTCATCGCCTGCACCTGCTCGGAGACCGCGGCCGGCGGCGGCACAGCCTTGGCGGCAGGCTGGCCGGCGGCGGGCTGGCCGGCCGGGACGTCGGTGGCCGGTTCCTGCTTGGAGCAGGCGGCCAGCGCGAACAGCAGCAGCAGCGGCAGCGCGTGCCGCGGCTTCACGGACATCTTGTTGGACAGCATTGGTACTTCCCCCGTAACCCGAATTGAAAACTTCCCCAAGGCGCCTAGCACGCGGCATGCCGCCGCATTTGTCAACCGATCGGCGCGCTATTTGCCGATGCAGAAGGTCGAGAAGATACGGCCCAGCATGTCGTCCGGCGACACCTTGCCGGTGATTTCGCCCAGCGCGTCGTGCGCCAGCCGCAATTCTTCGGCCGCCAGCTCCAGTCTTTCGTGACCCAGTTCACTGTTCGCCGCATCGGCATGGCGCTGCGCACGCGCCAGCGCCTCGACGTGGCGGGTGCGCGCGCTGAACTCGCCCTCGCCGCCCTCGCCAGCGTCCTGCAGCGCCAGCGCGCGCAGGCGGCGGTGCAGCGTCTCCAGGCCGTAACCGGTGGCCGCCGAGACGTGCACGGTTTCCCCGTCGTCCGCCGGCGGCAAGGCCAGCAGATCGACCTTGTTGTGGATCCACAGCCGGCGCGGCACGCCGGCCAGCGCACCGGCCACCGCCGCCGCGCCGCCGGCCGGGTCGCGCGCATCGACGACGATCAGCGCCAGGTCGGCGCGCTCCAGCTCGGCGCGGGCGCGGCGCATGCCCTCGCGCTCGATCGCATCGCCGCCCTCGCGCAGGCCGGCGGTATCGACCAGGTCCACCGCCAGCCCGTCCAGGCGGATGGTCTCGCGCAGGGTGTCGCGGGTGGTGCCGGCCACGTCGGTGACGATGGCGCGCTCGCTGCCGGCCAGGGCGTTGAGCAGCGAGCTCTTGCCGGCGTTGGGCGGGCCGACGATCACCGCGTGCACGCCGTCGCGCAGGCGGCGGCCGCGCTCGGCCTCGGCCAGCAGCGCGGCCAGCAGCGCGCGCGCCTGCGCCAGGCCGGCGCGCACTTCCTCGCCGCCGAGGGTCTCGATCGACTCGTCGGCGAAATCGATCGCCGCCTCGACGTGCACGCGCAGCGCCAGCATCCGCGCGGCGATGTCCTCGACGCGGCGCGAGAACGCGCCGTCCAGCGAACGCCGCGCCGCGCGCGCGGCGCGGCTGTCGGCGGCGGCGATCAGGTCGGCGATCGCCTCGGCCTGGACCAGATCCAGGCGACCATTGAGGAAGGCGCGCTCGCTGAACTCGCCCGGACGCGCGGCGCGCGCGCCCAGTGCCAGCGCGCGCGCGATCAGTTGTTGCAGTACGACCGGGCTGCCGTGCGCCTGCAGTTCGACCACGTCCTCGCCGGTGAAGCTGGCCGGCGCGGGAAACGCCAGCGCGATGCCATCGTCGATGGCGTCGCCGGCCTCGTCGCCGAAGCGGACGTGGTGCGCGTGGCGCGGACGCAGCGCGCGGCCGCACAGCCGATGCGCGATCGCCATCGCCCGCGGCCCGGACAACCGCACGATGCCCACGCCTCCGGCGCCCGGTGCGGTGGCGATGGCGGCGATGGTGTCGGTGGAGGGCATGGCTGGGGCTAGGGGCTAGGGGCTAGGGGCTAGGGGCTAGGGGCTGGGGGCTGGGGGCTGGGGGCTAGGGGCTAGGGGCTAGGGGCTAGGGGCTAGGGGCTGGCGAAAGCGTAGCTTCTTCGCGGGGCGGGTGTCGTTTCGATTTTTGCGCGCTTGCGAAGAACCCGCCTTGCGGCGGGTTCTTCGGGTGTCGCTTGTGCCGCGCTTACTTGGTCGCGGGCTTGGCGGCCGGTTCGCCGTGGCGCTTGGTCATCCACCACTGCTGCAACAGGCCCAGCGCGCCATTGGTGACCCAGTACAGCACCAGGCCGGACGGGAAGAACGCCATCATCACGCCGAACACCAGCGGCATCAGCTGCATCATCTTCTGCTGCATCGGGTCCATGCCCGGCGACGGCGTCATCTTCTGCGTCAGCCACATCACCACCGCGTTGAGCACCGGCAGGATGAAGTACGGGTCGCGCGCGGTCAGGTCCTGGATCCAGGCGAACCACGGCGCGTGACGCAGCTCCACCGATTCCACCAGCACCCAGTACAGCGCCAGGAACACCGGCATCTGGATCAGGATCGGCAGGCAGCCGCCCATCGGGTTGATCTTCTCCTTCTTGTACAGCTCCATCATCGCGACCTGGAACTTCTGCCGGTCGTCGCCATAGCGCTCCTTCAGCTGCTGGATGCGCGGCTGGATCTTGCGCATGCCGGCGAAGCTCTTGTACTGCTTGGCCGACAGCGGATACAGCACCAGCTTGACCAGGATCACCAGGCCGATGATCGACCAGCCCCAGTTGCGCAGGAAGCCGTGCAGGAAGTTCAGCACCCAGAACAGGCCCTGGCCCAGCAGCGCCAGGATCGAGAACTGGCTGTAGTCCACCGCGCGATCCAGGCCCTTGACGCCGGCCGCCTCGATCTTGTCGACCAGCTTGGGGCCGACCCACAGGCGGGCGGTGGTGCTGGCCTGCTGGCCGGGCGCGACGTTGACGCCCGGGCCCAGCTCGCGGATCAGCGCGCGCCGGCCGCCGGCCGGGGTGTCCAGCGAAATGGTCGTGGTGTCGGCGGACTCGGGAATCCACGCGCTGAAGAAATGGTGTTGCAGGATCGCGATCCAGCCACCGGTGACCTGCTTGTCGACGCGGCCGTCCTCCAGGTAGTCCTCGTTGAACTTGCGGCGCTGGTAGCCGCCATCCCACCAGGTCGCGCCGTTGAAGCTGAAGGACTCCGGGCTGGTCATGCCGGTCTTGATCTGCGGCGGCGTGCGCTGCAGCTGGCGGTAGACGTAGCCCTGCCAGGGCGCGCCGCCGGCGTTGGCGACCTCGTCGCGCACATCGATGGCGTAGTTGCCGCGATGCAGGGTATAGGTGCGGCGGATCGTCACCCCGTCCGGGCCCTGCCACAGGAACGGCACCGAGACCTGCGCCTCACCCTTGGCCAGCACGACCTCGCCGCTGCCGTTCTCGGGCACGAACCCGCGCTCATGGCTGGGCGCCGCGCCGCCGGCGCTGACCCAGCCGCTCTCGGCCACGTAGTAGTGCGCCGGATCCTGGCTGAACAAGCGCACCGGCCCGCTGCCCGGCTGCTTGCTCTGCGGGTAATGCAGCAGATCGGCCTCCAGCACGCTGCCGCCGTCGAGCACCAGCCGCAGCACGTCGGTGCTGACGGTGACGCGCTGGCCGGAGACGCTGGCGTCGGCGCTGACGACCGGCTCGACGCCGGGCGCCATCGGCACGCTGCCGCCGGTCGGCGAGGCGGGCACGGCCGCCGCCGGCGCGCCGGGAACGCTGCTGCCCGCCGTCTCCTGGACCGCGGCCACCGGCTGCGCCGGCTGGGCAGGGGCGGCCTTCTCCTTGCCCCACTCCATCCACAGCAGCACGGCCACCATCAGCCAGGCGAAAATCAGGAAAATGCGGGTCTGGTTCATCAGGCAGGCAGCCTCGACCGGCGCGGGCGTCCGGTTCTCAAGGGGAAGAGGATGGGGTGATAGTGGCCGGCGGCATTGTGCCGTCCGCTGCGGTCACGGGCAATGCGCCGGCACGGAGCAACACGCCCTGGAACGCCGCGCGCAGCTGCGCCGGCGAGGCCTGCGCGGCGCCGGGCCGGGCAACCACGACGTAGTCGCCGGCGTGCAGCTGCGCGCGCTGCGCACGGAACTGCTCGCGCAGCACCCGCTTGATCCGGTTGCGCACCACCGCACGGGTGCTGACCTTGCGCGAGACCGCCAGGCCCAGCCGCGCGGCCGTGCCGTCCTTGAGCCAGTGCAGGCTGAGCAGGGGATCGGAAACGCGACGCGCCTGCTCGAACACCCGCGCATACTCGCGCCGGCTGCGGACCCGGGCGCCGGGCGGGAAAGTGGCGGTCATGACACGACAGAAGCCCGCGCTTGCGGCGCGGGCTTTGCGTTTGCAACGGGCATTGCGAGGTCTTGCCGCGGATGCGGCAAAGCCATCAGGCGCTGAGGCGCTTGCGGCCCTTGGCGCGGCGGCGGGCCAGGATCTTGCGGCCGTCGGCGGTCTTCATGCGGGCACGAAAACCATGATCGCGCTTGCGCTTGAGGTTGCTGGGTTGATAGGTGCGCTTGGTGGCCATGGGGCCCTCGGGCGGTTGGCAGGTGGAAAGAACCGGAAATTCTATAGGAACCAGCGGTTTGGGATCAACTCCTGCGGTGGCGGCGGAACCGGCGGCGGTCCCACCGGCAAGTGTTCCACAGCTTGGCAACAACCCGGCCGGTGGCGGCCACCGCAAGGCCCGCCGGGCCTTGCGGCGCGGCAGGCGGGCATATCGGGCACCTTCGCACACGCCCCTCGCCACGTTTCATCCACATGTTATGCACAAACGTCGTTGGCGCGACCCGGAGGCGATGGTAGTCTGGCTGGCCCGGTTGTTCCGCCTGCGCGCGCGCCTTCGCGCGGCGCCTGGCCTTATCAAGAAGAGATTTCCCTTGTTCCAGTCGACCGATGCCTGGCCGCGATGCCTTGAACGCCTGGAGGCCGAGCTGCCGGCCGAGGACGTGAGCGCCTGGCTCAAGCCGTTGCAGGCCGAACAGCGCAGCGATTCGATGGTGCTGTACGCGCCCAACGCCTTCATCCTCGAACAGGTGCGCGATCGCTACCTCGGCCGCATCCGCGAGCTGCTGGATCACTTCGCCGGCCAGCGCGAGGTCTCGGTGGAAATCGGCTCGCGCAGCCGCAGCGCCGAGACGGCCGCGCCCGCCGCGGCCAACGCCGCCGCGGTCGGCATGGCCACGGGGTCCTACGAGCCGTTCGCCGGCAACCTCGATGGCCACTACACCTTCGACAACTTCGTCGAGGGCCGCAGCAACCAGCTCGGCCGCGCCGCCGCCTGGCAGGCCGCGCAGAAGCCGGGCGACCGTGCGCACAACCCGCTGCTGCTGTACGGCGGCACCGGCCTGGGCAAGACCCACCTGATGTTCGCCGCCGGCAACGAGATGCGCCGGCAGAACCCCGCCGCGCGCGTGCTGTACCTGCGCAGCGAGCAGTTCTTCAGCGCGATGACCAAGGCGCTGATCGAAAAGTCGATGGACCAGTTCAAGCGCCGCTTCCAGCAGGTCGACGCGCTGCTGATCGACGACATCCAGTTCTTCGCCGGCAAGGACCGCACGCAGGAGGAGTTCTTCCACACCTTCAACGCGCTGTTCGACAGCCGCCAGCAGATCATCCTGACCTGCGATCGCTACCCGCGCGAAGTCGAGGGCCTGGAGCCGCGGCTGAAGTCGCGCCTGGCCTGGGGCCTGTCGGTGGCGATCGAGCCGCCCGACTTCGAGACCCGCGCGGCGATCGTGCTGGCCAAGGCGCACGAGCGCGGCGCGCAGATCCCCGACGACGTGGCCTTCCTGCTGGCCAAGAAGATGCGCAGCAACGTGCGCGACCTGGAAGGCGCGCTCAACACGCTGGCCGCGCGCGCCAACTTCACCGGCCGCGCGATCACCACCGAGTTCGCCCAGGAGACCCTGCGCGATCTGCTGCGCGCGCAGCAGCAGGCGATCAGCATCCCCAACATCCAGAAGACCGTGGCCGACTACTACGGACTGCAGATCAAGGATCTGCTGTCCAAGCGCCGCACCCGCTCGCTGGCGCGCCCGCGCCAAGTGGCGATGGCGCTGGCCAAGGAACTGACCGAGCACAGCCTGCCGGAAATCGGCGACGCCTTCGCCGGCCGCGACCACACCACGGTGCTGCACGCCTGCCGCCAGATCCGCTCGCTGATGGAGACCGATGGCAAGCTGCGCGAGGATTGGGATAAGTTGATCCGTAAACTCAGTGAGTAAGCCGCGCCGGAACTGTGGACAACCTGTGGCCGCAAAATCGGCGACAATTTATCCACAACTTTCACGACCACTCCGAGGCGGCTTGTCCACGGGCTTGGAAGCAGAAGAAAACAGATAATAATCAATCGGTTAAAGCACTTCTGCACCGAAAATCGCGAAACCAGCACCACCAGCTTTAGATCTTTTCCTACGTTTTTAGAAGCATCAGGCACAAGGGGCGAGCATCCACATGCGTTTCAGTCTGCAGCGCGAAGCATTCCTCAAGCCGTTGGCCCAGGTGGTCAACGTCGTCGAACGCCGGCAGACGCTGCCGGTCCTGGCCAACTTCCTGGTGCAGGTGCAGGACGGACAGCTCTCGCTGACCGGCACCGATCTGGAAGTGGAAATGATCGCCCGCAGCGCGGTGGACGATGCGCAGGACGGCGAAACCACGATCCCGGCACGCAAGCTGTTCGAGATCGTCCGCGCCCTGCCCGACGGCAGCAAGGTCACCGTCAGCCAGAGCGGCGACAAGGTCACTGTGCAGGCCGGCCGCAGCCGCTTCACCCTGGCGACCCTGCCGGCCAACGACTTCCCGTCGGTGGACGAGGTCGAGGCGACCGAGCGCGTCGAGATTCCCGAGGCCACGCTGAAGGAACTGATCGAGCGCACCGCCTTCGCGATGGCCCAGCAGGACGTGCGCTACTACCTCAACGGCCTGCTGTTCGACCTCAACGAGCGCCTGCTGCGCTGCGTGGCCACCGACGGTCACCGCCTAGCGCTGTGCGAGTCGCCGCTGGAAGGCGCGGCCATGTCCAAGCGGCAGATCATCGTGCCGCGCAAGGGCGTGACCGAACTGCAACGCCTGCTGGAAGGCGGCGATCGCTCGCTGGAACTGGAAGTCGGCCGCAGCCACATCCGGGTCAAGCGTGACGACGTGACCTTCACTTCCAAGCTGATCGACGGTCGTTTCCCCGATTACGCCGCGGTGATCCCGATCGGCGCGGATCGCGAGGTGCAGTTGGATCGCGAAGTGCTGCGCGCGGCCCTGCAACGCGCGGCGATCCTGTCCAACGAGAAGTACCGCGGCGTGCGCGTCGAGGTTTCGCCCGGCCAGTTGAAGATCAGCGCGCACAACCCCGAGCAGGAAGAGGCGCAGGAAGAGATCGAGGCCGACACCAAGGTCGATGGCCTGGCCATCGGCTTCAACGTCAACTACCTGCTGGACGCCCTGTCCGCGCTGCGCGACGAGCAGGTCATCATCCAGTTGCGCGACGCCAATTCCTCCGCGCTGGTGCGGGAGGCCGGCAGCGAGAAGTGCCGCCACGTGGTGATGCCGCTGCGGCTCTGACGTTTCGTGTTTCACGTGGAACAGAACGCCCGGCATCGCCGGGCGTTCCTGTTTGCGTCCTTCGGACCTTGGGCGGCAATCGGCAAGCCGAGCAAGCTCGGCTCTACAAGATTGGCTGGTCCGGCATCGGGAGTGCCACTGGTGCCGTTGTAGCCGGCCGGGAGCGTTCGCTACGACGAAAGCCCCAGATATCCCCCTGTAGAGCCGAGCTTGCTCGGCTCCCCAGCCCAGCCCGCCGGCCTCTTGCCCTGCAGCGCCCCGGACACGCCGACAAGCATCTCCGAGTACGCAACACACCCTGCCCAGGACAATAAATCGCCGAAGAGTCCGCTACCTGTCTTCATTCCCCCTTCGGACATGACCCTTTCCCGATCCCGCTAGAATCACTCCCATGCCGCTCCCCGCTCCCGCTGTTTCCCCCAAGGCCTCCCCTCCATGCAGGTAACCCGCCTGGCCGTCGCCGGGCTGCGCCGTTTCGACCAAGCCGAACTGCTCCCGGCAGCGGGGTTGAACCTCATCTATGGCGACAACGGCGCCGGCAAGACCAGCCTGCTGGAAGCCCTGCACCTGATGGCCTATGGCCGCAGCTTCCGCGGCCGGGTCCGCGAAGGGCTGATGCGCACCGGCCGGGAGGCGGTCGAGGTCTTCGTCGAATGGCAGGAAACCGCCTCCCCGCGCCTGCGCCGGGCTGGATTACGGCATACCGGGCAGAACTGGACCGGCCGTCTCGATGGCGAATCCGTCTCCCAGCTGGGCGAACTGTGCGCCGCGCTGGCGGTGGTCAGCTTCGAACCGGGCAGCCATGCGCTGGTGACCGGCACCGGCGAACCCCGCCGCCGCTTCGTCGACTGGGGCTTGTTCCACGTGGAACAGGATTTCCTGAACCGCTGGCGGCGCTATGCCCGCGCGCTGAAGCAGCGCAATGCCCTGCTCAAGTCCGGCGCGCCGGAACGGCAGCTGGATGCCTGGGATCACGAGCTGGCCGACAGCGGCGAACCGCTGACGGAGCGCCGTCAGCAATACCTGGAACAGCTGCAATTCCAGCTGCAGGCCGTGGCCGGCGAGCTGGTCCCGTCGCTGGGAGAAGCCAGCCTCGGCTTCCAGCCGGGCTGGCGCCGCAGCGAGGTGTCGCTGGCCGATGCCCTGCTGCTGGCCCGCGAGCGCGACCGCAGCCTCGGCTACACCACCCAGGGACCGCATCGCGCCGACTGGAAGGTGCAGTATGCGTCGCTGGCGCCGGGAGAAACCCTGTCGCGCGGCCAGGCCAAGCTGACCGCGCTCAGCTGCCTGCTGGCCCAGGCCCAGGACTATGCCCGGCGCCGCGGCGAGTGGCCGGTAATCGCGCTGGACGATCTGGCGTCCGAACTGGATCGCCGGCACCAGCGGCGCGTGCTCGACCGGCTGGTGGCCAGCGGCGCGCAGGTCTTCATCACCGGGACCGAGGTTCCCCCGGGGCTGGATCCGGCGACGCGCCCCGGCGCCCTGTTCCACGTGGAACAAGGCCAGGTCCAGCGGCTCGAACCGCAGGCGCCGTCGGGGCCCGCCTGACCCCGGATGCTATAATTGCGTCCTGTTTCCCATCGCCCGTAAACCGCCGTTTTCCCTCCTGGAAAGCGCGGGTGCGCGATGCAGCCGACCGAAGCGAATGACCGACGAAACGACGACTCCTGTACCGAACGGCAACTACGATTCCAGCAAGATTACCGTCCTGCGCGGCCTGGAGGCGGTCCGCAAGCGTCCCGGCATGTACATCGGCGACGTCCACGACGGCACCGGCCTGCACCACATGGTGTTCGAGGTGGTCGACAACTCGGTGGACGAGGCGCTGGCCGGCCACGCCGACGATATTGTCGTCAAGATTCACGAGGACGGCTCGGTCTCGGTGTCGGACAACGGCCGCGGCATCCCGGTCGACATCCACAAGGAGGAAGGCGTCTCCGCGGCCGAGGTCATCCTCACCGTGCTGCACGCCGGCGGCAAGTTCGACGACAACAGCTACAAGGTCTCTGGCGGCCTGCACGGCGTCGGCGTGTCGGTGGTCAATGCGCTATCCGAGCACCTGTGGCTGGACGTCTGGCGCGACGGTTTCCACCACCAGCAGGAATACGCGCTGGGCGAGCCGCTCTATCCGCTCAAGCGGCTGGAGCCTTCCGAGCGGCGCGGCACCACGCTGCGCTTCCGGCCGGCGGCGGAAATCTTCACCGACACCGAGTTCCACTACGAGATCCTGGCGCGCCGCCTGCGCGAGCTGTCGTTCCTCAACTCGGGCGTGAAGATCACTCTGGTCGACGAGCGCGGCGAGGGCCGCCAGGACGTGTTCCAGTACGAGGGCGGCATCCGCAGCTTCGTCGAGCACCTGGCGCAGGTGAAGACCCCGCTGCACCCCAACGTCATCTCCGTCACCGGCGAGGCCAACGGCATCGTGGTGGACGTGGCCCTGCAATGGACCGACGCCTACCAGGAGACGATGTTCTGCTTCACCAACAACATCCCGCAGAAGGACGGCGGCACCCACCTGGCCGGTTTCCGCGCCGCGCTCACCCGCACGCTGACCAACTACATCGAGCAGAACGGCATCGCCAAGCAGGCCAAGGTGTCGTTCTCCGGCGACGACATGCGCGAGGGCCTGATCGCGGTGCTGTCGGTCAAGGTGCCGGATCCCAGCTTCTCCAGCCAAACCAAGGAGAAACTTGTCAGTTCCGACGTGAAGCCGGCCGTTGAAAGCACGTTCGGCGCACGTTTGGAGGAGTTCCTCCAGGAACACCCGAACGAGGCGCGCGCCATCGCGTCCAAGATTGTCGATGCCGCGCGTGCCCGTGAGGCCGCCCGCAAGGCGCGCGACCTGACCCGCCGCAAGGGCGCACTGGACATCGCCGGCCTGCCCGGCAAGCTGGCCGACTGCCAGGAGAAGGATCCGGCGCTGTCCGAGCTGTTCATCGTCGAGGGCGACTCGGCCGGCGGCTCGGCCAAGCAGGGCCGCAACCGCAAGAACCAGGCGGTGCTGCCGCTGCGCGGCAAGATCCTCAACGTCGAGCGCGCGCGCTTCGACCGCATGCTGTCCTCGGCCGAGGTCGGCACGCTGATCACCGCGCTGGGCACCGGCATCGGCAAGGACGAGTACAACCCGGACAAGCTGCGCTACCACCGCATCATCATCATGACCGATGCCGACGTCGACGGCTCGCACATCCGCACGCTGCTGCTGACGTTCTTCTACCGGCAGATGCCGGAGCTGATCGAGCGCGGCCACGTCTACATCGGCCTGCCGCCGCTGTACAAGCTCAAGCAGGGCAAGCAGGAGCTGTACCTGAAGGACGACGCTGCGCTGAACGTCTACCTGGCCAACAGCGCGGTCGAGGGCGCCTCGCTGGTCCCGGCCGACGGCGAGCCGCCGATCACCGGCGAGCCGCTGGAGAAGCTGCTGCTGGCCTTCGCCAACGCGCGCGAGGCGATCGCGCGCAACGCGCATCGCTACGATCCGCTGCTGCTGGAATCGCTGATCGACTTCACCCCGCTCGACGCGGCCCACCTGCAACAGAACATCGACGAGCGCCACGAGCTCGACGCGCTGGAATCGCGCCTGAACCGCGGCGGCCTCGGCAGCCCGCGCTACGCGCTGCAATTGCAGCCGGCCACCGAACAGCGCCCGGCCGCGCTGCTGGCCACGCGCCGGCACATGGGCGAGGAACTGATCCAGGTGCTGCCGCTGTCGGCGTTCGAGTACGGCGAGCTGCGGCCGCTGCGCGAGGCCGCCGCCGTGCTGCACGGCCTGATCCGCGAGGGCGCGCGCATCGTCCGCGGCAACAAGACGCAGACGGTGGCCAGCTTCGCGCAGGCGCAGGCCTGGTTGCTGGAGGAGGCCAAGAAGGGCCGCCAGATCCAGCGCTTCAAGGGCCTGGGCGAAATGAACCCGGAGCAGCTGTGGGACACCACGGTCAATCCGGATTCGCGCCGGCTGCTGCAGGTGCGCATCGAGGACGCGGTCGCCGCCGACCAGATCTTCAGTACGCTGATGGGCGATGTGGTCGAACCGCGGCGCGACTTCATCGAGGCCAATGCGCTGAAGGTCGCCAACCTGGACGTCTGAGTGTCCGTTTCCGGATCGGCCCGGCCACGGCCGCTGCGGCATGCGCTGGCCGACTTCGCCTGGAACGTGGTGCTGCTGGTGCTGCTGGTGTTGGTGCTGACCGCGCTGGCCGGCATCGTCTGGGCGCTGCTGGCGGGCGTGGCCGCGGCGATGCGCGGCGAAGACGTGGCCGCCGCGCTGCGATCCACCCCAGTCCTGGCGATGCTGGCGATCACCGTATTCGGCATGGCCGCCAGCGCCGTGTCGATGTACCTGCTGCGCCGTCCCGCATCGGCGACCGAACGTGCATTGTCCTGCGCCCGTGCGCGGCAGCCGCGGACATGGTTGCTGGCCGCCGGCGTGGGCGCGGGCCTGTTCCTGTCGGTCACCGCGATCACCGTGCTGGCCCGCAAGCTGGGCGTCGCCCCGGATCCTGCCAACCTGGCGCTGATCCGGCAGGCGTGGGCGAGCAACCCGATCCTTCTGGGGTTGTTCGTGATCGTGCTGGCGCCGCTCTACGAGGAACTGCTGTTCCGCCGCGTGCTGTTCGGCCGCCTGTGGGACGCCGGCTGGCCGTGGCTGGGCATGCTGTCGAGCGGCCTGGTGTTCGCGCTGGCCCACGAGCTGCTCTCGCTATTCCGGGACGCCAGCCCCGGCGCGTTCCTGCTGCTGGCCCTGTACATGTCGATGGGCGTGGTCTTCGCCTGGCTGTACCGGCGCACCGGCACGCTGTGGGCGCCGATCCTGGCCCATGCCGTCAACAACGCGCTGGCCCTGGCGGTGGCGACCGCCACCCTGAACGGCTAACGCCTTCGTCCGTGGGATTGACGGAACATTAAGCCCACCTTTCACACACTGCCCGCAACCACCGGGGGGAGACCTCACATGAAAAAATGGCTGCTGTGCCTTGCCGTCGCCGCGGCAGTGACCGCCTGCGCGACCACCACTTCCTCCACTGGCCGCAAGCAGTATGTCGGCGGCGTCTCGCAGGCGCAGCTCGACCAGCTCGGCGCGCAGGCCTTCACCGAGGCCAAGCAGAAGGGTCCACTCAGCACCGACGCGCGCCAGAACGCCTACGTGCGTTGCGTGGTCGATGCGCTGGTGCGACAACTGCCGCCGGAACAGCGCCAGGTGGCATGGGAAACGGCGGTGTTCAGCCAGGACGAACCCAACGCCTTTGCCCTGCCCGGCGGCAAGGTCGGGGTCAACTCCGGCATCCTCGGTGTGGCTCGCAACCAGGACCAGCTGGCGGCCGTGCTCGCGCACGAGATCGGCCACGTGGTCGAGCGCCACCACGACGAGCGCATCACCCGCCAGCAGGGAGCCGGCACCCTGCTCGGCCTGGGATCGGCGATCCTGGGATCGCTGTACGGCCAGGGCGCGGCCGATGCCACCACCCAGCTCGGCGGCGCGGCGGCGCAGGGCTTCGTGCTGCTGCCCAACAACCGCCAGCAGGAAAGCGAGGCGGACATCGTCGGCCAGCGGCTGATGGCGCGCGCCGGCTTCGATCCGCGCCAGGCGGTCAACCTGTGGGAAAACATGATCCAGGCCAGCAGCGGCAGCCGCGCCCCGCAGTGGCTTTCGACCCATCCGGATCCGGCCAACCGCATCCGCGAACTGCAGCGCGATCTGCCCGCCCTGCTGCCGGTCTACGAGGCCGCCCGGCAGGCCGGCAACACCCCGCGTTGCGGCTGACCCTACGCCCCCGACTTGCTGCCAAGCAGCATAAGCAGCGTTACCGCTGCGCGGCAGATTCTGTTAGCTTTGCGGCCCCCGGACGTCGTTGCCGGGCCGTTATGACACGCCCTTCAGGGGTTTCGCGAGGTACATCATGAAGTTCCAAAGCTCCAAGAAGACCGTGCTCAACCTGGTCCTGCTGGCGGCATTCGGTGGCGGCATCATCGCCGATGCGATGGCGTTCCAGGGCGCTGGTGCTCGTTCCAGTCGCGGTGATCGTGGCGCCAGCAAGAAACCGGAAGTGCGCTATCCCGATGCCACCCGTGAGGAGCCGAAGGCCAAGGCATCGAACATGCAGAACAAGCTGGGCAAGCTGTTCAAGGCCTACGAGAAGGACGACAACGAGGCCGAGGCGCTGGCGCTGGCCAACGAACTGCTCGCCGATCCCAAGGCCAGCAACCACGACAAGGCCATCGCCGCCCAGGTCGGTGCGCAGGCCGCCTACGGGCTGGACGACACCGCCACCACCAAGCGGATGCTGCAGCAGGTCATCGCCCTCAACGCGCTGGACAACAACAACCACTACCAGTCGATGCTGATGCTGGCCCAGCTGCAGCTGCAGGATGATGAACTGCAGGCCGGCGTGGCCACGCTCGACCAGTACCTCGAAGAGACCCGCTCGAAGAAGCCCGAGGATCTGTTGCAGAAGGGCCAGGCGCTGTACCAGATGGAGAAGTATCCCGAGGCGATCGAGGTGATCAAGCAGGCCATCGCCGCCAGCAGCGAGCCGAAGGACAGCTGGTACAACCTGCTGATGGCCTCCTATGCCGAGGCGGAACAGTTCGGTGAGGCAGTCAAGGTCGCCGAGCAGATGGCGAACAAGAATCCGGCCGACAAGCGCGCCCAGCTCAACCTGATCAGCGTCTACCAGCAGGCCGATCAGTTCGACAAGGCCGCCGTCACGCTGGAGAAGATGCGCGCCGCCGGCCAGCTGACCGAGGAGAAGGAGTACCGCCAGCTCTACGTGACCTACGCCAACATGGAAGGCAAGGAGAAGGAGGTCATCTCGGTGGTCAACGAGGGCCTGCAGAAGGGCATCCTCAAGGCCGACGACTACCAGAACCAACTGGCGCTGGCGCAGGCCTACTACTACTCCGAGCAGATCCCGCAGGCCATCGAGGCTTGGAGGAAAGCCGCGCCGCTGGCGCCCACCGGCGACACCTACCTCAACCTGGCCCGCGTGCTGTGGCAGGAGGATCGGATCCCCGAGGCCAAGCAGGCCGCCAGGGCCGCCCTCGACAAGGGCATCAAGAACCCGCAGGACGCAAAGAAAATCATCGCCCTGCCGTAAATGGAAGGGTGACGGCCTTCCCGGCACCATACGGTAATGATGGTGCTGGGCAGGTAGTTTGGTATAAGCTGGACTTTCCGCTAACCGATCGCATCGGCCACGGACAGAACGACGTGACGCCGCTCCGGCGTCCGGACCCAACACTGAGTTTACTGGCGCATGGCTGAACAACTGGTCATTAATAGGTATCGGGAAGAAGAGGAAACAGGCCTCAACTGGCCCCGTATCATCGGTATCGCCTTCGTGATCGCGTTGCACGCGGCCGCGCTGCTGATGCTGCTCATCCCCGCTGTGGCCCCGCCGGCGCAGAAGGAACAGGAAATCCGCACCTCCGTCGTCATCGTCGACGCCCCGCCGCCGCCGCCGCCGCCACCGCCGCCGCCGCCGAAGCAGGACACGCCGCCGCCGCCGGTCAAGAACCTGGCGCCGCCCAAGCAGACCCCGCTGCCGCCGCCGCCCGAGGCGCCGCCGATCCAGGTCGACGTGCCGCGCCCGACCGACGTCTACCAGCCGCCCTCGCCGCCGGCCCCGCCGGCGCCGGTCGCCGACATCGGCGCCAGCGTGGACATCTCGTCGAAGAACATGAACCCCCCGCGCTACCCGCCCGCCGCCGCGCGCGCCGGCATCGAGGGCACGGTCATCCTGATCATCGACGTCGACGCCAACGGCAACGTGACCAACGTGGCCGTGGAGAAGTCGAGCCGCAACCGCGACCTCGACCGCGCCGCGATGGAAGCCGCCCGCAAGTGGCGCTTCAATCCCTCCGTCGTCAATGGCCAGAAGGCCGCCGGCCGCGTCCGCGTCCCGGTCGACTTCAACATGGGCGGCTGACGGCGATCGCCGCCGGCCCCCGACTCTTCGTAACTCCGCAACACCCTCAATCAACACTTAGACAAAGGTAAGCGTCATGCTGCAGGAAACCATCATCGCCGCCGCGGCGGGGGGCAACAACGCCGCGAATGCCCTCTCTCAGATGGGCTTTGAACACATGATCAGCGAGATGATCAGCAAGCCCGGAGAGTTCGCCGTCTCCTGGGTCGTGCTGCTCACCCTGGTCATCATGTCCGCCATGTCCTGGTACTGGACGGTCATCAACGCCCTGAAGAACACCCGCCTGAAGAGCCAGGGCGATCGCGTCACCACCACGTTCTGGGAAACCCCGAACGCGCAGGACGCCATCCGCCTGATGGAAGAGCAGCCGCGCAACGAGCCGTTCTCCAAGATCGCGCTCGACGCCGCGATGGCCGCCGCCCACCACCAGCGCCAGGAAGGCACCACGCTGGCCGAGTCGCTGAGCCGTTCGGAGTTCGTCGACCGCGCCCTGCGCCAGGCCGTCACCCGCGAGAGCGCCCGCCTGCAGTCGGGCATGACCTTGCTGGCCACCGTCGGCGCGACCGCGCCCTTCGTCGGCCTGCTCGGCACCGTGTGGGGCATCTACGGCGCGCTGATCCGCATCGGCGCCACCGGCCAAGCCTCGATCGACGCCGTCGCCGGCCCGGTGGGCGAGGCGCTGATCATGACTGCCATCGGTCTGTTCGTCGCCATCCCGGCGGTGTTCGCCTACAACTTCTTCGCCAAGATCAACGGCTCGACGATCGCCAAGTACGACACGTTCGCCCACGATCTGCACGACTTCTTCGCCACCGGCTCGCGCGTGCGCTGAGTCGCGGGTCCGACAGTCATCAACACGCATTGACGGAGCCCGTTCATGGCTTTCAGTAGTGATAGCGGCAGCGGCGGCCCGATGGCCGACATCAACGTCACGCCCCTCGTGGACGTGATGTTGGTCCTGCTGATCATCTTCATCATCACCGCGCCCCTGATGTCCCACAAGGTCAAGGTGGAACTCCCCGAGACGAACATGATCGTCGAGGAGGCCGATGCGCCTCCGGTGCCGCCGATCACCGTCGCGGTCAAGGAAGATGGTTCGCTGTACTGGAACGATGAGCCGATCACCAAGGAGATCCTGGAGTCCCGCCTGTCCAGCGCGGCCCAGCTGCAGCCGCAGCCCAAGCTGAACCTGCGTGGCGACCGGACCACCAAGATGCGCACGATCAACGAAGTCACCAAGATCGCGCAGAGTCAGGGCATGCTGGACATCGGCTTCGTCGCGACCAAAGAGAAGGGACAGTAAGTCATGGCTTTCAGCAGTGGTGCAAACAAGGGCCCGATGGCCGACATCAACGTCACCCCGCTGGTGGACGTGATGCTGGTGCTGCTCATCATCTTCATCGTGACCGCGCCGATCATGACCTACCCGATCGAGGTGGCCCTGCCCCAGCGCGTGATCAATCCGCCCCCCCAGTTGCGTGAACCGCCGCCGCCGATCGACCTGCGGATCGATGCGTCGGGCCAAGTCTTCTGGAACAACGGGCCGGTCAGCGTCACCGCGGTGCAGGGCCTGATGGAAAACGAAGTCCAGCGCGATCCGACCAACCAGCCGGAGCTGCGCATCGACGCCAACCCCGACGCCCAGTACGAGGTGATGGCCAAGGTGCTGGCGGCGGCGAAGAACGCGCAGATGCAGAAGATCGGCTTCGTGCAGTAAACAGCAAGACGCAAACCTACCTTTACGGCACGCCGCCCCCCGGGCGGCGTCGTCGTTTCCGGGCCCGGGGCTTGCGCGGGCACGGGGGCAGGCGTAGCGTCGAACTCGAACCCGACCGCAAGGAGTCATGCAATGGCTTTCTCCGACGTTGCCGTGTCCGATTCGACGTATGCCCCGGCCCGCCCGCTGGCCGGCATCAACATCACCCCGCTGGTCGACGTGCTGCTGGTGCTGCTGATCATCTTCATGGTCACCGCGCCGATGCTGTCGCGGCCGCTGCCGGTGCTGCTGCCGGCCTTCGCCGACCGCGCGCCGCCGATCAAGCCGCAGCAACTGGACCTGCTGATTGCCGCCGACGGCGGCCTGCGCCTGAACGATCGCGCGCTGGACTGGGCGCAGCTGCAGCAGCGGCTGGAGGAGACCGCCGCCGCCGACCCGGGTGCGCTGCTGCGCCTGCGGGCGATGGACGATGCCGACTACCAGCAACTGGTCGCGGCGATCGCGCTGGCGCGCCGCAGCGGGCTGACCCAGGTCTCGCTGTCGGATTGAACCCCGGGTCGCCTCCCGGGCAGGAATCGATCCGCGCCCATGCTGCGTGAGGCGTCACGCGGTTTCAGGCCGGACGCTGCTGCACGCTTTCCAGGATGGCCAGGTATTGCTGGATGGTGCGCTGCAGCCCGGCATAGAGCGCCTCGCCGATCAGGGCATGGCCGATCGATACTTCCAGCACGCCGGGCACCGCTTCGAGGAATTCCTGCAGGTTGGCCTGGCTGAGATCGTGGCCGGCATTGACGCCCAGGCCCAGGGCTTGCGCCTCGCGGGCGGTGGCGGCGCAGGCGGCCAGTTCGGCCCTGGCATCGCCGCGGGCCAGCGCGGCCGCGGCCGGGCCGGTATAGATCTCGATGCGGTCGACCCCGATCGCCGCCGCCCTGGCCAGCGAGGGGCAGCCGGCATCGACGAACACGCTGACGCGGCAGCCCAGGGCCTTGAACTGCGCGACCAGTGGACGCAGGCGTTCGGCGTCCTGGTCGAAATCGAAGCCGTGGTCGGAGGTGATCTGGCCGTCGCCGTCGGGCACCAGGGTGACCTGCGCGGGCTGCGCCTGTCCGCACAGCGCGAGCAGCCCGGGATAGGCCTCGCGCGGCGGGGCGAAGGGGTTGCCCTCGATGTTGAGCTCGACGCCGTTCGCCGCGGTCAGCTGCGCCAGGTCGAGCACGTCGTCGGGGCGGATGTGGCGCAGGTCCGGGCGCGGGTGCACGGTGATGCCGTGCGCGCCGGCGTACAGGCAGGTGCGCGCGGCGCGCACCACGTCCGGTTCGCTGCCGCCGCGCGAATTGCGCAGCACGGCGACCTTGTTGACGTTGACGCTGAGCACGGTCATCGGCGGAGATTCTGCGGCGGCGATCAGGGCGCGGGCGGTTCGGGCGGCCTGGCGGCGGCGTTGGCCTTGCGGGCCTCGGCCAGTTCACGCAGGCGGTGCAGCTCGGCCGGGTCGATCATCTGCGAGGCGCCGCCGCCGCTTTCCCCCAGCCGTGCCGAGTACCAGCCCATCACCCAGGCGATCAGCAATCCCAGCGTGGCCAGCAGGCCGACGATCATCAGCGCCGGCGAGGTGGTGCGCACGGCGAAGACCAGCGTGCCGGCGGCCAGCAGCAGATAGAGCCAGTGCATGGAGCCATCCCCCAAGGACAAGGCCGGGCAGTTTACCGCTTCGTCCCCGCCACGGAAGGGGTCGCGATCACAGCAGCGGCGACAGCAGCCGGGCCAGCGCCTCGGGCAGGCGGTGCCGCCAGAAAGTGCGCTGGGCGGCCGGCTCGATCCGCTGGGCGACGGCGAACTCGCCCTCCAGCCACTGCGCCAGGGTGGCGCTCAGGCCGGGATGGCGGAACAGCATCGACAGCTCGAAATTGAGCCGGAAGCTGCGGTGGTCGAAATTGGCGCTGCCGATGATGGCCAGCCGGTCGTCGCACAGCAGCACCTTGCTGTGCATCAGCCGCGGGCCGTACTCGTAGACCTTGACCCCGGCGGCGAGCAGTTCGTCGAAGTAGGAACGCGCCGCCCAGGTCACCAGCCGCGAGTCGCTGAGCTTTGGCACCAGCAGGCGCACGTCCAGGCCGCCCAGCGCGGCCGAGGTCAGCGCCATCCGCGCGGCCTCGCCGGGGACGAAGTAGGGCGTGGCCAGCCACACGCGCTGGCGCGCCTCGTGGATGGCGCTCACGTGCAGGCGGTGGATCGGTTCCCAGACCGAGTCCGGACCGGATACCAACACCTGCGCGGCGATGCCGCCGGCGACGTCGTTCTCCGGCGCGCTCCACAGCCGCGTGCCCTGGAAATGCCGGCGCTGCTGGCCGGTGGCGTAGACCCAGTCCTCGACGAACACCTGCTGGATGTTGCGCACCACCTCGCCCTCGATGCGCAGGTGCAGGTCGCGGTAGGGGCTGGGATGGCAGCGCTCGTCCTGCTCGTCGGTGACGTTGATGCCGCCGGTGAAGGCGACGCGGCCGTCGACCACGACGATCTTGCGGTGGGTGCGCAGGTTGAACCACGGCCGCTTGAACGGGCGCAGGCGGGTGGGATGGAACCAGGCGCATTCGCCGCCGGCCTCGATCAGCGGTTGCAGGAAACGCCTGCCGACCGCCGACGAACCGACCGCGTCCAGCAGCAGGCGCACTTTGACGCCCTGGCGCGCGCGCTCGATCAACGCATCGCGCAGCAGCGTGCCGCAGCGGCCCGGGGTGAGGATGTAGTACTCCAGGTGGACGTGGTTCTCGGCGGTGGCGATGGCGTCGAGGATGGCGTCGTAGGTGGCCGCGCCGTCGACCAGCAACTGCACGCCGGTGGCCGTGGACGGCGGCAGGCCGGTGGTGCCCTGCGCCAGCAGGGCCAGCTCGGTGCAGTCGGCATCGGCCGGGCAGTAGGTCTCGTAGGTGTCCAGGCCGGTGCGCGACTGGTGGCGGCGCAGCTGCTGGCGCTTGATCTTCTGAGGACCGAGCAGGAAGTAGATGAAGAAGCCGACGTAGGGCAGCATCGCCAGCGACAGCACCCAGCTCAGCGTGGCCACCGGCTCGCGCTTCTGCAGGATGATCCACACGCACAGCGGCACCAGGTAGAGCAGCCAGGCGACGGTGACATAGGTCTTCAGGTGCGGGATGGCGCGGAACGCCTCCCAGGCCTGCTGCGCGGTGTCTAGCATGGGGGCGATTCTAGGCGGTGTTCGTGCACTTTGTAGAGCCGGGCCTGCCCGGCTTGCCTCGGCCTTGCGTGGGGCAGCGCGAGGCTGCGGTTCGGGGATGTGAAGGGAAGTCGCCCGGTGTGAGACGGCACCGGCCTAGGCTGTGCCGATGGGCGAGAGGATAAAAGGCCGGGGTTCGACGGGATGGCTGCCGGGCCGCTTCGCGGTCACCGTGGCCGAGGCGGCCGACGACGGCTGGCATGCGCCGCCGGCCGAGGAGGACATCGCGTCCCCGCCGCGCACGCAGCTGCGCGAGGAACGCGCGCGCAGCGTCATCAGCCGCAACACCTCGCCTGACATCGGGTTCTCGCAGTCGGTCAACCCCTACCGGGGCTGCGAGCATGGTTGCAGCTACTGCTTCGCGCGACCGTCGCACGCCTACCTGGACCTGTCGCCGGGACTGGACTTCGAGACGAAAATCTTCGCCAAGACCAACGCGCCGGACGTGCTGCGGCAGGAACTGGCCAGGCCCGGCTACCAGGTCAGCCCGATCGCGCTGGGCATCAACACCGACGCCTACCAGCCCAGCGAGCGCAGGCTGCAGCTGACCCGCCGCATCATCGAGGTGCTGGCCGAGGCGCGGCACCCGTTCACCCTGATCACCAAGAACGCGCTGGTCGAGCGCGACCTGGACCTGCTCGCGCCACTGGCCGCGCAGAACCTGGTGCGGGTGCACTTCTCGATCACCACACTGGACAACGGACTGTCCTCGCGGCTGGAGCCGCGCGCCGCGGCCCCGCATGCGCGGCTGCGCGCGCTGCGCCGCCTGCACGAGGCCGGCGTGCCGGTCGGGGTGATGTTCGCCCCGGCCATCCCGTGGGTGAACGACAGCGAGCTGGAAGCGGTGCTGGAAGCGGCGCGCGAGGCCGGCGCGCAGTCGGCCGGCTACGTGCTGCTGCGGCTGCCGCACGAGGTCGCGCCGCTGTTCCGCGACTGGCTGGCCACCCACGTGCCGGACCGCGCCGAGCACGTGATGAGCACGATCAACCAGCTGCGCGGCGGCAAGGACTACGACAGCGCGTTCGGCAAGCGCATGCGCGGCGAAGGCGTCTACGCCGACCTGCTGGCGCGGCGCTTCGCGCTGGCGCGCAAGCGGCTGGGGTTCGACCCGCACCGCCTGCCGGCGCTGGATTGCAGCCGGTTCACCGCCCCGCGCAAGCCGTCACCGCAGGGGGAATTGTTCTGACCACTGGGCGTGGCGGAAGGCATGCAGTGGCCTGAAACGATTGCGTTTGCCGTACAGTGGACAAAGCGCCTCGACATCCCGCTGCTGTTGAAGGCGCCACGTACAGGGGAAACGATGCCGTTTGCGATCCAGCCGCGCCATTCGCGCGCGAGCCGTCATGACCGATGACTACCAGGTGCGTCTGGATCCGCTTCCGGATCCAGACGTACTGCGCGAATCCTGGCAGGCGCTGGAAGCACGTTCGGCATGCAGCGTCTTCCTGCGCTGGCCCTGGATCGAGAGCTGGCTGGCGATGATCGGCGACTCGCGCGGCGATGCGTGGCTGGTGACGGTATCGCTCGCTGCAAGGACGGTGGGGCTGGGGCTGATCGTCGGCCGTCGCACGCGCAACGGGCTCGGAACCCGCGGATTGTGGCTGCACGAAACCGGCGATCCGGTGCTCGACAACCTGACCGTGGAATACAACGGCCTGCTCAGCGAAAGCGGCAGGGAGTCCGCCTGCCTGCAGGCCATGATCCGGCACCTGGCGCGATCCGGGCCACGCTGGTCGCTGCTGCACCTGCCGGGCATCCCCGCCCATCACCTCGACATGCGGCAACTGCAGGACGAAGGCCTGGACCTGCAGTGCAAGGAAAGCGCCACGCCTTATGTCGACCTGGCCGCATTGCGCAAAGGGGGACAGTCCTACCTGTCCGGGCTCAGCGCCAACAACCGCAGCGCGATAAGGCGCACCGCACGCAGGATCGAGCAGAAGTTCGGCGCCCTGTCGCTGCGGCTGGTCGACGGCGCCGGCGCGCGGCTGGAGGCCTTCGATCGCCTTTGCGACCTGCACCAGCGCCACTGGTCCGGGCGCGGCGGTGGCGCCTTCGCCGATCCCCGCATCGTCGCGTTCCATCGCCGCCTGCTTGCCGATCCGCGGATGCAGCACCAGCTGCAACTGCTCGCGCTGATGGCCGGCGAGCGGCCGGTGGGATACGTCTACGGCCTGATCTGGGGCGGGGCGACGTACTTCTACCAGGCAGGCATCGATTACGACGCGCATGCCGGCAGCGGCAGCCCGGGTCTGCTGATGCTTTCGCTGGCGGTGCAGCATGCCTGCGATGCCGGCCAGGCACGATACGAATTCATGGCCGGCGATTCGCGCTACAAGCGCGCCCTGGCCACGCAGGCCGATCGGCTGGTCTGGCTCACGCTGGATCGCAGCGGCTGGCTGCTGCGTGCCCGCCGCGCATGGCGGCGGCTGAAATCGCGCGGCGGGGCGGCGAGGTGAGCGTGGCGCTGCGGTGGTGCGCGTTGGAGGAGGTCGATGCCGGCACCCGGCAGGCCTGGACGCAGCTGGCGCTGGCGGCGGCCGAGCCGGACATGTTCGCGATGCCGCAGTTCGTCATGCCGGCGGCGCGCTGGCTGACACCCGGGCGGCCGCCGCAGGTCGCATTGTTCGAGCGCGTGGCGCACGGTCGGCGGGAACTGATCGGCGTCGGTTGCTTCACGCACGAGCGCGCCAACCTGTTCGTGCCGATGGCGCACCTGCGCGCCTATCGCTGCGAGCACACCTATCGCACCGGATTGCTGTGCGTCCCCGGCGAGGAACAGGCCGTGGCCGAGGCACTGATGCGACCACCTACACGCGGCGCGCGCTGGCGTGCGATCGCTTTCCACGACATCGGCGATGCGGCCGCTTTCGACGCGCTGCACGCGCAGGCACGGCGGCAGGGCGGCGGCTGGTCGGAGCTGCGCCGGTTCGAACGGCCGGTCCTGCGTTTGCGGGCTGGTCAATCGGCGGCCATGCAGGTGCGCCCGGCGGTGGCCAAGGATCTGCGCCGACGCCATCGGCGGCTGCAGGAACAGGGTGA
Organism: Pseudoxanthomonas mexicana; assembly: GCF_046736355.1. Taxonomy (GTDB): domain Bacteria; phylum Pseudomonadota; class Gammaproteobacteria; order Xanthomonadales; family Xanthomonadaceae; genus Pseudoxanthomonas_A; species Pseudoxanthomonas_A mexicana_B. The sequence goes on along the minus strand of NZ_CP157201.1, from coordinate 212,204 downwards.
ATTGGAGGTGGCCATCGTCACCGCAGCCGACGGCATCGATGCGGCCATCGACCACCACCTGCGGCTCGAACACATGGGCTGGAAGAAGGACGCGGGCACGTCGCTGCTGGGCGACGATCGCCAGGCCGCGTTCTTCCGTGAGATGGCGCGGGCATTCGCCGGTATCGGCGCGGCCGCGTTCGTCGAACTGCGGCTCGACGGGGAAGTCGTCGCCTCGACCAGCAATTTCGTCGTCGGTGGCACCTTCAGCGCGTTCAAGACCGGCTGGGATCCGCGTCTGGCCGCATGCAGTCCGGGCAAGCTGGCGGAGTGGCTGTTGTTCGGGGTCCTGGGTTCGCGCTGGCCGGGGCTGCACAAGTTCGACAGCAATGCCGCGGCCGGTTCCTATCTGGCCGGCATGCTGCCGCACGGCGACACGCTGTTGTCCGGCTGCCTGACCCTCGACCGCCGCGCCACGCGGACGATGCGCTGGGCGCGCCCGCTGCGATCGCTGGCCTACCGGATCGGCCGGGAACCCTGAAGGCGCGCGGCCGCACCGGATGGCCGGCCGTTGGCGCAGGCTTCATCGCGTCCTGCGATCATCGCCGCCCATCACGCATTCATCGGCCCGGATCGGGCGCCGATACAATGCCGCGCCACCCTGGCCATCCGGAATACCCATGCCTGCAAGGATTCTCCGCCGTTTCATTCCCCTGGCCTTGATGGTCGCGCTCGCGGCATGCGGCGGCAAGGACGACCCGCCGCCGGAGGCCGCTTCCACCTTGGCGGTCACGCTGGCGCCGGCGCAGGTCCAGCAGGTGGCGCGCAGCGTGGTCGTCTCCGGGCCGGTGTCGCCGTACGAGGAGATGCAGCTGGGCGTGGAGGTCAGCGGCCTGCGGGTGACCTCGCTCAACGTCGATGTCGGCCAGTCCGTGCGCAAGGGGCAGGTGCTGCTGGAACTGGACAGCCGCACGCTGGACAGCGAACTGGCGCAGGCGCAAGCCTCGCTGAAGCAGGCGCAGGCCTCGCTGTCGCTGGCGCAGGTGAGCTACGAGCGTGGCGCCAGGCTCGCCGAAACCCAGTTGATCAGCGCCAGCCAGCTCGACGAGCTGCGCGCCGGCCGCGTGCAGGCCGAGGCGCAGGCCGCCACCGCGCGCGCCGCGCGCGATGCGGCGCAGCTGCGGCGCGACTTCACCCGGCTGCGCGCGCCGGCCGACGGCATCGTCTCCAAGCGCCTGGTGCAGCCGGGGCAGGTGGTCGCCGCCGGCGGCGAACTGCTGCGGCTGATCCGCGACGGCCGGCTGGAATGGCGCGCCGAGCTGCCGGAGGAGCAACTGGCCCGGGTCGCGCCCGGCGCGACGGTCGAACTGCCCTACCAGGGCCAGACGGTCGCCGGCCGCATCCGCGCGGTCAGCCCGGGCGTCGACGCGCAGACCCGTACCGGCACGGTCTACGCGGACCTCCCGCAACCCGGCCCGCTCAAGGCCGGCATCTACCTGGAAGGCCGCATCGTCACCGGCGCCGGCCAGGCGCTGATGGTGCCGAGCGCCGCGGTCGTGCAGCGCGACGGCCATGCCTACGTGTTCACCGTCGACGACGCGCAGGTGGCGCACCGCCGTCGCGTGCGCACCGGCCAGGCGATCGACGGCCGCACCGAGATCGTCGAGGGCCTGGAGGACGGCGAGCGCGTCGTCGCTCAGGGCGCCGGCTTCCTCGACGACGGCGACAAGGTGCGGGTGGTGGCGGACGCCGCCGAACCGGCGAAGGCGGCCACCCCATGAACTTCTCCGCCTGGGCGATCCGCCGGCCGCTGCCGGCGGTGATGGTGTTCTTCGTGCTGTGCGTGGCCGGGCTGTGGGGCTTCCACCAGCTGCCGGTGGCGCGCTTTCCCGACATCGCGTTCCCGATGACCACGGTGACCATCGTCCAGCCCGGCGCCTCGCCGACCCAGCTGGAGGCCGAGGTCACCCGCCGGGTCGAGGACTCGGTCGCCACCATCCCCAACATCAAGCGGGTGATGTCTTCGGTCAGCGAGGGCATCAGCACCACCAGCATCGAGTTCAAGCTGGAGACCGACCTGGCCACCGCGCTGGACGACACCCGCGACGCGGTCACCCGCATCCGCACCGACCTGCCGCAAGACATCCAGGAGCCGGTGATCTCCAAGGTCGACATCGGCGGTTCGCTGATGAGCTATGCGCTGGTCGCGCCGAGGATGACGCCGGACGAGGCGAGCTGGTTCGTCGATCGCGAGGTGACCAAGGCGATGTACGGCGTGCCGGGCGTGGCGCAGGTCACCCGCGTGGGCGGCGTCGACCGGCAGATCCGCATCGATCTGGATCCCAACGCGTTACAGGCGCTCGGCGTCACCGCCGGCGACGTGTCGCGGCAACTGGCGCTGATCCAGGTCGAGCGCGCCGGCGGCAAGGCCGAGCTGGAAGGCGCGCAGCAGGTCATCCGCACGCTGGGCACGGTGTCCGACGCGCAGTCGCTGCGCGACTTCTCGATCAGCCTGCCGGACGGGCGCGCGGTGCGGCTGTCGGCGCTGGCCAGCGTGACCGACGCCGCCGCCGATCCGACCGAGGCGGCGATGCTGGACGGCCAGGACGTGGTCGCGTTCTCGATGTCGCGCACGCGCGGATCCAGCGAGGTCGAGGTCGAGAAAGGCGTGCACGCGGCGCTGGAGCGGCTCAAGGCCGAGCATCCGGGCATCGACTTCCGCCTGGTCACCACCGTCATCGACGAGACCCACCGCTCCTACGATTCGTCGATGACGATGCTGTGGGAAGGCGCGCTGCTGGCGTTGCTGGTGGTGTGGCTGTTCCTGCGCGACTGGCGCGCGACCTGGGTGTCGGCGGTGGCGCTGCCGCTGTCGATCATCCCGACCTTCGCGGTGATGCACCTGTTCGGCTTCAGCCTGAACCTGATCACGCTGCTGGCGCTGTCGGTGGTGGTCGGCATCCTGGTCGACGACGCCATCGTCGAGATCGAGAACATCGTGCGCCACCTGCGCATGGGCAAGCCGCCGATTGAAGCCGCGCGCGAGGCCGCCGGCGAGATCGGCACCGCGGTCATCGCCACCTCGCTGACGCTGGCGGCGGTGTTCGTGCCGGTGGCGTTCATGCCCGGCATCGCCGGCAAGTTCTTCCGCGAGTTCGGCTGGACCGCGGCCACCGCGGTGCTGTTCTCGCTGCTGGTCGCGCGGCTGCTGACGCCGATGATGGCGGCCTACCTGCTCAAGCCGCATGGCGAGGAGAAACCCGAATCGCGGCTGATGAAGTGGTACCTGGGCTGGGTGGACGCGGCGCTGCGCCACCGCGCGCGCACGCTGTGGATCGCCACCGGCCTGTTCGTCGCCTCGCTGGGGCTGGTGCCGCTGATCCCGGCCACCTTCATCCCGTTCTCGGATCTGGGCCGCAGCAACCTGAGCCTGGAACTGCCGCCGGGCACGCCGTTGCAGGAGACCGTGGCGATGTCCGAGCGCGCCCGCGCGCTGCTGGCCGACATCCCCGAACTGAAGCAGGTCTACACCACCATCGGCAGCGTGCTGGACCTGGGCGATCCGTCGCGCACCGGCGTCGGCGAGGCGCGCAAGGCCACGCTGGTGCTGGACTGGGGCAGCGCCGACGATCGCGAGCGCGACCAGAAGGCGCTGGAGCGCGAGGTGCGCCGGCGGCTGGCCGATCTGCCCGGCGTGCGGGTCAGCTACATCAGTTCCGAACCGGGCGAGATGCTGCAGCTGGTGCTGTCCGGCGACGACCCGCAGCGCCTGCAGGAGGCCTCGATCGCGCTGGAGCGGGATTTGCGCGGCATTTCCGGGCTGGGCAGCGTGACCTCCTCGGCCTCGCTGCTGCGGCCGGAGATCCTGATCGTGCCGGACCCGGCGCGCGCCGCCGACCTGGGCGTGGCCACCGCCGACATCGCCGAGGCCGCGCGCATCGCCACCGCCGGCGACTACGAGCAGCGCCTGGCCAAGCTCAACCTGCCGGACCGACAGATCCCGATCCGGGTCGGCTTCTCCGAGGCCGCGCTGGCCAATCCGGCGCTGATCGGCCAGCTGCGCGTGCCCGGCCGCCACGGCCCGGTGCCGCTGGCGGCGGTGGCCGAGATCCGCGAGGGCAGCGGACCGTCGCAGATCTCGCGCTACCAGCGCCAGCGCAACATCACCCTGACCGCCGAATTGAACGGCCGTCCGCTGGGCGAGGTGATGACGCAGGTGGAGTCGCTGCCCAGCGTGCAGCGGCTGCCGCCCGGGGTGAGCTTCCTCAACACCGGCGACGCCGAGGTGTTCGTCGAGCTGTTCGTCGGCTTCGCGCTGGCGATGGTGGCCGGGCTGGTCTGCATCTACATGGTGCTGCTGCTGCTGTTCAACCACGCGCTGATGCCGCTGACCATCCTGACCGCGGTGCCGCTGTGCGCCGGCGGCGCGTTCGGCGCACTGCTGCTGACCCAGAACATGCTGTCGCTGCCGGCGCTGATCGGCCTGCTGATGCTGATCGGCATCGCCACCAAGAACTCGATCCTGCTGGTGGACTACGCGGTGATGGCCGAGGACGAGCACGGCCTGAGCCAGCACGACGCGTTGATCGACGCCTGCCGCAAGCGCGCCCAGCCGATCATCATGACCACGCTGGCGATGGGCGCAGGCATGATGCCTATTGCGCTGGGCTTCGCCGGCGATTCCAGCTTCCGCGCGCCGATGGCGATCGCGGTGATCGGCGGGTTGATTACGTCCACGCTGCTGAGCCTGATCGTGATCCCGGCCGCGTTCACGGTGATCGACGATCTGGGCGAGTGGATGGCGCGGCGCTTCCGCCACCGGTCGTCGCATCCGGCACGGCGGCAGCAGGTCCGTTAGCTTGTGGAAACGGTACCGCCTTCTCCCGCCAAGCGGAGAAGGCGGTTCGCGTAATCGCCGCGGCCGCCCAGGCAAAGTTGACGCCGGGGCCGCCGCAGGAAGCGGCGCGCCGGGCTTCCCGGCGCGCGCGTGCCTCAGGTCACGCCGAAGCGATCCACCGGCGGCTGCTCGTCGTAGTAGCTGCGGTAGCTGGCGTAGGCGTCGCGCACGGCCGGGCGCGCGCGGTCCCAGGGCATGTTGGCCGAGTAGGGGCTGCCGGCCCATTGATCGCGCAGGGCGTTCTCCAGTTCGTCGTCCCAGTCGCGATCGCGGTAGCGGCTGCGCGCCTGTGCGCCGTAGCGGTAGGCCGGGCGGTAGTCGTCGAACGCCGCGTCGCCGCGGTAATCGGCGCTGTCGAAGCGCTCGGCGAAGTAGCGGTCGGTGGCGTCGTAGGCGCGGTAGGTGTTGTCGGCGCGTTCCCAGGCGTCGCGCACGGCCGGCTTGGCGCTTTCCCAGTCCAGCCGCGACTGCCCGCGGGTGGAATCCCAGCGGCCGGCCAGGTCGCCCTCGGCTTCCTCCCAGCGGCGCGACGGCTCGGACTCGCGCGCCTGCAGGCCCAGGCCGTAGGCCACGGCGTAGTCGCGGTCGTAGTCGTAGTCCTTGCTGGCATAGGGGCGCGTGGCGTAGGTCTGGCGCCAGTATTCGGTCTCACCGGTCGGGTCGATGCGCTCGGCCACGCCCTTGCCGGCAGCCGCGCCGGCAAGGGCGCCGGCGGCTCCGCCGACCAGCATGCCGATGGGGCCGAACATCGCGCCGATGACCGCGCCGGCCGCGGCGCCGCCGGTGCCGCCCACGCCCACGCCGAGCGGATGCGATCCGGGCGTGCCGGTGATCGGATCGCGGTTGAGGTCGCGGCCGATGACTTCTTCTTCGCGCTTGCTGTTCATGTCTTTTCCCGTTGCAGATGTGGCGATGGATGCCGCGATGGCGGCGTACCGGCACGATGCCCGCGCGGCGGTGAACACAAAGTGCGAGGGATGTAAGCCGCAGGTGACGGAGGCTTTCACGCCGGCGTCATCGCGTGTCTTGCGACGCTGGCGGCGATTGGGTACGGGCGGGAAGCGATCGCATGCTGCAGGGCTGGGAACAGGATCTGGGCATCCTCGTGCGCGTCGGCGCGGCGATGCTGCTGGGCGGCGTGCTCGGCATCGAGCGCGAGCTCGGCCGGCACGCCGCCGGCCTGCGCACGCACATGCTGATCGCCGGCGCGGCGGCGCTGATCGTCGCGCTCGGCGACGTCATCGCCCAGCACTTCACCTACGAGTCCTACCGCGAACTGCTGCAGGTCGATCCGGTGCGCCTGATCGAGGCGGTGGTGGCCTCGGTCGGCTTCGTCGCCGCCGGCACCATCCTGCGCAGCTCGCGCAGCGATCGCGTGCACGGCCTGACCACGGCCAGTTCGCTGGTGATGGCCGCGGCCATCGGCATCGCCGCGGGGCTGGGCAAGTACCTGCTGGCGCTGGGCTGTTCGCTGCTTTGCGTGGTGGTGCTGGCGGTGTTCCGCAGGGTGGAGGCGCGGGTCGGCACCGATCAGGCGTGATCGGTACGGTGCCAGACCAGGCAGCGGTTGTTGGCCGGCATCGCCGCGTCTTCCTCCAATGCCAGGCCGATTCCGCGCGCCAGCGCGTCCACCGCCTCGAAGTCGCGGATGCCCGAGCGCGCATCGCGCGCCTTCAGCCAGCCGTCGAACTCGCGGTTGCTGTCGCTGGTGTAGCCGCCGCCGTAGTTGAACGGGCCGTACACCGCCAGCGTGCCGCCGCCGGCCAGCGTGGCGGCGACGCCGGCGAAGAACGCCTGCACTTCCGGCCAGCCCATGATGTGCAGGGTGTTGGCGCTGAAGACCGCGTCGCGGCGCCGCGCCGGCCAGTCCCCGGCGACGTCCAGCGCCAGCGGCGGCGGGGTGTTCGGCAGCGCGGCCTCGTCCAGCCAGGCGCGGATGCCCGGCAGGTGTTCGGCGCGATCGCTGCATTGCCATTGCAGCCACGGCATCGCCGCGGCGAAGTGCACCGCGTGCTGGCCGGTGCCGCTGCCGACCTCCAGCACGCTGCGCGCATCGCGCAGGTGGCGCCGCAGCACCGCCAGGATCGGATCGCGGTTGCGTTCGCAGGCGGGCGAGAAGGGCTTGTCCACGGAACCGTCAGTCGCGCGCTCGCACGTGGATGCGCTTGCCGCTGCCCTCGCCGCGCTCCTCGATCTCGAAATGGCGCGGGTGCTGGCGCAGCAGGTCGCTGAGCTTGCGGTGGCCGTACAGGCGCGGGTCGAAGTTCGGGCGGATCTTGTTGAGGTAGCTGCCCATCGTGCCGAGCAAGGCCCAGCCCTGGTCGTCGGAAGCCTCCTCGATGGCCTGGCGGATCAGGTCCAGCGGCAGCGGCTCGCTGCCCTTGGCCGGCGCCGGTGGCTGCACTGGCGCGACCGCTGCCTCGACGGGGGGCGGGATCCTGCCGGCGGCGGCCTTGCGCGTGCGCTTGGCCGGCCTGGCGGGAGCGGCGGCCGGCAGCGCTTCGGCGCGCAGCACCTCGGTATAGACGAACTTGTCGCAGGCCTGCACGAACGCGTCCGGGGTCTTGCGCTCGCCGAAGCCGTAGACGGTCAGCCCTTCCTCGCGCAGCCGTTGCGCCAGCCGGGTGAAGTCGCTGTCGCTGGAGACCAGGCAGAAGCCGTCGAAGCGGCCGGTGTAGAGCAGGTCCATCGCATCGATGATCAGCGAGCTGTCGGTGGCGTTCTTGCCGCTGGTGTAGGCGAACTGCTGCACCGGGCTGATCGAGTGCTTGAGCAGCGCCTGCTTCCACTGCGTCATCCGGGTGCTGGTGAAGTCGCCGTAGATGCGGCGCACGCTGGCCACGCCGTACTTGGCCACTTCCGCCAGCAGGCCCTCGATCACCGCCGGCTGGGCGTTGTCGGCGTCGATCAGCACGGCCAGGCGCCGCTGTTCGTCGTCGGATTCGGGGCGGGCGTTGGCGCGGGTCTTCATCGGCGTGCTCCTGCGGGCGATACGCGATTGTGCAACAGGCGCATGACCGACTTCACTTGACGGCCGCCGGCCGGCTGCGCAGAGTCGGGCGCTGCCTTCCATGCCGTGGCCCGCGCCGCGGCCCTTGCCGGGATCTCCTGTGGACAGACGCGACTTCCTCCAGACCTCCACGCTGGCGCTGGCCGGCCTGACGATGCCGGGCGCGCGCCTGATCGCCGCCGAGCAGCTGCTGGCGCCGGTCGACGCCGCCCGCCGCAAGGCGCTGGCCGACGCCGCGCTGGGCGCCGCGCGCGCGGCCGGGGCCAGCTATTGCGACGTGCGCATCGGCCGCTACCTGCGCCAGTCCATCCTGACCCGCGAGGACAAGGTGCAGAACGTGGTCAACGCCGAGTCGGCAGGCGTCGGCATCCGCGTGATCGCCGACGGCGCCTGGGGCTTCGCCGCCACCAGCCAGCCCGGCGCCGACGCGGTGGTGCAGGCGACCCGGCAGGCGGTGGCGATCGCCCGCGCCAACGCGCGCATCCGCGAGCAGCCGGTGCGGCTGGCGCCGACGCCGGGCGTGGGCGAGGTGAGCTGGAAGACGCCGATCGCCAGGAACGCGATGGCGGTGCCGTTGCAGGAGAAGGTGGACCTGCTGCTCGGCGTCAACGCCGACGCCATCAACGCCGGCGCCGACTTCGTCGCCTCGCGGATGTTCCTGATCAACGAGCAGAAGTACTTCGCCAGCAGCGACGGCAGCTACATCGACCAGGACGTGCACCGGATCTGGCTGCCGTTCACCGTGACCGCCATCGACAAGGCCAGCGGCAGGTTCCGCACCCGCGACGGGCTGTCGGCGCCGATGGGCATGGGCTACGAGTACCTCGACGCCGATCCGGCCGGCAAGGTGCAGTTGCCGGGCGGACTGGTCGGCTACGGCCGCTCCTACGACGTGCGCGAGGACGTGCTGGCCGCGACCCGGCAGGCGCGCGCCAAGCTCAGCGCGCCGTCGGTCAAGCCGGGCAGGTACGACCTGGTGCTGGATCCGTCCAACCTGTTCCTGACCATCCACGAGAACGTCGGCCATCCGCTGGAACTGGACCGCGTGCTCGGCTACGAGGCCAACTACGCCGGCACCAGCTTCGCCACGCTGGACAAGCGCGGCAGCTTCCAGTGGGGCAGCGAGCGGGTCAACTTCTTCGCCGACAAGACCCAGCCGGGCAGCCTGGGCGCGGTCGGGTACGACGACGAGGGCGTCAAGTGCAAGCGCTGGGATCTGGTCAAGGACGGCGTGCTGGTCAACTACCAGGCCACCCGCGACGAGGCGCACATCCTCGGCGAGGCCGAATCGCACGGATGCAGCTATGCCGACTCGTGGTCCAGCGTGCAGTTCCAGCGCATGGCCAACGTCTCGCTGGCGCCGGGCAGGCAGCCGCTGTCGGTGGCCGACATGATCAAGGACGTCGAGGACGGCATCTGGATCCACGGGCGCGGCTCGTACTCCATCGACCAGCAGCGCTACAACGCGCAGTTCGGCGGCCAGCTCTACTACGAGATCAAGAACGGCCAGGTGACCCGCCAGATCGAGGACGTGGCCTACCAGATCCGCACGCCGGAGTTCTGGAACGCCTGCTCGGCGATCTGCGACGAGCGCGACTATCGCCTCGGCGGCTCGTTCTTCGACGGCAAGGGCCAGCCCAGCCAGGTGTCGGCGGTGTCGCACGGGTCGAGCACGACGCGCTTCGACGGTATCAACGTGATCAATACGGCGCGCAGCCTGGGTTGAGGGAGGCCGGGATTGGGGATTCGATATTCGGGATTCGAAACGGCGACGCATTTTCGCCTTTCACCAATCCCGAATGCCGAATCCCCAATCTCGGCCCCTGCCCCCCTGCCAAAAGTCATTTGACGCCTTTCCGGCCCGGCGCAAGAATCGGGGACGGCATGCGTGCCGCGTCGCCTTCCAGCCTGCCCGCGCGGGCCTCACCGGTGGAGAACAACCTTGCAAAGACGTGACTTCCTGGCCCTGAGCGGCCTGAGCCTGGGCGGCCTGGTGGTGCCGTCGTACTTCGGACACGCCATCGCCGCCGAGCAGCTGCGCTCCACCCTCGACGTCGGCCTGAAGAAGCGCCTGGCCGACGCCGCGCTGACCGCCGCGCGCGGCGCCGGGGCGACCTATTGCGACGTGCGCATCGGCCGCTACCTGCGCCAGTTCGTGATCACCCGCGAGGACAAGGTGCAGAACGTGGTCAACACCGAGTCCACCGGCACCGGCATCCGCGTGATCGTCAACGGCGCCTGGGGCTTCGCCGCCACCAACCAGCTCACCGCGCAGGCGGTCGCGCAGGCCGCGCAGCAGGCCGCGGCGATCGCCCGCGCCAACAGCAGGACCCAGACCGAGCCGGTGCGCCTGGCCCCCGCGCCCGGCGTGGGCGAGGTCAGCTGGCGCACGCCGATCAAGAAGAACGCGATGGAAGTGCCGCTGAAGGAGAAGGTGGACCTGCTGCTCGGCGTCAACGCCGACGCCATCAACGCCGGCGCCGACTTCGTCAACTCGATGATGTTCCTGGTCAACGAGCAGAAGTACTTCGCCAGCACCGACGGTTCCTACATCGACCAGGACGTGCACCGCATCTGGGTGCCGATGACGGTCACCGCCATCGACAAGGCCAGCGGCAAGTTCCGCACCCGCGACGGCCTGTCCTCGCCGATGGGCCTGGGCTACGAATACCTGGACGGCGACGCTTCGCAGAAGTACGTCACCCCCAACGGCGTGATCAACTACGGCCTGTCCTACGACATGCGCGAGGACGCCATCGCCGCGGCCAGGCAGGCGCGCGCCAAGCTGGCCGCGCCGTCGGTCAAGCCGGGCAAGTACGACCTGGTGCTGGATCCTTCGCACACCTGGCTGACCATCCACGAGAACGTCGGCCACCCGCTGGAGCTGGACCGCGTGCTCGGCTACGAAGCCAACTACGCCGGCACCAGCTTCGCCACGCTGGACAAGCGCGAGCAGCGCTTCCAGTACGGCAGCGGCATCGTCAACCTGTTCGCCGACAAGACCCAGCCCGGCAGCCTGGGCGCGGTCGGCTTCGACGACGAGGGCGTCAAGACCAAGCGCTGGGACCTGGTGAAGGAAGGCAAGCTGGTCGACTACCAGACCATCCGCGACCAGGCCCACATCGTCGGCAAGAGCGAGTCCGACGGCTGCTGCTACGCCGACTCCTGGTCCAGCGTGCAGTTCCAGCGCATGGCCAACGTGTCGCTGGCGCCGGGCAAGGCCAAGCTCTCGGTGGCCGACATGATCAAGGACGTCGAGGACGGCATCTACATCATCGGCGACGGTTCGTTCTCGATCGACCAGCAGCGCTACAACGCGCAGTTCGGCGGCCAGCTGTTCTACGAGATCAAGAAGGGCGAGATCACCCGCCAGATCGAGGACGTGGCCTACCAGATCCGCACGCCGGAGTTCTGGAACGGCTGCGTGGCCATCTGCGACGAGAGCGACTACCGCCTCGGCGGCTCGTTCTTCGACGGCAAGGGCCAGCCGGGGCAGGTGTCGGCGGTCTCGCACGGCTCGTCGACCGCGCGCTTCAACGGCATGAACGTCATCAGCACCGCCCGCAGCCTGGGTTGAGGCGGTAGGGCGGAGCTCGCTCCGCTCCCTCCGCAGACCCGATGCCACACAGATCAAGAGCAGCGGAGCAAGCTCCGCTCTACCAGGAGCATGAAATCCCAATGAGCATCCTCACCGAAGCGCAGGCCAAGGCCATCCTGGACAAGGTCATCGCCCTGTCCACCGCAGACGAGTGCACCGCGTCGCTGACCGGTTCGATCGAAGGCAACATCCGTTTCGCGCTGAACAACGTCTCCACCAGCGGCATCGTCAGCAACACCGACCTGGGCGTGTCGGTGGCGTTCGGCAAGCGCGTGGGCACGGCCACCATCAACGAGTTCGACGACGCCGCGCTGGAGCGCGTGGTGCGGCGCGCCGAGGACCTGGCGCGGCTGGCGCCGGAGAACCCCGAGTTCATGCCGGCCATCGGCAAGCAGACCTATACCCCCACCGCCACCTTCAGCGAGTCCACCGCCGCGATCACGCCGGAGTTCCGCGCCCAGGTCGCCGCCGACTCGATCGCCCCGTGCAAGGCCGAGAAGCTGATCGCCGCCGGCTTCCTGGAGGACGGCCAGAGCTTCGTCGCCTTCGCCAACAGCAAGGGCAACTTCGGCTACCAGCGCGCCACCGCGTTCAACTACACCTGCACGGTGCGCACCGAGGACGGCCGCGGCTCGGGCTGGGTCGGCCGCAACGTCAAGGACGCCTCCGAGTTCAAGGCCGACCAGGACATCCGCGTCGCGATGCGCAAGGCCACCGAGTCGGCCGAGGCCAAGGCGCTGGAGCCGGGCAAGTACACCGTGATCCTGGAACCGCACGCGGCCGCGGGCCTGATCTCGTTCATGATGAACTTCTTCGACGCGCGCAGCGCCGACGAGGGCCGCAGCTTCCTTTCGAAGAAGGGCGGCGGCAACAAGCTCGGCGAGCAGGTCTACGATCCGCGCGTAAACATCACCGCAGACCCGTGGCACCCGGAAGCGCCGGTGATGCCGTGGGACGGCGAGGGCCTGCCGCGCACGAAGATGCCGATCATCCAGGACGGCAAGATCGCCAACCTGCGCTACTCGCGCTTCTGGGCGCAGAAGCAGGGCAAGCAGGCGACCGCCTCGCCGGGCAACCTGCTGATGAGCGGCGGCACCAAGTCCACCGCCGAGCTGGTGCGCGGTACCCAGAAGGGCATCCTGGTCACCCGCACCTGGTACATCCGCATGGTCGATCCGCAGACCGTGCTGCTGACCGGCCTGACCCGCGACGGCACCTTCTACATCGAGAACGGCCAGATCAAGCACCCGGTGAAGAACTTCCGCTTCAACGAGTCGCCGGTGATCATGCTCAACAACATCGAGGAACTGGGCAGGCCGATCCGCGTGTCCGGCGACGAGTCCAGCTTCGTGATGATGATCCCGCCGATGAAGCTGCGCGACTTCACCTTCACCTCGCTGTCGGACGCGGTGTAAGCGAGTTTTGTCCCCTCCCCGTGTGCGGGGAGGGCTAGGGTGGGGGGCGACGAAGTCGGAAAGTTTCCTGCATCGCCGATCGCCCAGAACCCGCTTCCGCCTTGCCCCACTACTTCCGATGAAACCCCGCCGGCCCTTGCCCCCACCCCAACCCTCCCCCGCAGGCGGGGGAGGGGGCCGTGCACGGGCATGAACCGCGCGCAATTCCTGCGCCTGATGCTCGGCGGCGCGGTCGGCGCGTTGCTGGGCGGGCATGCGCGCCCGGCACGCGCGGCGGCCGAATACGACTTCTGGTTCACCCGCCTCAAGTACGACTCCGGCGACTGGGACGTGGATGCGCGGATGCCGGCCAACCTCATCACCTCGCTGATCGACTACACCAACCTGCGCGTGGATCCGAAGGAGCACGTGCTGGCGCTGTCGGACCCGAAGATGCTGGTCGCGCCGTTCTGCTACCTGGCCGGGCACAAGCTGGTCGAGTTCAACCCGGACGAGCGGCGCAACTTCGAGCGCTACGTGCGCAACGGCGGCTTCGTGTTCGTCGACGACTGCAACCACGACATCGACGGGCTGTTCGCCAAGTCGTTCGAGGCGCAGATGGCCTCGATCTTCGGCGCGCGCGCGCTGAAGAAGCTGCCGAACTCGCACCCGCTGTATTCGAGTTTCTTCAGGTTCCCCGACGGCCCGCCGGCGACCGGCTTCGAGCTCAACGGCTGGGGCGACGACCTGATCCACGACTACCTCAAGGGCATCGAGATCGACGGCCGCCTAGGCGTGCTCTACAGCAACAAGGACTACGGCTGCGAATGGGACTACGACTGGCGCAACAAGCGCTTCCTGGCCGAGGACAACACCCGGTTCGCGGTCAATATCGTGATGTATGCATTGAACTCATGATTGCCCCCATGTAGAGCCGAGCAAGCTCGGCTCTACGCAACAGCCACCATTCGTTTATCTTCCCCCAGGATTTTCCATGAACGCCATCACCGAAACCGAGGTCCAGCAGCAACTCGCCCGCCTCGGCCAACTGCGCGACGCCATCGCCCAGGCCATCGTCGGCCAGGGCGAGGTGGTCGAGCAGTTGCTGATCGGCCTGCTCGCCGGCGGCCACTGCCTGCTCGAAGGCGTGCCGGGCCTGGGCAAGACGCTGCTGGTGCGCTCGCTGGGGCAGGCGCTGGACCTGCAGTTCCGGCGCGTGCAGTTCACTCCCGACCTGATGCCCAGCGACATCCTCGGCACCGAGCTGCTGGAGGAGGATCACGGCACCGGCCACCGCCACTTCCGCTTCCAGCCCGGTCCCGTCTTCACGAACCTGCTGCTGGCCGACGAACTCAACCGCACGCCGCCGAAGACCCAAGCCGCGCTGCTGGAGGCGATGCAGGAGCGCACCGTCAGCCAGGGCGGCGTCACCCGCGATCTACCGGCGCCGTTCTTCGTGCTGGCCACGCAGAACCCGCTCGAACAGGCCGGCACCTATCCGCTGCCCGAGGCGCAGCTGGATCGCTTCCTGCTGCACGTGCGCGTCGATTATCCGAGCGAGGCGGAGGAGCGCGACATCCTCGCCCAGACCACCGGAAGCGGCGGCGGCAAGGTGCCCAAGGTGATGGACGGCGAGGCGATCATCGCCGTGCAGGCGCGCGTGCGCGAGGTGCACGTCGGCGACGACCTGCTGACCTGGATCACCCGCCTGGTGCGCGCCAGCCGCCCCGGCGAGAGCGCCGCGCCGGAGGACGTGCGCAAGTACGTGCGCTGGGGCGCCGGCCCGCGCGCCGGGCAGTCGCTGGTGCTGGCGGCCAAGGCGCGTGCCCTGCTGCACGGGCGGCTGGCCGCCACCCGCGACGACGTGATCGCGCTGGCCGCGCCGGTGATGCGTCACCGCCTGCTGCTGTCGTTCGCCGCCGAGGCCGAGCAGAAGCAGGCCGACGACGTGATCGCCGCGCTGCTGCGCGCGGTGCCGTACCCGTCCGCCTGAGCCGCGCGCGATGGCGCAGCCGCTGATCCCGCCCGACGTCCGCAGCCGCCTGAAGGATCTGCGGCTGACCGCGCGCCGCGCGATCGGCGCGCAGGGCATCGGCCTGCACCACAGCCGCAGCCGCGGCGCCGGGCTGGAGTTCGCCCAGTACCGTGCCTACGAGCCGGGCGACGAACTGCGCCAGATCGACTGGAAGCTGTATGCGCGCTCGGACCGCTTCTTCGTCCGCGAGGCCGAGCGCGAGAGCCCGCTGGCGGCGTGGCTGCTGATCGACGCCTCCGCGTCGATGGCGCAGGCCGACCGCGCCGATCCGCAGCGCACGAGGCTCGACGCGGCCAAGGGCATCGCCGCCTGCATCGCCGAGCTGGCGCTGCGGCAGGGCGATCGCTTCGGCCTGATCACGCTGCGCGAGGATGGGCTGGGATTGATTCCGCCGGGCGCCGGCGCGCGCCAGCGCGATCGGCTGTGGCTGGAACTGCATGCCTTGTCCGCGCGGGGCCTCTTCCCGCAGGGCGATCGGCTCAACCCGGTGTGGGAGCGCATCGGCGCCGGCGACCTGGTCGTGCTGCTGAGCGACGGTTTCGACGACGGCGCGATCGCACTGGCCGAACGGCTGGCCGCGGCGCGCCGCGAAGTGATCTTCATCCAGTTGCTGACGGTGGAGGAGCGCGACTTCCCGTTCGACGGCGGCCACCGCTTCCGCGATCCGGAGACCGGCGAGGAACTGCTCGGCGACGGCAAGGCGATGCGCGCCGACTACCTGGCGCGCTTCGCGCAGGCCCAGCGCGAACTCGACGCGCGCCTGGACGCCAGCGGCATCGCGCATGTGCGCCACGTGCTGGACGAACCGCTGGACCTGCCGCTGCGGCGGTTGTTCGGCCGGCAGGCCGCGGCGGAGTACGCATGAGCGGCCATTGCCTCTCCCCTCGTGGGAGCGACGTGAGTCGCGACGCCGCCATCGTCCCGGCCTGTCGCGACTCACGTCGCTCCCACGAGGGCAAGGTTGCACACGCACCATGAGCTTTGCTCTCCTCCTTCCCGCCGCCCTGGCCGCGCTGGCCGCCCTGCTGCTGCCGCTGCTGATCCACCTGGCCCGGCGCAGCGAACAGCGACCGACCGACTTCGCCGCGCTGCGCTGGCTGCGGCAGAAACCCAGGCCGCGCCACCGCATCCGCTTCGACGAATGGCCGCTGCTGCTGCTGCGCCTGCTGCTGCTCGCGCTGCTGGCGCTGTGGCTCGCGCGGCCGGTGCTGCACGGCGCACCGGATCGCAGGCCGTACGTGGCGGTGATGCCCGGCGTGGCGCAGGACGCGATCGATCGGCAGGCATTGCCGCCGCAGGCGCGACGGCATTGGCTGGCGACGGACTTCCCCGCGCTGGAAACGCCCGCGCCCACCGATACGCAGCCGATCAGCAGCCTGCTGCGCCAGATCGACGCCGAACTGGCCGAAGGCGTGCCGCTGATCGTGCTGGCCACCGCGCAGTACGACGGCGCCGACGCGCAGCGCCCGCGCCTGTCGCGCGAGGTGGACTGGCGCATCACCGAGGGCGCGACGCCCGTAACGATGCCCGCGCCCCGGCCCGCGCCCCAGCCCGCGCCGCCGCGCCTGCGCATCCATGCCGACCATGCGCAGGCGGCGTCGGTGCGCTACCTGCGTGCCGCGGCGATCGCCTGGCACGCGGGCGACGATGACGTCGCGCCGGCCGATGCCAGTTACACGTTGCATGGCATCGACGATGCGCTGCCCGGCGATGCACGCGAGGTCGTCGCCTGGCTGGGCGCCGGCTCGCTGCCGCCGGCGTTGCTGCGCTGGGTCGAAGCTGGCGGCACCGCATTGATCGAGGCCGGCGCCTCGCTACCGGACGACACGACGGCCGCCCCGCTCTGGCGCGACGTCGCCGGGGAAACGCTGGCCGAAGGCGCCACGCGGGGCCAGGGCCGACTGCTGCGGCTGACCCGGCCGTTGCAGCCGCAGGCGATGCCGGCGTTGCTGGAGGCCGATTTCCCGCAACGCCTGCAGGCCCTGCTGCAACCCGCGCAAGCCGCGCCCTCCCGCGCCGACGCGCGCGCGCATGCACCGCTGGCCGGCGCGCGCGCCTTTCCGCAGTCCCCGCGCGATCTGCAACCCTGGCTGGCGCTGCTGATCGCGCTGGCGTTCGCGGCCGAGCGCTGGCTGGCCACGCGCGCGCGGCGCGGAGCGGCGCCATGAACGCCGACGCCCTGCCGCGCGCTGCGTGGACGGCCGCGCGCCGGCGCGACGCCGCCATCGTCGCCGCGTTCGCGCTGCCGTGGTCGATCGCGGCGGCCGTACTGGCCTGGCGCATCGGCGGCGACATGGCGGCGTTGGCCGCGTTCGCCCTGTCGCTGCTGGCCGGCGCCGCCGTCGCTGCGCTGCAATGGCGACGGCGCGACGCGCGCTGGCTGGTGCGCGAACTCGATGCGCGCCGCCCCGACATGGACGACAGCGCCGACCTGCTGCTGGCCGGCGCGGCGCGCAATCCGCTGCAGCGCTTGCAGCGCCAGCGCCTGCAACAGCGGCTGGTGGCGCGGCCGGCGGATCTGCGCGCGGCGTGGCCGCTGCGCGCGCTGGCGGGTTCGGCGCTGCTGGCGGCGCTGGCGGCGGCCGCCGCCGTCGCATGGCCAACGCGGCCTTCCGCGCCGGCTTCCTCCGCGCCCGGCGCCGTCATCACGGACGATGCCACCGGGCCGATCCGCCTGCTCGCGCATATCCTGCACGTCGCGCCGCCGGCCTATACCCGGTTGCCGCCACGCGACGAGGACGCATTGTCGATCAAGGCGCCGCAGGCTTCGCAGTTGCGCTGGCGGCTGCGCTTCTCGTCGCCGCCGCGACAGGCGGCGCTGGTCCTGCTCGACGGCCGCCGCATCGAACTGGCGCGCGACGGCGAGGACCGGATCGCCTCGCTGCGGCTCGACGTCTCCGCGCTCTACCGCATCGAGGTGGACGGGCAGGCGCTGGACGGCGGCAAGCCGCACCGCCTCGACGCCATCGCCGACCGGCCGCCGCAGATCAAGGTACTCGCGCCGGATCGCAGCCTGAGCCTGGTCGCGCCGGGCCAGCGCGCCTGGGACGTCGCCTTCGAGGCCAGCGACGATCACGGCGTGGCCGCGCGCGCGACGCTGCGCATCACCCTGGCGCAGGGCAGCGGCGAGAACATCACCTTCCGCGAGCAAACCGTCGGCCTCGCCGGCCAGGGCGAGGCCGCCCGCCGCCGCTACGCGCACCGGCTGGACCTGGCCGCGCTGGGCGTGGCGGCCGGCGACGACCTGATCGTGCAGCTGTCGGTGGACGACAACCGCGCCCCGCAGCCGCAGACCGCGCGCAGCCCCAGCCTGATCCTGCGCTGGCCGAGCGACCTGGGCAGCGAGAGCACCGGCATCGAAGGCATCGTCAAGCGCGTGCTTCCGGCCTACTTCCGCAGCCAGCGGCAGATCATCATCGACGCCGAGGCCTTGCAGAAACAGGGGCGCGCCCTGGCCGGCGAGGCTTTCCTGCAACGCTCCGACGCAATCGGCGTGGACCAGCGCATCCTGCGCCTGCGCTACGGCCAGTTCCTCGGCGAGGAATCCGAGGGCGCGCCGCAACCGCCGCCGCTGCCGACCAACGACGACGATTCGGATCACCACGACGACGACGGCCACGATCATGGCGCCGCCGCGCACGACGGCCACGACCATGCCGATCCCGCCGCGCCGGCCACGGTCTTCGGCCGCCAGGACGACGTGCTGGAAGCCTTCGGCCACACCCACGATCACGCCGAGGCGGCCACGCTGCTGGATCCGGAGACGCGGGCGACGCTGAAGCAGGCGCTGGACCAGATGTGGCAGTCGGAACTGCAACTGCGCCAGGGCCATCCGGATCGCGCGCTGCCCTACGCGTACAAGGCGCTGGAGTTCATCAAGCAGGTGCAGCAGGCCAGCCGCATCTACCTGGCCCGCGTGGGGCCGGAGCTGCCGCCGATCGACGAGGGCCGCCGGCTCGGCGGCAAGCGCGACGGGCTGGCGCCGCGCCCGGATGCGCTGCGGCCGGCGGCGAGCGGGGACACGGTCCTCGCGGATCTGTGGCGCGCGCTCGACGACGCGCCGGATGCGCGATCGCAATCCCCGGATCTCGACGCGCTGGAGCGCTGGCTGCGCGAGCACCCGGCGCGCGCGGCCGATCCGCTGTCGCTGCACGCGGCCATCGACGCACTGCGCCGGCAGCCGGACTGCGCCGATTGCCGCGCCGACCTGCGCGCGCTGCTGTGGCCACTGCTGGCGCGCCCGCCGGCCGCCGCGCCGCGCCGTCCGGCGGCCGACGCGCAGGGCCGCCGCTACCTCGATGCGCTGGAAGCGGAGTCGCGTCGATGAATCCCGCCCATTTCCCCCTGATCACCGCCGCGCTGCTCGCCCTGGCCGCCGCAGTATCGATGCTGCGGCTGCTGCACTGGCAGCGCCGCCGCGATCCCTCGCTGCCGCCACGCCACGGCCGGCTGGCGACGCTGCTGCTGGCCCAGCCGCTGCTGGCCGCGCTGCTGTACCTGGCGCTGTTCCCGCCGGCGAAACCCACCCAGGCAGGCACGCTGACCGTGCTGACCGCCGGCGTGCTGGCGCAGATTGCGCATACCACCGGCGACATCCTCGTCGCGCTGCCCGAAGCGCCGGCGCACGCCGAGGCCGAGGCCGTCCCCGACCTGGCCACCGCGCTGCGCCGTCATCCGCAGGCGCGGCGACTGCACGTCGTCGGCGCCGGGCTGGAGGCGCGCGATCGCGAGGCCGCGCGCGGCCGTGCGCTGGTCTTCGACGCCGCGCCACCGCCGACCGGGCTGGTCGATCTGGAATGGCCCGCGCAGATCGCCGCCGGCAACGACTTCACCGTGCATGGCCGTCTCGCCGGCCTGTCCGGCGCGGCGGTCGAACTGCTGGATCCGGCGGGGCAGCGGCTGCAACGCGCCGTCCCCGGCGACGATGGCCGCTTCGCGCTGCAAGGCGCGGCGCGCGCGGCCGGACGGGCGACGTTCTCGCTGCGCGTGGTCGACGCCGGCGGCGCCACGCGCGAGACGATGCCGCTGCCGCTGCGGATCGCCGCCCCTGCGCCGCCGCGGCTGCTGGTGCTGGCCGGCGCGCCCGGCCCCGAGCTGAAGTACCTGCGCCGCTGGGCCGGCGACGCCGGCATCGCCCTGCACACCCGCATCGGCACCGGCGCCGGCCTGGTCCTGGGCGATGCGCCGCTGCGGATCGACGCCGACACCCTGCGCCGCTTCGACGCGCTGCTGCTCGACGAGCGCAGCCTGCAATCGCTGGGCGACGGCGAGATGCGCGCGCTGTCGGACGCCGTGCGCGAGGGGCTCGGCGTGCTGCTGCGCATGACCGGCCCGCTTTCGTCCGCCGATCGCGCGCGTCTGCGCGGCTGGGGCTTCGGCGTCGATGCCGGCGCCGCTTCGGAAACCACGCGCCTGCGCGACGGCGACGCCACGCTGGCCGCGCTGCGCGGTCCCGGCAGCGCCGATGCGCCGCTGTCCGCCGACGAGCCGGTGCCCGCGCTGCCGTCGCTGACCCGCCGCGCGCTGCGCATCGAGGCCGCCGACGCCGTGCCGCTGCTGCACGACGCGCAGGAGCGCCCGCTCGCCTACTGGCGCGCGCACGGCCGCGGCCGCATCGCGCTGGTGACGCTGACCGACAGCTTCAAGCTGGTCCTGGCCGGGCGCGGCGAGCGCCATGCCGGGATCTGGAGCGAGGCGATCGCCATAGTCGCGCGCGGCGATGGCGCGAGCGCGCCGCCGATGCCGTGGCCGCTGTGGGAAGGCGAGCGCGCCACGTTGTGCGATCTGGCCGATGACGCCGGGATCGTCGCGCCCGACGGCGCGCGCATCGCCCTGCATCCCGACCCCGCCGGCGGCGCGCGCCGCTGCGCCGCGTTCTGGCCGGCGCAGCCCGGCTGGCACCTGCTGCGGCAGGGCGAGGCGGAAACCCCGTTCGCGGTGCTGCCGGCGCAGGCCGGCGCGGCATGGCAGGCGCAGCGCCGGCGCGAGGCGACGCTCGCCCTGGCTGCGCAGGCGCCGGCCGACGTCCCCGTGCAGGCGGGACCGCCGCGGCGCGGGCCGTCGTGGCCGTGGTTCCTGGCATGGCTGCTGGCCTCGGCCTCGCTGTGGGCGTTCGAGCGCCGGCGGCGGACGCCTTCGGCGGTATCGGCGGCTTCGGCGTAAGGTAGGCGCATCGCCTTCGCGGAGACGCGCCATGTTCCCTGCTCCCGTCCGTGCCCTGCCGCCGTTGCTGGCGCTGCTGTCGATGGCGCTGGCCGGCGCCTGCGCCTGCGCCAACGCGCCAGCCACCGGCGCCGGCCCCGGGATCTGCCACGCCGACGAAGTGCAATGGGCGGTCGGGCAACCCGGCGATCAGGCGACGATGGGCCGGGTCTGGCGCGAAAGTGGCGCCGGCCTGCTGCGCGCGATCGGCCCGGACCGGCCGGTGACCCGCGATCACCGCCGGGATCGCGTCAACGTGTTCCTCGACGCCGGCAACCGCATCACCGCGGTGACCTGCGGCTAGAAAGAATTTCCCCTACCTCCGTCGTCCCCGCGAAGGTAGGAACGACGGTCTTCAGGTTTTCCCCAAGTTCGGGGGAAACGCCTGTAGCGCCGAGCTTGCTCGGCGGATGCCTGCCGGGGGAGCGGAGTAAGCTCCGCTCTACGCCATGCCGGGGACGGAGGGTCCCGTGTCATTCGCGGCGGGCTTTCATCTCCCCGGGACGTGCCGCCGCCCGGCCTTGCGCCGCGCCGCGCGGCTGGCGCGCAGGAACCTCAGCGCCGCCTGTTCCCACTGCCGATCGCCGCGCGCGCCGGCGGCGGTCCGCTGCACGCGTCCCTCGCGCCAGCCGGCGAACACCTGCGGATCGATATAGGCCTTGCGGCAGACCGCCGGCGTATTGCCCAGCGCCACGGCCACCGCCTTGATCACCTCGTTCTGCGCACGCACGAGCGCCGCCTCGCTGGCCGGCTCCGGCAGCGGCAGCGCCGCCAGCCGCTGGAACGCCGCCAGCGTGCCGCCCCAGGTGCGGAAATCCTTGGCGGTGAACGCCTCGCCCATCGCCTCGCGCAGGTAGCCGTTGACGTCGGACGAATCGACCGGGCAAACCGCGCCGTCGTCGTCGCGATACTGGAACAGCGCCTGCCCGGGCAGTTGCTGGCACTGCCTGACCAACCCGGCCAGCCGTGCGTCGTCCACCTCGACGTCGTGCTCCAGCCCGCCCTTGCCGCGGAAGCGCAAACGCACGCGACCGCCGCGCACGAACTCGGCATGGCGGTTGCGCAGCGTGGTCAGCCCATAGGAGCGGTTGCTGCGCGCGTACTCGGCGTTGCCCACCCGCACCAGCGTGTCGGCCATCAGCGCCACCACCAGCGCCAGCACCTTCGCGCGCGGGAAACCGGGCAACGCCAGGTCGCGGCGCAGGCGCCGCCGCAGCTTCGGCAGCGCCTGGCCGAAGGCGGCCACGCGATCGAACTTGCCGTCGCCGCGCGCCGCGCTCCAGTCGGGATGGTAGCGGTACTGCTTGCGCCGGCGTGCATCGCGACCGGTGGCTTGCAGGTGTCCGTGCGGCAGCCGGCAGATCCACACCTCGGTATAGGCCGGCGGGATCGCCAGCGCGCGGATGCGCGCCAGCGTGGCGGTGTCGCGCACCGGCGCTCCGGCCGGGTCGCGGTAGGCGAAGCCCTTGCCGCAGCGGCGGCGCGCGATGCCCGGCTCGGCGTCGCTGACGTAGACCAGCCCGGCGGCGTCCGCATGCGCGACGGCCTCGACGCTGGCGGCGGGAACAGGGGCGACGTCCAGGGAGCGCGGCGGCATGGGGGGATTCTGGCCGGCGCCGATGAACGCGCCGTCAAGCCGCCCGACCCGGGCAAGTCCGGTTAACGACACGCGAATGCTTTTTCGGCGATGCTCCGCCCCATCACCTCCGAGGAGACCCGCGCATGACCCGTACCGCGATGACCGCCCTGCTGCTGTGCCTGTCCCTGTCCGCCTGCGACAACGCGCCGGACGAACAGACCACCGCGCTGGAACAGTCGCAGGCCGCCGCCGCCGAAGCCGCGCAACCGTCGACCGAGCCGCCGCTGGAAGCGCCGCCGGTACTGGGCAGCTGCGACGACTCGCAGGCGCAGTGGGCGATCGGCAAGACGCTGACCGAGGCCGAGGTCGTGCAGGTCCGCACCGACGCCAAGGCCGAGGCCACGCGCATCCTCAAGCCCGGCCAGGCGGTGACGATGGAGTACAACGCCAACCGCATCAACATCGAGCAGGACGAGCAGGGCGTGGTCACCGCCGTGCGCTGCGGCTGATCGCGCAGCACATCGCTGCATGACGCATCTCCATGCGCCAGGACATCTCGTTCGACCACGCGACACCTCCGTCGTTCCCGCCAAGGCGGGACGACGGAAAAATCTGATATCGAAAAATACTCTGGGGATGAGCTGCACGGAATGGATGCGGCCACTCCAGGCCGACACTGTTTCGCGGCGTCCCCATCCGCCTTCGGCACCTTCCCCCGCAAGCGGCGGAAGGGGGCTTCTGCTGGATTCTTTTTTCTTCCATCGCATGGCGCGTGGCATCCACGCATCGCCACGATGCATCGGCAGATGCGGAGTGCGGCAAATCCAGTCGAATACCTTTCGCGCATTCACCAAACCCCTTGTTTCCAGGCTTCTGGTGTTGCTTTGGTCTGGCTTCCGCACGCGCTCGAAAAGTTGCTTTTGCAACTAAGATTGCGCAGTTGCGGCACCGCAACATCTATGCTTTAGTCGGGCTTCCGGTGACATTTCGAAGTGCCGTTGCGCGGGCAGGGCACGGTGTCGCCGTCAGCACGCTTCGAGGCAGACATGGCCCCCCGCAATCGCCAAGGGCTCTACGATCCGAACGACGAACGCGACGCCTGCGGCTTCGGCATGATCGCCCAGCTCGACGATCAACCGTCGCGCGCGCTCGTCGACACCGCCATCGCCGCGCTCTCGCGCATGACCCATCGCGGCGGCGTCGCCGCCGACGGCCTGACCGGCGACGGCTGCGGCCTGCTGATCCGCAAACCCGACGCCTTCCTGCGCGCGCTCGCCGCCGAGGCCGGCATCGATCCCGGCGCGCGCTACGCCGCCGGCCTGGTGTTCCTGCCGCGCGATCCGGCGCTGGCCGCGCAATGCCGGCAGACGCTGCAAGCCGAGCTGGAAAACGCCGGCACGGCCGTGCGCGGCTGGCGCGTGCCGCCCACCGACGAGCGCGTCTGCGGCCAGCTGGCGCGCGACACGCTGCCGCGCATCGAGCAGGTGTTCGTCGCCGCGGGCGATGCGCAGGACGACGACGCGTTCGCTCTCGCGCTGTTCCTGGCGCGCCGCCGCGCCGAGCAGCGGTTGCGCGAAACCTCGTCCGATTTCTACGTGGTGACGCTGTCGCCGCACGCCATCGGCTACAAGGGCATGGTGCTGCCGGACAAGCTGGCGGTGTTCTATCCCGACCTGCAACGCGGCGAGCTGGCCAGCAGCGCGGTGGTGTTCCACCAGCGCTTCTCCACCAACACGCTGCCGCGCTGGCCGCTGGCGCATCCGTTCCGGCTGCTCGCCCACAACGGCGAGATCAACACCATCGAGGGCAACCGCCGCTGGGCGCAGGCGCGCAGCAAGGTGTGGAAGACGCCGCGCTTCGACATCGCCCAGTTCGACCCAGTGATCTCGATGCACGGCTCGGACTCGCAGAGCCTGGACAACATGCTGGAACTGCTGGTGGCCGGCGGCATGGAGCTGATCCAGGCGCTGCGCATCCTGGTGCCGCCGGCGACCCAGTCGCTGGAGTTCAAGGACGCCGACCTGGCCGCGTTCTACGAGTTCTACGGCCTCAACACCGAGCCGTGGGACGGCCCGGCCGGCATCGTCTCGATGGACGCGCGCTACGCGGTGTGCACGCTGGACCGCAACGGCCTGCGCCCGGCGCGCTGGATGCTGACCTCGGATCGCCACTTCATCGTCGCCAGCGAGGCCGGCGTGTGGGAAGTGCCGACCGAGCGCGTCGTGCGCAAGGGCAAGCTCGGCCCCGGCGAGATGATGGCCATCGACCTGAAGCGCGGCGACCTGCTCGACAGCGACGCGGTCGATCGCATCAACCGCGGCCGCGCGCCGTACAAGCAGTGGCTGCACCAGGGCGTGACCTACCTGCAGACCGAGCTGATCGATCCCTCGCTGACCGACGCGCCGTTCGACGAGAAGACCCTGCGCGGCTTCCACAAGCTGTTCCAGCTCACCAGCGAGGAGGTCGAGCTGGTGCTGCGCCCGCTGGCCGAGACCGAGCAGGAAGCCACCGGCTCGATGGGCGACGACACCCCGATGGCGGTGCTGAGCCGGCAGACGCGGCCGCTGTACGACTACTTCCGCCAGGCGTTCGCGCAGGTCACCAACCCGCCGCTGGATCCGCTGCGCGAGGACTGCGTGATGTCGCTGGCCACGCAGCTGGGCAAGGAGACCAACATCTTCCACGCCGGCGCGGAGACGGTGAACCACGTCATCCTCAACTCGCCGGTGCTGAGCCAGCGCAAGCTGCGCCAGATCGTGAAGATGGCGCCGTACGATCGCAAGCACCGCTACATCGATCTGTCCTACGACGCCGCGGAAGGATTGAAGGCCGGCATCGAACGCGTCTGCCGCGAGGTCGCGCAGGCCGCGCGCGAGGGCATGGTGATGGTGGTGCTGAGCGATCGCCGGCCGCAGCACGGCCGGCCGATGATCCACGCGCTGCTGGCCACCGGCGCGGTGCACCACCACCTGTGCCGCGAGGGCCTGCGCTGCGACGTCAACCTGATCGTCGAGACCGGAACCGCGCGCGACCCGCACCACATCGCCTGCCTGATCGGCGTCGGCGCCACCGCGGTGTACCCGTACCTGGCCTACCAGACGCTGTTCGACCTGGGCCGGCGCGGCATCCTCCAGATCAAGAAGGGCGGCGAGCAGGCGCAGATCGGCCGCAGCTACCGCAAGGGCGTCTACAAGGGCCTGTCCAAGATCATCTCGAAGATGGGCATCTGCACGATCAGCAGCTACCGCGGCGCGCAGCTGTTCGAGATCGTCGGGCTGGATCCGGACGTGGTCGATCTGTGCTTCGCCGACACGCCGGCGCGCATCGGCGGCGTGGGCTTCGACAGGCTGGACGCCGAGGCGCGCCAGCTCGAGGCGCGTGCCTGGGACGATCGGCACGCGCCGGAACTGGGCGGCCTGCTCAAGTACGTGCACGGCGGCGAGTACCACATGTACAACCCGGACGTGGTGACGACGCTGCAACGCGCCACCCGCAGCGGCGACGCGCGCGACTGGCAGGCCTACGCCGACGCGGTGAACTCGCGCCCGCCCTCGGCGCTGCGCGATCTGCTGCGGCTGAAGCGGGCCGCCACGCCGGTGCCGCTGGACGAGGTGGCCGACGCGTCCGACCTGCTTCGCCGCTTCGACACCGCCGCGATCAGCCTGGGCGCGCTGTCGCCGGAGGCGCACGAGGCGCTGGCGATCGCGATGAACCGGCTGGGCGGGCGCAGCAACTCGGGCGAGGGCGGCGAGGATCCGGCGCGCTACGGCACCGACAGGCGCAGCAAGATCAAGCAGGTGGCCTCGGGCCGATTCGGCGTCACCCCGGAATACCTGGTCAACGCCGAGGTCCTGCAAATCAAGGTCGCGCAGGGCGCCAAGCCCGGCGAGGGCGGACAGCTGCCCGGTCACAAGGTCAACGAGACCATCGCGCGGCTGCGCTACGCGCGGCCGGGCATCGGCCTGATCTCGCCACCGCCGCACCACGACATCTATTCCATCGAAGACCTCGCCCAACTCATCTATGACCTCAAGCAGGTCAATCCGCAGGCGCAAGTATCGGTCAAGCTGGTCAGCCATGCCGGCGTGGGCACCATCGCCGCCGGCGTGGTCAAGGCCGGCGCCGACCTCATCACCATCTCCGGCCACGACGGCGGCACCGGCGCCAGCCCGATCAGCTCGATCCGCTACGCCGGCGTGCCGTGGGAACTGGGCGTGGCCGAGGCGCACCAGGCGCTGGTCGCCAACCAGCTGCGCGAGCGCGCGGTGCTGCAGACCGACGGCGGCCTGAAGACCGGCCTGGACGTGGTCAAGGCGGCGCTGCTGGGCGCCGACAGCTTCGGCTTCGGCACCGCGCCGATGATCGTGCTGGGCTGCAAGTACCTGCGCATCTGCCACCTCAACAACTGCGCCACCGGCGTGGCCACGCAGGACGAGCGCCTGCGCTCGCAGTACTTCACCGGCCTGCCCGAGCGGGTGGAGAACTTCTTCCGCCTGCTGAGCGAGGAAGTGCGGCAGTGGCTGTCCTGCCTGGGCGCGCGATCGCTGGACGAGATCGTCGGCCGCACCGACCTGCTGGAACAGATCGACGCCTCGCCGCGCGACGGCGTGTGCGTGGACCTGTCGCGGCTGCTGGCCGGCGCGCGGCCCGATGCCGGCGGCTGCGCGGCGCAGCGCCTGTACGAGTCGCCGGACAGCCTGGCTACGCAGATGGACGGCCTGCTGGCCGATGCCATCGCGAAGAAGTCCGGCGGCGATCACCGCTTCCTGATCCACAACACCGATCGCAGCATCGGCGCGCGCCTGTCCGGCGCGATCGCCCGCGCGCACGGCAACCTCGGCATGGCCGATGCGCCGATCGGCCTGCGCTTCCGCGGCACCGCCGGGCAGAGCTTCGGCGCGTTCAACGCCGGCGGCCTGCACATGGAGCTGGAGGGCGAGGCCAACGACTACGTCGGCAAGGGCATGGCCGGCGGCCGGCTGGTGGTGCGCCCGCCGCGCGCGGCGCGCTTCGAGGCGCGCAACACCGCCATCCTCGGCAACACCTGCCTGTACGGCGCCACCGGCGGCGAGCTGTACGCCGCCGGCCGCGCGGGCGAGCGCTTCGCCGTGCGCAACTCAGGCGCGCTGGCGGTGATCGAGGGCGCCGGCGATCACTGCTGCGAGTACATGACCGACGGCATCGTGATGGTGCTGGGCAAGGTCGGGCTGAACTTCGGCGCCGGCTTCACCGGCGGGCTGGCCTACGTGCTGGACCTGGACCGCGATTTCGTCGACCGCTACAACCACGAGCTGATCGACATCCACCGCATCAGCCCGGAAGGCTTCGAGAACTACCGCCAGCACATCCACCGGTTGATCCAGCGCCACCGCGAACTGACCGGCAGCATCTGGGCGCAGCAGATCCTCGACGAGTTCCGCGACTACATCGGCAAGTTCTGGCTGGTGAAGCCGAAGGCGGCGAGCATCGAGTCTTTGACCGAGACGCTCAAGCGGGCGGCATGAGCGACGGGAATCGGGAATGGGGAATCGGGAATGGCCAAAGCCCGGTTCCGCAGCTCGCTTCCCGCCCTCGAGTACCGCTTTTCCGATTCCCCATTCCCCATTCCCCATTCCTGCCATGAGCAAGAAACACGTCTTTCAATTCCTCGACCTCCCCCGGCAGATGCCCCAGCGCATCCCGCTGGAACTGCGCACGGCCGGCGACTGGGGCGAGCTGTACGGCCGCTTCGGCAGGGAGGAAGCGCAGTACCAGGCCGGGCGCTGCCTGGATTGCGGCAATCCGTATTGCAGCTGGAAGTGCCCGGTGCACAACGCCATCCCGCAATGGCTGCAACTGGTGCAGGAGAACCGCATCGAGGAAGCCGCCGCGCTGTGCCATTCAACCAACCCGCTGCCGGAGGTATGCGGCCGGGTCTGTCCGCAGGACCGGTTGTGCGAAGGCGCCTGCACGCTGGAGCCGTTCGGCGCGGTCACCATCGGCGCGGTCGAGAAGTTCATCACCGACACCGCGCTGGCCAACGGCTGGCGGCCGGACCTGAGCGACGTCGTCCCCACCGGCAAGCGCGTGGCGGTGATCGGCGCAGGTCCTGCCGGACTGGGTTGCGCGGACCGGCTGGCGCGCGCCGGCGTCCAGGCGGTGGTGTTTGATCGCTACGAGCAGATCGGCGGGCTGCTGCAGTTCGGCATCCCCAGCTTCAAGCTGGACAAGAGCGTCATCGCCCGGCGCCGCGAGGTGCTCGAGGGCATGGGCGTGGCGTTCTGCCTCGGCGTGGAGATCGGCCGCGACGTGACCCTGCCACAGCTACTGGACGAATACGACGCGGTGTTCGTCGGCACCGGCGCCTACCGCTACACCGACGGCGGCCTGGCCGGGCAGGACCTCGACGGCGTGTTGCCGGCGCTGCCGTTCCTGGTGCAGAACGGCCGCATCGTCGGCGGCAACGATCCGTGGGGCCGGCCGATCGCCGGCTGGGAGGACAGGATCCAGCTGCCCGACCTGGCCGGCCTGCGCGTGGTCGTGCTCGGCGGCGGCGACACCGGCATGGACTGCGTGCGCAGCGCGATCCGCCTGGGCGCGGCGCGGGTGACCTGCGCCTACCGCCGCGACGAGGCCAACATGCCCGGCTCGGCGCGCGAGGTCGCCAACGCGCGCGAGGAGGGCGTGCGCTTCCTGTTCAACCGCCAGCCGCTGGCGATCGAGGGCGACGCCGACGGCAAGGTGGTCGGCGTGCGCGTGGTCGAGACCCGGCTCGGCGAGCCGGACGAACACGGCCGCCAGCGCGCGGAACCTGTGGAAGGCAGCGAATCGCTGCTGGAGGCCGACGTGGTGATCATCGCGTTCGGCTTCTCGCCCAGCGTGCCGCGCTGGCTGGCCGAGGCCGGCGTCGAGGCCACGCCGAACGGTCGCGTCGTCGCCGGCGGCGACGAGCGCCTGCCCTACCAGACCACGCACCCGAAGCTGTTCGCCGGCGGCGACTGCGTGCGTGGCGCCGACCTGGTCGTCACCGCGGTGGCCGAAGGCCGCGACGCAGCGGCCAGCATCGCCCATTGGCTGCGGATTCCGGGATAGGTTCCTGGACGACAGCTTGGTTCTGATCACGTTTTCTGGGGAATGCAGGTCTCACATCCGTCTGCCGCATGGGCCGGCATGAAAGATGGAATCGAGTCATCCATGCTCCTCATGGGCACGGGTTTTTCATGCCGCTGCAAGGCAAACGATGCCGATGCAGGAATGGGGAACCGGACAGATGGCGCGCGAATAACAGCCATTCGCATCATCTGGTCCGTGGTCCACGTCCGCTTTATGTCTTTGATTGATCGGTACTTGTACATCCCTTTGCTGATCACGGCCCTACGTTTAACAACGCTTTAATTATCCGGAAAGGGCACCTATCATCGGGTCGCCCGGCCTCTTGCAGATCTTTTCAGCCGGGATTCTTGGGTCCATGACCCCTATTCGGAGAGAGAGAGAATGAACTGTAAACGCAGCAAATTGCGCGACGCGGTTGTTTACGCATTGGCAGTCGGCATCGCCAGCTTCGCCGCTACCGGCAGCGTCCTGGCCCAGGCCCAGGCGCAGGACGAACAGGAAGGCGAAGCCACGACGCTCGATCGCATCCAGGTCACCGGTAGTCGCATCACCATCCCCGGCGTCGCTTCCACCACGCCTGTCGCCAGCATCGAGCGCGAGGACTTCCTGCGCACCCAGCCCGTGGCGGTGGAAGAGTTCGTCCGCGGCATGCCCAGCATCACGCCCTCGATTGGCCCCGGCACCAACAACGGTACGGGCGGCGCTGCGGAAATCGACATGCGCGGCCTCGGCTCCAACCGAACCCTGGTCCTCATCGACGGTCGTCGTCCCGTCCCGTATGACCTCGCCGGCGTGGTCGATACCAACACCATCCCGATTGCCCTGCTGCAGAGCGTGGACCTGCTGACCGGCGGCGCGTCGGTCGTCTACGGCGCGGACGCGATCTCGGGCGTGGCCAACTTCATTCTCCGCCGTGACTTCGAAGGCGCGGAATTCTCGTCCAGCTACGGTGAATCGAAGTACGGCGATGGCGCCCGCCAGCGCATGGAATTGACGCTTGGCGCCAACACCGACGACGGCCGCGGCAACGCCGTCCTCAGCTTCGGCCACACCAAGGTCGACCCGATTCTCCAGGGCAACCGCCCCTGGGGCGAATACGCGCTGTTCTCCGACGACGGCAGCCAGGGCGGATCCGGCACGACCATCCCGGGCCGGTTCTCCATCGCAAGCACCTGGGACCCGGATGACCCGAACCGCGTCCCCAGCATCAGCGGCCAGCAGATCGACATCGCCACCGGCAGGCTGGTCCCCAGCTACTATTTCTACAACTACAACCCGCTGAACTACTTCCAGACCGGCCTGGATCGCTATCAGGCCACCGCGCTGGGCCGGTTCGAGCTCAGCCGCCACGCCGAAATCTACGGCCAGCTCAACTACACGCGCTCCCAGGTCGGCTCCACGCTGGCCCCCAGCGGTGTCTTCGGTGAATCCATCAACGTGCCGATCGGCAACCCGTACCTGCCGGAGGCCATGCGCCAGCAGATCTGCGCGGTCCGCCAGATCGCGGCGGCCGACTGCGTCGCCGGCGCCAACGGAACCACGCTCGTGCCGATGTCGATTTCCCGCCGCCTGGTCGAACTCGGGCCGCGCCTGAGCGACTTCGACACCAAGACCTTCCAGGTCACCGCCGGCCTGCGCGGGGATATCAACGACAACTGGCGCTACGACGCTTTCTGGTCGCATGGCGAATCCGAACAGCTGCAGATTTCGGGCAACTGGGGCTCGCTGTCCAAGGTCCGGCAGGCGCTGAACGCGCTCAGCACCACCGCGTGCGTGGATCCGAGCAATGGCTGCGTCCCGCTGAACATCTGGGGTGATGCCGGCTCGATCACGCCCGAGCAGCTGGCCTTCATCAACCTCAGTTCGTACGCGCTGCAGAACGTCGAGCAGAACAACGCGGCCTTCACCGTGTCCGGCGATCTCGGCGAGCTCAACAGCCCCTGGTCCGATTACCCGATCGGCGTGGCGGCCGGCGTCGAGTACCGCAAGGCCAAGGCGCAGACGCGCGCCGACGCCGCCTCCCAGATCCAGGGCGAGGTCATGGGCACCGGCGCGCCGTTCCCGGATCGCCAGGGTGGCTTCTCGCTGAAGGAAGCCTTCGCCGAAGTCATCGTGCCGCTGGTCAACGGCGTCACCGGCGCCCAATCCCTGTCGCTGGAACTGGGTTACCGCCATTCCGACTTCAGCACCGACGCCGGCACCGGCGACGACTACGGCAGCTGGAAGTACGGCCTGGAATGGGCTCCGATCGAGAGCCTGCGCTTCCGCGGCATGTTCCAGCGCGCGACCCGTGCGCCGAACATCGGCGAGTTGTTCGCGCCGCAGGTCACCGGGCTGGACAACATGGCCGTCGATCCCTGCGCGGGCAGCGCCATCAACGTCGCCCAGGCCAACACCCCGGGAACGCTGTCCAACCTGTGCCGCGAGACCGGCGTGCCGGTGGCGTTCATCGGCAACCTCGATCAGCCGTCCGCGGCCCAGGTCAACGTCCTGACTGGTGGCAACCCGCTGCTGAAGCCAGAACTGGCCGATACCCAGACCCTCGGCCTGGTATGGACGCCGACCGGCAACCTGGCCATCACCTTCGACTACTGGAAGATCGAGCTGGAAGACGCGGTTTCGTCCCAGAGCGTGGCCGACGTGGTGGATGGCTGCTACAACGCGGCGCTGAACCCGGGCCTGACCTTCAACGCGAACTGCGCCCTGATTGGCCGCTCTCCCGCCAACGGCACGTTCAACGGCTCCGATGCGCCGGGCATCGGCCTGTTGATCTCCAACCTGGGCCGCATCAAGAAGGACGGCTTCGACCTGGGCGTGCGCTACGGCCACGAGTTGCCGGGATCGCTCGGCCGGCTGAACTACGCGCTGGACATCACCAAGGTCACCAGCGATGACTTCGAGGCCACCCCGACCTCGGGCGTGCGCGATTGCCTGGGCTACTACAGCACCAGCTGCACCCCGAGCCACGATCTGAAGTCGCTGCTGCGCACGACCTGGAACTACGACGCCCTCTCGGTGTCGCTGGCCTGGCGCTACAACAGTTCCCTCGAGGTGGAACCGGGCACCGGTCCCTGGTTCGAGCCGTTCGAGAGCATTCCCTCGTATAGCTACTTCGACCTGGGCGTGGGCTACGACGCGCCGTTCAATGCCCGCATCACCCTGGCGGTCAACAATCTCACCGACAAGAAGCCGCCGATCGTGGGCAGCGATATCGGTTCGACCACCCAGAACAGCGGCAACACCTTCCCGCAGTGGTACGACACCGTCGGCCGTTACTACAGCCTCGGCGTCACGTTCAACTTCTGACCGCAGTCATTGCAGCACTTCGGGAGACGGGCGCAAGCCCGTCTCCCTTTTACGCCGGATAGCCATCGCCATTCCGGTCCCCACGATGCGACATCTCCATCCGGAGCCTGGGCATGTTCTCCCTTGCATACAGACTGGCGTTTCTCCTCGCGCTCTCGCCGATCGTCCATGCCGAAGAAGGACCTGCAATCCCGCTCGACCTGGACAAGCTCCGGATCGAGCAGCAGCAGCTGCTCGCCGAAGTCGAGGCCGCGCGCGAACCGTACGACCGGATGCCCCGCCAGAAGCGCACGGATTTGATCGGCCACCAGCGGCGCGTGCTCGCCCTCCTGGAAGGGAAAGCCTCAACCGCCGAACTGACCACCGATGAGCACATGGCGATCTTCAACTCGCTCGAAGCAATCAACGCGACCGTCACCAAGGCCGAAGACGATCGCCTGATCTGCACCCGGGAAAAGCGCAAGGGCAGCCATCTGACGGTCCGCGTCTGCAAGACCGCCGCCCAGATGAGACAGGAGCGCGACGCTGCCAAGGAGCTTTTGGACAGGCCGGGTTGCCTGTCGAAGCAGGCATGTTCGGGCGGTCCGCGCTGAACGGCGTGGAAACCGTCATTCCCTCGGACTGATCGACTCGACCGGCAGCCGCGACAGTGGCTGTCATCGCCAGTGCCGTGCACTGGCCGCAACCGATGCGAAGCACGCCAGCTCCGCAAGGCGTATGGACAAGCGCGCCACACACTGATGATCATGGCGCATCACGCCTGCACCGAGGGATCGCGATGCGCCTGGGCCTTGCCGCCAACCGCCTGCACCACGCCACCGGGGACGCCGCGCTGTTCCGCTGGCTGCGCGCCTGCGAGCCGGGCATCCGCGAACTGGACCTGGGCCTGCATGCGGTCGGGCGCACCTACGACGCGATTGTCGCGGCCGGCATGCTGGCCGGCCATGCCGGCCTGCGGCGCTATCCGTACGGCCGCGACGGCGGGCTGATGAAGCTGGTGGCCGAGGTGGTCGGCATGGAAGGCGACGCGCGCACGCTCGACGGCGCCTTGTACCTGATCGATCCGGTCGATCCTTCCTCCATATTCCCCGAGGCCGTCGCGCTCAAGCGCCAGTGCGTGATCCACGGCAAGCCGTTCATCTCCACCGTCGCCAGCGCGCGCGACTGGATCGAGATGGAACGCATCCACGCCGGTCTCGCACCGGATCCCGGCGCCGACGACCTGCATGCGCTGGAGCGGCAGATCCTGGCGCTGATCGCCCACGACGCGATGAAGCCGCAGATGCTGGCCTTCGCCGCCGGGCATTTCGACCTGCTCTCGCGCTGCATCCACCGCGTCGCCACCGGCACCACCGGCCAGCTTCTCAACGAACTGGCCTGGAGCCGCGGCTGGCCGGCGGGCGAGCCGTGGGTCGAGCGCCACCTCAGCGGTCCGATGGGCGGCGACGCGCAGATCGCCGACCGCGTGCTGGAAGGGCGCTGCCAGCGCGCCATCTTCTTCGAGGACCCGCACGTGGCGCGCCAGCACGAAGCCGACATCCAGCTGCTGGAGCGCGCCGTCACCACCATGACCGACGAGGCGGTGTGCATCACCTCGCCCGTCGTGGCGGCCCGCTGGGCGGTGGCGGCGGAGAAGCGGAACGGGATGGCGTACGACTGAACATCGAGCGGTTCATGCCGGGCAACGCCATCAGCCTTCCGGCAGGGCCTTCGCGAATCCGGGCAAGCCGTTTTCATCCGGAATCGCGCGGATTGACAGAATCGCCCGGGAACGAATCCAATCCATGTCGAGCCTGCGGGAGTCGCTTCGATGGAAAGCCCGTTCCAATACAAGGGGCCTGGGCAAATGCAGGATCGAATCGCTTTCCACGCACCCGTGGTCCAGCCGTCATCCAAGCCGCCGTGCTTCCCGGCACGGCCTGATCCAGGCCTTTGGCCTCAGGAGGAACTTGTGGGACTCAAGCAGAAGGCGGCCATCCTGGCCGCGGTAATTGCGACGGTC
This sequence comes from Pseudoxanthomonas mexicana, assembly GCF_046736355.1. Lineage (GTDB taxonomy): Bacteria > Pseudomonadota > Gammaproteobacteria > Xanthomonadales > Xanthomonadaceae > Pseudoxanthomonas_A > Pseudoxanthomonas_A mexicana_B. The sequence goes on along the minus strand of NZ_CP157201.1, from coordinate 177,111 downwards.
ATTTCCGCACTGGCGGCCGCCACCATCGTGGGACGCGAGGTGAGGGCGGTCGAATTGCTCGCGCTTTTCGCCGGCGGCTTCGGTTCGGGGGCATCGTTTGCCGTTGCGATCATCACGATACGCGCGGCGCGCAGGAGCGCATCGGTTTCCGATACCCCGAGCGCGGCCCCTGGTGATGCTTGACCGTCCGGCCGGGCCTTCGTGCCCGTGGCCGCATCCAGGCTAACACCCTCGATCGAAACGGCCCTGTCCCGGCGCACGTGCATCGCGGGCGCGGCATGGAGGCATTCATCCAGGTGCACGCCGGGTGATTCACCCGCTGATCGCGCGGGCTGTGACAGCGTGGCGCTTCCTGCAATGACGAAAGAGGAACCGATCATGCGCAAGTCCCTCCTGTCCGCCTGCCTGCTCGCGCTGCCGCTGGTGGCCGGCGCCACGCTGGCGCAGCAGACGATGACCGAGCCGCAGGTGCGCGCGCTGCTGGCCGAGAACGGCTACACCGACATCGACGACATCGATTTCGAGGACGGCATGTGGGAGGCCGACGCCACCAGCGCGGACGGCAAGCGCGTCGACGTGCGCGTCAATCCTTCCAACGGCAACATCCTGGCCGACGCGCAGGTCTCGCGCTTCAGCGAGGCCGACATCAAGGCGCGGCTGGCGGCCGCGGGGTATTCCAGGATCCACGACGTCGATTTCGACGACGGCATCTGGAAGGCCGAGGCCGACAACGCCAACGGCGACGACGTCGAGATCCACCTGGATCCCCAGACCGGCGAGATCATCCACGTCGAGGACGACTGAGCAAGCGCGGCGGTGGCCAACCGCCGCCGCGCAATGCCGGCTGGCTATCGCGTCGGCCCGCCCGTGCCGGTCGCCGGCGCGGGCCGCGCATGCCGCCAGGCCACCAGCACGCCGATCAGCAGGCACAGGCCGGCCAGCAGCCACGGCGCACCCGGCAGCGGCAACGGCGTGCGCGGGCCGATGAACAGCGCGAAGGTGCCGGCGAACAGCATCGGCCCAAAGATGCCGGCCAGGCTCGCCAGGCTGCTCAGCGCGCCCTGCACGCGACCCTGCTCGCGCTCGCCGACCTGGCGGGTGATCAGCGCCTGCGTCGCCGGCGCGGCCAGCGCCCACAGTGCGCTGATCGGCAGGCCGAGCAGGAACATCGCACCGGTCGGCGCCCATCCGTAGACGGCGAAACCGGCCACGCCGCACATCAGCCCCAGCAGCAGCGTGCGGCGCTCGCCGATGCGCCGGACGATCCGCCCGACCAGCACCGCGTTGACGATCACGCTCATCACCCCGACGCCGGCCAGCACCCAGCTCACTTCCTTCGGCCCCCACTGGTAGCGGTGATCGGCGTACAGCACGAACACGCTGGGATAGACGAAGTGGGCCAGGTTGGCGATGAACACCACCGCGGCCAGGCCGAACACCTGCGGGTAGCGCTTGAGCAGCAGCAGCGATCCCAGCGGATTGGCGTGCGACCAATCGAAGGCGGGCGTTCGCTTTTCCTTCGGCAGCGATTCGGGCAGCACGAACAGGCCGTACAGGAAGTTGAGCAGCGCCAGCCCGCCGGCGAACCAGAACGGCAGGCGCAGGTCGATCTCGCCCAGCGTCCCGCCGATCAGCGGGCCGATCACGAAGCCGACGCCGAACGCCGCGCCGATCATGCCGTAGGCCTGCGCGCGCTTCTCCGGCGCGGTGACGTCGGCGATGTAGGCATTGGCGGTGGTGAAGCTGGCCGAGAACACCCCGGAGAACACCCGCGCCAGCAGCAGCAGCGGCAGCGTCTGCGCCACCGCCATCAGCAGGAAGTCCAGGCCCAGGCCCAGGCACGACAGCAGGATCACCAGCCGCCGCCCGTAGCGATCCGACAGCGTGCCCTGCACCGGCGCGCAGACGAACTGGATCGCGTAGAACAGCGTGCCGAACAGGCCCACCCACAGCGCCGCGCGCGCATCGTCGCCGCCGGTAAACTCCTTCACCAGCGCCGGCAGCACCGGGATGATCACGCCGAAGGCGAGGATGTCGATCAGCACCGTGACGAAGATGAAGATCAACGCGGCGCGGCGCGCGCCGGGGACCGGGACGGTATTCACTGAGCGGCGGATCCGCGTGGAAAGGCCCGGCAGTGTACCTCCGGCGTGACTTTCCCCGGATGAGCGTGCATCGAGCACGCGCAAAGCGCCCTCCTCCGCCCTTCGGGCACCTTCTCCCGCAAGCGGGAGAAGGAATCCGCGGACAGCCAGGCAACCCATCCCACACCGCAATCCGGATACTCCTTTTGTGGGAGCGACGTCAGTCGCGAGGTGGCTTTCCCGATAGCTGTCGCGACTTACGTCGCTCCCACGGCGGTTATCCGTGACACTTCTTCCACCAGGATCCGTTGCGACAACGCATGCCGCGCCCCGGGCGCCAGCGTTACCGCATCGGCGCCGGCGTTGGCGGCCTCGACGCAGACGAACTGCCGCCAGCCATCGGCGGGCACGTCGGCCGGCGCGCCGGCCGCGCCGGGATTCCAGACCACCAGCGAGGCGCTGCCGCGGGTCTCGATGTGCAGGCGCCGCCGGTTGGCCGGATCGGACAGCACGTAGCGGCCGAGCGCATCGACATAGACGCGATCGCAGCGGCCGGGATCGCGTGGATCGTCCAGCGTCCAATCGCCGGCCTGGAGATGCTCGCCGCCGTCGAGCTTGTCGGCGTAGCGCAGTCCGTCCACGCCGGCCAGCGACGCCTGCATCGCATCGCCGACATGGAAGTAACTGTGCAGCGCCTGGCTGAAGGCGAGCGTCGCATCGCCGGTGTTGACCGTGGTCAGGGTCTGCTCCAGCACGTGCCCCAGCCGCAGCGTCTGCGCCAGCATCAGGCCGTCGCCGGGGCGCTGCGGCAGCGCCAGCGTGATGCGGACGACGCCGTCGGCCTCGCGTGCGGCATCGACCAGGTGCCAGCGCGACAGCCGCGCGTGGCCGTGCTGCGGCGCGTCCGCGGATTGGCCCTGGCGGCCGAAATACGGCCAGCACACCGGCACGCCGCCGCGCAGCGCGCCAGGCGGGCGCGTGGTGGCCGGCGACAGCCACAGCACGTCCTGCCCGCCTTCGGGCACGAACGACAGCAGCTGGCCGCCATGCAGGCTGATCGCCGCGCGGCACAGCGGCGTGTGCACGCACAGCGCCGGCAGGCCGGCGTGGTGGTCCATGCGCACGCCGGGCAGCAGCGGCATCATGGTCGCGCTTCCTCGATGCGTGCCGGCACCGGCACCGGCGGCGCGGGCGAAGCCGCCGGCAGCGCGATCGGCGCGGCGGCCTCGGCCTGCAGCGTGCGCAGGATCTTCGCGCCGGCGCGGCCGTCGGCCGGTTGCAGGCCCAGGCGCAACTGCTCGGCCTGGATCGCGCGGCGGGTCAGCGTGCCGATCATGCCGTCGGCGCTGCCGATGGCGTGGCCGCGCGCCAGCAGCAGCGCCTGCAGTTCGCGCCGCTGCGGGCGGCCCAGCCCGGGGTCGTCGGTCGGCCAGGCGGCGATCAACCCGCCGCCGCCACGCAGGCGATCGGCCAGCAGCGCGATCGCCAGTGCATAGCTCTCGGCGGCGTTGTAGGCATAGATCGCGTCGTAGTTGCGGAACACCAGGAACGCCGGCCCCTCGCGCCCGGTCGGCAGCAGCAGCGCGGCCGGAGTGTCGGCCGGCAGCTCGATGGCCGCGCCGTCCATGCGCGCCACGCCCAGCGCGCGCCACGCCGACAGCGGCTGCCGGCGCGTGCGCCCGGCCAGCGCGGCGTCGAGATCCGCCGGCACGCGCACCTCGTAGCCCCACGGTTGGCCGCTGCGCCAGCCGGCGCGCTGGAGGTAATGGGCCGTGGACGCCAGCGCGTCGGGAATGCTGGCGACCAGATCGCGGCGGCCATCGCCGTCGCCATCGACCGCGATGCGCGCATAGGTGGACGGCATGAACTGGGTATGCCCGAACGCGCCGGCCCAGGATCCGGCCAGGCCCTCGCCGCGCAGGTCGCCGTCCTGCAGCAGCCGCAGCAGCGCGAACAGTTCGCCGCGGAAGAACGGCTGGCGGCGGCCCTGGCACGACAGCGTGGCCAGCGACGCCAGCAACGGCCTGTTGCCGAACACGCGGCCGTAGTCGCTTTCCACGCCCCACACGGCGATCACCGTCGCGGCATCGACGCCGTAGTCGGCCGCCACCCGCACGAGCAGATCCCGGTGCTGCGCGAGCATGGCCTGGCCATCGGCCACGCGCTGATCGTCGACCAGCGCGGCCAGGTAGTCCCACAGCGGGGTGGTGAATTCCGGCTGCGCATCCAGCAGCGCCAGCACGCCGGGATCGGGCCGCAGGTCGCCGGTGTGCTGCGCGAACGTCTCGCCGGTGATGCCCTGCGCGGCGGCCTGCTCCCGCAAGGCGGCCAGGCAGGTGATGAAGGCAGCATCGGGCGCGGCGACCGGCGCCGGTGCGGCGGAAGGCACGGGTATCGGCGGCGCGGCCGCCTGCGTGGCGAGCGCCGCGGCGAGCAGCAGGGAGTTCATCGTCGGCCGTCCTGACCGGTGGGGGTGCGGCTACTTTGCCGGTTCGCATCGCCGTTGGCGACCGCCGGCGATCCTGCGCTTCATGTTCGTGCCCGCGGCATGAAGCCATCGACGTAGAACCAGCGGCCGTCCTCGCGCACGAAGCGGCTGCGCTCGTGCAGGCGCACCGCGCGGCCGCCGCCGACGCGGTAGCGGGCGACGAACTCCACTTCGGCGCCATCACCCTCGCCGCGATGCCATTTCACCTGCAATCCCAGCCAGGTCGGGCGTGCGCCATCGGCCTCGCCGAGCGGATCCCCGGGACAAGTGTCCGGATGCCAGGTCGCGCGCAGGTAACCGGCGTCGCGCAGCACGAAGGCGCAGTAGCGCGAGCGCATCAGCGCCTCGGCGTCGGGCGCGGGCCAGGCGTGCCAGCGGCCGCAGCAGTCCGGATAGCGGCGCGCCGAGCCGCAGGGGCAGTCGGCATTCGTGCTGGTCATTCGTTCCCCCTTTGTGGGAGCGACGTCAGTCGCGACAGGCCATCGGTAAAGCCCCGTCGCGACTGACGTCGCTCCCACCAGACGGCGCTCAGCGGCGGCCGCTGCCTTCGATGAAGCGCAGGAACTCGGCGCGGGTGCGCGCGTCCTCGCGGAACTCGCCGAGCATCTTCGAGGTGACCATGCTGACCCCGCGCTTGTGCACGCCGCGGGTGGTCATGCACTCGTGCGCGCCTTCGACCACCACCGCCACGCCGCGCGGCTGCAACACGTCCTGGATGGTCTGGGCGATCTGCGCGGTCATCTTCTCCTGCACCTGGAAGCGGCGCGCGTAGGCATCGACCACCCGCGCCAGCTTGCTGATGCCCACGACCTTGCCGTCGGGCAGGTAGCCGACGTGGACCTTGCCGATGATCGGCGCCATGTGGTGCTCGCAATGGCTTTCGTACTCGATGTCGCGCAGCACGATCATCTCGTCGTAGCCGGCCACCTCCTCGAAGGTGCGCGCCAGGTACTCGCGCGGGTCGTCGCGGTAGCCGCTGAACCAGTCGGCATAGGCCTCGGCCACGCGCTTGGGCGTGTCGAGCAGGCCTTCGCGCGCGGGGTCTTCGCCCGCCCAGCGCAGCAGCGTGCGCACGGCCTCCTCGGCCTGGGACTGGGTCACGGGAGCGTTGGACTTGTCTTGATCGGTCATGGCGCCGGCACCACGGGGGGGCGAGCATCGTACCCGACCGGCCCGGGCATCGCCTCCACCGGTGGCCGGGGCATGACGATCCTCATGGGTCGACGTGGTGGCCAGGCCGCAGAATGGGCTTCGCTTCCCGACTCCCCGGAGATCCGTCCATGCGTCCCGTCGTCGCCTGCAGCACCCTCGCACTCGCGCTCGCCCTGGCACTCGCGGCCTGCTCGCCTTCTCCTTCCGCCACCGATTCGCCCGCCGCGACCGCGCAGGTGACGCAGGAGGAATCGGCGCGCCTGAACGCCTGGTTCGAGGATCAGTACGAGCAACTGCTGCAGTTCAGCCCGATCCAGCTGACCTTCCTCGGCCGCAAGGAACTCAACGACCAGCTCGACGACATGTCCGAGGCCGGCATCCGCAAGCGGATCGACTGGCTGCAGGCCTCGGTCAGGGAGATGGAGTCCACCTTCGACTACGCCAGGCTGGATCCGGAAGCGCAGCTGTCCTGGGACCTGTGGAAGCGCCAGTACGAGAGCGCCCGCGACGGCCTGCCGTTCCTCGGCAACGGCTATCCGTTCGACCAGATGAACGGTATGCAGAACGCGGCGCCGACCTACCTGATCAACTTCCACAAGGTGGACGACGAGCAGGACTACCTGGCCTACGTCTCGCGCTTGCAGAAGCTGGCGATGCTGTTCGACCAACTGCTCGAGCGCGCCCGCGCCTCGGCCGGGCAGGGCATCCGCCCGCCGAAGTTCGCCTACGAGGGCGTGATCGACCAGTCGCGCAAGGTGATCGGCGGCGCGCCGTTCGATGCCGGCCAGGACAGCGCGCTGTGGGCCGACGCCCAGGCCAAGGCCGACGCGCTGGCCGAGAAGGGAACCATCACCGCCGAGCGCGCCGCCGAACTGAAGCAACAGGCCCGCGCCGCGCTGCTGGAGCACGTCGCTCCGGCCTACCGGCGCGTCATCGCCTTCGCCGAGGAGGAGCTGCCCAAGGCCGCCGACAACGCCGCCGGCGTCGGCAGCACCCACGCCAACGGCGCGGCCTACTACGCCTACCAGCTGCGCGAGAACACCTCCACCGCGATGACCGCCGGGGAGATCCACCAGCTCGGCCTGTCCGAGGTCGTGCGCCTGCGCGGCGAGATGGAGGCGCTGATGCAGCGCGTGCAGTTCCAGGGCGATCTGCAGGCGTTCTTCAGGTTCCTCGACAGCGACCCGCGCTTCCGCTTCCCGGACACCGACGCCGGCCGCCAGGCCTACATCGACGAGGCCACCGCCGCCATCGACAACATCAAGCAGCAGCTGCCGCAGTACTTCGGCCTGCTGCCCAAGGCCGACCTGGTGGTCAAGCGGGTGGAGCCGTTCCGCGAGCAGGACGGCGCCGCCCAGCACTACTACCCCGGCACCCCGGACGGATCGCGCGCCGGCGTCTACTACGCGCACCTGTCGGACATGAAGGCGATGCCGAAGACCGAACTGGAGGTCATCGCCTACCACGAGGGCCTGCCCGGCCACCACATGCAGATCTCGATCGCGCAGGAACTGACCGGCGTGCCGACCTTCCGCACCCAGCAGTTCGACACCGCCTACACCGAGGGCTGGGCGCTGTATTCCGAATGGCTGGCGAGGGAGATGCCCGGCACCTACCAGGATCCGTATTCCGAATACGGCCGCCTGATGTCGGACATGTGGCGCGCGATCCGGCTGGTGGTGGACACCGGCCTGCACGCGCAGGGCTGGACCGAGCAGCAGGCCTTCGACTACTTCCGCGCCAACAGCTCGGTGCCGGACGCGGCCATCCGCTCCGAGGTGCGCCGCTACCTGGTCAACCCCGGCCAGGCGACCGCGTACAAGATCGGCATGATCAGGATCCAGCAACTGAGGAAGAAGGCCGAGACCGCGCTCGGCGAAGGATTCGACATCCGCGGCTTCCACGACGCCGTGCTCGGCGGCGGCGCGATGCCGCTGGACCTGCTGGAGCGGCGCGTGGATCGCTGGATCGCGGAGAAGAAGGCCGGCTGATCCGCAGCGCATCCGCTTCGATGGCCCTTTGCTGCCCGTGGGAGCGACGTCAGTCGCGACGGACATGCGCATGACCTGTCGCGGCTGACGCCGCTCCCACAACCGATCAGGCATGCGTCGGTTGCCGTCTCGTGCGGATCCGGACTTCAGGCTGTGCCGCCGCTGCACCAATGTGCGCGGCATTGCTTTCGCGTGGTGGCAGTGGCGGAAGGCCGGGCAAGGTTCAGCCGGCGGTGGCACGGTCAGGCGCCGGACCGCCGCCGAGCAAGCGCGCCGGCAGCATCAGCAGCGCATGCAGGAAGGCGAACAGCGCCGAGAAGGTGATGCCGACCAGGCGGAACGGCAGCGACAGCAGCCACACCAGCGGCCATAGCACCAAGGCCAACAACGCCAGCGGCCAGCACAGCACCAGCAGCACGCACCAGGCCAGCAGGGCGATGAGCGTCTTCATCTTGGGGACACCTCGTTAACGGCGATCGGGACGGTCTGCAGGGTGCGGCGCGTCGGGCGCGGCGGCAAGCCGCATGCGACCGGATGCCATCGGGGCCGACAGGACCCCTGGACAGGCGACGAAGCGTGGTGCCATCGAACGCGCGCTCCATCGGATCGCGTTGTCCGCAAAGCCCAAGCCCTGCGGTAGCGTCCCGCTGCGATCGCATCGGGCCTGTCACCCATGATCCTTCCCGCCCCCCGCTTCTCGGCCCTGCTCCCCCCTGCTGCAGCGCAGAATGCGCAGCCTTGGCCCATACGCTAGCGTCCGGTCCGCGATGCCCCCCTCGGACGGCCGGCGGTGCCGGCGCCCCGTCGCGATGTCGAAGTTCGTTTTCCGTCGTAACGCCCGTGGCAGCCGCCGCGGGCGCACACCCGTCGAAGGGGAAAAGGATGAAGACCCGGTTACGCACCCTGGCCCGTCGGGGCCTGCCCGTCGTCGCACTGCTGGCGCTTTCCGCACCCGCGCTGGCCAACACCCTCAACCAGAACGTGTCCTGGACCATCGACCGCGCCGGCACCAGCGCCAAGTACCGCGTGGTCGCCTACGGCGATTCCATCTACGCCGGCTACAACGGCTCGATCAGCAACGCGGCGCGCTACTCGGCGCCGACGGTCGACGGCGAATACCTGTCCGCGCGCTGGAACGCCGACATCGAAACCATCCGCCGCACCAAGTCCGGCGCGGTCGCCAAGGACGTCTACGACAACAAGATCGTCGCCGAGCGCTCGTACATGCAGGCCGCGTCCACCCGCGTGGTCACCTTCGAGATGTGCGGCAACGACGGCCTGCAGGCGCGTTCGGCGTTCAAGTCGCAGTCCGGCACCTGCAACTACGGCGGGCTCGACGCGGCGGTGAACACCTGCAAGACCTACGTCGCCCGGGCGATGGACTACATCAACGCCAACGCGCACCCCAACACCCGCCTCAAGGTCATCTCCAACGTCTACTACCCGGGCTACGCCGCCGACAACGTGCAGAGTTCCTGCCGCGATTCGGCGACCGGGCAGACGGTGAACCTGCGCGACCGCTTCCTGCCGGCGCTGGCGAAGATGAACTACTGGATGTGCGAATACGCGCGGCAGAAGGGCTTCCAGTGCGCCGACAGCTTCGCCCAGTACATGGGCGCCGACCACGACAGCAACGGCGACGGCCGCATCGATTCGGACGCCTTGCGCTACGTGGCCGGCGAAACCGAGGCGGCCTACGTGCAGCGCGTCACCGTGACCCTGCGCGGCACCCTGCGCGACGCCAACACCAAGTTCGTCAGTGCCTCCAACTCGTACGACTACATCCAGTCCGACGACGTGCACCCGACCTACACCGGCGGCACGGTCAGCGCCGGCATCTGGGGCGGCAGCACCGGCAGCGGCGCGCCGCGCTATGCCAGCTTCACCAACGGCCGCAGCCCGATCTGGAACCAGTTCGGCCACGAGCGCATGGGCTGGGCGCTGTCGGTCTACAACCCGGCCTCGCCGTGAGCCGGGGCTAGCCGCAACGCATGGCCGCATCCCGTCCCCCGCGCGAAAGCACGCCGCCGGCCGCCGATGCCGACGGCGTGCGCGTGGTGCCGGTGCCGCGGCCGGCCCGGCGCGCGGCGCGCTGGGCCGTGGCAGCGGCCGTCGTCGGCATCGTCGGCGTGGCCGTGTGGTCGCTGCGCGCGCCGCCGTCCACGGTGGCGGCCGGCGCTAGTGGCGGCGACGCAGCGGCGCCGGCGGCGCTTCCGGCCGCCGCGCCGCCACCCGGTGCGTCCCTTGCGCTGGCGCGGCCGCGACCCGGCGGCGGGACACGGCCGGCGCCCGGCGCCGACCGCAACGATCTGGCCGCGTATTTCCGCCCCGGCGATCCTGAACCGACCGGCGCCGAGCTGATCCAGGCGCTGCACGAGACCGGCATCCGCACCGGCATCGGCGCGTTCAATCCGCCCGGGACCAGCCCGCCGCTGATCGGACTCGTCGTGCCCGACGGCTTCGTGCTGCCGGAAGGCTACGTGCGCCACCACCAGGTGACCGACGGCGGCGAACCGATCGCGCCGATCCTGATGTTCGCGCCCGGCTTCAGGCTGCTCGACGCGCAGGGACGGCCGGTCGCGATGCCGGAAGATCGCGTGGTGACGCCCGAACTCGCGCCGCCGGGGTTGCCGCTGCGCCGTGTCCGCATTCCCGGGCCGTGATGTCGCGGTCCGCCTCTTGTCCGCCTTGATGCGGCCGTTCCTGCACGGCCCCGGCGCGCGTCATGCCGCCGGCATCGCCGCCGCCGCCATGCTGCTCGCCGTCTATGCGCGCGTCCCGCAGGCGTGGGCGCTGGGCTTCGTCGTGCTGGTGCCGTGGCTGTGCGCGCTCGACGGCCCGCGCACGGCCAGGGGCGCGCTGCTGTCGGGCGTGCTGATGGCATGCGCGTTCGTCGCCGCGGTGTTCGCCTGGTTCGGCGCGGCGATCGGCGCCTACATCGGCATCGGCGCGCTGCCGGCGACGGCGCTGCTGATCGCGCTGGCGCCGCTGCTGCAGCCGCAGCTGATCGCCTATGCGCTGGTGCGGCAGCTGGCCGGCCGCCGCCACGGCCGCGCACTGGGCGCGCTGGCGGCCGCGTCGGCGTGGGTCGCCTGCGAGGTGTTCGCGCCGAAAATGCTCGGCGACACGCTCGGCCACGGCCTGCATGGATCGGCGACGCTGCGCCAGCTGGCCGACGTCGGCGGCGCGGCCGGGCTGACCTTCGCGCTGCTGCTGGTCAACGAGGCGATCGCCGGCGCGGTCGCGCATCGCCGCGCCGGCATGCGCCGCTGGCTGAAGCCGCTGGCCGCCGCCGGCGCCATCGTCGTGCTGATGGCCGGCTACGGTCTTGCAAGGCTGTCGGCGTTGCAGGCGCGGCCGGCCCCGGACACGCCGCCGCTGCGCATCGCGATGATCCAGGCCAGCATCACCGACTACGAACGCCTGCGCCGCGAGATGGGCGCCTACGCGGTGGTGCGCCACGTGCTCGACACGCACTACGCGCTGTCGTGGTCGGCGCTGCGCGACCACGGCGCCGACGCGCTGCTGTGGTCGGAAACCGTGTACCCGACCACCTTCGGCCAGCCGCGCAGCGAGGACGGCGCGCTGCTCGACGCCGAGATCCAGGCCTTCGTGCAGACCGCCGGCGTACCGCTGGTGTTCGGCAGCTACGACCGCGACGACGCCGGCGAGTACAACGCCGCGATGTTCCTCGAACCTGATCGCGGCCTGCTCGGCGTCTACCGCAAGACCCATCCGTTCCCGCTGACCGAACACGTGCCACGCTGGCTCGACGGCCCGCGACTGCGGCGCTGGCTGCCGTGGACCGGCGGCTGGCGGCCGGGCGACGGCGCGCGCGTGCTGCCGCTGCGCAGCCGCGACGGGCGCGAGGTCGACGTGGTGCCGCTGATCTGCCTGGATGACGTGCGCCCGCAACTGGCGATCGACGGCGCGCGGCTTGGCGCGCAGGCGATCGTCGGCATGTCGAACGATTCCTGGTTCACCGGCCATCCCATCGGCGCGCGCCTGCACCTGACCGTGGCCGCGTTCCGCAGCATCGAGACGCGGCTGCCGCAGGTGCGCGTCACCACCAACGGACTGTCGGCGATCATCGACGACTCCGGCGCCGTGCAGGCGCAGACCGCGATGGGCGACCAGGCCGTGCTGACCGCGCATGTGCATGCGCAGGCGCCGCCACCGACGCTGATGGTGCGCTGGGGTGATTGGGTCGGCCGCGCCGGCGCGGGATTCCTGCTCGTGCTGGCCGCGGCAGCGGGTTGGCGCGCGCTGCAGGCGCGCCACGCGCGAACGGCTGCAGAATCGCAGGCGCTTGACATCGTCTTGCTCACGCCATCCGCGCGTGTCCTCGTCGCCGCATTACGCCTGTGCGCGGCGGCCGGACTCGCCTGGCTCGCGCTCGACATGCTGCTGCGCACCGGCCTGCAGGTGGGTTCGCTGGCGCAGCTGCGGATCTTCGGCGCCACCGTCGTCGCGCCGCTCGTGCTCGCCGGCGGCATCGCCTGGACGTTCGCCGCCAGGGCGTCCGTCGGAGGCGACGCGCTGGTGCTGGCGCAGCGCCGGCGCCGGATCGAGATCCCGCTGGCGTCGATCGCCGCGTTGCGGCCGTGGCGGCTGCCGCTGCCGCAGGCGGGCTACGACCTCCTGCTGGCCTCCGGCCGCCGCTGGACGCATGGCCTGGCCGTATCGCCGCCGCAGGCGCTGCAACGCATGCTGGCCGCGGCCGGCGCAACCGCACGTATCGAGGACGGCGCAGGCGCATTGGCGGGGTTCGCCGAAGCGCGCGGCGCGGCCCGGCATCGACGCCTGGATCATCCGCTGCTGAAGTTCGGCCTGTTCCCGCTGCTGCCGGCGCTGATCGCGTTCCGCCTGCACCAGATCATCGCCTTCGGCGGTCCGTTCGGCGAATGGCAGACCTACGGCGTCGCCGCCTGGTTCACCGGCCTGCTGATCTGGTGGGCCTCGTGGTCGCTCGGGCTGATGCTGTTCGCCGCGGCGCTGCGGATCCTCATCGAGGCCGGCGGCGCGCTCACGTCGGCGCTGCGACCCGCCACCACTCCGGCGGCGCGCAACGCGCTGGAATGGATCGGGCGCGTCGCCTACTACCTCGGCATGCCGGCCTGGCTCGCCTGGCGGTTGCTCGCCGGCAATTGACGCCAGGGGCGAGTCCCCAACGGGCGCAAGCCTCGTGCCTGACCATGGCTCTCAACGTATCCGCTTCCGGCCAGAAGCTGACAACGGCCAACCTCACTTCTGACACCCGCACTTCAGCACTTTCTTAGCCAGGCGCCACCATGGGCCGGCCGACAGCCTGCGAAAGGATGGCGAGTGGCCCCCTTGCGTTGAGGGTATGACTTCCTGCATATTTATTGATATACGATATGTGACGTATCGTTTAACAACATCCCGTCTGGAGTTACCCATGAGCCGTATGCCCGCCCGAGCGCTTGCCATCGCCCGTCCCATCATCCTGGGGCTGACCATCCTCAACCTGCTGTACGCCGCCTCCATCATCTGCCTGTTCTGCGCCAGTTTCTTCATCGAAGGCTGGCCCTCGAAGCCGCTCGGGTTCGACCTCGCCACGATGCACCCGCAGGCATCGCTGGGCCTGCGCGCGATCATGGTCATCGGCGTCGTGGGCGCTGCGATCGTTCACACCGTCTTGCGACGCCTGCTGGCGATCGTCGACAGCGTGCGCGGCGGCGACGCGTTCATCCTCTCCAATGCGCAGCGACTGAACGCGATCGCCTGGAGCGTGCTGGCGATAGAGCTGCTGCGGTTGGCGGTGCTGGCGATCTCCGGCGCAGCATCGATCCCGGGGCGGATGGACGGGCTCTCGCCAACGCCATGGCTGGCGATGCTGCTGCTGTTCGTGCTGTCCGGCGTGTTTGCGCATGGCGCGCGCATGCGAACCGACCTGGAAGGAACGGTCTGACATGGCCATCGTCGTCCGGCTCGACGAACTCCTGCACGCGCGCCGCATGACCCTCACCGAGCTTGCCGCGCGCGTCGACATCACCCTGGCAAACCTGTCGATCCTGAAGACGGGGAAGGCGAAGGCCATCCGCTTCTCGACCCTTGAGGCGATCTGCATGGCGCTGGATTGCCAGCCCGGCGACCTGCTCGCCCACGATCCCGCGCTCGCCGCAGAGGATTGACCTCGCACGGCTCCACGCGCTCGCCCGCGTTCTTTCCATTTTCCTTCGAGACCACACGCATGCTTCGCACGCTGCTCGCCGCGCTCGCGGTGACGTTCGCCCTTGCCTTGCCCGCCATCGCCGGCAAGCCCGCCACGGCCCCAGCCGCCTTCCTCTCGCAGACCGATTGCTTCGAGGCCACTCCGGACTACACGAGCTGGCTGGCCTCGATCCCCCAACGCATCGAAGACAGGCCGCTCTCCAGGGCACTGGTGGAATCCCTGGTACCCGCCAAGGCATTCGCGTTCGCCCGCTCCGCGTTCGACTGCCGCATCGTCACGTATGCCAGCGGCGAACAAACCGTTTCCGGCTACGTCGTCCGCCCTAAAGCGAGCGCAACGGCCCGCGAGCTGCCCTTGCTGGTCTACAACCGCGGCGGCAACGGAACCTACGGCAGGCTCGACTCGCTGCAGGTGTTCCTGAAACTGCTGCCTTTGGCGAAGGCCGGCTATGTGGTGGTCGCCAGCCAGTATCGCGACTCGGACGAATTCGGCGGCAAGGACGTCGACGACGTCATGCGCCTAATCGACCTGTCGCTGGCGATGCCCGGCGTCGATGACGGTCGCATCTTCCTGCTCGGCCAGAGCCGCGGTGCGATGATGAGCTATATGGTCGCGCGCCAACGCGGCGACGTCACCGCTATGGCCACGATCGGAGGAGTCTCCGATCTGCTGGCGGGACTCGCATGGCGTCCGGAGATGGAGCGCGTCTATCGCGCCCGCATCCCCGGCTATGACAGCAACAAGCAGGCGGCGCTAGGCACGCGATCGGCACTTCGCTGGGCGGAACAACTGCCCGCCGACATGCCCGTGCTGCTGTTGCATGGCGAGGCCGATGATCGCGTCAATGTCGAGGATGCCCGCGCGATGGCGGATCGCCTGCGGCAGCTCGAGCGTCCGTACAAGCTGATCGTCTATCCAGGCGATGACCATGGCCTGCGGCAGAACTGGCGCGCCGCACGCACCGAGATCCTGGACTGGTTCAAGAATGCAGGACCTCTCAGGAAGGGGGCGAAGTGAGCCAATCTCTCCGTCTTGGTCGACGGCCTAACCTAGGTGGCGAAGTCCGACCCTGATCGATAGCAGGCATCCTATCCAAGAAGTCCGCTTCCGGCAGAAGCAGACATTAAGCCGGCTGCGCAGGCGTCGCGGCGAGCTCCCGGATCGACGCCCGGCGCTGTCTTTCAGGCTTGGAATCACATACACCAGCGCCCGCTTGCCCAGTGCTCACGAACAGTGCCAGGCTTGAACGCCTGGGAAACCTCGCGAGATCGCATGTGCAAGTCGTCAACGCGCACCCAATCAGGCATCACTCCCGTAGCCGCTCTCCCAATCCCGACCAGCGGCTCGCGTGGCGCGCCAGCGCTTCGGCAAGCACATCGGCGCTTGCCGCGACGTGCAATGCGCTGCGCGCGCGGGTCATGCCGGTGTAGACCAGTTCGCGCGACAGCGCGCGGTTGAAGCGCTCGGGCAGGATCAGCCAGACGCTGTCGAACTCCGATCCCTGCGCCTTGTGCACGGTCATGGCGAAGGCGCTTTCGTGCGCGGGCAGGGCGGCGGGATGGAACGGGCGCGGATGCTGCGGGTCGTCGCCGGGGAACCAGGCCGCGAGCGCGCCGCTGCCGTCGCGCAGGCATACGCCGATGTCGCCGTTGAACAGGCGGTGGCGGTAGCTGTTTTCGGTGACCAGCAGCAGACGGCCGTGAAAGTGGTCCGACCCGGCACCCCGGCGCGGTCCGCCGGCCAGCCCGCCTTCGGCCAGCAGGGTCTCGATGCGCGCGTTGAGGTTGCGCGCGCCCTGCGGGCCTTCGCGCACGGCGGTGAGCAGGCGCAGGCGGCCGGCGAGCGCGAGCGCCTGCGCCGGGGCGTCGGCATCGGCCAGCGCGCGCCAGTGGGCGAGGAACGCGTCGCGGTGCGCCAGCAGCGGATCGGCGAGATCCTCGTGGAAATGCACGCCGTCCAGCATGCCGCCGCGTAGCAGCGCCAGCGCGCCCTGCGCATCGCCGGCGCGCACGGCGGCGGCCAGCGGCGCCAGCTGCAGCGCCGCGCTCTGGCGGTAGCCGCGCCGCAGGTGGACGTGGCGGCCGGGGAAGGCAGGGTTGCCCGCGTCCGTCGGCGAGCCGGAAGTCGCTGGATTCCCGCCTTCGCGGGAGGAATCGCCCAGCAGCGGGCGCAGGATGTCGGCATCGTCGTGTACCAGGCGGGCGCCGTCGCCGGCCGCGCGCAGGATGCTGCTGAGCACGTCGCCGGCCTCGACCGACGGCAGCTGGTCGGGATCGCCCAGCAGCACCAGCCGCGCGCCGTCGGCCACCGCCTCGACCAGCTTGGCCATCAGCGGCAGGTCGATCATCGAGGCCTCGTCCACCACCACCACGTCGAACGGCAGCGGGTTGTCGGCGTGGTGGCGGAAGCGCGGCGAGTCGGGGATGACGCCGAGCAGCCGGTGCAGGGTGGTGCCGGCGGTGGGCAGTTGCGCGGCGAGCGCGGCGTCGATGCCGAGCGCGGGCAGCGCCTGCGCGGCGTTGCGCAGGCTCTCGGCCATGCGTTCGGCGGCGCGGCCGGTGGGCGCGGCCAGGGCGATGCGTGGCGCGGGCCGGCCCGCGTGCGCGGCCTGCGCGGCGAGCAGCACCAGCAGCCGCGCGATGGTGGTGGTCTTGCCGGTGCCGGGGCCGCCGGTGACCAGCAGCAGCGCGTGGCGCAGGGCGAGGGCGGCGGCGCGGGCTTGCAGATCCTCGGTTGGGAGCGGAACGGCGCCCTCTTCCGCCCCTTGCGGGACGGTGGCGTGCGGGGGTGAGGATGCGGGGAACAGTTCGTGGAACAGCGGGGCGAGCGCGGCCAGGTCGCCGGGGTCGGGCGCGTGCGCGCCGATGCGCCGGAGGCCGAGTGCGAGCCGGCGTTCGTATTCGCGGTAGCGGCGGAGGTAGAGCAGGCCGTGTTCGAGCACCAGCGGGGCGTCGGCGACGGCTTCGGCATCGGCGGCCGCGGGCTGCGCAACCCAGCGCGAGGCGGCGAGCGTGGCCAGCCAGGCCTCGGGCGCGGGCCAGTCGAGGTTGGCGTCGATCCATTGCGCCGGCTGCGCGGGATCGAAGCCGGCATGACCGTCGGCGACCGCGCGCGAGGCCAGTGCGGCCGCGGCGAGCACCGCATCGGGCGTGTCCGGATCGAGCCGGCGCAGGCTCTGCGCGAAGGCGTGGTCGAGGGTGCGCAGGGCGCCGGCGGCGGTGAGCGCGCGGAGCAGCGGGGAGGCATTCATCGGATGTTGGCTCCATCAGGCGCTGGAGCAACGGCGCCCCCACCCCGACCCTCCCCCGCAAGCGGGGGAGGGAGCTGTTGGCCGGCGAAGAGAGCGTCGAGCGCGTGCACAAGGTCCGATTCGAAACGCCAGGCCTGCACGCCGGGCGCGTCGGCGCGCGCGGCGTCCAGGCCGCGGCAGAACAGGTAGCGCACGCCGCCGAAGTCGCGCGCGTAGTCATACGCGCCGCCGAGGCGGAAGCGCAGCCAGCGGTGCAGCGCCAGCGTGTAGATCAGCGCCTGCAGGTCGTACTCGCTGTGCGCCATCGCCTCGTCGAGCCGTGCGGCGTCGTAGCCGGGCAGGCGGTTGGATTTGTAGTCAAGCACGTACCAGCGGCCGTCGTGGTGGTAGGTCAGATCGATCAGGCCGGTCATCAGGCCTTCCAGCCGGCGCCGCGCGCCGAAGCCGCGGCGGCCGCGCAGCAGGCCGTGGCGGTGCAGCAGCGCCAGCAGCGCATCGACCGCCGTCGGCGCCAGCGCGAACTGGAATTCGATCTCGGGCCGCCGCGCGTCGGCCGGCAGATCCGCCAGGCGCAGGCCTTCCGGCAGCGCGACGGTCAGTGTCTGCCCGATCAGCGGCGTCAGCAGGGCGACGCCGTCGTCGATGTCGCCGGCTGGATAACCGCCGGCGCGCAGCCTGTCCTCGATCAACGCGCGTTCGGCGGCGGGCACCGGCGCGGCGGGCGTCCACGCGCGCCACTGCGTGAAGTCGCTGCGCTCTAGCACGTCGTGCAGCACCACGCCGAAGCGGCTGCCGGCGAAACGCGGATCGAAGGCGTCGGTCCCGGGCGCGGCTTCGGCCTCCGCCGCGACGGGTTCGTCCCGGCCGCCGGGCGCCGGCTGGGTCGATGCGCTCGACGCGTCGCCGCCGGCCTCGGCATGGGCGAGCTGGGTGAAGCTGTAGACCCACCAGTCGTGCGGCAGCGCGCGGGTGGCCACGCGCGCCGGCGGCGCCGCGCCCTCGTCCTGCGCCGGCAGCCACGGCAGTGCCTCCGGCGGTTCGCCGCCGTCGATGGCGACGGCATCGCCGAGCACGGCGGCGAGCGCCTCGGGCTGCGCCACCATCGCCGCCAGCGGCGAACTGGCGTATTCGTGGAACAGGCGGCCGGCGAGCCACAGCGCATGCCGCGCGCGGGTCAGGCCGACGTAGAGCAGGCGCGCGTCCTCGGCGCGCTGCGCGTCGGCGGCCTTGCCGGCGGCCGTCTCCCAGCCCGAGGCCTCGGCCAGCAGCTTCCAGTGCAGCACGCGGCCCTCGCCATCGTGCACGACGACGCGCTGGCCGGCGGGCCGCGGCCTTGCGCCGATGCCGGCGAACGGCAGGAACACCAGCGGATACTCCAGGCCCTTGCTCTTGTGCAGGGTGACGATCTGCACGCGGTGGGCGTCGGATTCCAGCCGCAGCAACTGGGTGTCGTCGTTGGCCGCGGCCGCCGGGTCGGCCAGCGCCTGCGCGATCGCCTGCGCCAGCCCGTCGACCAGGCCGTTCAGGCCGGGCGCGCGTGCATGCGCCTGCTGCAGCAGTTCGGCCAGTTGCAGGTAGTTGGTCAGGCGGCGCTCGCCATCGAGCAGGCCGAGCAGGCGGCCGGCGTGCTGTGCGCAGAGATCGTTGATCAGCGCGAGCGGGCCGGCGTGCTGCAGGCGCTCGCGCCAGCCGAGCGCGGCCACCTGCCACCGGCGCAGGGCCTCGCCGTCGGCGTCGAGCGCGGCAATGTGCGCCGCGTCCTCGCCGATCAGCACCGTCGCCAGCGCCGTGCGCAGGCGGCCGTCGTCGGCGCCGTGCAGCAGGGCGAGCAACAGCGCATGCACCTCGCGCGCCTCGCCCGTCGCGTACAGGCTCTGCCTGCCGGCGGCGACCGCGGGGATGCCGGCGGCGGCCAGCGCCTGGCGGATGCGCGTCGCCTCCTGGTGCGTGCGCACCAGCACGGCGATGTCGCCGGACTGCACCGGGCGGCCCTCGATCGACGCCCTGCCCTGGCGCGCATCGCACAGCAGGCGGTGGATGGCGGCCACGCAGGCCCGCGCGGCCAGATCGCGCGAACGCGGCGCGCTGTACGGCTTCGGCGCGCCCGTTTTCGGATCCGGCGGCGGCAGCGGCGCGCGCCACAGCGTCAGCGCCGGCGCCGGGCGGCCATCGCGCAGGTAGTCGTCGTCGCGGCGCACGCCGCCGGGCTGCACTTCGCGGAAGGCGATGCGCGGATCCACGAACGGCGCGGCGCCGGCGGCGGTGGCCTGCGCGTACAGCGCCGAAATCGCGCGCAGCACCGCCGGGCGCGAGCGGAAGTTCAGCGACAGCGCCGGCGCTTCCTCGGCGGTGGCCCTGGCAGCGAGGTAGGTCTCGACGTCGCCGCCGCGGAAGCCGTAGATCGCCTGCTTCGGATCGCCGATCACGAACAGCGCCGGATCGGCGCTGCCGCGGCCGAACACGCGGTCGAAGATCCGCCACTGCCGCGGATCGGTGTCCTGGAACTCGTCGACCAGCGCGACCCGGTGCTGCTTGCGCAGCGCGGCGGCCAGCGCAGCGGCGCGCGCGCGCGCGGCGGGCTCCCCGCCTTGGTCGTCGAGCGCGTCGGCGACGCCGTCGATCAGGTCGTCGTAGGTCTGCACGCGGCGCTGGCGCTTGTGCCGCGCCAGCCGCGCGCGCGCGTCCTCGCGCAGCGCATGCAGCAGGCGCACGCGGCGCGCGTCCTGCCACGCGGCAAGCGCGGTCAATGCATCGAGATAGTCCGGCAAGACGTCGCAGACTGGCGACTGCGGCGTGCGGCCGGCGCTGGCCTTGCTGGTCCGCAGCAGCAGGGTGTCGCGGCCGAGGTTGGGCAGCTTGTCGTGCTCGAACGGAACCCCGGGTTCGGCGCGGTCGCACCAGGTCTCCAGCGCGGCGAACAGCGCGTTGATCCATTCGGCGCGATAGCTGTTGCCGTTGAGCACCTTGCCCTCGACCGCCGCCAGCAGCGATGCGCGGAAGTCGTCGCCGTGCGCGCGCAGCGCGGCCATCAAGGCCTCGCCGGCGGCGCGCAGCCGCGGCGCCGGATCGTCCGGCAGTCCGGCCAGCGCTGGCCGCAGCGCGCGTTCGCGCACCAGCGGCGACAGGTCGCCGGCGAGCTTCGGCGGTCCGCCCTTCCACAGCGCGAGCAGGTCGTCGGCGGCCTCGGCTGCGCTGCCGTGCGCGCGCCACAGGTCGGCGGCGACCTCGGCGCGCAGGTCGGCGTCGCTGGCCAGCAGTTCCGGCGCGTCGAAGCCCTGCCCGGCTTCCAGCGCATGCTCGCGCAGCACCCGCGCGCAGAAGCCGTGGATGGTGAAGATCGCGGCCAGGTCGATGCCTTCGGCGGCATCGCGCAGGCGCCGCTGCAGCACGGCGGCGCTCTCGCTGCCGCGCGCGAGGTGCGCCTCGATCGTCGCCCGGGTCAGCGCCCGATCCGCGTCCTCGTCGTCCACGCCCGGGGTATCAACCAGTGATGCGGCCAGCAGCAGCCGCTCGCGGATCCGCTTGCGCAGTTCCTGCGTCGCCGCGTCGGTGAAGGTCACCGCCAGGATCTCGCCGATGCGCAGGCCGCGCTCGACCACCAGCCGCACCACCAGCGTGGCCAGCGTGAAGGTCTTGCCGGTGCCGGCGGAAGCCTCGATCGCGCGGATGCCGTCCAGCGGCAGCGCCAGGTAGGGATCGGCGGCGGCGGTCATGGCGCGGCCTCCGCGTCGAAGTCGGATTCGAAGGCGCCGATCGCCTCGGCATCGACGCCGGCATGCACCACGCCGCGGGTCACCGCCAGGAACACCGACAGCGCGGTGTCGGCGAACTGCAGGCGGGTGTCGCCATCGCTGAACGGATCGCGGCCGCGCAGCGCGACGCGCAGCGCCTCGCTTTCGCCTTCGGCGAAACCCTGCGCGGAGCCGCGCCATTTCGACTCGGCCGCCTTCAGCCCCTGCTCGTAATCGGCGGCGTCGAAGAACGCCCAGCTGCTGTACGGGGCGAACGGCAGCGGCTCGCGCAGGCCGTAGGCGCGCAGTACCCGCAGGTGCGCGAGCGCGGCGCGCGCCTGCTGCGGATCCAGCGCCGCGCGCAGGTGCGGGCCCACGCCGTCGCGGCCGGCGTCGTGGAACTGCACCAGCGGCAGCGCCAGGCCGGCGGCGCTGGCCAGCAGCCAGTCGATGCCGTCGCGGATCGCCGAGGCGCCGTTCGGCTTGCCGAAGCGCAGCCGCGCCAGCCCGTGCGGATACGCCTCGGCGAGGCGTCCATGCAGCACGGTGCCGTCGATGTCCACCTCGGCCTGCAACGCACCGGCGAGGGCATCGCCGCGCCAGGCCAGGAACGCCCGCGCATAGGCATCGACCTCGGCGCGCACCGCCGACAGCGCGCGCCGGCCCAGCGGACCGGACGGCAGCAGCCCGCGCGCGCGCAGTGCCGCATGGGCGGCCGCGTCGCTGTCGCCGCGCAGCGCCGCGGCGAACACCGCCTGCTGCAGCGCATGCTTCTCCAGCCCGGCGGCCGGCGCGAGCAGCGGCTCGATGTCGTCGCCGGCGCGCTCGACCTCGGCCAGCCGCAGCCCGAGCTTCTGCTGCAGGAACGCCTGCGCCGGCGCGGCGAGGAAGCGCTTCAGCGCGTCCACCGGCAACCGCGCTTCCGGCTCGCCCATCGGCATGGCCATCGTCGCCCCGTCGAACCAGCGCGGCAGCGGGCCGCGCCGGCGCGCGCCGGCGGCGGCCTTCCACCAGGACTGCCGGTACGAGAACCGCCGCGGCTCGTCGCCGGCGCCGAACGCGGCCGGCGCGAACGGCTGCAGCGGGTGGTGCACGACCAGCGCCCGCGCCGCGTCGGCCGCGGGCGCGTGCTGCGCGGCGGCGACCGCCAGCAGGTCGGACACCAGCGGCGAGGGTTCGCGCGCGCTGCCGTCGCGCGGGTCGGCGCCCTGGTAGCTGAGGTAGAACACGTCCTGCGCGGCGGCGAACAGTTGCAGGAACAGGAAGCGATCGTCGTCGCGGGTGGAGCGGTCGCCGGGTCGGCGGCGCGCACCGCCGAGTTCGGCGGTCAGGCGGTTGAGGCCGGCGGCCGGATCGCGGCGCGGGAAATCGCCGTCGTCCATGCCGAGCAGGCAGATGACCCGGAACGGCAGCAGCCGCATCGGCACCATGCGGCCGATGCTGACGCCGCCGGTCAGCAGCGGCGCGCGGGTGTCGGCCTCGCCCAGCGCGGCGGCGAAATGCGCGCGCACCGCCTCGGCCGGCACCGCCGCCTCGAAGCCGGCGCGGCGCGCATCGGCGGCGAAGGCGTCGACGAGGCCGCGCAGGCGATCCAGCGCGCGCTGCGCCGAAGCCTGCGCGGGCATGCGCGGCAGCAGTGCGTCGAGCAGGCCGAGCAGGCGTTCGCGCCAGGCCTCCGGCGGCATCGCCTCGCCCAGCAGCACCGCGTGCCGCGCCAGCACGCGCAGCAGCCGGATCAGCGTGTCGAGGGCGTCGAGCGCGCTGCCTTCCAGCTCCGGCATCGGCGCGACCGACGATGCCGCGCCTTCGATCAGCGCGTCGCTGCCGCTGGCATGGCCGAGCAGCAGGCGATCCAGCGCGAACTGCCAGGTGTAGGCGTCGTCGGCCGGCGCCTCCAGCCGCGCGCGGTGGGTGGCGTCCAGCCCCCAGCGCGCGCCGGCCGCCGCCAGCCACGCCTGCAGGCGCGCGAACGCGGCCGCGTCCAGATCCGCGGCCTCGGCCAGCGGCGGGCTCGCCAGCAGGTCCAGCGTCTCGCCCAGCCCGAAGCGCGACACCGGCAGCGCCAGCAGGCGCAGGAACACCTCGGCCAGCGGTTCGCCGGCCAGCGGGCTGGCGTCGGCCAGCGCGTAGGGAATCGCATCGTCCTGGCCATGCCCGCCGAACACCGCGTCCAGGTACGGGATGTAGGGATCGATGTCCGGCGCCAGCACCGCCACTTCGCGCGGCTGCAGCGGCGGGTCGAAGCGCGGATCGTCGAACAGCGCGCGCAGCTGGTCGTGCAGCACCTGCAGTTCGCGCAGGCGGGTATGGCAGGCGTGCACCTGCAGGCTGGGATCGCCGCGATCGATCGCTTCGCGCGGCGGCGCGCCGGGGCTGGCGCGGCGATGGAACAGGTCGGCCTGCAGGCGTTGCAGCAGGCCGTCGCGCCAGGCGTCGGCGCGCGCGGCCGGGTCGGCGTGGGCCGGGATCTCGCCGCTGGGATGGACCACTTCGTAGCCGCCGAGCACCGCCATGAAGTCGCGGCCAGCCGCGCCCCAGGCACGCAGCAGCGGATTCTCCGCCGCGTCCTCCACGGCGGCGCCGGCGCGCGCGCGCTGCAGGTCGCCCCAGTAGTCCTTCGCCGGCGACGGCACGTAGAAATGCAGCGTGCCCGCGCGCGCCTGCGTGGCCAGCACGCGCAGCACGTCGGGCGAGACGTTGAGGGTGGCGAAGGCGAACAGCCGCGCCGGCAGCCCGGCCGGCGGCGGCGCGCCGGGCGCCTCGAAACGGTCGAGGTAGTGCTGGATGCGGCGGGCGCGGTGCCGGCGGCCGCGCGCCACGCGGCGCCACAGCAGCGCCTGCGGATCGTCCGGGTCGGCGCCGGCCTCCCAGCGCAGCAGCCAGTCGCGGCGCCAGGCCTGGTATTTCTCGAACACCGCGGCCAGTTCCCCGGCCAGCGCCCACGGCCGCAGCGGATCCGGGCCGGCCACGTGCGCGGCCAGCGCCGCCAGCGCGGGCTGCGCCATCCAGCCTTCGTCGGTCAGCGCCGCGTACAGGTGCCAGCGCAGCGCGGCGTCGTCGAGTTCGTCGCCGGCCGCCGGCGGCGCCTGCCCGGGATCGGGATTGGCCTGCAGCGCGCGCGCGACGAACTCGCCCGGGGTCAGGAATTCCAGGTTGGCGGCCACGCCGTGGCGCGCGGCCAGCGTGGCCTGCAGCCAGCGGCGCATCGCCACCTGCGGGATCAGCACTGTGTCCGGCGCCAGCAGCGGCTGTCCCGGCGCGGGCTCGCGCAGCGCCTCGGCCAGCAGGCCGGCCAAGATTTCCAGCGAGTTGGAGTGGTACAGGCGGAAGTCGGCGGCGACGGTCATCCCCGCCGATCTTGCACGGTTCGGTCGCACAGCACGAGACGGCCGGCCGGTTGCGATGCCGATGCCCGCGCGCGGTGCAAGAACGATGGCATCGCCCAGTCCGGCTGAGTTCAGCCAGCGGCCGCGAAGCTACCGCGTTTGGCCCATGCCCGAACGCCGCCTCCCATGAATCCCGCCGACGCCACCGCCGTGCGCCTGTCCGGCCTCCGCCTGGATCGCGGCACGCGCACGATCCTGCGCGACATCGACCTGGTGATGCCGCGCGGCGGCATCACCGTGGTGGTGGGGCCGTCCGGCTGCGGCAAGTCCACGCTGCTGGCCTCGCTGACCGGCGAACTGGTGCCCGCCGCCGGCACCGTCGAGGTGTTCGGCCAGTCGGTGCCGCGGCGCGCGCGCGAACTGCTGGAACTGCGCACGCGCATCGGCGTGCTGCTGCAGGGCAACGGCCTGCTGACCGACCTGAGCGTGGCCGACAACGTCGCCCTGCCGCTGCGCACGCACACGCGCCTGCCCGAGCCGCTGATCCGCCGCATCGTCGAGCTGAAGCTCAACGCGGTCGGCCTGCGCAACGCGGCTGAGGCCTGGCCGCGCGAACTGTCCGGCGGCATGGCCCGGCGGGTGGCGCTGGCCCGCGCGATCGCGCTGGACCCGCCGCTGATGATCTACGACGAACCGCTGACCGGGCTGGACCGGATCGCCGCCGGCATCATCCTCAGCCTGATCAAGCGCCTCAACGACACCCTCGGGCTGACCAGCGTGATCGTCAGCCACCACGTCCCCGAGACCCTGCCGATCGCCGACCAGGTGGTGGTGCTGGCCAATGGCGGGCAGGTGTTCGCCGGCACCCCGGCCGAGCTGGAAGCCAGCCCCGACCCGCTGGTGCGGCAGTTCCTGCGCGGCGAGCCGGACGGGCCGATCGCGTTCGACGCGGCGCGGAGGACGGCGGCATGACGCTGGATTCCTTCCCCCATGAGGGTTGGGGTGGGGACAAGCGTCCGCCCGCCGCCGCCTTCCGCCCTTCGGGCACCTTCCCCCGCAAGCGGGGGAAGGATGGACGTCCCGGAGGAAACTGCTGATGGCCTTCGCCGCCTCCCTCCGCTCGCTCGGCCGCGCCGGCCTGTTCTCGCTGTCGGTGCTGCGCGCCTCGATGCCCACGCGCGACTTCCTCGCCGAGCTGACCCGCGAGATCTACAAGATCGGCGGGCGCTCGCTGCCGATCATCGTGGTCGGCGGCGCCTTCGTCGGGCTGGTGCTGACGCTGCAGGGCTACCGCACGCTGACCACCTTCGGCGCGTCCGACGCGCTGTCCACGCTGCTGGGCCTGTCGCTGTACCGCGAGCTGGGCCCGGTGCTGACCGCGCTGCTGTTCATCGGCCGCGCCGGCAGCTCGATCGCCGCCGAGCTGGGGCTGATGCGCGCCACCGACCAGATCAAGGCGCTGGAGCTGATGGCCATCGACCCGATCGCCAAGGCGGTCGCCCCGCGCTTCTGGGCGGCGGTGCTGACCGTGCCGCTGCTGACCGGCTTCTTCTGCTCGCTGGCGATCAGCGCCAGCTGGTTCGAGGCGGTCAAGGTGCTGGGCCTGGACAACGGCACGTTCTGGTCGGCGCTGCGCAGCAGCGTGGATTTCTGGGACGACTTCGGCGTGGCGATGATGAAGTCGGCGATCTTCGGCGGCACCGCGGCGCTGGTCGCCGCCTACGTCGGCTTCCATGCCGAGCCGACCATCGAGGGCACCTCGGTGGCG
Organism: Pseudoxanthomonas mexicana; assembly: GCF_046736355.1. GTDB lineage: Bacteria > Pseudomonadota > Gammaproteobacteria > Xanthomonadales > Xanthomonadaceae > Pseudoxanthomonas_A > Pseudoxanthomonas_A mexicana_B. Next base: position 151,125 of record NZ_CP157201.1, on the reverse strand, counting down.
ACCACCCGCGCGGTGGTCAACGCCTCGCTGCTGGTGCTGATGTTCAACTTCGTGCTGTCGGCGCTGATGTTCCGCTGATGGCCTCTTCCGTACGCAAAGTGAGTGACTGACATGGCCATCCGTGGACCGAGACTCGAATTCGCCGTCGGCGCCTTCCTGCTGCTGGCGCTGGCCTCGCTGCTGGTGCTGGCGCTGGCCTCGACCAACCAGCGCTTCGGCTTCGGCGGTGACCGCTACGAGCTGACCGCGCGCTTCTCCCAGGTCGGCCAGCTGCGCGCGCAGGCGCCGGTCAAGATCGGCGGGGTGGTGATCGGGCAGGTCTCGGGCATCGCGCTGGATCCGGTGCGCTTCGACTCCATCGTCACCCTGTCCATCGACGGCCGCTACAGGGACCTGCCGGCCGACACCGCCGCCGGCATCTTCACCAGCGGCCTGCTCGGCGAGAACTACATCGGCCTGTCGCCCGGCGGCGATCCGGAAACGCTCAAGCCCGGCGAGGAGATCGCCTTCACCCAGCCGGCGGTGGACCTGCTGCAGCTGGCCGGAAAATACATGTTCAGCGGCGGTAGTGGCCCCTCGGGCGATACCGCCACCGACACCGCACCCCCCGTGGAAGAACCGCAACCATGACCGCAATCAAACGCTCCCTGCTCACCTCGGCGCTGGCCGCCGCGCTGCTCGCCGCCACCGCGCCGCTGCCGGCGCTGGCGCAGCAGGCGGTCGCCAGCGCGCCGGCGGCCAGCTCGGCCAGCAAGCTGGTGCTGGACAGCAGCACGCGCGTGCTGGCCACGCTGGAGAAGCGCCGCGCCGAGTTCAAGGGCAATCCGGCCGCGCTGCGGCAGTTCATCAACGGCGAGTTCAACACCCTGTTCGACCGCGACTACTCGGCGCGGCTGGTGCTGGGCCTGCACGGTCGCGGCGCCTCCGACGCCGACGTGAAGCTGTTCGCCGATGCGCTCAGCGACAGCCTGATGTCGCGCTACGGCACGGCGCTGCTGGATTTCAACACCCAGCTGCGCGTGCGCATCAAGTCAGAGACCGCGCTGCCCGGCAACCGCGGCGTCAAGGTGGCCAGCGAGATGCTGCGCCCGGACGGCGACCCGGTGCCGGTGGACTACCTGCTGCGCAACGTCGGCGGGCAGTGGAAGGTGTTCGACGTGATGGTCGAGGGCGTGTCGTTCGTGCAGACCTTCCGCAACCAGTTCGACGCCCCGCTGCGGCAGAAGTCGATCCCGCAGGTCGCCGCGGATCTGCGCGCCGGCCGCATGCAGGTCAGCGGCGATGCCGTCGGCAACTGACGCCACGCTGCGCCGCGAGGACGGCGCGCTGGTGTTCGCCGGCGCGCTCGACCGCGCCGCCGCCGCCGCGCTGTGGCCGCAGGTGCAGGCCGCGCCCACGGACGTGCAACGCATCGTGCTGACTTCCGTGACTACCGTGGACAGCGCCGGGCTGGCATTGTTGGCGGAACTGGCGGCGCGCCTGCGCGCGGCCGGCGCAAGCGTCGCCATCGAGGGCGAGCCTGCCGGCCTGGCGGACCTGCGCGCGGCCTATCGGCTGACGCCGGATCTGGACTATCCGGCCTAGCCGACCCCCCAAGCATCGCCCAAGGAAGCGGGATGAACCTGTTTCGCACCACCACCCTCCTCGCGCTGGCCGCCCTGCTGCCGGCCTGCGCCAGCTCGCCGCCGGCGGCCGCGCCAGCGCCGGCCGCAGCGTCCGTGGTCGAGGCCGCCAACGATGCGCCGCCGCCTGCCGCCGCGGATCCCGTCGTCGATGACGCCCCGGTCGTGGCCGATGCCGCGGCCGAAGTGCCGCCGCCTGCCGCTGGATCTCCCGCGTCGTCGCCGCGCACCCAGGCCGAGGACGATTTCGCCGCGCTCTACGGCGAGGACGCGTACAACCCGGTCGCCGATCCCACCCTGCCGGACGCGGTGCAGTCGCCGCGCGCCTACGATCCGTGGGAGAAGTACAACCGCCGCGTGCACCGCTTCAACAACGCGGTCGACCGCACCATCGCCCGCCCGCTGGCGCGCGCCTACGTGGAAGTGGTGCCGCGTCCGGTGCGGCTGGGGGTGACCAACTTCTTCGACAACCTGCGCTCGCCGGTGACCCTGGTCAACCAAGTGCTGCAGGGCCGCCCGCGCGACGCCGCGCAGACCCTGGGCCGGTTCGTGCTCAACTCGACGCTGGGCATCGCCGGCCTGTTCGATCCGGCCAGCGACCTGAAGATGAAGCGCCGCAGCGAGGATTTCGGCCAGACCCTGGGCGTATGGGGCTGGCGCGACTCGCGCTACCTGGAGCTGCCGTTCTTCGGCCCGCGCACCGTGCGCGACGGCTTCGGCCTGCTCGGCGACGCGCCGCTGTCGGTGACCCGCCAGGTCGACGACAACGCCACCCGCTATACGCTGCAAGGGCTGCAACTGGTGGACACGCGCGCGCAGCTGCTGTCGCTGGACAGCCTGCGCGCCGATGCGGTCGACGACTACGCGCTGGTGCGCGACTCGTGGATGCAGCGGCGCAACTACCAGATCGAAAGCGGCCGCCGCAAGGCCGAAGAAGACGAACTGCCCGAATACCTGCGCGACGAGGAAAGCAACCCGACCGTGCCGGTGGACGCGATGCCGATCCCCGACATCGGCACGCCGCCGGCGAGCTGAAGCGCGCCGGCGGCGCGTCAGCCCTCGCCGTCGCCCAGCAGCCGCTGCGCCTCCTCGCCCGGCAGCGCCTCGACGCCGCGCAGCTGGCGCTCGATCGCGCGGGTGCGCACGCCGGCGGCCTTGAGGCTGTTCTGCACGGTGTCGAGCTGGCCGTGCGCCTTCTCCAGCACGGTGGCGAACTTGCCGAACTCGCTCTTGACCGCGCCGAGCAGGTGGCGCACCTCGCTGGAGCGCTTCTCGATGGCCAGCGTGCGGAACCCCATCTGCAGGCTGTTGAGCACCGCCAGCAGCGTGGTCGGCCCGACCAGGGTCACCCGGTATTCGCGCTGCAGCGCCTCGAACAGGCCGGGCCGGCGCAGCACCTCGGCGTACAGGCCCTCGCTGGGCAGGAACAGGATCGCGAAGTCGGTGGTGTGCGGCGGGGCGATGTACTTCTCGTGGATGCGCCGGGCCTCGACCTTGATCTGCCGCTCCAGCGCCGCGGCCGCGCCGGCGGCGGCCTCGGCGTCGGCGCGCTCCTGCGCGTCGAGCAGGCGCTCGTAGTCCTCGCGCGGGAACTTGGCGTCGATCGGCAGGCGCACCGGCACGCCGTCCTCGCCGCCGGGCAGCAGCACGCAGAACTCCACGCGCTCGCCGCGGCCGGGCACCGGCGCGACGTTGCTCTCGTACTGCTCGACGGTGAGCACCTGGTCCAGCAGCGCGGCCAGCTGCACCTCGCCGAAGATGCCGCGGGTCTTGACGTTGCTCAGCACGCGCTTGAGATCGCCGACGCCGGTGGCCAGCTGCTGCATCTCGCCGAGGCCGCGCTGGACCTGCTCCAGCCGCTCGGAAACCAGCCTGAACGAGGCGCCGAGCCGCGCCTCCAGCGTGGTCTGCAGCTTCTCGTCGACGGTGGCGCGCATCTGCTCCAGCTTCTGCGCGTTGTCGGCCTGCAGCGACTTGAGCTGCTGTTCCAGGGTGGCGCGCAGCTCGCCGATGCGCTGCTCGTTGCGCTGGGTCAGTTCCGACAGGCGCTGGCCCAGGCCGTCGGCGAAGCGCTGCTGCGATTCGCCCGCCTCCAGCCGGCCACGGCGCGCGTCCTCGCCCAGCGCCTCGCGCAGCAGGTCCAGGCGCTGGTCGGTGCGGGTGGACAGGTCGGCCAGGCTGCGGGCGAAGCCGTCGATGCGCGCGTCCTGCTGGCGCGCCAGCACGTCCAGCTGTTCGCGCAGCTCGCCGCGGCCGCCGCGCTGCTCCTCGCGCAGCGCCTGTTCGAGGCGGGAGGTATCGGGCCGGCGCAGCAGCAGCGCCACCTGCAGGACGATGACGGCGCAGATCAGGCCGGCGAGGATCAGGGCTTCGGGTTGCATGGCGACAGTGTAGCCGCCGCCGTCTCAGCGGCTGCGCCATACTCGCCGCCACCCACAGAACCGGGCAAGCCGCGATGGATATCCGACTCAAGCGCGCCTACGAACCGGCGGAAGACGGCGACGGCGAGCGCTTCCTCGTCGATCGGCTATGGCCGCGCGGCGTGTCGAAGCAGGAATTGCAGGCCATCTGGCTCAAGGAGGTCGCGCCCAGCCCCGGACTGCGCCAATGGTTCGGCCACCGGCCGGAACGCTGGGACGGGTTTCGCCAGCGCTACCGCAAGGAACTGGACGCCGCCGACGAAGCCCTGGAGCCGTTGCGCCAGGCCCTTGCCGCCGGCCCGGTCACCTTGGTCTACGGTGCGCGCGACACTCGGCACAATGGTGCATTGGTGCTGCGCGAGCATCTGCTCGGCCACGGCCGCTAGATCGCGGCGGACGCGCGCTGGCGCCGGTCACCGCCAAACCCGCCCGCTTCCTCCCGCCATGCGGATGCCGCCGGCTGCAAGGCCGGCGTGGTGCGGCGCCGATTGCCAACCCCACGGCCCGCGCTTAGGCTGCCGCACGCCCTGGGTGGCCGATCAGGTGTGCGGTGCCCGCTTCCCTCCACAGGAATCCCGATGACCGCCAACGTGCCGCTGCTTATCACCTTCTCCGCCTACCTGCTGCTGATGGTCGGCATCGGATTCATCGCCTGGCGGCGGACCCGCACCTTCGACGACTACATCCTCGGCGGCCGCTCGCTGGGCAGCTTCGTCACCGCGCTGGCCGCCGGCGCCTCGGACATGAGCGGCTGGCTGATGATGGGCCTGCCCGGCGCGCTCTACCTCACCGGCGCCTCCGAGGCGTGGATCGCCATCGGCCTGATCATCGGCGCATGGTGCAACTGGCGGTTCGTGGCCGGCCCGCTGCGCGTGTACACCGAGCACACGCGCAACGCGCTCACGCTGCCGGACTACTTCACCCACCGCTTCGAGGACCGCAGCAGGCTGCTGCGCATCCTGGCGGCGCTGGTGATCCTGGTGTTCTTCGCGATCTACTGCGCATCGGGCATCGTCGCCGGCGCGCGCCTGTTCGAGAGCATGTTCGGGCTGCCCTACGGCCAGGCGATGTTCTGGGGCGCGGTGGTGACCATCGCCTACACCTTCATCGGCGGCTTCCTGGCGGTGAGCTGGACCGACACCGTGCAGGCCTCGCTGATGATTTTCGCGCTGCTGCTGGTGCCGGTCTTCGCCATCATCGGCGCCGGCGGCCCGGCCACGGCGATGAGCCTGATCGAACAGGTCGATCCGGCCCGCCTGCAGTGGATCGGCGCCGGCGGCCTGATCGCGGTGGTGTCCGCGGCGGCCTGGGGCCTGGGCTATTTCGGCCAGCCGCACATCCTGGCGCGGTTCATGGCCGCCGACAGCCTGGCCACCATCCCGCGCGCGCGCCGCATCGCCATGACCTGGATGATCCTGTGCCTGTTCGGTGCGATGGCCACCGGCTTCTTCGGCATCGCCTGGTTCGCCGCCCATCCCGAGGCCGCAGGCCCGGTCAACGCCAATCCCGAGCGGGTGTTCATCGCGCTGGCCGAGCTGCTGTTCAATCCGTGGGTGGCCGGCGTGCTGCTGTCGGCGATCCTGGCCGCGGTGATGAGCACGTTGTCGGCGCAGTTGCTGGTCTGCTCCAGCGCGCTGACCGAGGACTTCTACCGCGGCTTCATCCGGCCCCGCGCCGGCCACCGCGAACTGGTGTGGTTCGGCCGTTTTGCCGTGCTGGCGGTGGCGCTGCTGGCCATCTGGATCGCGCGCGACCCGGAAAGCCGCGTGCTCGGGCTGGTCGCCTACGCCTGGGCGGGTTTCGGCGCCGCCTTCGGCCCGGTGGTGGTGTTGTCGCTGTTCTGGAAGCGGATGACGCGCAACGGCGCGCTGGCGGGCATGGTGGCCGGCGCGGCGGTGGTGGTGGCCTGGAAGCAGACCGGCAGCGCGCTGTACGAAATCGTGCCCGGCGTGATCGCGGCCACGCTGGCGGTGGTGGTGGTCAGCCTGCTGGGCAAGGCGCCGCAGCCGCTCTATCCGCGCCATGAGCAGGTCCGCGCGAAGCTGCGCGAACAGGGCTACTGACCTTCCTCTGCGCCGCATGCACCGGCCCTGCGCCGGTGCGTGCCCTGCCGGCGGCGGATCGGCGCGCGGGAATCAGTCCAGCACGCGGCAGAACACCGCCTTGAGGTAGCGCGATTCGGGCACGTGCGCCATGAACGGATGATCCGGGCCGGCGCTGGCGACCTTGAGGATCTGGATCGTGCGCCCGGAGAAATACGAGGCGCGCCGCAGCATGTCGAGGAACTGGTCCTCGGCCACCAGCCCGGTGCAGGAGAAGGTGGCGAACAGCCCGCCCGGCTTGACCACGCCCAGCGCCAGCTTGTTCATGTCCAGGTACTTCTTCAGCGCGGAGATGACCTGATCGCGATCGCGGGTCATCTTGGCCGGATCCAGGATCACCACGTCGTAGCGGTCGCCGCGGTTGGCCGCGTCGCGCAGCCAGGGGAAGATGTCGGCCTGCACGAACTTCGGCCGCACGTTGTTGAGCCTGGCGTTGCCCTTGGCGATGGCGATCACGTCCTCGTCGATGTCCACGCCCAGCACCTCGGCGGCGCCGCGCGCCGCCGCGTAGACGGCGAAGCCGCCGGTGTTGCAGCACAGGTCCAGCACCGTCCTGCCCTCGACCTGCTGGCTCAGCCACTGGCGGTTCTCGCGCTGGTCGGCGAAGAAGCCGGTCTTGTGCGCGCCGGCCGGGTCGGCGCGGAACCTCACCCCGTGCTCGCTGATGATCGCAGGCTCGGTGGTGGTGTTGCCGTGGAAGTCGAAGCTCTCCTGCTTCTGCACGTGCTCGTCGGCGAAGCTGTGGAAGCGGCAGCCGGGGAACTGCGCGCGCAGCGCCGCGTAGATCCATTCGCGGTGGCGGAACATGCCGGCGGCGAAGAACTCCACCACGACGAGATCGCCGTAGCGATCCACCACCAGCCCGCTCAGGCCGTCGCCCTCGCTGTGGACCACCCGCCAGGCGTCGGAGACCGCGTCCAGCTTCAGCACCTCGCGGCGCAGCGACACCGCCGCGGCGATCCTGCGCGCGAACCAGGCCTCGTCCACCGCCACGTCCGGATCGGTCTCGAGGATGCGCACGGCGATGCGCGAATGGCCGTTGTAGAAGCCGCGGCCGATCCACTCGCCGTCGATGCCGATCACATCGACGATGCTGCCCGGCCTGGGCTTGGCGGCAGGTTTTTCCACCAGCTTCTGGAAGATCCACGGGTGGCTGGAACGCCAGGCGTTCTTCAGGCGGACAACGGGGTTGGCGGTATTCATGGGCGCCATTTTACCCGCGCGGTTGACCGCACCGGGCGCGGCCCGGACAATCCGCGCCAGAAGGGGAGTAGCTCCCATCGTGCCGGCCGTCATTTCGAGCGTCCACGCTCCGGTCCCACGGCAGCCTGCGGGCTGTGAGCCAGACCTTCGCCGCGATGGCGAAGGCATGTCCCCGGATCCCGAGATCTCCAGGTTCCCGTGACGCCGTCGCTCGCGGCCGTCCTCACCTTTTTCACGGGAATCTCGATGGAAACGATTGGCAACCCCTGGTTGTGGGCCGGCTTCGGCGGCCTGGTGGCGATTGCGCTGCTGGTGGACCTGGCGCTGATGCGCCACGGCGGGCCGCACAAGGTCACGTTCAAGGAAGCGCTGTGGTGGAGCCTGGGCTGGATCGCCCTGGCGCTGCTGTTCAACGGCGCACTGTGGTGGCACGTGAACGACACCGCCGGCCTGGCCGAGGCCAACCGCGTGGGCCTGGAGTTCCTGACCGGCTACCTGGTCGAGAAATCGCTGGCGGTGGACAACATCTTCGTCTTCCTGATGCTGTTCACCTACTTCGCGGTGCCGGAGGAGCAGCGCCAGCGCGCGCTGATGATCGGCGTGCTGGGCGCGATCGTGCTGCGCGCGATCATGATCCTGGCCGGCGCGGCGCTGGTGGCCAGGTTCCATTGGATGCTGTACCTGTTCGGCGCGTTCCTGCTGGCCACCGGCGTCAAGATCTGGATGGCGGCCGGCAAGGCGCCGGACATGGACAAGAACCCGGTGCTGCGCTGGATCACCGGCCACCTGCCGCTGATCAACCGCTATTTCGGCGGCGCGCTGTGGATCGGCCGCGGCAAGCGCCGCCGCTACACCCCGCTGTTCGTGGTGCTGGCGATGATCGCGGTGACCGACGTGATCTTCGCGGTGGACAGCATCCCGGCGATCTTCGCCATCACCACCGACCCGTTCATCGTGTTGACCTCGAACGTGTTCGCGGTGCTGGGCCTGCGCGCGATGTTCTTCCTGCTGGCCGGCATGGCCGACCGCTTCCACCTGCTGCCCTACGGGCTGGCGCTGGTGCTGGGCTTCATCGGCGCCAAGATGCTGCTGGTGGACCTGGTGAAGATCCCGGTGCCGGTGTCGCTGGCGGTGGTGGCCGCGATCCTGGGTTCGACCATGCTGCTGAGCCTGCGCCATCGGCCCGGCGCACGGCCGGCGGCGGACTGAAACGGCGGCGGGCGGATTCTCCCGCGCGCAGGAGGGTCCGTCCCGCGCGCGGCCCTTGCAAACGCGGCGGCCGGCGCCATCCAGTGAGGCATGGACCCGCATTCCGACGACGTTTCCGCCGATCCGGCCTCCCAGCATCACCACGACCGCCGCCGCATCGTGCGCGCGCTCAACTACAGCTTGGCCTTCGTGCTGCTGCTGGCGGTGGTGTTCTCCGCGCAGGGCAGCTTCGACTGGCGCGCGTTCGCCATCGCCCCGCTCAGCGCCGAGGGCCTGATCGGCATCCTGACCGCGCCGCTGCTGCACGGCTCGGTCGAGCACATCGCCGCCAACGCCACCGCGCTGCTGATCCTGGGCACGCTGGCCGGCAGCGTGTACCCGCGCGCGACGCTGTGGGCGGTGCCGCTGGTCTGGCTGGGCGCGGGGCTGGGGCCTTGGCTGATGGGCGATCCCGGCAGCTACCACCTCGGCGCGAGCGGGCTGACCCACGGGCTGATGTTCATGATCTTCATGCTCGGGCTGCTGCGGCGCGATCGCGCGGCCATCGCCGCCGGCATGATCGCGTTCCTGCTGTACGGCGGCATGGTGCTGAGCGTGCTGCCGCGCGAGCCCGGCGTGTCGTGGCAGGCGCACATGGGCGGGGCGATCGCAGGCTTCGTCGCCGCGCTGTTGCTGCGCAGGCTCGACCCGGCGCTGCCGCGCAAGCGCTACAGTTGGGAGGACGAGGAGGAAGCCGCCGAGGCGGCCTCGCAGGATCGCGACGAGCTGGAGCCGCCCAAGCCGCACGACGTGCCAGTGCTGTGGCAGCGCCCCGACGCGCCGAATCGCGTGGTGGTGCCGTTCCGTCCGCGCCAGCCCGACTGATGCTTTACCGGTGCGGGGATGACGGAAGCGTCATGGATTGATCCTTCTCCGGTGGTCTGGCTTTGGTCAGTTACCGGCCACCTCGCGGCTGCCTAGAATCGCGCTGGACGCCCGCCGGGAAGAACGCATGACCACTGCCTCCGCACGCAGCAGGATCCGCCGCCTGCTCGCCTGTCTCTGCCTGCTGTCCTGCGCGACCATCGCGCACGCCCGCCAGCAGGACGATCCGGTGCCGCGGCCGCAGGTGATCGGCTACGTGATGGATGGCGACACACTGCCGTCGATCGACGCGCGCAAGCTCGACGTCGTCAACTTCGCCTTCGCCCACGTCAATCCGTCGCACGAGGTCCATCTGCCCGGCGACACCGCCACGCAGATGCTGCGGCAACTGGTCGCGCTGAAGCGGGACAACCCGCGGCTGCGCATCGTGCTGTCGATCGGCGGCTGGGGCTCGGGCAACTTCTCCGAGGCGGCGGCCACGCCGCAGGCGCGGGCGAGGTTCGCGGCCACCGCCATCGCGCTGATGCGCCGGCACCGGATCGACGGCTTGGACATCGACTGGGAATACCCGACCCTGGCCGGGCCGGGCATCAGCCACAGCCCCGACGATCGCGACAACTTCACCGCGATGCTGCGCGACACCCGCGCGCAGCTCGACGCAGAGGGCGCGCGCACCGGCACGCACTACCTGCTGACCATCGCCGCGGCCGACGGCGAGGCGGCGCGCGGCCTGGACCTGCCGCGCATCGCGCCGCTGCTGGACTGGATCAACCTAATGACCTACGACTTCCACGGCAGCCTGACGCCGACCACCGGCCACCACGCCGCGCTGTGGCGCTCGGCCTCGGCCGCGCCCGAGGGCCGCACCACCGCCGGCGCGGTCGAGGAGTTCCTCGCCGCCGGCGTGCCGGCCGGCAAGATCAACGTCGGCGTGGCGTTCTACGGCCGCAAGTTCGCCGGCGTGCGCGCGGACAACGACGGCCTGCACCAGCCCTACCGCGAGCACGAGGCGTTCCTGTCCTGGCGCGACATCCAGGCGCATTACCTGGATCGCGATGGCTACGTGCGCCGCTGGGACGAGCGCGCGCAGGCGCCGACGCTGTGGAATGCGCAAGAGCGCGCCTTCATCACCTACGACGACCCGCAGTCGCTGCGCGCCAAGGCGCACTACGTGCGCGCGCGCGGGCTCGGCGGGATCATGTACTGGGAACACCGGCAGGACGACGGCGCGCTGCTCGATGCGGTGCGGGAAGGGTTGTACGGGCCATAGGAGGACTTTCTTGCCGCGGGTTCATCTTTCCGATGGTTCAACGGTAAGGACCCGCTTCTACCGTCATTCCACACCGTCATTCCCGCGAAGGCGGGAACCCAGCGCCTTTGCTTTCAACAGCCGCTTGAAGTCGCTGGATCCCCGCCTGCGCGGGGATGACGGCCTTGGAGGTTCCCGAGGTCTCCACGCCTTGGAGCATGCAAGTCATTCACCCCCTGCACGGAAGCGTTGCACGCCTCCATGCAGGGCGCGAAGCGGTTCTCAGAACCGCGCGGTGAACTCGACGCCCCAGGTCCGCGGCTCGTTGACGAAGCCGGTCAGGTTGTTGAAGTCGATGCCGCCGACGATGCGGGTCTGGTCGGTGATGTTGCGGCCGAACAGCGCCAGGTCGTAGCCGCCGTAGTTCCAGCCGTAGCCGATGCGCAGGCCGCCTTCCAGCGAAGAGCGGCCGCGGAACTCCGGCGATTCGTACAGGAAGAAGTTCACCTCGCCGCGGTAGGCCCAGTCGGTGTAGACGTACAGCTCGCTGCCCTCGCCCAGCGCGACGGCGTAGCGCGCGGTCAGGTTGTGCACCCACTTCGGCGCCTGCGGCAGCGGGTTGCCGTCGATGCGGGCGAAGCCGCCCACGATCGGATCGGTGACCGTGCAGCCGCCGCCGCAGGGCGCCACGCCGAGCGCGGCGTCCTTGATCTCGGTGTCGTTGTAGCTGCTGCCGACGGTGACCAGCAGGCTGTCGGTGAGGTAGGCCTCCAGATCCAGCTCGAAGCCCTGGCCGGTGGTGCGGTCGGCGTTGAGCAGGGTGGCGATGTTGGCGCCGCCGCCGACGGCGATGATCTGCTGGTCGTCGACGTCGTAGCGGAACAGGGTGAAGCCCAGCCGCGCGCGCTTGTCCCACAGGTCGGCCTTGATGCCGGCCTCGTAGGAGATCACCTTCTCCGCGCCGGCGGTGGACACGCCGCCGTTCGGCGCGCCGGGCGCGGCGAACAGCAGGCGGCCCTGGATGGACGGCGCGCGGAAGCCGGTGGCCACGCGCGCGAACAGGTTGACGTCGTCGCTGGCCGCGTAGACCGCGCTCAGGTCCCCGCTGACGTTGTCGGCGTCGGTGGAGACCGCGTAGGGCCCGCCCGCCGGCGCGCCGAACGGCGCGGCCTCCAGCACGCTGGCGCCGAAGTCCTTCTCGTCCTGCGTGTAGCGCACGCCGCCGCGCAGCTTGAGCTTGTCGGCCGCCTGGTACTCGGCCGAGGCGAACACCGCCCAGGCGGTGTTGTCCTGCCGCTGCACGGCATGGCCGGCGCGCGGGTTGCCCGGCGCCAGCGAGTCGTAGTTGAAGCTGTCGATGGTGATGCGCTCGTCGAACCAGAACAGCCCGGCCTGCCAGTTGAACGCGCCGGGGTAGTTGGATTCCAGCCGCAGTTCCTGGGTGATCTGGCGATGATCCGGCAGGCCGTCGGCCGATTCGGACGCGAACGGGATGACGCCCGGTCCGGACACCGGCAGGAACGCCGCGCCGTAGCCGCCGTCGATGTCGCCGCGGTTGAGCGATTCGGCGCTCTCGTAGCCGCTGATCGAGTACAGGCTGACGCTGCCGAAGTCCCAGCGCAGCCGCGCGCTGCCGCCCCAGGTCTCCAGCTCGGAGAAGTTGACCCCGTCCACCGATACCCGCTCGCGATCGAAGCCGGGCACGAAGCGGTTGCCGCCCGGCGCGATGATGTTGGCGCGGAACAATCGCGCGGTGCCGTTGAGATCGCGCCGGTGCAGGTTGAGCAGCGCCTCGAACGCCTCGCCCTCGTACAGGAACTGCACGCGCGCGGCGGACTCGTCGTAGCCCTCGAAACCGTCGTTGGGGCCGGAATGGGTGTTGCGCACCCCGTCGTCGCGGCGCTGGTACAGCGCCGACGCGCGCGCCGACCAGCGCTCGGACAGCGGGCCGCCGATCGCGCCCTCGAAGTTCCACATGTCGTCGCTGCCGTAGGCGATCTGGCCGTAGCCGTCGAGTTCGCGCGTTGGCCTGGCCGATTCGAACTTGACCGCGCCGGCCGGCGTGTTGCGGCCGAACAGCGTGCCCTGCGGCCCGCGCAGCACCTCGATGCGCTCCAGGTCGAACACCGGGAAGCCCTTCAGCAGCGGGCTCTCCTGCACCACCTCGTCGTAGATCAGCGATACCGGCTGCGAGGCGTTGAGATCGAAGTCGGTATTGCCCAGGCCGCGGATGTAGAAGCGCGGGAACGCGCGGCCGTAGGACGACTCGATGTTGAGGCTGGGCACGCGGCCGGACAGGAAGCGCACGTCGCTGCCGCCGGAGCCGAGCACGTCCAGCTTCTCCGCGCCGACGCTGGAGATCGACACCGGCACGTCCTGGATGTTCTCGACCCGGCGCTGCGCGGTGACCTGCACGGCGTCCAGCGTGGCCGGCGCGTCGGTGGCTTCCTGGGCCAGCGCGCCGGCCGGCGGCAGCAGCGCGGCGAGGGCGAGGGCAAGGCGCTGCGGCCGGACGGCGGAGCTGCGGAAGGGGGACATGGCGGTGGCGATCCGGAGGAGGGGGGAGGGGCACTGGCACGGCGATGTTGCAATACAGCAACCGGCGCGGCAATGGCCGCAAGTCAGTCAACCGATGGCCTGTCGGCCTGTGAACGGATCGCCGCGGGCAGGACTTCCGGCCATGCCCGGCGACGCATCACTGCGCCTAGACTCCTCCTCTTCCCACCCGTCCGCAAAGGAACGCCGCCATGAACCCCTGGTACCTGCACAACCCCGCCGACAACCGCCGCCTCGGCCCGCTCGACGACGAGGCCGCGCGCGCCGAAGCCGCCCGCAATCCCGCGCTGCTGGCCTGGCGCGAGGGCATGGGCGACTGGCTGCCGGCACGCAACATCGCCGAGCTGACCGCCGAGGCCGGCGGCAGCGCGGGCGGCACGCCGCCGCCGGTGCCGCGCAACGCCGGGCGCGGGCGCGCCGACGAGATCGACTTCCGCATCGTCGGCCAGGAGATGCAGTTCGTCGAAGTGGAACTGGATCCCGGCGAAAGCGCGATTGCCGAGGCCGGCGCGCTGATGTTCAAGGACGCCGCCGTGCAGATGGACACGATCTTCGGCGACGGCTCACACGGCGGCCAGGGCGGCGGCTTCATGGACAAGCTGCTGTCGGCCGGCAAGCGCGTGATCACCGGCGAGAGCCTGTTCACCACGATGTTCACCCACACTGGCAGCGGCAAGGCCAGGGTCGCCTTCGCCGCGCCGTACCCGGGCACGGTGCTGGCAATGAAGCTGGACGAGCACGGCGGCCGGCTGATCTGCCAGAAGGACAGCTTCCTGGCCGGCGCGCGCGGGGTGACGGTCGGCGTCCACTTCCAGCGCAAGATCCTCACCGGCCTGTTCGGCGGCGAGGGCTTCATCATGCAGAAGCTGGAGGGCGACGGCTGGGTGTTCGTCCACGCCGGCGGCTGCGTGATCGAGCGCGACCTGGCGGCCGGCGAGCGCATCGACGTCGACACCGGCTGCGTGGTCGCCTACCACGCCGGCGTGGGCATGGACGTGCGCCCGGTCGGCGGCATCAAGAGCATGTTCTTCGGCGGCGAGGGCGTGTTCCTGGCCACGCTGACCGGGCCGGGCAAGGTCTGGCTGCAATCGCTGCCGTTCTCGCGCCTGGCCGGGCGCATGCTGGCCGCCGCGCCGCAGGGCGGCGGGCAGAACCGCGGCGAGGGCTCGGTGCTGGGCGGGCTGGGCCGGCTGCTGGATGGCGACAACCGGTTCTGATCCGCGCCCCTCGCAATCAATCCTGTCGTCCCGGCACAAGCCGGGACGACGATCCGACGGGGCGTCCTGCCCGCGGTTCCGTTGCGACAGGGATGCACCCGCTCCGCCAGTCGCCGCCGGTTGTGCCGGCGGCCCGTATGCTGCACACCTTCGCTGCCCTTCCGATTCCCCGATGAAACCGTCGCGCCGCCTTTTCCTGTCCCTGCCGCCCTTGCTGCTGCTCGCCGCCTGCGGCGGCGGCAACACCCGCCCCGAGCCCGCGCCGGCGGCGGTTCCCGTCGTGCCGCCGGTCGCGATTCCGCCTGCGCCCCGGGCCAAGGTCGGCATCGCGCTGGGCGGCGGCGCGGCCAAGGGCTTCGCCCACATCGGCGTGATCAAGATGCTGCAGGCCAACGGCATCGAGCCGGTGGTGGTGTCCGGCACCAGCGCCGGCAGCGTGGTCGGCGCGCTGTACGCCAGCGGCATGGACGCGTTCCAGATGCAGCAGCGCGCGGTCGCGCTGGACGAGGCCAGCATCCGCGACGTGCGGCTGTTCGCCGGCGGGCTGGTGCAGGGGCAGAAGCTGCAGGACTACGTCAACGAGCAGGTCGGCAAGCGGCCCATCGAGAAGCTGCCGCGGCCGTTCGCCGCGGTGGCCACCCGGCTGGAGGACGGCGAGCGCACCGTGTTCGTGCGCGGCAACACCGGCCAGGCGGTGCGCGCGTCGAGCAGCGTGCCGGGCGTGTTCGAGCCGGTGGCGATCGGCGCGGCGCGCTACGTCGACGGCGGCGTGGTCAGCCCGGTGCCGGTGGACGCGGCGCGCCAGCTCGGCGCCGACTTCGTGATCGCGGTGGACATCTCCTCCAAGGCCAGCGGGCGCACGCCGGCCAACCTGCTGGGCGTGGTCAACCAGTCGATCAGCATCATGGGCCAGAAGCTCGGCGAGCAGGAACTGGCGCGCGCCGACGTGGTGATCCGGCCGAAGGTCAACGACATCGGCCCGGCCGATTTCCAGCAGCGCAACAACGCCATCCTCGAAGGCGAGAAGGCGGCGCTGGCGGCGATGCCGCAGATCAAGGCACGGCTGGCGCAGTTGCAGCGGACGCTGGACCAGGCGCACGCCGCGCGGCATGCGCCGCCTCCGCCGCCGGTCGAACCGCCGTGCAAACCGGGCTCCCGCCTGGGCCGGCTGGTCGGGCGCGGCGAGAAGTGCCCGTAGCCATCGCCTGAGCCGGTGGAATGCGGCGGTGGTTCGAGATTCGTGTGGGAGCGAGGTGGTCGCGACGGGTCAGATCCGCGTCGCGACTCACGTCGCTCCCACAGGATCAGAAGCGGGGTTTTATCGGTTGATGATTCCGCGATTCGGCATGAAGCACTCAGAGCCATCGCCTGAACCGGTTCTGTCTGTCGGGTATTGCGCAGCCTTCCATAGGCGCGGTAGCGAATCGCTCCCACGATCAGGAGTTGGTGGACGAGCTACCGGTTCGTAGTGGCCGTGATGGCGACGCGTAGGTTTTCTCTGGCGCGCGATTCCAGTGCCTCGCGGAAATGCGGCGTGCTGTACAGCACCGGGCGTTCGAGGAAGCCGCGCAGGATCGCGCGCCGCTTGCGGCGGAACAGCCAGCGCGGCACGAACGCGTATTCCTGCCGGATCTGCCGCTCGTACTCGTCGAAGCGCGGCCTCGGCGCACCGAGGATGGACAGGTCGATGTCTACCAGCAGGCGCGCGTCGGCATCGGCCGGCGCCGCGTCGTGGCGGGTGGCCATGATCAGATCGTCGATGCGATCCACGCTGTCGGCCGCCACGCCGGCCGCGGTCAGCGCCTGCCGCGCCCAGTCGGCGCTGCGCCGCTCGTTGTCGCCGGCGCGCACGTCGTAGATCGCGTCGTGGAACCACAGCGCCATCTCCACCTCGTGCGGCCGCTGCGCCAGCGCGCGCGCTGCCTCGAAATGGCCCAGGCATTCCTCCAGGTGCTGCAGCGTGTGGTAATGCCGCTGTGGCTCGGCATGGCGCGCCAGCAGTTCGCGCCGCAGCGCCTCGCCGTCGCCGGCCGCGCCGAGGCCGGGCCATGCGCGCTGCCATGAATGAGCCAGTACCTCCATGCGCACAGTCTACGCCGCGCCTGGACGCAGCGCGGAGCTTGCTCCGCTGCCCCCGGCTCCGGAACCGGCGCAGCCGGACAAGCTCGGCTCTACAGGGGGGTGGCGCAGGCTAATCCTTCGGCAGCGGCAGCCCGCCGAACGCCTTGACCGTGCGCAGCACGAAGCTGGAATTGACGTCGGCCACGCCGCTGGCGTTGAGCAGCCGGTCGAGCAGGAAGCGCGAGAAGTGCTCCAGGTCCTGCACCACGATGTGCAGCAGGTAGTCCATGTCGCCGGTCAGCGCATGGCAGGCGACCACCTCGTCCCATTCGCGCACGTTGTCGGCGAAACGGTCGATGCCGTGGCGGCCGTGCTTTTCCAGCTGCACGCGCACGAACGCCTGCAGGCCCAGCCCGACCGCCTGCGGGTCCACCCGCGCCGCGTAGCCGGCGATGACCCCGGCCGCCTCCAGCCGCTGGGTGCGGCGCAGGCAGGCGGACGGCGACAGGTTGAGCTGCGCGGCGATCTCCGTGTTGGGCGCGCGGCCCTGCCGCTGCAGCAGCGCGAGCAGGCGCAGGTCGGTGCGGTCCAGGGCGGCGGATTCGCTCATTCGATGCCTTGTTTCTTAATTATGCGCAATAATATTGCCGCATGGGCCTATATCGACGCAACTTCGCAATCCCGTTGCGCCGGTTCGGCGCTACGATTCCAAGGATGACCATCCCGGGAGCCTCGCCATGAACCAGCCGCGCCGCGTCGAGCACCAGCAGACCGACAAGGGCTACGTGCCGATCTACACCACCACCGTGATCGAGCAGCCCTGGGAGGGCTACAGCGCCGACGACCACGCCACCTGGGGCACGCTGTACCAGCGCCAGCGCGAGCTGCTGGTCGGCCGCGCCTGCGACGAGTTCCTCGCCGCGCAGGACGCGATGGGCATGACCCCGGACCGCATCCCGCGCTTCACCGAGCTCAACGAGGTGCTGCGCGCGGCCACCGGCTGGACGCTGATCGGCGTGGAGGGACTGCTGCCGGAGCTGGACTTCTTCGACCACCTGGCCCACCGCCGCTTCCCGGTGACCTGGTGGATCCGCCGGCCGGACCAGATCGACTACATCGCCGAGCCGGACCTGTTCCACGACCTGTTCGGCCACGTGCCGCTGCTGATGAACCCGGTGTTCGCCGACTACATGGAGGCCTACGGCAGGGGCGGGGTGAAGGCGCACGGCATCGGCGCCGACGCGCTGCAATACCTCACCCGGCTGTACTGGTACACGGTCGAGTTCGGGCTCATCGATACCAAGGACGGCCTGCGCATCTACGGCGCCGGCATCGTCTCGTCGAAGGGCGAGTCGCTGTACTCGCTGGAATCGGACGCGCCCAACCGCATCGGTTTCGATCTCGAGCGGATCATGCGCACGCGCTACCGCATCGACACCTACCAGAAGACCTATTTCGTCATCGACAGCTTCGAGCAGCTGATGGACGCCACCGCGCCGGACTTCACCCCGATCTACGCGCGCCTGGCCGAGCAGCCGGCCATCCCCGCCGGCAGCGTGCTCGACGGCGACAGGGTGCATGCGCGCGGCACCGGCGAGGGCTGGCTGGCCGACGGCGACGTCTGACGCGTCGCCGACCGCAGCGCCCCGAAGTCCCTGTGGGAGCGACGTCAGTCGCGACGGATCAGCGGTAGCGCCCCATCGCGACTGACGTCGCTCCCACAACGGCACCAGGGGATCCCGGCGACCTGTCGCGATAGGTCGTCGCGACCAAGGGATGCGGACGGCTGGCTTAGAATCGGAATACCGGCTCCCACACCTTCCCGCATGATTCGACACTTCTTGCCTTTGCTGGCGCTGGCCGCGCTGCTGTCCTTCTCCGTTTCCGCCCAGGCGCGCCACTGCGCCATCACCCTCGAAGGCAACGACGCGATGCAGTTCAACCTGCACACCATCCGCGTGCCGGGCGACTGCGAGAAGCTGACGGTGACGCTGGTGCACACCGGCCGGCTCGCCGCCGCGGTGATGGGCCACAACTGGGTGCTGAGCGAGACGCGCCACCACCGCGAACTCGGCCTGGCCGGCGGCCGCATGAAGCTGGCCGACGACTACCTGCCGCGCGGCGACGCGCGCGTGATCGCGCATACGCCGATCATCGGCGGCGGCCAGCGCACGCAGGTCACCTTCGCCACTTCCGCGCTGCGGCGCGGTGGCGACTACACGTTCTTCTGCTCGTTCCCCGGGCACTGGAACATGATGAAGGGACGGCTGATCTTCGGCTGACCCGGGCTTTCACCCGGGCTTGCGCCGTCGTTGGATTCAATGGCGCGGCGGCCGGCAGCATGCGTGCCAAGGCCACTTTCTCCCACACCGCCAACGGAGTCGCCGTGCCCGCCATCGCCGGATCGGACAAGCTCGCGCTGCCCCTGCTTTCCCTGCTGGCCGTTTCCCCGGCGCCCGCGCTGGCGCAAGCCGCCGAACCGCCGACGCTGCAGCGCGTGGAAGTGACCGCGCGGCTGCAGGGCGTATCGGCCTTCGACCTGCCGGCATCGCTGGATGCGATCGATCTGCGCGACGGCGCCGCCGCCACCTTCAACCTGTCCGAACGGCTCGGCCCGGTGCCGGGCCTGCTGGCGCGCGACCGGCAGAACCACGCACAGGACACGCAGTTGTCGATCCGCGGCTTCGGCGCGCGCGCGACCTTCGGCGTGCGCGGCGTGCGGCTGCTGGCCGACGGCATCCCGGCGACGATGCCGGACGGGCAGGGACAGCTCTCGCACTTCAGCCTGGCCGGCGCCGAGCGGGTGGAGGTCATGCGCGGGCCGTTCTCGGCGCTGTACGGCAATTCCTCCGGCGGCGTGGTGCAGATCTTCAGCGCCGAGGGCCGCGATCCGGGCGAGCTTTCGGCGTCGGCCTCGCTCGGCAGCGACGATGCGCGCCTGCTGTCGGCGCGCTGGCTGGGCCGGCAGCAGGCGCTGTCCTACGCGCTGGCGGCGTCGCGCTTCTCCACCGACGGCTACCGCGATCACGGCGCGGCGCGGCGCGACTCGCTCAACGGCAGGTTCGGCTGGCGCGCCGGTGGCGGCGGCGAACTGGATCTGGTGATCAACGCGCTCGACATGCCCGACACCGACGATCCGCTCGGCCTGACCCGCGCGCAGGCGCGCGAGAATCCGCGCCAGGCCACCGCGCAGGCGTACCAGTTCGACACCCGCAAGTCAGTGCGCCAGCGGCAGCTCGGCCTGATCTGGCGGCAGCCGCTGGGCGATGCGCAGTCGCTGCGGCTGATGGGCTACGGCGGCGATCGCGCGGTCGAGCAGTACCTGGCCCTGCCCGTGGCCGCGCAGGCCAACCCGCTCAACAGCGGCGGCGTGATCGATCTGGACAGCGACTACGGCGGCGTCGATGCGCGCTGGTCGTGGCAGGGCGCGCCGGGCGGGCGTCCGCTGGAGCTGACCGTCGGCGCCAACGCCGATCGCCAGCGCCAGCACCGGCGCGGCTACGAGAACTTCGTCGGCACGGCGCTGGGCATGCGCGGCGCGCTGCGGCGCGACGAGCGCAACGAGGTGGAGAACCTCGACCAGTTCGCCCAGGCCTGGTGGCGCGTCGCCCCGCGCTGGTCGCTGCTGGCCGGCCTGCGCCGCAGCCAGGTGCGCTTCCGTTCCGACGATCGCTACGTCACCGCCGCCAATCCCGACGACAGCGGCCGCAGCGACTATGCCGAGGTCACGCCGGTGGGCGGCGTCACCTTCCACGTTTCCGACGATGCGCGCCTGTACCTGTCGGCCGGCCGCGGCTTCGAGACGCCGACCTTCAACGAACTCGGCTACCGCGCCGATGGCGGCGCCGGGCTGGCGTTCGATCTGCGCCCGGCGGTCAGCCGCAACCTCGAACTGGGCGGCAAGTGGCGCAGTGGCCGCGGCGCGACCTTCAACGCGGCGCTGTTCCGCGCCGACACCGACGACGAACTGGCGGTGGCCGGCAATGTCGGTGGCCGCAGCACCTTCCGCAACGTCGGCCGCGCGCGCCGGCAGGGCGCCGAGCTGGCCTGGCACGCGCCGCTGGCGCGGGACTGGGACCTGCAACTGGCGTGGACCTGGCTGGACGCGAGCTTCCGCGACGGTTTCCTGATCTGCAGCGGCAGCGGCTGCACGCAGCCGACCACGCCGGTGGCGGCCGGCGCGCGCATCCCCGGCACGCTGCGCCGGCAGGGCTACGCGCGCCTGCAATGGACGCCGCGCGACTGGACGCTGGCGGCCGAAGCGGTCGGCGCCGGCGACGCCATCGTCAACGACGCCGGCAGCGAGTCGGCGCCGGGCTACGCGCTGCTGCACCTGGAAGCCGCGCGCGACTGGACGCTGCGCAACGGCCGCCTGCGCGTGTTCGCGCGCATCGACAATGCGCTCGACCAAGCCCACATCGGCTCGGTGATCGTCAACGAGGGCAACGGCCGCTACTATGAACCCGGACCGGATCGCGGCCTGCGGATCGGGCTGCGCTGGCAGGGGACGCGCTGACGGCGACGGCGGCCCCGGCGCGCGTTCCCGCATCCGCGCGGCGACCTGCCGGAAGTCACGACCTGCGCGCGCGGCATTGCCTGCCGGCGCATCGCCGCGCAGCATGTGCGCATGCGAACCCTGCTGCGACGACTGCGCGAACCGATGACGCTGGCCGGCCTGTTCACCCTGGCCGCGGTGGCGCTGTCGCTGCGCTTCCAGCCGGCGGCCTCGCTGCCGGCGGCGGCGGCGACGCTGGCCGGCTACAGCGCGGCCTACCTGCTGCTGTCGGTCGGCCCCGATCACTGGCGCCGCCTCCGCTGGGCGGCGCTGCTGGCGATGGCGCTGCTGGCGCTGCTGCTGGCCGGGCTGACCTCCCGCCTGGGCGTGGCGCAGGTGCTGCTGGTGATCTGGACCGCCTGCGCGTTCGCCATGCTGCCGCCGCGCGGGGCATTGCTGGCGATGGTGCCGCTCAACGCCGCGTTCTATGCGGTGATGCTGGAGAGCGGCTTCGGCTCGCCGCTGACGATGGTGCTGATCAACCTCGGCTTCCAGGCGCTGGCCGGGTTGTGCGTGCACTACGCGCGCGGGGCCGAGGAATCGCGCGACCGGCTGGCCCTGGTCAACGCCGACCTGCTCGCCACCCGCGCGCTGCTGGCCGACAGCGCGCGCACCGGCGAACGGCTGCGGGTGGCGCGCGAGCTGCACGACGTCGCCGGCCACAAGCTGGCCGCGATGCAGCTCAACCTGCGCGCGCTGGCCGGCGATCCCGCGCTGGTCGGTCATCCGCAGGTGTCGCTGCTGGAACGCCTGTCGCGCGAACTGCTGGCCGACATCCGCGACGTGGTGCGCGAGCTGCGCGATGCTCCCGGCCTGGACCTGCGCACCGCGCTGCATGCGCTGGCCGCGCCGCTGCCGTCGCTGGCGATGCGGCTGCACATCGACGACGACGTGGTGATCGACGACCCGGCCACTGCCGAGGCGTTGCTGCGGCTGGTGCAGGAAGCGCTGACCAACGCGGTGCGGCACGCCCAGGCCGGACGCATCGACGTCCATCTTTCCCGCAACGGCGACGGGCTGCGCGTGGTCATCGAGGACGACGGCCGCGTGCGCGGGCGCATCCGCGAGGGCAACGGCATCGCCGGCATGCGCGAGCGCGTGGCCGCGCTGCATGGCCGGCTGGAACTGGGTGCCGGCCCGGCCGGGGCGCTGCGCATCGAAGCGGAGCTGCCGGCGTGAGCGCCGCGCTGAGGATCGCGCTGGCCGACGACCAGGCGCTGGTGCGCGCCGGCCTGCGCGCGCTGCTGGAGCGCCAGCACATCGAAGTCGCGATCGAGGCCGAGGACGGCCAGCAACTGCTCGACGCGCTGGCCCGGCAGTCCGTCGACGTGGTGCTCAGCGACATCCGCATGCCCGGCATGGACGGCATCGAGGCGATGACCCGGCTGCGCGCGCGCGGCGACGCCACCCCGGTGCTGCTGCTGACCACCTTCGACGACAGCGAGCTGCTGCTGCGCGCCAGCGACGCCGGCGCGCAGGGTTTCCTGCTCAAGGACGCCGCGCCGGAGGACCTGCGCGCGGCCATCGCCCGCATCGCCGCCGGCGAGACCCTGCTGCAGCCGGTCAGCACCGACCCGGTGCGGGCGCGCTTCCGCTTCCGCGACGAGGCGCCGCCGCGCGACACCTTCGGCGAGCGCGAGGTCGCGATCCTGCGCCTGCTGGCCGGCGGCTATTCCAACAAGGAGATCGCGCGCACGCTGTTCCTGGCCGAGGGCACGGTGAAGAACTACGTCTCCACCATCCTCGACAAGCTCGGCACGCGCGACCGCACCCGCGCGGTGCTGAAGGCGATTACGTTGCGGATCATCTGATCCGCACGGGCCTCCGGGTCCAGGATCCTCATCGCTCCGGAAGCGGCCGTCGTGAGGCAAGAAGTGTGCTGCCGCATGGCGGGGAGCCGGGCAAGCTCGGCTCTACAACAAGTCCGCCGCGCAATCGATGTCGATCGCGTCGCCGTCGGCCACCTTGCGGCTCTGTAGAGCCGAGCTTGCTCGGCTCGCTGCGCCCGAAGCCATGAACGGTCTTGGCAAGGCCCAAGCTGCATCGCAGCGGACCAGGCATGCGGGAAAGCGCCCCAAAGTGGACGACACCTAAAGCAGCCAAACCACCATCACGCCCGCCGCCAGCGCGCCCAGCAAGCCGATCGCCACCCGCGCACCATAGGCCGCGCCGCCGCTGACCCAGGCGATCACCGACTTGGCGCCCAGGCTGGCGGCCAGCAGCGCCAGCATCCACAGCCGCGACGACTCGATCGCCAGCCCGCCGCGGGCGAACTGCGCGGCCAGCGTCGCCACCGCTGCGTGCAGTTCGGCCGTGGCCGACAGCGCCGCCGCCGCCAGCGCGCCGCGCGGGCCGACCCAGGCCGCCAGCGCGGCCGCCACGAAGCCCAGCCCGGCCACCAGCAGCGCGAAGCCGAGCGCATGGCCGAAGCGGAACATCCGGCTCTCGGCGGTCGGCGGCTGCACCGTCTCGTGGCGGCCGGCGCGCAGGCCGAGCAGCCCGCCGGCCAGCAGCACCGCCCCGATCGCCACCAGTTCCGGCCACAGCTGCCGCACCAGCGGCGGCGACACCGCCCACAGGATCGGCACGCACAGGCTCAGCGAGGCCAGGTTGGACAGCAGCGCCGCGGCCACCGCCGAGCGCAGCAGCGCCGGGGTCTGCCGCGCGCGCTGGCCGAAGCCGATCACCGCCGCGGTGGACGACACGTAGCCGGCGAAGAAGCCCGCCGCCGCCAGCCCCCAGCGGTTGCCGACCACCCGCAGCACGATGTGGCCGAGCGCGCTGATCGCCATCACCAGCACCACCAGCTTCCAGATCGTGGCCAGGTTGATCGCGTCGAACGGGCCGATTGGCCGGTCCGGCAGGATCGGCAGGATCACCAGCGCCGAGGCCAGCAGCAGCAGGCCGTCGAACACCTCGCGCTCGCTGAAGGTGTCGCGGGTCAGCGCGTGCAGCGGCTCCTTGGCGTACAGCAGCACCGCCACCACCACCGCCAGCCCGGTCGCCAGCGCCGGCATGCGCATGGCCATCGCGCCGAGCAGGAAGGTCACCACCAGGGTCACCTCGCTGGTCAGGCCGGGATCGTCCTGGCGCGTGGCGTTGTAGGCCATCGCCGCCAGCAGGCCGGTCACGCCCAGCCCGACCAGCAGCACCGGCAGGCCCAGCCAGGCCGCCACCGCCGCGCCCAGCGACACCAGCGCGTGCGTGCGCAGGCCGGCGATGGCGTGCGCGCGGCCGTGGCTGCGCTCGCGCACCAGGCCGATCAGCAGGCCCAGGCCCAGCGCCGAGGACAGCGCCAGCCAGGCGTCGGGTGAGGCTTCGTACATGACTTCCTCGCTACGAGTCGGGTCGGAGGGCGAATGGTCTTGCATTGGTCCCATCAACCCGGACAATGCCCGCGTCCTTCGCCGTGGAACCCATCATGCCCGCTTCCGCCACACCTGCCATCTCGCTGACCCGCTACCTGATCGAGGAGCAGCGCGCCGGCCGCATCGACGCCGACCTGCGCCAGCTGATCGCGGTGGTCGCCCGCGCCTGCACCAGCATCTCGATCGCGGTCAGCAAGGGCGCGCTCGGCGGCGTGCTCGGCGACGCCGGCACCGGCAACGTGCAGGGCGAGGCGCAGAAAAAGCTCGACGTGCTCAGCAACGACATCCTGCTGGAGGCCAACGCCTGGGGCGGCCACCTGGCAGCGTGCGCCTCGGAGGAGATGGACCACAGCCAGCCGATCCCCGACGCCTACCCGCGCGGCGGCTTCCTGCTGCTGTTCGACCCGCTGGACGGCAGCTCCAACATCGACGTCAACGTCTCGGTCGGCACCATCTTCTCGGTGCTGCGCTGCCCGGAAGGCGTGGAATGCGCGCGCGACGAGCATTTCCTGCAGCCGGGCCGCCAGCAGGTCGCCGCCGGCTACTGCATCTACGGCCCCAGCACGATGCTGGTGCTGACCACCGGCCACGGCACCCATGCCTTCACCCTGGACCGCGAGCAGGGCGCGTTCCTGCTGACCCAGCGCGACATGCGCGTGCCGGAGGAGACCCGGGAATTCGCCGTCAACGTCTCCAACCAGCGCCACTGGGAAGCGCCGATGCAGGCCTACGTGGCCGACCTGCTGGCCGGCCGCGAGGGGCCGCGCGGCAAGGACTTCAACATGCGCTGGATCGCCAGCATGGTCGCCGACGTGCACCGCATCCTGACCCGCGGCGGCATCTTCATCTACCCGTGGGACCGGCGCGAGCCGGGCAAGGCCGGCAAGCTGCGGCTGATGTACGAAGCCAACCCGATGGGCCTGCTGATCGAGCAGGCCGGCGGCGCCGCCAGCACCGGCCGCGCACGCATCCTCGACGTGCAGCCCGAGCAGCTGCACCAGCGCGTGCCGGTGTTCCTGGGATCGCGCGCCGAGGTGGAAGCGGCCGAGCGCTACCACCGCGAGCACGATGCCGCCCGCTAGCGTGGCGGCCTCATTCGTCGTCCCCGCGAAGGCGGGGATCCGGCGACTTTGCGAGCCGTCACGGGGCACGGGATGACCGGTCCCGTCCGGCCGTCGTAAAGCGTTTCCCGCCCTCGCGGGGATGACGGCTTCACCCGACCCGTCGCGCGACGCGCCGGCCGCGCCCCGGCCATCGATCAGCCGGTCGCCGCCGCCAGCGCGCGGTGGCCGCGTTCGCCCGCCAGGCCGGCATCGACATCGTGGCGCAGGCGCGCCAGCGCCTCGCGCGCGCCGCCGACCACGATCACCGACGGCACCGCCAGCATCAGGTTGACCGGCATGTCGAACTGCTCCAGCTCCCAGCCCTGCGCATCGCGGCCGGGCGTGGCCGAGGCATGCTGCGGGCAGCGCGCGGCGATGCGCTGTTCCAGGCTGCCTGCCTCCGGCACGTAGGCGTACACCGGCTTGCCGCGCGCCACCGCGTAGCCGACCTCGAAGCAGGTGCCGCTGTCGGGCTCGGCGCCGCGGAAGAAGTCCAGGTTGGCCAGCACCGCGTCGGCGCGATCCACCAGCTCCAGATCGACCCGGTAGATCCAGGCGGCGCGTTCGCGCGGGTCGGCGATGGGCTGCTCGGCGACCTGCCCGTCCAGCGGGTACAGGCCCTCGAAACCGTATTCGGCGCACAGCGCCTTCAGTCGCGCGCCATGCGCGGCGGCGTCGGGCCGGAAGATGTCCGGCCCGGCCAGGTAGAGCGATCGAATCATGGGAAACACCGTGGGAGCGATGGCCCATTGTCCCCCGCCGCCGCGCCGCTTCCCAGCGCGCGCCGACGGCCGGGCTGGTATCGTGGCCGCATGGAAACGGACTTCATCGAGATCTACGACCATGCGCTGGCGCCGGAACAGTGCGCCGCCCTCGTCCGCCAGCTGCGCGCCAGCGGCGAACTGCAGCCCGGGCAGGTGGGCGGCGGCGTCCATCCCGAGCTCAAGCACAGCCGTGACCTGCGCATCAGCGGCCACCCGCAGTGGCGGCAGGCCGAGGCGATGCTGCAGCAGGCGGTGTTCGCCGCGCTGCTGAAATACCTGCGCCGCTACCCGCAGGCGCTGATCTCGCCGCTGATGCTGCAGCAGCCCGGCCCGGACGGCGCGCTGCGGCGGCTGGACGCCGGCGATTTCGAAGCGATGCCCGAGCCCGTGCTGGCCGACCTGGCGCGCACCTGCCTGCGCCCGGGCGCGATCAACCTGCAGTGGTACGCCGCCGGCGAGGGCGGCTATCCGTACTGGCACTGCGAGCTGTACCCGCGCGATGCCGGCGCCGAGACGCTGCACCGCCACCTGCTGTGGACGCTCTACCTCAACGACGACTTCGACCAGGGCGAGACCGAGTTCCTGTTCCAGTGCCGCAGGATTGCCCCGCGCACCGGCAGCCTGCTGATCGCCCCCACCGCCTTCACCCACACCCACCGCGGCAACCGCCCGCACAACGGCGACAAGTTCATCGCCACCAGCTGGATCCTGTTCCAGAGCGCGGAGCGGCTGTACGCGGGAAACTAGCCTGGCGGCGAGCTGCGGCACGACCCGCCGCGCGCCCGGCCGTGTCCACGGTCGACCTGCGGAAAGGGGACCGTGCACCGCATGAAGGCAGGCCGTTCGGGAGGGACTCGTCGCCGAATGGCCGCGCCATGAATCAGGCTCTTTCGATCATGCCACCTGCACGATCCGCAGCGGGTCGTTCCACTGCGCCAGCAGCTGCGCCTCGCGCGCCTTGGCCGCGTGCAGGTGCGCTTCCTTGACGTGGCCGTAGCCGCGGATGTGGTCGGGGATGCTGGCGATCTCCACCGCCAGGTCCAGCTTGCCGGCGTCCAGCGACGGCAGCAGCTGCGCGAGGGTACTTTCGTAGTCGGCGATCAGCTGGCGCTCGCCGCGGCGCTCGGCGGTGTAGCCGAACACGTCGAACGCGCCGCCGCGCAGGAAGCGCAGCTTCGCCAGCAGCCCGAACGCCTTGAACATCCACGGGCCGTATTCCTTCTTCAGCAGCCGACCCTGTGCGTCCTTCCTGGCGAACAGCGGCGGCGCCAGGTGGAAGCGCACCTGGTAGTCGCCCTCGAACTGCTGCTGCAGGCGGCGCTGGAACTCGCCGCTGGTGTACAGCCGGGCCACTTCGTACTCGTCCTTGTAGGCCAGCAGCTTGAAATAGTAGCGCGCCACCGCCTCGGTCAGCGCGGTCGAGCCGGGCGCCTTGAGGTTCTCGGCGCTGCGCACGCGCGCGACCAGGTCGGTGTAGCGATCGGCGTAGGCGGCGTCCTGGTAGTCGACCAGGAACGCGCGCCGGCGCGCGATCAGCTCGTCGAGCGAGCGCGACAGGCGCAGGTCGTCCAGCGGCAGGAAGGCGACGCCGTCGCCGGCCGCGCCCGCGTCGGGCAGGCCGCGCAGTTCGCTCTCGTTGTCGAGGTTGCGCGGCGCGGCATTGGCGCCCCACTCGTTGCCTTCCCATTCGCGCGGCGGCAGCGGCAGCAGGTTGTGCGGGGTGCGCTCGGCCTCGGTGGGCGCGTTGCGGATCAGCCCGGCCGCTTCCTGCACCGCCTGCGGATCGACCACCGCCAGCCGGCCCCAGGCGAAGGCGGTCTTGTTCATCTCGATGGCCGCGCCGTTGAGCTCGACCGCGCGCATGATCGCGTCGAAGGAGATCGGCACCAGCCCCTGCTGCCAGGCGTAGCCGAGCATGAACAGGTTGGCGGCGATGGCGTCGCCCATCAGTGCGGTCGCCAGCTGGGTGGCGTCGATCAGCAGCGGATCGCGGCCGCCCAAGGCGACCTTGACTCCGGCGACGATATCGGCGGCCGGGAACTGCATGTCCGGATGGGTAGTGAAGGTGCCCGGCATCGCCTCGTAGGTGTTCAGCACCACCTGCGAGCGTTCGGCGCGCACCTTGGACAGCGCCCAGTAGTCGTTGACCACGACCATGTCGCAGCCGAGCACCAGGTCGGCCTCGCCGGCGGCGATGCGCACGGCGTGGATGTCGGCCGGCGTGCGCGCGATGCGGATGTGGGTGGTGACCGCGCCGCCCTTCTGCGCCAGGCCGGTCTGGTCGAGCACGCTGGCGCCCTTGCCTTCCAGGTGGCCGGCCATACCCAGCAGCGCGCCGATGGTGACCACGCCGGTGCCGCCGACGCCGGTGATCAGGATGTTCCAGGGCTGCGACAGATCCGTCCTGAACGCGGGCGCCGGCAGGCTGGCCAGCTTGTCCGCCGCGTTGGCCTTGCGGCCCTTGCGCGGCGCGCCGCCATGCACGGTGACGAAGCTGGGGCAGAAGCCGTTGACGCAGGAATAGTCCTTGTTGCAGTTGGACTGGTCGATCTCGCGCTTGCGGCCGAACTCGGTCTCCTTCGGCAGCACCGACACGCAGAAGCTCTTGACGCCGCAGTCGCCGCAGCCTTCGCAGACCAGCGTGTTGACCATCACCCGCTTGGGCGGATCCGGCATCCTGCCGCGCTTGCGGCGGCGGCGCTTCTCGGTGGCGCAGACCTGGTCGTAGATCAGGATGGAGACGCCCTTGACCTTGCGCAACTGCTGCTGCACCTCGTCGAGCTGCTTGCGGTCGTGGAACTCGACGTCGGCCGGGAACAGCTCGCGCTTGCTCCACTTGCCGATGTCGTCGGACACCACGACGATGGTGTGCACGCCCTCGGCGCGCATCATGTGCGCGATCTGCGGCACGCTCAGGGTGCCGTCCACCGGCTGGCCGCCGGTCATCGCCACCGCGTCGTTGTAGAGGATCTTGTAGGTGATGTTGACGCCGGTGGCCACCGACTGCCGCACCGCCAGCGAGCCGGAGTGGAAGAAGGTGCCGTCGCCCAGGTTCTGGAACACGTGCGGGGTGTCGGTGAACGGCGCCTGCCCGGACCAGGTGACGCCTTCGCCGCCCATGTGGGTGAAGGTGTCGGTGTCGCGGTCCATCCACGTCACCATGTAGTGGCAGCCGATGCCGCCGAGCGCGCGCGAACCGTCCGGCACCACCGTGGAGGTGTTGTGCGGGCAGCCGGAGCAGTAGTGCGGCACGCGCGGGAACACCGCGCGCGGCAGCGCCAGTTCGGCTTCCTTCTCCTCCATCCAGCGCAGGCGCTGCTCGATGGACTCGGTATTGATCGCGCTTGATTGGAGCAGGCGCTGGATGCGCCGGCCGATGACGCCGGCGATGGTGGCTGGGGTCAGCTCGCCGGTGGACGGCAGGATCCACTCGCCGGCCTCGTCGTACTTGCCGACGATGCTCGGGCGCCGGCCCCGTCGGCCGGCCAGTTGTAGAACTGCTCCTTCATCTGCCGCTCGATGAAGGCGCGCTTCTCCTCCACCACGACGATGTCTTCCAGCCCGCGCGCGAAGGCGGCGATGCCGGCCGGCTCCAGCGGCCAGGTCATGCCGACCTTGTAGACGCGGATGCCGATGTCGGCGCAGGCGCGCTCGTCCAGGCCCAGGTACTCCAGCGCCTGCAGCACGTCGAGGTAGCTCTTGCCGGTGGTGACGATGCCCAGCCGCGCGCGCGGCGAATCCAGCACGATGCGGTCGATGCCGTTGGCGCGGGCGAACGCCTGCGCGGCCTTGACCGCGTAGCGGTGCAGGCGCATCTCCTGCTCCATCGGCGGATCCGGCCAACGGATGTTGAGTCCGCCGGGCGGCAGGTCGAAGTCCTCCGGCAGCACGATGCGGCGCGCGAACGGATCCACCTGCACCGAGGCCGAGGACTCCACCGTCTCGGCGATGGTCTTGAAGCCGACCCAGCGGCCGGTGTAGCGGCTCATCGCCCAGCCGACCAGGCCCATGTCGAGGATGTCCTGCACCCCGGCCGGGTTGAGGATAGGCATCATCGCGCTGACGAACTCGTCCTCGCTGCCGTGCGGCAGGGTCGAACTGCGGCAGGCGTGGTCGTCGGCGGCCAGCGCCAGCACGCCGCCGTGCATCGAGGTGCCGGCGGCGTTGCCGTGCTTGAACACGTCGCCGCAGCGGTCCACGCCGGGGCCCTTGCCGTACCACATGGCGTAGACGCCATCGACCCGGGCGCCGGGGAACAGGTTGGTCTGCTGGGTGCCCCAGACCATCGTCGCGCCCAGGTCCTCGTTCAGGCCGGGCTGGAACTTCACCTGCGCCGCCTCCAGGTGCCGGCGCGCGCGCCACAGCTCCAGGTCGAAGCCGCCCAGCGGGCTGCCGCGGTAGCCGCTGACGAAGCCGGCCGTGTCCAGCCCGGCGGCTTGGTCGCGCAGCCGCTGCATCAGCGGCAGCCGCACCAGCGCCTGCACCCCGGACAGGTAGATCCGCCCGTCGGTGCGGGTGTACTTGTGCTCGAGGGTGTAGTCGGCGTCCAGCACGCCGATCTGCGGCGTGTTGGCGGACGAGGGGGAGGTCAGTTCGGCGGTGCTGGTCATGGCGGGCGCTTGCGGAATCGGCTGGCGTCGCCCGCCGGAGTGCGGGCTGAAGGGCGCGAATTGTAACAGCGCCCCCTTTTTTGCCCCTTGGCCGCCCCATTTGTGCGTTGCAGCGGTTAGGATGCAGCCGGGGTAGAGGTAGTGCGTGCTAGGGGGACTACGATGAAGGCGAAATACTTCCTGCCGGCGATATTGCTGGCGTCGTGGGCTTTGGGCGCAACCGCGCAGACGGTTCCCAGGCCCAAGGAGTTCTACTTCGACGAGGATCGCGGCATCGGCCCGATCGTCGTGGTCGAAGGCAGCGGCGAGGCGGCCATCGCCCAGTTGGCGAAGGCGCGCGAGCGCGGCCGGCGGATGATCGAGGCGACCGCGCAACTGGCCCACATCGCCATCGCCGACGGCCGCATCGACCTGGGCAAGCAGCTCTACCAGCAGGCGCTGGCGAGCACGCAGCAGGGCGCATCGACTTGGCGGGCAGTCGGCTGGAACTACGGCTGGGACCTGTACCGGCTGGGCGAGCACCAGGCGGCGCTGCAGCAGTGGGCCGCATTGATTCCGCCGGTCGGCGCGCCCTCGTGGCTGCCGCCGACGCTGGCGCTGGGCCTGTGGAGCGTGGATCGCAAGGACGAGGCGGTGGATTGGTACGCGGCCGCGGTGCGCACCGAGCCGCTGCTGTGGGGCAATCCGGCCAACCATGCGCGGCTGCTCCCGGACTGGCGCGACGAGGATCGCGCCAGGCTGGCCGAAGTGCACGCCGCCTGGCGCGCCAATCCGCCGGCCTGGCCGTAGCATCGGTAGCGGAGCAAGCTCCGCTCTACATGCCGGTTTTGTAGAGCCGAGCTTGCTCGGCTGCTTTGTCCGGCTGCTTTGGCGGGAACCGCACGCTAACATCGCTGGCTGAAGGCGCGCGCCGAGCGCGCCAACGGTCCCGAGCCATGCGCGCCTTGCTGTTCTGTTCCGCCCTGCTGCTGGCCCTGCCGGCCGCCGCCGCCGATCGCATCACCGGCCGCGCCTTCGCCACCCGCTCGGAGGTCATCGCGCCGCAGGCGATGGCGGCCACCTCGCATCCGCTGGCCACCCAGATCGCGCTGGACGTGATGAAGGCCGGCGGCAGCGCGGTCGACGCCGCCATCGCCGCCAACGCCGCGCTCGGGCTGATGGAGCCGACCGGCAACGGCATCGGCGGCGACCTGTTCGCCATCGTCTGGGACCCGAAGACGAACAGGCTGTATGGCTACAACGGCTCGGGCCGCTCGCCGAAGTCGCTGACGCTGGCGCATTTCCGCAAGCTGGGGCTGGACGAGATCCCGCCGCACGGTCCGCTGCCGGTCAGCGTGCCGGGTGCGGTGGACGGCTGGTTTGCCCTGCACGACCGTTTCGGCAGGCTGCCGATGGCCGACAACCTGGCGCCGACCATCCGCTACGCGCGGCAGGGCCACCCGGTCGCCGAGACCATCGCCTACTACTGGGCGCGCTCGGTGCCGCGGCTGTCGAAGTGGCCCGGCTTCGCCGCGCAGTTCACCCTCGACGGGCGCGCGCCGCGCACCGGCGAGTTGTGGAAGAACCCGCACCTGGCCGACACGCTGCAGAAAATCGCCGACGGCGGCCGCGACGCGTTCTACACCGGCGACATCGCCCGCACCATCGACGCCTACTTCAAGGCCCACGGCGGTTTCCTGAGCTACGACGATCTCGCCGCGCACCAAGGCGAATGGGTCGAGCCGGTCAGCACCGACTATCGCGGCTACGACGTATGGGAACTGCCGCCCAACGGCCAGGGCATCGCCGCGCTGCAGATGCTCAACGTGCTGGAGGCGTATGATTTTTCGAAGATCCCGTTCGGCAGCGCCGAGCACGTGCACCTGCTGGTCGAGGCGAAGAAGCTGGCCTTCGCCGATCGCGCGCGCTGGTACGCCGATCCGGCGTTCCAGCCGGCGCCGGTGGCGAAGTTGATATCCAAGGAGTACGCGGCCGAGCGCCGCAAGCTGATTTCATCCGACAAGCCGCTGCGCGAAGTGCAGCCCGGCACGCCCAGGCAGTTGCAGGAAGGCGACACCATCTACATGACCACTGCCGACGCCGACGGCATGATGGTCTCGCTGATCCAGTCCAACTACCGCGGCATGGGCAGCGGCATGGCGCCGCCGGGGCTGGGCTTCATCCTGCAGGATCGCGGCGAGATGTTCGTGCTGAAGGACTGCGAGCGCAAGCCGGCCCATCCCAACTGCTACGCGCCGGGCAAGCGTCCGTTCAACACCATCATTCCGGCCTTCATCACCCGCGACGGCAAGCCGTGGGTCAGCTTCGGCGTGATGGGCGGGGCGATGCAGCCGCAGGGCCACGTGCAGATCGTGATGAACCTGATCGACTTCGGCATGAACCTGCAGGAAGCCGGCGACGCCCCGCGCGTGCAGCATGAAGGCTCGACCGAGCCGACCGGCCGCAACACGATGATGAGCGACGGCGGCGTGGTGCAGCTGGAGGCCGGCTTCCCCTACGAGACGGTGCGCGCGCTGATGGACAGGGGCCACAAGGTCGAATGGGCGCTCGGCCCGTACGGCGGTTACCAGGCGATCGCCCGCGATCCCGAGAGCGGCGTCTACCGTGGCGCGTCGGAAAGCCGCAAGGACGGGCAGGCGGCGGGGTATTGAGGGCCGGCGTGTGTCCGCCTCGCACCGAAGCTGGCGACGCCGCCGGCAAGGCGGCGTCGCCGTAGGCTTCAATAGTTGAAGTTCAGTTTCACCCAGGCGGTCCTGCCCGGCTCGTTGATGCGGACCGGATCGGCGGGATAGCCGAAGTCCGCACTCCCGGACAGGTTGAGATGTTCGCTGTAGGCGCGGTCGAACACGTTGTCGATGCCCGCGGTCAGCTGAATCCGGTCATTGAGCCGGTAGCCGCCATTGACGGCGAGCGTGGCGAATCCGGCGCTGGGGCCGAAGTCCCGTCCTACGACCGTGCCGGCGTTGATGGACACCCGCTCCTGCCTGCTGGCCGCGCGCGCCAGCACGCCGAAGCTCCAGCGCTGGTTGTCGTAGCCGGCGCTCAGGCGGGCTTCCAGCGGCGGCATC
Organism: Pseudoxanthomonas mexicana; assembly: GCF_046736355.1. Taxonomy (GTDB): domain Bacteria; phylum Pseudomonadota; class Gammaproteobacteria; order Xanthomonadales; family Xanthomonadaceae; genus Pseudoxanthomonas_A; species Pseudoxanthomonas_A mexicana_B. The sequence goes on along the minus strand of NZ_CP157201.1, from coordinate 117,154 downwards.
TGCGGCAGCGCTCCGCCCGAAGTCCGGTTCTCGCCCCAGGCGTAGGCGATCGTTGCCCCCAGCTTCCAGTGATCGGCGGGGCGCAGCTCGATGCCGGCCTCGCCGCCGCGGACGCGGGCTTCCACGTTGGCGGCCGCCGACGTCATGCCCATCATCCCGCCCGGCATGTACGAAAACAGGATGTAGTCGTCGATGCGGCCCGCGTAGGCCGATACCCATGCGTCGAACCGGGCCGTGCGGTATTGCAGGCCGACGTCGAGCTGGGTGGTCTTCTCCGTCTCGATTCCCGCGAAGGCATTCACCGATCCGGCGGGTCCCATGCCCGGCGAGAACAGTTCCCAGTAGTCCGGCATGCGCTCGGTGTGGCCGAGGCCCGCATACCAGGTGAGCGGCGCCGAAGACACGTCCTGCTCGAAGCGGATGAACGCGGCCTGCAGCGTTTCCTCGCGGGTCAGCCCCGCGGTGGGATTGGGCATGCCCATCCTGCCGGCCGTGGCGCGCTGGTCGGTGACTTCGGCGCGGTCCGCGCGCGTGCCCGCGACCAGGCGATTGCCTGCGGCCAGCGTCCACGTGGCCTCGACAAAGACGCCCAGGTTCTTGAAGCTGGCGTCGGTCGTCCACGGCAGCGCGAGGTGGGCGTTGCGGCCCATGCCGCCGCGCTTGCGGTGGCGGCTTTCCTGGCCATCGATGCCTGCCGTCAGTTCCAGCGCGTCGGTCACCCAGGTCCAGGCGTTGCGGCCACCGAGGGTGCGGCGGTCCACGTTCGACGCCATCGGCATGGGCATTGAGCCCATCGGGTTGGGGTTGCGCAGGGTGTAGTTGTCCATCACGTGATCGGCGTAGTTGTAGAAGACGCTCGCCTCCACGCGGTCCAGGGCACCGGGCAGGCCGGCCCTTTCGAAGCGCACGCCGTAGCTGCGGCGCCTGAACTGCGCGCCGTCCATGCCGCGGCCGGCATATCGGGCCTCGCCGTCGCCGGTGCCGGCATTGAGTTCGAGCAAGGTGTCGGCATCCGGCGTCCAGCCCAGGGACAGGTCGGTGTTCCACTTCTTCCACGACGAGGCGATGGCATCGCCGTTGCCGTCCTCGTAGTCGTCGGACTCGGAGCGGTTCGCGCTCAACCGCGCATAGCCCATCGCCGCGCCCGCCGTCGCATCCAGGACCTGGTCGTTGCGACCGAACGATCCGCCCAGCAGGCTGCCGGCCAGCTCGACGCCGGGTGCGTCGAAGCGTGGCGTGTCGCGCTCGAAGCGCACGCTGCCCGCCGAGGCGCCCGGCCCCCACAGCACGGTCTGCGGTCCCTTGATGACCACCAGCCTGTCGAACGTCTCGGGCGAGACGTAGGACATGGGGTTGTCCATGCGCGAAGGACACGCCCCCGGCATGCTGCCGTCGTTGGTCAGCAGGTTGAGGCGCGAGCCGAACATGCCGCGCAGCACGGGGTCGCCGTTGGTGCCGCCGTTGCGGACGGCGGTGAAGCCGGGAATCGTCTTCAGGTAGTCGGCGCCGTCGCTGGCCGGGACCGGTTGCCGCGGCAGCCGGGGATCGGTCTCGTAGGTCAACGGCGAAACCGGCGCGGCGGTGACGACCACCGCTTCGAAATCGACCGTGGCCAGCAGATCGGTGCCCCGGGCTGCCAGTGGGCACGCCAGGGCGGATGCGACCGCGATGGAAAGACACGACGCGCGCAGCGTCGCGGGGAGGGAAATCGACATGGGAACTCCAGGACTCGGGGAGGGCGACACGGGCGTGTCGCGCAGCAGTGGGCGCAGGCGTCGTCCGTGGCCGCACGCTCAAGGCGTGGCTATCCGGGCAACGTCGTGGTGCGGCTACCGGCCAAGGCCGGCGTTGCAACCTACCCGCGTGCCGGAGGTGCCTGGCTCCCCAGTCCCCGCGTGTTCGTGGATGCCGGCAGGCGTGCGGTGACGAAGGCCGGTGGAGCGATCGCGTGGAAGGCATCGCGTTGGGGCGCCCACTGGAACGATGAGGTCCCAGGCGTATGCGAGGCCAGCGGGCAGTAGGCGCAATGTCCTTCCTCGCCCCAGGCGTTCTTCTGCCCGTGGTGATCCTCCGCGGGAGCCGGATGCTGCGCGTGTCCGGTGGCCTCTTCGTGGCAGCTGGCCTGGCTCGTCCCTGTCGCCGCGCTGGCCGGGTAGGCGACGACGCGACTGATGGACGGCGCGAAAGCCAGCAACAAGGCAGCGGCCAGCGCAAGCCAGCCCGTCCCGCGGCTGAGGCGCGCGGGCAGGATCGATGTTCCGGCTGGCTGGGACGTGGAACGCTGCATGGTGGCAAGCTTGCAAGGCATCACCCGTCCAGGCATTGACCTGGGTCAATGGTTGCCTTGGCGTGGGATCACTCCGGCCTGTCCCCGCCCCCTACCAATCCAGCCCGACGATCAGCGGGTCGTGGTCGGAACTGCGCCACGGCACCGAGGCGTCGCCCTGTGCATAGCCCTCGCTGCCTGGTTCGTCGGCGTTGATGTGCCACTCGGCCGCGCCGCGCAGCCGGCGCGCCAGCGATGGGCTCAGCAGCGCGTGGTCCAGCCGGCCGGACAGGCCGTTGTAGACGTAGCTGTAGGGTTGCTCGACCCTGGCGGCGGCGAAGGCGTCGATCCAGCCGGCCTCGCGCAGGGCCTGCATCGGATCCTCCATCGCGTAGGCGTTGAAGTCGCCGAGCAGCAGCTGCCGGTCGCTGCCGGTGCCGGTGGGATCGGTGCGCAGCCAGGCATCCAGCCGCTGCGCCGAGTCGGTGCGCAGCGCGTTCCAGCAGGCCTGGCCGTCGCGCTGGTCGGCGTCGGCGCCGGCCGCTTCCGAGCAGCCCTTGGACTTGAAGTGATTGGCGACCACGATCACCGGCTTGCCGGCCTTGCCGCCGGCGCGCGCGAACGCCTGCGCCAGCGGCACCCGGCTGCGCTCGCCGAACGGCCCGCCTTCCAGCATCGCCGGCTGGCCGACCGGGGCGACCCGGCCGGCGCGGTAGATCAGCCCGACGCGGATCGCGTCCACGCCCGGGCCGCGGCCGGCATCGACGAAGCGCCAGTCGCCGCCGCCGGCGTTGAGCGCGTCGACGAACTGGGCCAGGCTCGAATGCGGGCCGTAGCCGTCGTTCTCCAGTTCCATCAGTGCGGCGATGTCCGCATCCAGCGCGCGCACGGCGGCGACCAGCTTGGACACCTGCGCCTGCCATTGCGCCTCCGTTCTGGCGCCGCGCGGGGTGGGGAAGCCGCCGCCGCGGCCGTCGCCGTTGAACAGGTTTTCCAGGTTGAACGCGGCCACCTTCAGCGCGCCGACCACCCGCGGCGGCGGCGGCCGCACCCGCGTGGGCAGCGTCAGTGGCTGGGTCAGTTGCAGCCGCCAGCCGCCGTGGCGCTCGTCGACGATGCCCTCGACGTCGCGCAGCACGGTGCCGGTGCGCGGCGCGGCTTGTCCGTCCAGGTAATCCACCTGCGCCGGATCGCGCTCGCCGCTGCCGTCGTCGAGCAGCAGCCGGCGGTGCGCGTTGTCGGCTTCGACCTGGCGGTAGCCGGCGCTGCCCGGGCGCGCGCGTTCGCTGGGCTGCCACAGGCGGCCGCCGAAGGCGACCGACAACTCGCCATAGCGCGCCAGCGATTCGGTGCCGCTGATGGTCAGCGGCGCGGCGATGCGCACGCGCATGCCTTCGAAACGCTCCCAATCGGCGGGCGCGGTGGCCAGCGTCACCGGCGCTGGCAGTGCGGCGGATGCGGGCAGCGCCTCGATGGACGCCGGCGCCAGCGCGGTCAGCCGGCTGCCCTGGCGGCCGTGCTCCAGTTCGACCACGGTGCCCTCGACCCGGTAGGCGCGGCCGACCTGCGGGGTCTGCGCGCCATCGCCCTGGGCGTCGGCGGCCAGTTGCACGAACAGCGCGTCGGAAGTGGCGTCGTCGCCGTCGCCGCCGTCCTGGAGGAAGAAGCCGCCCAGGCCGGCGCGGAAATCGGCGGTGACCACGCCCTGCACGACGACCGTGCGCCCTTCCAGCGGACTGCGCGCGCCGCTGCCCTGGACCTGGCCGATCGGCAGCGCCTGCGACAAAGAGGCCGCGGAACCGTTACCCGCTTGCCCGAGGGCATCGCAGGCACACAGCAGCATGGCAACGGCCAAAAGGTGAATACAGGAACGGAACAAAGGCATGGCGGGCTTTGGGGGGAAGGCGGATACGCACTTTACGCAATCAGTATCCCTTCGCCAGGCCCAAGGCTTGACGCCGGCGGAGCCGAGACCTTAAATCCGCGGATCGAAACGCAGCCAGAGGGAGCGGGCCATGGGAGCGGGCTGTTACCTGTGCGAAAGCGGTTATGGCCACATCCCCGATGCAGCGCCAGGCGATGCCGTAGGCGCGTGCAAGCTGTGCGGAGTGCTGGCCTGCTTGGCCCATGGGGTACGCAACAAGAGCAGGCCCGCCTATGTCTGCGGTTGCTGCGTGCCCAATCTGCTTGCAGCCGCCGCCGCGCTCGCTTTGCCTGCAGACCAGGCTGGGGGTGCGCCGCCCCCCGCCGGACAACCGGATCAGGGTGAACCTCCCGGTGACCAGCCATCGAACTTCGTCCGCTGGTCGCGCGAAGTAAATCAGGTCGATGACGTCATCGGCGACCTGGCCGAGCCTCGCTGGGAACAGCTACGCGGCCATATGGCGTATTTCTCGCAGCAGCTTGCCGGCGCGGAAGTCCCCGTCGCCCTGCGGGGCTACGCATATCCTGATGCGGAGCAGGCGCGAATCCTGATGGCGGCGGCGATCGCCTTCGCCTCGGAACTTGAACTGCCCGGGCATGAATTGCTGCCGGCGCTGCAAGAGGTGCTGCGGCATGTGCAGCATGCATAGGCCGGAGTCTTTGACGGCGCGGGGCGCTGGCGAGAACAACATGGCTTCCTTGCCGGAGTACGGCAGCGGTTCGGAACTGCCGCATGCCGGCTATCTGCGTATCGTGAGGAAGGATGACAAGCAGTCGGTGCTTCTGGCGGTGGACCCGAATCGCCGTCCAGGCGCCGACGGGGAAATTTATCTGCGCCCGGGTCAACTCGGCCTGGGGCACGATGAAGCGGTTGAGGTGTCGGCCGTCCCAGCCTCCGCCTGGGCATACCGGCGCGCCCAGCTGTTCACACGGAATGGCGGCCTGGTGCTTGGCCTGCTTTGCACGACCCTGTCGTCCGTCTGCATCGACGGCAGCCTGGCGCTGGGGGATCGGGGCGTGGCGCTGTTGACGTTCGAGGCAGCGACCCTGGGCGTGTTCGCCGCCGTGTCGATGGCGTGCAAGTCGTTCTCGGCCGTGCTGGCCTTCCTGCTGGCCCTGTGGTTCAGGGACTGAGGGCGGCATAAGCCTCGTTTCGCCGGGCCTGCGCTTGCGGCAGGTGGCGCCATGCCGACCCTTGCAACGAACACGGCAGTGCAGCAAACGAAGACGCCGCCCGTGGGCGGCGTCGGCGCGTCGGCTTCTTGGAGCCGAGCTTACTTCACGTTGGCGAGCATCCAGTCGACGGTGACCTGCACCTGCTCGTCGGTCAGCGCCGGGTTGCCGCCCTTGGGCGGCATGACGCCGCCGTCGGGGCCGGTGAAGCCCTCGATGGCATGCTTGTACAGCGTCTCGGTGCCCTTGGCCGCGCGCGCGCCCATGCCGGCGGCGGTCAGCGTCGGCGCCAGGCCCACGCCGGTGGTGTGGCAGGCGCCGCACAGGCTGTTGTAGATGACCGCGCCATCGGTGGTGCCGCCATAGGCGGCCTGCGAGGAGGCGGCCGCGGCGGCGGCCTGGGCAGCGGCGGCCTGGGCCGCGGCGCCGGTCTCGCCGGCGTAGACCGCCCCGTACGGGGCGATGCGGTCGGCGGTGCGCTTGGTGGCGGCCGGGTCCACTTCCGGCGGAATCGAGCGGTGCAGGTAGGATGCGCCGACGATCAGCCCCAGCGTCACCAGGGTCAGGAAGCCGATCACCATCGAGAAACGCTTGAGGAATTCGAGGTCGTAGTTACGCACTTTCCACCTTTGGCAGCATGGCGCGGGGCCATGCATGGCTACGAGAACAGGGAACCGGAAACCGGCGCGGGCGCCGCGGACAGGCCGCCCATTATAAGCAGGGCCGGGCGCGTGGGCATATTCCACCCCGCCGCGCCGCCGCGGCTCATTCCAGGGTGAACCACTGCACCTCGACGCGGCGGTTGAGGTCGCTGTCGCTGCCGGCCGGCTCCTCCCAGCCGCGCCCGACCAGCTCGATGCGCTCGGCGTCGAGCTTGGGATGGCGCTCCAGCAGGGCGTCGCGGACCGCCTGCGCGCGCTGGCGCGACAGCTCCATCGCCTTCAGCGACATGCTGCGCACCAGTTCCTGCCCGCCCTGGCGCTCGAACTCGCCGCGGCGGGCGTCGTCCACGTGACCGCGCAGCAGCACCACCGAGCCGGGGCTGACCTGGAGGAAGTTCTTGATGGTGTCCAGGTAGCCGGCGTTGGCCGGCGCCGACTTGTCCAGGATGGCCGAGTTGGACTGGAAGAAGAAGCGGATGTCCTTGCTCAGCAGCGCGTCGCCTTCCAGCGACACCGGCCCGCCGCCGCTGCGGATCGGCGCGATGGCGATGGTCTGGCCGGCGTACAGGCCCTGCTGCTTCAGCGCTTGCAGGGCGGCGGTGTCGACGAAGCGGGCCGGGTCGGCCGGGTTCCTGATCAGGTTGCCGTAGACCAGCACCGAGGACTGGAAGATGCCCTGGAACGAACCGGCCGAGTCGATGGTGCCCTCGAAGAAGGCCAGGTTCTCCGGCAGGTTGGACAGGTGCACCTTGGCCAGTTCGGCGCGGGTGTCGGCCTCGCTCCACTTGAACGCCCTGGCGATGACCGGGATCTGCGCGGCCGGCTCGTCGCGGACCAGGCGGTTGCCTTCCAGCAGGCCGTGCACCAGTCCCTTGGCCCATTCCGGGTGCGCCTGGGCGAAGCCTTTGTTGAGCAGCAGCAGGTCGGCGACGATCAGCAGGTTGCGGTTGCTGACCAGCACCTTGGCGCGGCCGTCGGAAGCGGCGGCGACCTCGTCGGTGCGCGGCGACCAGCCGACGCAGCCGTTCAGCCGCGGCGACCTGCGCGACAGCTCGTGCTCGTAGGCGTCGCAGGCGATGAAGGCGTCCTCGTAGAACACCAGCCCCAGCTCGCCGGCGGCCGGGCGGCCGTCCAGGTCGCGCAGCACCTTGATCGGCACGCCGGCCTCGGAGGCCAGGTAGCGGATGAAGAACTCGCTCTCGTTGAACTGCGAGGCGGCCAGCACCTTGCCCTTGAGCTGGTTGACGTTGGCGATGCCGGCGTCCACGACCACCTGGTCGGCGCCGCGCGAGAAGCCGATCTGCGCCGGCACGGTCACCTCGAACTGCCGGCCCAGCACCGCCAGCGTGTCGGCGGTGGTCACCGAGGCGGCGACGCGGCCGTTGTTGAGCTTGGACCAGCCTTCCTCCTCGCTCAGCGTCAGCCGCACCTGGAAGCCGTAGTTGCGGGCGAAGAACGAATCCGGGTTCGGCTCCAGCCCGCCGTTGGCGGCGATCAGGCCCGCGTAGCCGGCGTATTCGCTGATGTCGACGTCGATCACCTCGCCCTTGGGTTGGTAGGCCGCGGCCGCGTCCAGGGTCGGCAGGCCGGTGAGCGGTTCGATCGGATCCGGTGCGCCGCCACCGGCGCTGCTGCGCGCGGACGTGGAAGCCGCGCCGTCGGCAGCCTTGCGGTCGCCGCCCATGTCGCGCAGCACCAGCCAGCCGCCGAACGCCAGCAACGCGATCACCAGCAGCGCGGTGATCAGCTTGCCGCCGGCGCTGCCGGCCTGGCGCCCGCGCGACGGCGGGAAGGGATTGCGGGTCATGACGATTCTCCTTCGGTCATGGCGGAACGGGAAACGGGGGGGCGCAGCACGCCGGCGGGCAGCCGCGGCTGGGCGTCCAGATCGAAGGCGCCGAGCAGGTCGCGCTGGCCGTCGAGCCAGCGATTGGCCTCCTTGAACGAGGCGTCCAGCGCGTCCAGAGAACTGCCGATGCTGCCTTCGTCGGTGGCCAGCAGCGCCTGTTCGCGCAGCAGCGCGACCTGCAGGCCGATGCGCTGCAGTTCGGCGTCGACGTGCTCGAGCCGGCGCGCCGCGTCGGCGTGCGCGGCCTGGCGCTGGTCGATCACAGCCTTCTGCTGCTCCAGGCTGCGGCGCAGTTCGGCGCCGAGATCGTCCTTGCGCAGCCGCGCGTCGATGGCGTCTTCCTGCGCCTGCAGCGGCTTGCTCTCCTCGCGCGCGGTCTGCACCACGCGGGCGATCGCGCTGCGCGCGACCAGCAGGCGCAGGTGCAGCCAGACCAGTTGCTCCAGGCTGTCGGCGTGCGCGGCCATGATCGGCGAGCGGGTCAGCAGCGCCATGATCTCTCGCGCGCGGGCTTCCAGTTCTTGCTGGCGATGGCGCTGCGCGGCCGGCAGCGGCTCCAGCAGTTCGCGGTAGCGGCGGTCGGCCGGATCGTCGGGCCTGGGCGCGGCCGCATCGACGCTGTTGCGGAAACGCGGGTTGTTGGCCAGCCAGTACAGGTAGATCGCCTCGGCGCCGGCGCCGAGCAGGTAGAAGCCCGGGCTCAGGAACGCGCCGGCCAGCGCGAAGGCGGCCAGGCCCAGCCAGTTGGGCGGGATCGGCATGCCCAGCGGGCGCGCGCTGAACGCGGCGGCGAGGTAGGACCAGGGCCTGCTCACGGCGTGGCGGTCCGGGCGGCGATCGGCCGCAGCGACGGCGGCACGAATTCCAGGTCGGTGGCCTCGCCGATGGCGATGCGCATCTGGAACTCCAGTACCTCCAGCGGCACCGGCGGCTGGTAGTCGGCCAGCGTGTCGGCGATGGCGGCCAGCGGCTCGGCCGGGCCGGTGCGCGCGGCGCGGTAGGCCTTGACCGCGAACGCCTCGGCCGCGCCCGGGGTCAGCAGCAGTGGCGGGTTCAACGCCAGCAGCGCCTCGACGCCCACGGCCATGCCGAAGCGCTTGAGCAGCGCGTCCAGCAGCGCCGCGCTCTCGGCGGCGGTGGTGGTCGGCAGCAGCGGGATCTTCACGTCGATGCGGCCCGGGCGCTTCAGGTCGACCTCGATGAGATCCGGGCGCGAGGAGGCCAGCACCCACATCACCTTGCCGCGGTTGCCGGTGTCGGACATCTCCTGCGCGATCATCGAATACAGCCGCCCGGACAGGCCGCTGTCGCCGCTGCCGGCGTCGCGCTTGCCCAGGGTCTGGTCGGCCTCGTCGATGAACACGATGCAGCGGCCGAGCGCGCGGATCAGCCGGAAGATCTTCTCCAGGTTGCCCTCGCTGGAACCGACCCAGCGATCGCGGAAGTTCTTCAGCTTCAGCACCGGCACGCCGGCCTCGCCGGCCAGGCATTCGACCAGGAAGGTCTTGCCGGTGCCGACCGGGCCGCAGAACAGGTAGCCCATCGGCAGCGCGCGCAGGTCCGAGGCGTGCCACAGCGCGATGTCCTGGCGCAGCCAGGCCTTCAGCGCCGGCGGCGAGTGGTAGTCGTCCAGCGTGCGCCGCGAATCGACGAACTCGACCAGGCCGCCGGCGTCGCCCTCGACCAGTTGCTTCTTGACCTTGAGCCAGTCGGCCGGCCCGAGCGGGCGCCGCTGGTGCGCACGGGTCTTGACGAGGCTGTGCAGCGCGCTGATGCCGACGCCGCCGAGCGCGTGCGCGGCCCGTTCGTCGCCGTCGCCGCCGTCGAACGCGGCCGGGTAATCCAGCCGCAGTTGCGCCAGCGCCTGCCGCAGCAGCGCCTCGTCCGGCAACGGCACGCGGATGCGCGCCACGCGCGGGTTGACGGCGATCTGCGGGTGCAGGTCGTTGAGGCTGTCGGCGATCAGGAAGCTGGCGAACGGCTGCTCGGAGAACGGAGGTTCGCTGGCCCAGTCGCGCACCAGGCTGGCCAGGCTGGCGATCTCGAAATCGCCATGCCGCCCGCCCGGCAGGATCTGGTCGGCGCCGCGCACGATCACCGCCACGTGCTCGCCTTGGCCCTGTCCCAGCGCCTGCAGGTTGGCCAGGTAGCGCAGGTAGTGGGAGACGCGCTCGACCGCCGCGCGCGGTTCGCGCGGCCACGGCTCGTTGTCGCGGCCGGCCAGCCACTGACGCAGCCGCTCGCTGCCGCGCAGCACGCCCAGGCCGTTGCCCGGGTCATACAGGAACACCACGTCGAACCCGGTCAGCAGCTGCGCGTCCAGCCAGCGGGTCAGGCCGACCAGGCGGCCGTCCAGCGGCAGCCGATCGTTGACGTTGCCGTGCAGCACGAACTGGCCGTGCGCGCCGCTTTCGTAGGCCAGCGCCAGCTCGTGCGCCCACGCCGGGGCGTTGCTGTCCAGCGGCATCAGTCGCGCCCTGTCCGCATCAGGCCACGCTCCCCGGTGGATGAAGTCCGTCCGTCAGCCCTGTCCGCCTTCCGACAGCGGCTTGGCTTCCTGCCCGCCCATGCTGCGCGGCGCACCCGGCGCGGCGGCGGGCGCGCCCTGCAGGGCGATGCCCTCGGCGGCGGCGAAATCGGCCAGCGCCTGGTCGGCCAGCGCCTTCTGCTCGGCTTCCTTGATCTCGATCTGGCTCATGTCCAGCGAATCGCGGGCCACGCGGGCGCGGCCGGCGGCCTTGTTGCGCTCTTCCTCGACCATCTCGTGCAGGCGGTCCAGGGTGTCGCCGGATCCGCCGATTTTCGTGATCATGCCGGCGGCCATCTCGTTCATCTCGGCCAGCGCGGCCTTCATGCGCATGTCGTTGATGGCGCCCTTCAGGCTCTCGATCTTGGCGCGCGCGGCGGTCACGGCGACGTCGCGCGCCTTGACCAGATCCTTGTAGGTGTCCTCGGCCTGCGCCATCTGCCGGCGGTTCTCCTCCAGCTCGCGGGTCACCGTCTGCAGGCGCAGCGCGTGCTGGCCGGCGGCGTCCTGGTTGCCGGCGCGCAGGTGCGCGGTGGTGCGCGCGCGCAGTTCGCGCTCCTCGGTCTCCAGCTTGCGCACCTGGCCGATCAGGCGCTCGGCCAGGCCGGCGTGGGTGGCCAGGCTCTGGTTGTAGCTGCCGATCTGCTTGCGCAGGTTCTCCTGCTCCAGCTCCAGCAGCGCCTCGGGGTTGCGCTTCTCCACGCCCTTGACGAACTGCGCGAAGAATCCGCGGAACACGTTGAACAGCCGACCGAGCATGGCGTTTTCCCTGCGAAGTGATCCAGTCGGTGAACTTTACGCGGCGGACGGGTCCATTCCAACCGCGCCGGCCGTGCCGTGGATCCCGCCGGTGCCTGTGGTGGCCCCTGTGTAGAGCCGAGCAAGCTCGGCTCTACAGGGACATGATTCGGGCTTGGCGCGGGAATGCCGCGGCTCACGGTGGGTCACCGCCATCGCCGAACCCGCCCAGGGGCAACGGCAGGTCGCCACCGCCGATTCCATCTGCGTCAGCCGCACGGATCGGCAAGGCAGTGCTTGCGTTGCTCCTTTGTAGAGCCGAGCTTGCTCGGCTGCTTTTCACAGGGAGCAAGAGCAGCCGAGCAAGCTCGGCTCTACGGGGACATCGTTCTGGCTTGGCGCGGGAATGCCGTGGGTCACGGCGGGCCATCGCCTTCGTCGAACCTGCTCAGGGGCAGTAGTAGGTCGCCACCGGTTCCGCCTGCGCCAGCACCGCGCGGATCGGCAGGGCGGCCTCCTGGCCTTCGCCACCCAGCGCGCGCCGCAGCACCGCCCGCTTTTCCTCGCCTTCGATATGCAGGTACAGGTGCGGCACGGCCAGCAGCGCGGCCAGCGTCAGGGTGATGCGCGGTTCGCCCGCGCCCGGCGCGCGCATCGGCAGCACGCGCGCGGGCGTGGCCGGATCCAGCGCGTCGTCGAGCCGGTCGCCGCCGGGGAAGAACGAGGCGGTGTGGCCGTCGGTGCCCATGCCCAGCACGGCGACGTCGATCGTCGCCGGCAGGTCGCGCTCGACCTCGGCCAGCGCCGCTTCCGGCGCGGGCAGCGGCCGGTACAGCGGGATCAGGCGCGCGGCGGCGGCCGGTCCGTGCAGCAGCAACTGGCTCACCAGCCGCGCGTTGGAGCGATCGTGATCGGCCGGCACCCAGCGCTCGTCGACCAGGGTGACGGCGACGCGCGCCCAGTCCAGCGCCTGGGCCGAAAGCCGTTGCAGGAAGCGCCTTGGCGTATTGCCGCCGGACAGCGCCAATGCCGCCTCGCCGCGGGCGGACACGGCCGCGCGCAGCCGCGCGGCCACCTCGCCCGCCAGCGCCTCGGCGAGCGCCTCGGCATCGGGGAAGGTGTGCAGTCGCAGGCGGTCGGAGAGATCGGCCGCCGCGCTCACACCGTGTCCTCGTGCCAGGTGCGCCCGTCGCGCTCGACCAGCGCCACCGCCGCGCTCGGCCCCCACGAACCGGCCGTGTACGGCTTGAGCGGATCGCGCAGGTTCTCCCACGCGGCCAGGATCGGGTCGATCCAGTGCCACGCCGCCTCGACCTCGTCGCGGCGCATGAACAGGGTCTGGTTGCCGCGCACCACGTCCATCAGCAGGCGCTCGTAGGCTTCCGGCTGGTGCACGCCGAAGGCCTCGGCGAAGCTCATGTCCAGCGGCACGTGCTGCAGGCGCAGTCCGCCGGGCCCCGGATCCTTGATCATCAGCCACAGCTTGACGCCCTCGTCCGGTTGCAGGCGCAGCACCAGCTTGTTGCCGTGCACCGGGCCGGAGGACGGTTCGAAGATCGAATGCGGGATGCGCTTGAACGCGATGACGATTTCGGACACGCGCTCGGGCAGGCGCTTGCCGGTGCGCAGGTAGAACGGCACGCCGGCCCAGCGCCAGTTGTCCACCTCGGCCTTCAGCGCGACGAAGGTCTCGGTGCGCGAGTCGGCGCGGCCCAGTTCGTCCAGGTAGCCCGGCACCGCGCCGCCGCCGCTGGCGCCGGCGCGGTACTGGCCGCGCACGGTCAGCTGCGCGGCGTCGGCGGCGGTGATCGGGCGCAGCGAGCGCAGCACCTTGAGCTTCTCGTCGCGCACCGCGTCGGCCTGCAGCGCCGCCGGCGGTTCCATCGCCACCATGCACAGCAGTTGCAGCAGGTGGTTCTGCACCATGTCGCGCAGCGCGCCGGAGGTGTCGTAGTAGGCCGCGCGCTTCTCCAGGCCGACGGTCTCGGCCACGGTGATCTGCACGTGGTCGACGTGGCTGGCGTTCCACAGCGGCTCGAACAGGATGTTGGCGAAGCGCAGCGCCAGCAGGTTCTGCACCGTCTCCTTGCCCAGGTAGTGATCGATGCGGAAGATCTGGCTTTCGGCGAACGCGCTGCCGACCGCGTCGTTGATCGCCGCGGCGCTGGCCAGGTCGTGGCCGATCGGCTTTTCGATCACCACGCGCGAGGGCTCGGCATTGAGCCCGTGCGCGCGCAGGCGGTCGCACAGGGCGACGAACAGGCTCGGGCTTGTGGACAGGTAGAACACGCGGATGCGGTCGCCGCCGGCCCGGATGCGCTCGGCGAATTCCTCCCAGCCGGCGTCGCGGGTGGCGTCGAGCGGGTGGTAGCCGAGCTTGCGCAGGAATCCCGGCAGCCTGGCCGCCAGCGTCTCGTCGTCGCCGATCACGCGCGCCAGCGCCTCGCCGACCTTGCCGCGATAGTCGTCGTCGGACTGGCTGTCGCGGGCCACGCCGATGATGCGGCTGTCCTCGGGGATCTGGCCGTCGGCATAGCGGCGCAGCAGGCCCGGCAGCAGCTTGCGCAGCGCCAGGTCGCCGGTGCCGCCGAAGATGACGAGATCGAAGGGATCCACGGGCAGGGTCTGGGCGGTCACGTCGCGGTCTCTCGGGTGCAGGGAACGGAGGTCGACACCATACCACCGCCCTACCATGAAGTGACAAAACAAAGGCCAATTTTGCGGGTTTGGCCCCTGATGTTGCACCATTGGTACTTCACTGGTACTTTCATCCGCCATGCAAACCCAACTCCTCGACGAATACCAGCGGCTGCAGACGGGCGAGTCCACCCGCGCGGTGGCCTACCTGCGCCTGCGCCGCGCGCTGCAGAACCTGATGGACGCCGGCATCCTGCGCCCCGGCCAGGCGCTGCCCAGCGAGCGCGACCTGGCCGCGCTGCTGTCGCTGTCGCGGGTGACCATCCGCAAGGCGCTGGCCGGACTGATCGACAGCGGCCTGCTGGTGCAGCGGCAGGGCGCCGGCACCTTCGTCGCCGAGCGCATCCTGCGCCAGTTCTCGCGCCTGACCAGCTTCACCGACGACCTGCGCGAGCGCGGGCTCAACCCGCAGGTGAAGTTCCTCGAGCGCAGCGTCGGCGAGGTCACGCCGGAGGAGTCGATGGCGCTGAACCTGTCGCCCGGCAGCGGGGTGGTGCGGATGTACCGGCTGCGCCACGTCGACGGCTCGCCGATCGCGATCGAGCGCACGCTGGTGCCGTATTCGCTGCTGCCGGATCCGGACAGCGTCGCCACCTCGCTGTACGAGGCGCTGGACGCCTACGGCAACCGCCCGCGGCGCGCGCTGCAGCGGCTGCGTGCGGTGGCGCTGGACGAGGAGGCGGCGCGCCATCTGGAACTGCCGGTCGGCAGCCCCGGCCTGCTGGTCGAGCGCCGCGCCTTCCTCGAGGACGGCCGCGTGGTCGAATCGACGCGCTCGTACTACCGCGGCGACGCCTACGACTTCGTCGCGGAGTTGCAGAGCGATTAGCCCGAAGCACGCCCGGATCCGGGGGCATTGGAAACCGTTGCCCGGGTCCGGCGCGATCACTTCAGGGCGTGCCGGGGCACTTCCAGGCGTCGTAGGGAATGGGGTGCGTCTTCAGGTATTGCTGCGTTTCCGGCTCAAGCTTTTCCAATGAGTACGCGTAACGCCCGCCCGTCAATCCTTGCGACGGTCCTTTCGGCTCCACCTCGGCCTGCTGGCACAGTATCTGGACGGGAAGGCCGCCTGGACTTCTCACCACCAATCTGGCAACGCCGCCCGGGGCCAGGCCAATGGCAATGGCATCCTGGTAATCCCATTTGCCCGGCACGGCCCTGGATTCGGCCCGGGTCAGCATCAGTTCGCGTGCGCGCGCTGGAATTTCCAGCGTCACCGTGTAGGTCTGTGGTTCGACCAGCGACTGCCAGCGGACGTGGATGCGCCGGGGCAAATCGGCTCCGGTTACCTTCTTGCCGGCTCCTGTCGTGCGCGGTCCTTGCCAGTCCGCCGGATTGCCGGCATGGGCGATGGACACCGTTCCCGACCCGGCACGGTGGAAGACCCGCCCGCGCACGTCTTCCACGTCGGCCGTTTCCACCCAGGCCTCCATGTAGGGAGGAGCGGAGAATCCCAGGTACCAGGCGTCATAGGGCAGCGCGTCATGGCGCAGCCTGGCCGGGGTGGAGGCGCACCCGACCAGCAGCCACGCCATCAGCAGCCACATCGTCCCGTGCTTCATCGTCGTCCTCACTGGTTCGGCCTGATGCCGCGCCGGCCGCAGGGGTCAGGGTATGCCGGGGCACTTCCAGGCGTCGTAGGGAATGGGGTGCATCTTCAGGTATTGCTGCGTTTCCGGCTCAAGCTTTTCCAATGAGTACGCGTAACGCCCGCCCGTCAATCCTTGCGATGGTCCTTTCGGCTCCACCTTGGCCTGCTGGCACAGCACTTCGACAGGCTGGCCCACGGGTCCGGTAACCCATACCTTGACCATGCCGCCCGGTGCCAGGCCGATGGCTATTGCCTTGCGCCAGTTCCTATACGCTGGATCGACGGACGACGACACCCGGGTCAGCATCAGTTCGCGTGCGTGCGCTGGAATTTCCAGCGTCACCGTGTAGGTCTGTGGTTCGACCAGCGACTGCCAGCGGACGTGGATGCGTCGGGGCAAATCGGCGCCTGTCACGTGCCGACCCAATCCTCCGGGCATGCCGTTCCAGTCTTCCGCGTCGCCGGCGTGGCCCAAAGACGCGGTGCCGGCTCCCGCTCTCTGGAAGACCCGCCCGCGCACGTCTTCCACGTCGGCCGTTTCCACCCAGGCTTCCATGTAGGGAGGGGCGGAGAATCCCAGGTACCAGGCGTCATAGGGCAGCGCGTCATGGCGCAGCCTGGCCGGGGTGGAGGCGCACCCGGCCAGCAGCCACGCCATCAGCAGCAACATCGTCCCGTGCTTCATCGTCGTCCTCACTGGTTCGGCCTGATGCCGCGCCGGCCGCCGGGATCAGGGCGGTTCACGTACACGATGTCCCACGACACCGGACCGCCGCCCAGGCGCTCGCCCAGCGCGAAGTTCCAGTGCGATGACTGGTGGAGGTATTTGCGGCGCAGCAATGCTTCCTCTCCTTCGTCCAGCGACTGTCCGGCCAGCAGCTTGGCGGCGATGGGTTCCAGTTCCGATGGCAGTGCGAAATCAGGTTCATCTGGGATGGATTTGAAAGGCGCCCCAGCCTCCCGCGCCAGCTCGTGCATCACCCGCAACGGCACCAGCTGGTAGCGCCAGTCCAGTGGCCGCTCCAGCACTGCCGCCGCATACACCCGCAGCACGGTATCCGGCAACGCGCTGTCGCTGCCGGCACGGCGCCGGTGCTGCCAGCGGTGCCAGACTTCCACCTTCACCGCCTCCGGCCCCAGTCCCAGGAACTCGCGCCAGCGGTCACAGGCGGCCTGTGCCTCCCCATGCGCCCGGCTGCGTTGCAGCCAGGCCGGATCCGGCTGCTGGCCGGGCGCGAGTCCGGCGTGTGGTTCGATGAAGCCCGCCGGCTTTTCCAGCAGCAGTGGTCCTTCGCGATCGCGGTGGTAGCCGCCGCCCACGTCCGAGTGCGCTCCCGGCAGAACCATCTCCCGGTGCGGCGGCGCCACCGTCGTCAGCAGGAAGTTCGCCCGGCGTTCGTCGCGCGCGGCCAACTGCACGACCTGCCGGGCGCAACCGGTCGGCAGCGCCACGTCCACCCCGCCGTCGCGGCCGTCCCGCACATCCAGGCCGTCGGCCAGGCTGCCGATGGCCACCACCGTGTCGAACAGGCCGACGAAGCCCACCCGGACGTCGTCGGCGAACCCGAAGCCAGGGGCGTAGCGTACCCCGCTGTGCAGCAGCGCCTTTCCCAGCGGGCCGATGCCCTTGAGGTTGACCTGGCGAACGAAGTGCCGCGCCGCCGCCGCGCCGCGCGAAAAGCCGAACACGTCGAATTCGACGCCCGAGACTTGCGTGTCGGCAGCATTGACTACGAAGGCTTCGAGCTGGCGGGGAATCAGTTGTTGGAACACTTGTTCCAGCTTGGCGAGCACGCCCATCCTGCCACCACCCAACCCTTGCGACAGCAGGTTGTCCGGTGCGCCTGCCGTGGTACCGATGCCCTCCACATAGACCCGGAGCGTGAAATCCTCGGCATCCTGTTCTGGAGAAATTTCCAGGTTGTCACGATAAAGCCCGTACAACCGCGCCACATTGGACACGCCGTTGTCGTAGCTGCCGCCTGCGCGCAGCATGTAGGGCCGGCAGTGCTCGACGATGGCTGCCCGCTCTTCGGCGTCCTGTCCCTGCGCCTGTGCCGTGGAAGCCCGGCACTGGCCGCCCAGCGCCACGTTGGCCGCGTTGTTGTTGGTGCCGTCGAAGAACACGCCGATGCGCAAGGTCACCGTCGTCGGTGGTTGCCCGCTGGAAGGAAGCGCTTCCGCCGCCTGCAGGGCCGGCGTGCCGGCATTGGCCGGCGGCGTTGCCGGCACGGGCCGCGCATGCGTTGCCGGCGCCGGATTCCGGGCCAGATCCTCGGCTTCGGTGAAGACACTCCGTTGCCGCACCGACATCAGCGCGCAGCCGCATGCCAGCAGATCGCCCTCCCGCGCCACCGGCTGGCCATCGATGATGAGGGTGGCATCGCCCGTGATGATGGGGAAGGTGCCACGGTGGCGCGGACAGGTGGCCTGATCGCCGACGCGCGCGATCGGTTGGCCGTCGATGTGGGTGAACGGAGTCCCGCCGATGACCTGCCCGCCGCCGCTGGTGGCGTCGCCCACGACGATCAAATTCCTTTCCATGCCCATCCTCCTTGATGGCATCCCGCTACGGATTCGGGCCAGTCTAGTCCGCTGGTCGGGAAGGCTGCAATTTGGCCGGTTGGGGTGAGGCCACCGGCGGCGGAATCAGCACATGCAGCTGGCCTGCCAGTGGGACAGGGCCATCACCAGGCGTCGCTGCAACTGCATGACACCCTTCGGGAATCTCCGGCAAGTCCACTCATGCTCGTCATTTCGCGCAGGCCGGACACGGTGTCTTTGCCTGCGCCGGCCTGGAGTCGCTGGATCCCGCCTGCATGGGATGACGACCCGTCCAAGGGGTTCCCTAGAACCGCACCTTGTCGAAGATCAGCAGCCAGCCGACGACGGTGGCGGCGACGACGAACAGCACGCCGCCCCAGCCCACGCCGATGCCGCCGCGCTTGCGGAAGATCAGGTTCAGCACGGCGATGATGACCGTCGGCGCGACGATCAGCAGCACCAGCAGCCACCAGATTTCGATTTCCAGTCCCAGCAGCATGTTCCGTCCCCTTGTCGTCGGGTGAAGTGGAGCGGAGGCGGTTCGCCGCCGTCCGCACGTATTTTCAGTCCTCGCCCGGCACCAGCGACAGCGCCTGCCGCGCGGCGATCCATTCCTCGTTGGTCGGTTCGACCGCGACGGCGATCGCGCTGTCGGGTGCGGAGATGATCGCCGCGTTGCGCGCGTTGGCGTCGGCGTCCAGCCGCAATCCCAACCATTCCAGGTCGCGGCAGACGCGCTCGCGGATGGCGGCGCTGTGCTCGCCGATGCCGGCGGTGAACACCAGCGCGTCCAGGCCGCCGAGCACCGCCGCCATCGCGCCGATCTCGCGGACGATGCGGCGCACGTACAGCGCCAGCGCGGCGCGCACGCGCTCGCCGGTCTCGTCGTCGCGATCCTCCAGCGCCAGCAGCACCGGCGGATCGGCCGATACGCCGGACACGCCGAGCAGGCCGGACTGGTGGTAGAGCACGCGGCCGACCTGCTCCAGCGTCAGTTTCTCGATCTCCATCAGGTACAGCACCGCGCCCGGATCCAGCGCGCCGCAGCGGGTGCCCATCATCAGCCCGTCCAGCGCCGAGAAACCCATCGTGGTGGCGACGCTCTTCAGATCGCGCAGCGCGCACAGGCTGGCGCCGCTGCCCAGGTGCGCGGCGACCACGCGCCCGCGCGCAGTCTGGCCCAGCCGCTCGGGCAGCGCCAGCGACAGGTACTCGTAGGACAGGCCGTGGAAGCCGTAGCGGCGCAGGCCGCGCTGCCATGCATCCCACGGCAGCGCCAGCATCCGCTCGACCTGCGGCAGGGTGTGGTGGAAGGCGGTGTCGAAGCAGGCCACCTGCGGCAGGTCGGGGCGCTCGCGCAGCAGGATCTCGATGGCCTCCAGCGCGAACGGCTGGTGCAGCGGCGCCAGCGGGATGTAGCCCTCCAGGTCGCGCAGCACCGCCGCGTCCACCCGCACCGGCGCGGCGTAGCGATCGCCGCCGTGCACGACCCGATGCGCGATCGCGCGCAGGCGGCGGCCGCCGAGGCGGGCGATCACCCGCTCGCGGATGTGCGACAGCGCCGAGCGGTAGGGATGGCGCGGATCCAGCTCGATCGGCGCCGGCGCCACGCCAGTCTCGCCGAAGGTGGTCGGCGTGCGGCCGATGCCCTGCACCTTGCCGTTCCACGCCGGCGTGCGCGGCAGCGGATCGGCGCCGGCGTCGAACAGCGCGAACTTGATGCTCGACGATCCGCAGTTGAGCACCAGCACGAGATCCCCGTGCGTGACATGGCGATCGGACGGCGCGCTCACGGCGGGCTGGTCCGGTAGCGGTGCGCCAGCAGCAGTGCGATCGCGCAGGAGGCGATGCGCGACTCGCGCGGGTCGGCGCGGCTGGTCAGCACGATCGGCACCTTGGCGCCGAGCACGATGCCGGCGCTGGCGGCGTCGCCCATGTATTCGAGCTGCTTGGCCAGCATGTTGCCGCTCTCCAGGTCCGGCACCACCAGCACGTCGGCCTGGCCGGCCACGTCCGAGGCGATGCCCTTGACCCGCGCCGCCGCGGCCGACACCGCGTTGTCGAACGCCAGCGGGCCGTCCAGCACGCCGCCGGCGATCTGGCCGCGATCGGCCATCTTGCACAGCGCGGCGGCGTCCAGCGTGGCCGGCATCGACGCGCTGACCGTTTCCACCGCCGCCAGGATCGCCACCCGCGGCTGCGCCACGCCGATCACGTGCGCCAGGTCGATGGCGTTGCGCACGATGTCGGCCTTGTCCTCCAGGCTGGGGGCGATGTTGATCGCCGCGTCGGTGATGATGAAGGGGCGCGGGTAGGCCGGCGTCTGCATCAGGAAGCAGTGGCTGACCCGGCGCTTGGTGCGCAGGCCGGCCGCCGACGGCAGCAGCGCGCCCATCAGCTCGTCGGTGTGCAGGCTGCCCTTCACCACCACCTCGACCTGCCCGCTGGCGGCCAGTTGCGCGGCGCGCGCGGCGGCGGCGTGGCTGTGCGGGACGTCCTCGATCTCGGCGCCGGCCAGGTCCACGCCGGCCTCGGCGGCGGCGGCCTCGATGCGCGCGCGCGGGCCGATCAGCACCGGCAGGATCAACCCGGCCGCGCGGGCGTCCATCGCCCCGGCCAGGCTCAGCGCGTCGGTGGGGTGCACGACCGCCGCGCGCACCGGCTCCAGCGCGGCCACCGCGCGCAGCAGCCGCTGCAGGCCGTCGCCGTTGCTGCTCAGGCGCACTTCCGGCAGGGTCGCGCGCGGATGCTCGATCGGCTGGTCCGGCGCCAGCACCCGCGCCTCGCCCTCGATGGCGGTGTTGCCGTGCTGGTCGATGCAGGCGCAGGCCAGGGTGGCCTCGCGCAGCGCCGGATCCAGCGCGGTCACGGTGACGCGGATGTCGAGGGTGTCGCCGACCCGCACCGGGCGCAGGAAGCGCAGCGTCTGGCTGCGGTAGACCGTGCCCGAGCCGGGCAGGCGGGTGCCCAGCACCGCCGAGATCAGCGCGCCGCCCCACATGCCGTGGGCGATCACGCCCTGGTAGACGGTGCCCGAGGCGAACTCCGGGTCGATGTGCTGCGGATTGACGTCGCCGGACATGATCGCGAACAGCTCGATGTCCTGGGTGGTGAGCGTGCGTTGCAGCGAGGCGGTGTCGCCGATGGCCAGCTCGTCGAAGGTGCGGTTGCGCACCATCTGCAGGCTCTCCAGGGGATCGGATAATGGCGTCATGCGGTGTCTTGGCAGTCAGGGAAGGACGACAGTAACCCGTACGACGCGCCGGGATGTTCACGGCGCGCGCACCGGCCACGGCCGATGCGCGCAGCATCGCCGATCGCGGCCGATGGCGGCCTTGATTGCAATCAAAGCGCGCGGCGCCATCCGGCTGAGCCTGCCTGCGGCGCGGACAGCCTCGCCGGCGCGCCTTCAGCGCCTGACGTCGAAGCGCCCCTCGTCCACCAGCGACTGCACCTCGGCCAGCGAGACCAGGTTGAAGTCGCCGGGAATCGAATGCTTCAGGCAGGCGGCGGCCAGGCCGAAGCGGATGACCGGTTCGGCCGGCATGGCGGTGATCAGGCCGTGCAGGACGCCGGCGGCGAAGGCGTCGCCGCCGCCGATGCGATCGACGATGCCGGCCAGTTCCATCGGCGGTGCGAAGACGCTGGCGGCATCGCGCCGGCACAGCTGCGCCGACAGCGTGTGGTGATCGACGCTGTGCGCGTGGCGATGGGTGCAGGCCAGCGTATGCAGCGACGGGAACGCGGCGAACGCCGCCTCGGCCGCCGCCTGCACGCGCTCGCGCGGATCGGCCTGGGCGAAGTCCCGGCCCAGCACCACGGCGATGTCGCGGTGATCGGCGAACAGCACGTGCGCATGGCGCAGGATCCGGCGCAGGATGCCCGGCGCGTCGCCGTGCCAGCGTTGCCACAGCCTGGGCCGGAAGTTGCCGTCGAAGGACACCTGCAAACCCAGCCCATGCGCGGCGGCGGCGGCGGCGACCGCCGCCTCGGCGGCCTCCGGCCCGAGCGCGGGGCTGACCCCGGACAGGTGCAGCCACTGCGCGCCTTCCAGCAGCGCGGGCCAGTCGTAGCCGGCGGGATCGGCCAGGGCGAAGGCCGAGCCGGCGCGGTCGTAGATGACCTCGCTGGGGCGGTGGATGGCGCCGGGCACGAGGAAGTACAGGCCCATGCGCCCGTCGGCCGCGCGCACCCGGCGGGTGTCCACGCCGCGGCGGCGCAGCTCGGCCACCGCCGCCGCGCCCAGCGGGTTGTCGGCCACCACGCTGGCCACCGCCGCGTCGTGGCCGAAGGCCGCCAGCGACACCGCGACGTTGGCCTCGGCGCCGCCGACGTGGACTTCCAGCGCGGGGGTCTGCAGCAGCCGTTGCCGGCCCGGCGCGGCCAGCCGCAGCAGCAGCTCGCCGAAACACACCACTCTCGTCATTGTCGATCTCCCGGCAGACGGCCGCATGGCCGGCCGGCATCATAGTGCACGCCGCGGACGTGATGACTAGCGGTGTCATGCACTTCCGGCTGTCCGCGGCCTGTCCCGCGCTGTCCCGGGACCATGAAATACCATGCTGCGCTGCAAGGTGTGGCGGACTTTCGACCCTGCTAGCGTAATGACCAGCGGTGTCATTTTGGCCCGCGGGAGCGGCCACGACCTGGGCTCCCAGCCAGTTTCCGAACTGATTGCACCCTGGGAGGGGAAATCCATGTCGTACCGTCGCCAATACCGGAAGACACCGGTTACCTTGCTCGCTCTCTCCATCGGCCTCGCGCTGCAATCCGCAGGCGCACACGCGCAGGACGTCTCCGCGCAGCCAGTCGCCACGCAGGACGCCACTGAACTGGACGTCATCTCGGTGACCGGCTACCGCGCCAGCCTGGAGAAGGCGCTGGACATCAAGCGCGGCGAAGCCGGCGTGGTCGATGCGATCGTTGCCGAGGACATCGCCGACTTCCCCGACATGAACCTGGCCGAGTCGTTGCAGCGCATCCCCGGCGTGTCGATCACCCGCGACGGCGGCGAAGGCCGCAACATCTCGGTGCGCGGCCTCGGCCCGCAGTTCACCCGCGTGCGCATCAACGGCATCGAGGCGCTGGCCACCGGCGGCGGCACCGACACCTCCGGCGGCGTCAACCGCGGCCGCTCGTTCGACTTCAACACCTTCGCCTCCGAACTGTTCAGCCAGCTGATCGTGCGCAAGACCTCGGCGGCGGAGATCGAGGAAGGCTCGCTCGGCGCCACCGTCGACCTGCGCACCGCGCGCCCGTTCGACTACGACGGCTTCACCCTCGCCGTCGGCGGCCAGGCCAGCTACAACGACCTGCTGGAGGAGACCAACCCGCGTGGCACCTTCCTGGTCAGCAACACCTTCGCCGACAACCGCGTGGGCGCGCTGCTGTCGGTGGCCTATACCGACCGCAAGGTGATCGAGGAAGGCTCGGACTCGGTGCGCTGGTGGACCGCGCAGGCCGGCACCAACCATTTCAACGGCTGCGCGCCGGGCCAGCCGGTCACCTCGCCGGTCCCGGCGGTGTGCAGTCCCAACGTGTTCCATCCGCGCATCCCGCGCTACAACGTCTACGTGCACGACCAGGAGCGCCTGGGCGTCACCGGGTCGCTGCAGTTCAAGCCCGGCGACAACACCGAGATCGCGTTCGACGCGCTGTACGCGCGCTTCGACGCCAACCGCTACCAGGACAACATCAACGCGGTGTCCTTCAGCCGCACCAACGCCGCCGGCAAGCAGGCCACCATCGTCCGCCAGGCCGAGATCGACAGCCGCGGCAACCTGGTCCACGGCGTGTTCGACAACGTCGACATCCGCTCGGAAGGGCGCTACGACGAGCAGAGCACCGACTTCAAGCAGTGGAGCCTGGCGCTGGACCACCGCTTCAGCGACGCCTTCTCCACCAGCGCGCTGGTCGGCAACGTCCGCTCCACCTACGACAACCCGATCCAGACCACCGTCATCATGGACAAGTTCGACGTCGACGGGTACTCGTGGGACTACCGCGGCAACAGCCGCCTGCCGATCTTCGGCTACGGCGACATGGATCCGCTGGACCCCAACGGCTGGACGCTGGCCGAGATCCGCCTGCGCCCGCAGTGGACGCGCAACGAGTACGACGCCGCGCAGGCCGACTTCAACTGGATCGCCTCTTCGTACTTCACCCTCAAGGGCGGCGTGCACCACAAGGACTACACCTTCGAGACCAAGGAGTGGCGGCGCTCCAACGAGCTGACCGTGCCGGCGATGAGCAGCGCCACGCTGTCCGGGCTGCTGCGCCAGTTCGGCACCTACGGCATAAGCGCCGGCGGGGTGAACCGCTGGCTGGTGCCCGACGTGGGCGCGTTCCAGGACGCGCTGGACATCCACGGCGGCGGCGGCATCTACACGGTCCACGACAACCTCGCCGCGCTGGCCGCCAACAACCGCACGGTCAACGAGAAGAGCCTGGGTTTCTACGTCCAGGGCGACTTCAACTTCGACCTCGGCAGCATCCCGGTGCGCGGCAACGTCGGCGTGCGCCGTGTCAACACCGAGCTGACCAGCGACGGCTGGTCCTTCGTCGGCGGCGTGCCGACGCCGACGCGAGTGGTGCACGAATACGACGACACGCTGCCGTCGCTGAACCTGGCGGCGGAAGTCAGCGAGAACTTCGTGGTCCGGCTGGCGGCCGCCGAGGTGATGACGCGCCCGAACCTGGGCTTCCTCAACCCGGGCGCGACGGTCAGCGCCTCCGGCGGCGCGTTCACGGTGACCAGCGGCAACCCGAAGCTGGAGCCGTTCCGCGCCAAGACGCTGGACCTGAACCTGGAGTGGTACTTCGACAACGAGGCGCTGCTGTCGCTGGGCGTGTTCCACAAGGACATCGACAGCTACGTGCAGACCTCGCGCGAGAGCCGCCCGTATAACACCTCCGGCCTGCCGGACTCGCTGCTGGCCGGCACCATCGCCACGCCGAGCGACATCTTCACCTTCAACCAGCCGCTCAACACGCCCGGCGGCGACCTGAAGGGCTACGAGGTCAGCTACCAGCAGCCTTTCACCTTCCTGCCCGGTTTCTGGAAGGACTTCGGCGTGCAGCTGAACTACACCTGGGTCGATTCGGAGATCCAGTACCTGAGCTCGAGCGGCGCGCCGAGCGCGAAGGGCCCGATGGTCGGCCTGTCGAAGAACGCCTGGAACGCGACCGTCTACTACGACAACAGCCGCTTCTCCGCGCGGGTGTCGGCGGCCTACCGCGACGAGTTCATCAATACGATCCCCGGCCGCGAAGGCAGCGACGTCGAGGCGACCTCGGAATCGACCACCGTCGATGCGTCGATCTCCTGGCGCGTCACCGACAAGCTGACGCTCTCGCTGGAAGGGCTCAACCTGACCGACGAGTGGACCGACCTGTGGATGGACACGGCCGGCGATCGCTCGATTGCCTACACCCATACCGGCCGCCAGTTCATGCTCGGCTTCCGCTACAAGTTCTGAGCCGCGGCAGCGGCCGGATGCAGCCGCCGGGCCACGGCCCGGCGCTGCTGCGTTGCATGATGTCCAGGCCGCAGCGGCCTGTCATACAGACCGGCGGCGCCATCGCCCGCCGGTGATGCCGGCGGGCCCGTTCGTGGCCGCCATGCCCGAGAAGACGAGAGCCACCTGGGGAGGGGCGCCATGAACATGAAAACGATGAAGGGGTCACCGGTTTCTTCGCTCGCCGCCGCGATCGCGCTGGCGCTGTCCGCACCGGGCGCCTTCGCCCAGGACGCGCCGCCGGCGCAGGACGCGGTCGACCTGGATCGCGTCGAGGTGGTGGCGACGTTCCGCGCCAGCCTGGAGCAGGCGCTGGAGCAGAAGCGCTACAGCACCGAGCAGGTCGACGCGATCATGGCCGAGGACATCGGCAAGTTCCCGGACCTGAACCTGGCCGAGGCGCTGCAGCGCGTGCCCGGCGTGTCGATCGACCGCGACGCCGGCGAGGGCCGCTCGATCAGCGTGCGCGGCTTGGGCGGCGACTTCTCGCGCGTGCGCATCAACGGCCTGGAGGCGCTGGCCACCACCGGCGCGACCGACAGCTCCGGCGGCGCCAACCGCAGCCGCGGCTTCGACTTCAACGTGTTCGCTTCCGAGCTGTTCAGCAACGTGCGCGTGCGCAAGACGCAATCGGCGCAGGTCGACGAGGGTTCGCTCGGCGCCACCGTGGACCTGCGCGTGGCGCGGCCGTTCGACTACAAGGGCTTCACCGCCTCGGTCGCTGCGCAGGCCGGCTACAACGACCTGTCCGGCAACTACAACCCGCGCGGCTCGGCGCTGATCGCCAACACCTGGGCCGACGGCCGGGTCGGCGCGCTGCTGTCGGCCTCGTACAGCGAGCGCAACATCTTCGAGGAAGGCTTCAGCAGCGTGCGCTGGGCGTCCGGCGACGCCTCGCCGAGCAGCACCACCACCTTCTGCAGCCCGCTCGGCTACACGCCGCAGCAGCCGGCCAACAACAGCGGGCGCGGTTCGTCGGCGGCCAACTGCCACAACTCCGGCGGCGTGCTGATCCCGCGTCCAGCCAATACCCCGGGCAACGTCGCCGCCTACGAGACCGCGCGCGACGCCTTCCATCCGCGCCTGCCGCGCTACGGCCGGCTGACCCACGAGCAGGAACGCACCGGCGTCACCGGCTCGCTGCAGTTCAAGCTGGGCGACGCCACCACGCTGAGCCTGGACGGCCTGTACTCGAAGCTGGACGCGGCCCGGCGGGAGGACTTCCTGCAATCGATCTCGTTCAGCCGCAACTCGTCGCAGGGCGGTAAGGCGCAGACCATCGTGCGCGCGGCGGAGGTGGACGATCGCAACAACCTGGTCTACGGCGTGTTCGACAACGTCGACGTGCGCGCCGAGTCGCGCTTCGACCAGCTCACCACCGAGTTCACCCAGTACAGCGCGCTGCTGGAGCACCGCTTCAGCGACCGGCTGCAACTGGAGGCGCTGGTCGGCACGTCGAAGTCGGAGTTCCGCAACCCGTACCAGACCACGGTGACCTTCGACATCCAGAACATCCAGGGCTACAGCTGGGATTTCCGCAACAACCGCAACCTGCCGGACATCGACTACGGGTTCGACACCGGCGACACCAGCGCGTGGAACTGGATCAGCAGCCCGCCGGTCAACAGCACCGGCTCGGAGATCCGCATCCGCCCGCAGGGCACCAACAACCGCTTCGACAACGCCAAGGCCGACCTGCAATTCGTCGTCAACGAGACCTTCACCCTGCGCGGCGGCCTGGCGTGGAAGGAGTACGACATGGAGTCGTACGAATCGCGGCGCGCATCGGAGACGGTGGTGCCGGGCCTGCCGGCCGGGGTGACGCTGGCCGACATCGCCACCCGCGTCACCGGCTTCGGCAAGGGGCTGGGCTCCAGCTCGCCGTCGTCGTGGGTGATCCCGGACCTGGGCAAGCTGGTCGATCTGTTCGACATCTACTGCAACTGCAACACCGGCGTGCCCGGCGGCGACTTCACCCTGACCGGCGTCACCAACGGCAACGCGCGCACCAACAACTTCGCCATCGGCGAGAAGAACACCGGCGGCTACGTGCAGCTGGACTTCAACACCGACCTGGCCGGCCGCGCGCTGCGCGGCAACCTCGGCGTGCGCCATGCCCGCACCGAGATCACCGCGGTCGGCTACACCTCGGTCGGCGGCGGCACGCAGGTGGTCCACCACCACGACTACGACGACTGGCTGCCGTCGCTGAACCTGGCTTGGGACGCCGGCGACGACGTGGTGCTGCGCTTCGGTGCGGCCAAGGTGATGGCGCGGCCGCAGCTGGCCTCGCTCAACCCCGGCTCCGGCATCAGCTTCAACGCCACCGGCGGCACCAGCACCGCCAACGTCGGCAATCCCTACCTGGAGCCGTTCCGCGCCACCACCTACGACCTCAGCGTGGAGTGGTACTTCGCCGACCAGTCGCTGCTGTCGGCGGCGGTCTTCTACAAGGACATCGACACCTACATCCAGCAGTACCGCCAGAGCATGCCGTACGCCGAGACCGGCCTGCCGCTGGACTGGCTGCCGACCGGCTTCGACCCGCAGAACGAGGTCGACTTCCGCATGTGGATCAACACCCCGGGCGGTCCGCTGAAGGGCTTCGAGCTGAACTACCAGCAGCCGTTCACCTTCCTGCCCGGCTTCTGGAAGGACTTCGGCGTGATCCTCAACTACACCCACGTCGAGTCCGAGATCACCTACGGCAACCCGGACGTGCTGGGCTCGGACGCGACCTTCGTCAACGACCTGGTCAACCTGTCGCCCGACGCGTACAACGCCACGCTGTACTACGACAACGGCAGGTTCAGCGCGCGCGCGGCCTATTCCTACCGCGACGCCTACCTGCAGCGCGTGCCCGGGCAGAACGGCAACGACGTGGAAGGCAAGCGCGCCACCCGCAGCATCGATGCGATGCTGTCGTACAAGGTCGGCAAGAACCTCAGCCTGACGCTGGAAGGCATCAACCTCAACGACAGCTTCAACGAGCAGTACGTGGATTCGTACCGGGACAGCACTTCGGTGTATCACCACACCGGGCGGCAGTTCTTCGCCGGGTTGCGGTATCGGTTCTGAGGGATTGCGAGCTGGCACGGGCCCCCACCCCAACCCTCCCCCGTGAACGGGGGAGGGAGCCGTCCCTGCTTCTTCCCAGCATCATGATCTGCTCCTTCCCCCGCTTGCGGGGGAAGGTTGGGATGGGGGCAAACCGTCAGCAGAAGCCCACCTCATCCACTTGTCAGAACGTGCCGCGCTGGACGAAAGGCGCCTGCCGATAGATCTCACGCTCGCCCCCACGCGGGTCGTGCTCCAGCGCCGGCACCGCATCGAACACCATCGTCTCCCGCCGTTCCAGCGAATAGGCCGGCCACGCCGGCAAACCCGCGTGGTTCGGATCGCCCTGCCGCGCCAACGCCAGCAGCGCGCCGCTCATGCGGTCGGCCACGGCCTGCGCGTCGGCCCCGTCGCCGGTGCGCGAACCCGGCCGGCGCACGTTGTCGAACACCAGCGCGATGTCCAGCGTATGGAAGGCGCGCAGCCGCTCGCCCTCGCCGCCGCGCGGATACCAGTCGAGCTGGTAGGCCCAGGTCGGTGCGCCTTGGCGCGCACGCGCCTCCAGTTCCTCGATCGCGCCGCGCCAGGAGCGGCCGGCGGTGGTGGCGGCGAAGAACACCTCCGATGGCGTGTAGTGCGGATACAGCCGCCGGTATTCGGCGACAAGATGCGCGGGATCCAGATCGACGAACTGCTGCGCGCGCAGCTTCTCCGGCAGTTCCGTCCAGTCCAGCGAGAAGTGGGCGGGATCGTGGCCGAGGAAGGCGCGCGTCTCGTCGCGCGTGTTGCCGATGACCAGCGGGATGCCGGCCGACTGCGCCGGCGCATCGGGCCAGAACGGATGCCGCATCAGCGACACCTGATCGACGACCGGGCCGAAGTACAGCGCGGCGTCCTCGACCGGCGACGGATCGCGGGTGGACAGCGCCTCCAGCAGGCGTTGCATCGGCAGCGCGCGCAGCGCATCGGCCTCGTCATGCCGCAATCCCAGCGCGGCCAGGAACAGATCGGCGCGGCGGGCGGCGGCGCGCGGCCCGGCGGCGGTGACCTGCTGGCCGCTCATCGTCATCGCGCGGTGGAACAGGCCGCGCGCGGCCGGCATCGCCATCAGCGTGGCGATCTTGGCGCCGCCGCCGGACTGGCCGAACACGGTGACGTTGCCGGGGTCGCCGCCGAACTCGCGCGCGTGCTCGCGCACCCATTGCAGCGCCTGCACCAGATCCAGCTGGCCGACGTTGCCGGAATGGCGCAGCTCCGCGCCGCCGCGATCGCGCAGGTACAGGTAGCCGAACGCGTTGAGGCGGTGGTTGACCGTCACCACCACCACGTCGCCGCGCCGGCACAGGTTGCTGCCGTCGTACAGCGGATCGCTGCCGGAGCCGGTGTTGTAGGCGCCGCCGTGGATGTAGAACAGGATCGGCCGCCGTCCGCCGTCGCGCAGTCCCGGCGTCCACAGGTTGAGGAACAGGCAGTCCTCGCTGCCCGGGCCGTCGCGGCCGGATTGCGGCGCCGGGCCGCCGTATTCGAGCGCATCGCGCACGCCGCGCCAGGATTGCTCCGGCAGCGCCGGCCGGAAGCGCCGCGGCGCGGTGTCGGCGCCGTAGCGCACGCCGCGGAAGACGTGCACGCCGTCCTCGATGGCGCCGCCGATGCGTCCGCTGCGGGTGTGCGCCACGCTGGTTTTCGTCGGGGTGGCGGCGATGCTCGTTGTGATGGATGTGGAGAATGCACCACCAGCCAACAGCATGCCTTGGCGCAACAGGTTTCGACGAGTGGTGTCATTGGGATCGGCATTGGCGTGCGATCGGCTCATCGGTGTGTCCTGCGATCTCTGTTCCAATGAAGCGAGCGGCAGCGGCGCGATGCACCACTCCGGTCATTCACCACAAATGCCGTGTCCCGGAGATTTCCAAGTCGTCATCCCCGCGCAGGCGGGGATGACGAGCGGGAGGTCCAGCGGTTCCCCAAAGCGAAGGCTCAGCGCAACGGTTCCCCACGCTGGTAGCCGGCCAGCGGCTCCATCGTGTCGAGGTTCCATTCCGCCTCGACGAAGGGCTTGCGGGTCGGCGCGTACTGCGGATAGCCGCCGACTTCCTCCTGGCTGTCGATGATCTCGCCGCGCCCCTCGATCACGTCGGCGACGATGCGGCGATCGATCGGGTCGCGGTTCCACGGCGTCGCCCCGGCCGCGGCGATGATCGCATCCTGCACCTGCGCCGACGGCAGCAGCTTCACCCCGAACGGCAGCGCCGGCGGCGTGCGCAACCGGTTCACCTTGACCGGCGCGGTGGTGTAGCGGCCGATCTCGGGAATGCTCGTCTGACCGATGACGTCGACCGTCAGGTTGTCGTCAAGGTAAAGATCGACGTCGCCGGATCCGCCGATCATGAAGAACGCCAGCTTCTTCGTGTCCTGGCCGGCGCGCAGCACGTTGCCGCGCAGGATCATGCGGCCGGTCTCGTAGGCATGGCCGATCCATTCCTCGGCGATCAGGTTGTAGTGCGCCGCGCGCGCGCCGGGGTTGTAGATCAGGTTGTTGAGGACCTGGCCCGACACGCCGCCCTTGAACAGCGGGTTGCGCTCGTAGTTGTGCGCGTAGAGGTTGCCGACGATCAGGATGTCCTGCACGTGGTCGTGCACCAGCGTGCCCTTGGAATGCTCGCCCTTGCCGTGGCTGGCGTAGGCCAGGCCTTCGGCGATGAGGTTGTTGCTGAAGGTGATGCGGCGCGAGGTGCCCGCGCGGAAGTCCTCGACCGTGCGGCCGCCCACGGCGAAGCGCGTGCCGGACGCGGACAGGCCCTCGTCGGTGCCCCAGGTCAGCGAGCAGTGATCGACGATGACGTCGTGCGCGCGCACCGTCGAGATGGCGTCGAAATCCACGCCGGAGCGCTTCGGCTGGCCGGCGTCGCCCGGGCGTATGCGGATGTGGCGCACGATCACGTCGTGGGTGGCGATGTCGAAGCCGCCGCGGATGAAGGTCACGCCCGGCGCCGGCGCGGTCTGGCCGGCGATGGTCAGGAACGGCTCGGTGATGCGCACCGTCTTCAGGTCCAGGTCGATGACGCCGCCGACCTCGAACACGATGGTGCGCGGCCCCGGCGTGCGCACCGCCTCCAGGAAGGAGCCCGGCCCCTCGGCGTCCAGCGTGGTCACCCGCAGGATCGCGCCGCCGCGGCCGCCCGGCGTGTGCGCGGCCCAGCCCTGCGCGCCCGGGAAGGCCAGCGCGGGGCCGGCTTCCGCGGCGCGGACGGCCTGGGTGGACGCGCCGGCCGACAGGCCCAGGGCCAGCGCGAAGGCCGCCAGAGGCAGGAAACGGCGGATGAAGCCGCGCGAATGCGTCGGAGTGGACTGCATGGAAAGCCTCCCTGAGTGATTGCCGCGGTGCGCCGGACCCGGCGTCCGGGACGTTTTGCGCACTGCACATTGCCTATGACACCGGTTTACCATATACAGCTTCCCAGGCACTGTCGAACGGCAGTGCAACAAAATCCCAATGGGCATCCTCGGAGGCGCCTTGAGCACCGACAACGGCATTCTGGACGAAACGCCGACACCGCCCGGGCTGGCCGCCATCGCCGCCGGCTTCGTGCAGGCGCGCGCGCGCGGACAGGCCCTGGCCGCGTTCCCCGGCGAGATCCCGGCCGATCTGGTCAGCGGCTACCGCGTGCAGGACGCGGCGATCGCGCGCTGGCCCGATCGCGTGGTCGGCTGGAAGGTCGGCTACATCGCCGCCGAGCGCCGCGACGCCTCCGGCGACGACCGCCTGCTCGGGCCGATCTTCGCCGGCAAGCTGCAACCGGCCGACCCGGACGGCGAGGTCGAGTTCGAGATCTTCGCGGGCGGATTCGGCGCGGTGGAGGCCGAATACGTGCTGCGGCTGGAGGCCGACGCGCCGGCCGGCAAGCTGGACTGGACGCCCGAGGAGGCCGCGGCCTTGCCGGCCACGCTGCTGATCGGCGTGGAAGTGGCCAGCAGCCCGCTGGCCACCATCAACGAACTGGGGCCGAGGGTGGTCGTGTCCGATTTCGGCAACAACAACGGCCTGGTGCTGGGGCCGGAAATCGCCGGCTGGACGGCGCTGGACGAGGCCGACCTGATCGCCGAGACCTTCATCGACGGCGTATCGGTCGGCCACGGCGGCGCGCAGCGCCTGCCCGGCGGGCTGCGCGCGGCTTTCGCGTTCGCGCTGGGCCGCTCGGCGCGGCGGGGACGGCCGCTGAAGCGCGGCGAGCTGGTCGCGACCGGGAATGCTACCGGTATCCATGACATCGCCGTCGGCCAGTCGGCGCGGGTGGATTTTGCCGACCATGCCGGAATCCGGCTGCGCGCCCGCGCCGCGCGGCCGCTGCCCGGCGCGGAGGATGGCGCATGAACGGGCGCCGCCGCTTCCTCGCCTGCGCCGTGGCCGCCTGCGCCGCGCCGCTGCTGCCGGCGCGCGCCGGCGACGCCCCGGGCGCGGCGCGGCTGCTGACCGCCACCGACGTGCACGTATCCAACTATCCCACCGTCGAGGCGGTGCGCTGGATCGGCCAGACCCTGGAGCGCGAGACCGGCGGCCGGCTGCGCCTGCGCCAGTACCACTCCGGCCAGCTCGGCCGCGAGTCCGAGGCGATCGACATGGCGCGCTTCGGCGCCATCGACATCACCCGCGTCTATTCCGGCGCGCTCAACAACGCCTTTCCGCTGACCCAGGCGCTGTGCCTGCCATACGTGTTCGATTCGGTCGCGCACATGCGCCATGCGCTGGACAGCGGCGTGGCCGACGAAGTGCTGCGCGGCTTCGAGACGCGCGACCTGGTCGGCCTGGCCATCTACGACAGCGGCGCGCGCTGCTTCTACAACACCAAGCACCCGATCCGCACGCCGGCCGACATGCGCGGGCTGAAGCTGCGCGTGGCCTCGTCGGACATCTTCATCCGGCTGGTGCGCGCGCTCGGCGCCAACCCGACGCCGATGTCGCTGGGCGATACCTTCTCCGGCATGGAAACGCACATGATCGACGGCGCCGAGAACAACATGCGCAGCTTCCATTCCAGCCGCCATTTCGAGGCGGCGAAGTACTGGTCGCAGAGCGAGCACTCGTACGCGCCGGACGTGCTGCTGATCTCGCGCCGCACGTTCGAGTCGCTGTCGCCGGCCGATCGCCGGCTGCTGCTGGACACCGCGCGCGCCTCGGTGCCGGTGATGCGCCGGCTGTGGGACGCCTCCGAAGGCGCCGCGCGCCAGGCGGTGCTGGACTACGGCATCCAGGCCAACGCAGTGGACATGCCCGCGTTCCGCGCCGCCGCGCAGCCGCTGAAGGATCAGTACCTGCGCCAGCCCGCCATCGAAGCCCTGCACCGTCGCATCCGCGACCTGGCCTGAAGCAAGGGAAGCCCCGCGATGTCAGAAGCAGAAACCCTTTCCGTTCCTCCCGCCGGCGCCGCGCAGCGCGCGCTGGACGCGTGCGCCCGCCTCGCCATCGGCATCGCCGCCGCCGCCCTGCTCGGGCTGGTGGTGGTGCAGGGCTGGCAGGTGTTCGCCCGCTACGTGGTCAACGATTCGCCGAGCTGGACCGAGCCGGTCACGCTGCTGCTGCTGAGCACGGCGATGAGCCTGGGCGCGGCGGCCGGCGTGCACACCGGCCGGCATTTCGGCTTCTTCCTGCTGCACGACCACCTCAACCCGCTGGCGCGGCGCGTGGTGGACGTGATCGTGCCGCTGGTCGTCATCGGCATCGGCGCGGTCATCGCCTGGTGGAGCGCGATCCTGCTGGCCGACGGCCTGTCGATCCGCGCGGCCGGCGCGCCGCTGCCGCAGTCGATCAACTACCTGCCGCTGTGCGTCGGCGGGACGCTGATGGCGCTGTTCGCGCTCAACCGGCTGGCGGGCGCGCTGGCGCCGCGTCCGGCGCCGTCCCTCGCCGCGGAAGGAGATCGCTGATGGCCATCGCCATCCTGTTCACCGTGTTCGCGGTGCTGCTGCTGATCGGCGTGCCGGTGGCGTTCGCGCTGGCGGCCGCGGCGCTGGCCACGCTGCTGTACCTGGACCTGCCGAGCATCGTGATGGTGCAGCAGATCTCGGCCGGCACCGGCACCGCCTCGCTGATCGCCATCCCGTTGTTCATCTTCGCCGGCGAGATCATGATGCGCGGCGGCATCTCCGAACGGCTGATCGCGCTGGCCTCGTCGCTGGTCGGGCGCATGCGCGGCGGGCTGGGGCAGGTGTCGATCCTGTCGTCGCTGTTCTTCGGCGGCGTGTCCGGCTCGGCCATCGCCGACGTGTCGGCGGTCGGCGGCACGATGATCCCGCAGATGGTCAAGCGCGGCTACGACCGCGACTTCGCCGTCAACGTCAGCATCACCGCGGCGCTCGTGGCACTTCTCGTGCCGCCGTCGCACAACCTGATCCTGTTCTCGGCCGCGGCCGGCGGCGGGCTGTCGATCGCCGATCTGTTCGCCGCCGGCATCGTGCCGGCGCTGCTGATGACGCTGGCGTTGATGATCACCGGCTACGCGGTGGCGCGCCGGCGCGGCTACGGCGTGGAAGCGTTCCCCGGCATGCGCGCGGTGCTGGTGCGGCTGCTGGCGGCGCTGCCGGGGCTGGGGCTGGTGGCGCTGATCTTCGTCGGCATCCGCGCCGGCATCTTCACCGCGGTGGAGAGCGCGGCCATCGCCGTGGTCTATGCGCTGCTGGTCACCATCGTGCTGTACCGGCAGCTCAAGCTGCGCGAGTTCCTGGAGACGGTGACCCACGCCGCGCGCACCACCGGCGTGATCCTGTTCGTGATCGCCGCGGCGGCGGTGTTCGGCTGGCTGCTGGCCTACCTGCAGGTGCCGGTGGCGGCGGTGGAGTTCCTGCAGTCGTTCGCGCACAGCAAGTACATGGTGCTGCTGATGATCGTGATCATGCTGCTGCTGCTGGGCACGTTCATGGACCTGGCGCCGATGATCCTGATCTGCACGCCGATCTTCCTGCCGGTGGCGCGCGCCTACGGCATCGATCCGATCCACTTCGGGCTGGTGCTGGTGCTGACCGGCGGCCTGGGGCTGGTGACGCCGCCGGTGGGCTCGGTGCTGTTCATCGGCACCGCCATCGGCAAGATCACCGTCGGCCAGAGCATGCGCACGATCTGGCCGTTCTGGCTGGCCGGGCTGGGCGTGCTGCTGATCGTGACCTTCTTCCCCGAGCTGTCGCTGTGGCTGCCCCGGCTGATGCGCGCATGAAGGCGGCGCTGCTGTTGCTGGCCGCCGTGTTCGCGGCGCCGGCCGTGGCGCAATCGGCGGCCGATGCGGAAACCGCATTGGACGGCTTCGGCGACGCCATCCACCACTGGCGCAACGTCCACGGCCGCGACTATCCGCGTCATGCGCCGTCGCAGGTGCGCGAGATCGCCGACAACCTGCTGCTCTACCAGCGCCGCGACGGCGGCTGGATCGAGAACCAGGATCCGGCGCGCGTGCTGTCGGCGGCGGACCGCGAACGTCTGGCCGCCGAGGCGCTGCAGGAGGGCGGCAGCTTCGACAACCGCAACGTCCATACCCAGATCGACTACCTGCTGGCGGCGCACTCGCTGACCGGCGATGCGCGCTACCTGCAGGCTGCGGTGCGTGGACTGGCATTCACCCTCGCTCATCAGATCCCCGGTTGCGGCGGCTGGCCGCACACGGTGCCGGCCACGCAGCGCTATCACCCGCTGATCACCTTCGCCGACGACGTCACCGCCGGCGTGCTGGGCATGCTGCGCGGGGTCGCGCAGGGCGAGGGCCGCTACGCCGCGCTCGATGCCGCGCTGCGCGAGCGCGCTGCGCAGGCGGTGGCGCGCGGCGACGACTGCGTGCTGCGGCTGCAGATCCGCCAGGACGGTGGCGGGCCCGCCGGCTGGGCCGGCCAGTACGACCCGCAGACGCTGCTGCCGGCGCAGGGGCGCAGCTTCGAACTGCCGTCGATCGCCGTGCAGGAAACCGTCGGCGTGGTCCGCTACCTGATGTCGATCCCGGATCCGTCGCCGCAGGCGATCGCCGCCGTCGACGGCGCGGTGGCCTGGCTGCGCCGCGTCGCGCTGGACGGCTGGCGGCTGGAGACCTTCGCCGCAGAACCCGAGCAGTACCGCCATCACCGCAGCGACGAGGATCGCCGGCTGGTCCGCGACCCGTCCGCGCCGCCGTTATGGGCGCGCTTCCACGACGTCGCCGACGACAGCGTGGTGCTGGCCACGCGCGAGGGCGTCCGCGTCGCCGACTACGCGCAGATCCCGCGCGAGCGGCGCACCGGCTATGCGTGGTACGGGCAGTGGCCGCAGGCACTGCTGGAAAAGGAATACCCGGCGTGGCGGGCCGCGCATGCGGCGGCGGGTCGTTGAAGCATGGCTGCCGCCGCATGCGCGGACCGGCGCGCCCGGACAGCGCATGACTACCGCTAGAATCGCCGTATCCGACCGGCCCGACGCCATGCCCGCACGCAAGAAACCCGAAGCCCCCGCCGCCGCGGCCGAAAGCCTGAAAGGCAGGACCGCCACCATCAACGACATCGCCCGCCTGTCGGGGGTGTCGAAGAAGACCGTCTCGCGCATCATCAACAACTCGCCGCTGGTGCGGCAGGACACCCGCGAGAAGGTCGAGGCGCTGATGCGCGAGGTCGGCTACTCGCCGGATCCGATGGCGCGCGGGCTGGCGTTCCGGCGCTCGTTCCTGATCGGCATGGTCTACGACAACCCGACCGCGCAGTACATCGTCGACATGCAGTACGGCGCGCTCGACGCGTTGCGCGATTCCAGCTTCGAACTGGTGGTGCATCCCTGCGACTCGCGCAGCCCCGGCTACATCGAGGGCGTGCGCCGGTTCGTGCAGCAGCAGAAGCTGCACGGCGTGATCCTGGTGCCGCGCGCCTCGGAGGACCAGGCGCTGGCCGACATGCTGGCCGAGATCGGCTGCCGCTACACCCGCGTGGCCTCGGTGGCGCTGGACGAAAGCTCGCAGATGGTGGTCACCCACGACCGCGAGGGCGCGGCCGAGGCCGCCGACTACCTGCTCTCGCTCGGCCATCGCGACATCGCGCTGATCACCGGTCCCTCGGCCTACCGCTCCACCCTGGAGCGCACCGCCGGCTTCGTCGAGGGCCTGAAGAAGCGTGGCCTGGAACTGCCGCAGGAGCGCATCGTCGAGGCCGGCTACACCTTCGAGTCCGGCGTGGCCGCGGCCGAGAAGCTGCTGGTCGGCAGCCGCCAGCGCCCCACCGCCATCTTCACCGGCAACGACGAAATGGCCGCCGGCGTCTACCGCGTGGCGATGCGCAACGGCATCCAGATCCCGCGCCAGCTGTCGGTGATCGGCTACGACGACAGCCCGCTGGCCTCGCGCCTGTGGCCGCCACTGACCTCGGTGCGCCGGCATACCCGCGACACCGGGCGCACCGCCGCGGCGATGCTGATCCAGCCCGAGCACGCGCAGGTGCTGTCGGTGGCCAGCGTGCGCCCGCACCTGATCGTCCGCGATTCCTGCCAGCCGCCGGAAAGCTGAGCGCGGGGCGGCGTCATGGCCGGCTCGTTCCCACGCATGTGGGAAGGCCCTGCCTGATCCTTCCGGTGCCTTGATCCGCCCCTTCCCCCGCTTGCGGGGGAAGGCTGGGATGGGGGCTGCCGGTGAACTGACAGCAGCCCCCACCCCAACCCTCCCCCGTGAACGGGGGAGGGAGCTCTTGCTGCCTAGACATCCATTCTCCTTCGTACATCGGCAACAGTTTTCGCCGATTTACGTTTCCCGTCATTTGATTCGTGCAGCGCAAAATGACACCGGTTACCTGAGCCGTTAGAATCGTCCCACCAGCCGCGGACGCCGTCCGCCCGCCCCCCGTTCGGAGCCGCCATGTCCCTCTACTGCAAGACCCACTACGCCACCCATCCGGCCGCCCTCCAGGGCGCGAGCAACGACGAGCTGCGCGAGCTGTACCTGCTCGACGGCCTGTTCGCCGAGGGCCGGATCGTCCTCAAGTACACCCACTACGAGCGCTTCGTGCTCGGCGGCGCGTCGCCGACCACGGCGCCGCTGGCGCTGCCGAGGCAGACCGAGCCGGCCTCGGCCGCCGGCCATCCGTTCCTGGAGCGCCGCGAGCTGGGCGTGATCAACGTCGGCGCCGGCGCCGGCACCGTCACCGTGGACGGCACCGCGTACACACTCGGGCCGAAGGACGGGCTGTACGTGGCGATGGGCAGCGAGGAGGTCGTGTTCGCGTCGGACGATGCCGCCAACCCGGCGAAGTTCTACCTGGCCTCGACGCCGGCGCACGCGCGCTTCGAGACCAGGCAGCTCTCGATCAAGGACGCCGTCGCGCTGGATCGCGGCGCGCTGGAGACCAGCAACGAGCGCACCATCTACCAGTACATCGTGCCGGCCACCTGCGCCTCCTCGCAGCTGCTGCTGGGCCTGACCGTGCTCAAGCCGGGCAGCGTCTGGAACACGATGCCGCCGCACCTGCACGATCGCCGCAGCGAGGTCTATTTCTACTTCGACCTCGGCGAGAACGATCGCGTCTACCACTTCATGGGCGAGCCGGACGCGCAGCGCCACATCGTGATCCGGAACGACGAGGCGGTGGTGTCGCCGCCGTGGTCGATCCACATGGGCGCCGGCACCAGCAACTACGCCTTCATCTGGGCGATGGGCGGCGAGAACCTGGACTACACCGACATGCACGTGCTGGACATCTGCCAGCTCAAGTAAACGACGGTCGTAGAGCCGAGCTCGCTCGGCTCGCTCTCATTCACCCGCCATCGCGCAGCGGAGCAAGCTCCGCTCCACGCCGGCACTACCGCAACGCATCCAATCGAGGACCGCTCATGGCAAACAACCCGTTCAGCCTGGAAGGCAAGGTCGCGCTGGTCACCGGCGCCAACACCGGCCTGGGCCAGGGCATCGCGCTGGCGCTGGCCGAGGCCGGCGCGGACGTCGCCGGCGCCGGGATAGTGGAAGCGACCGAAACCGCCGAGAAGGTGCGCGCGCTCGGTCGTCGCTTCCTCAACCTGCAGGCCAACCTGAGCACCATCGAACCGGTCGCACGGTTGGTCGAGGAAACCGTCGCCGGGCTCGGCGGCCTCGACATCCTGGTCAACAACGCCGGGCTGATCCGCCGCGCCGACGCGGTGGACTTCAGCGAGCAGGACTGGGACGACGTGATGAACGTCAACATCAAGTCGGCCTTCTTCATGTCGCAGGCCGCGGGCCGGCATTTCATCGCGCAGGGTCGCGGCAAGATCATCAACATCGCCTCGATGCTGTCGTTCCAGGGCGGCATCCGGGTGCCGTCGTACACCGCCAGCAAGTCCGGCATCGCCGGCATCACCCGTCTGCTGGCCAACGAGTGGGCCGGCCACGGCATCAGCGTCAACGCGATCGCACCGGGCTACATGGCCACCGACAACACCGCGCAGCTGCGCGCCGACGAGGATCGCAGCAAGGCCATCCTCGACCGCATCCCGGCCGGCCGCTGGGGCACGCCGGCGGACCTGGGCGGCGCGGCGGTGTTCCTGGCCAGCGCCGCGTCGGACTACGTCAATGGCGCGATCATCCCGGTCGATGGCGGCTGGCTGGCGCGCTGAGCAATCCGTTCCGCGTCCGGTCCGCGCCGTCCCGAATCTCTCCGCGGGGCGGCACGGTCCGGACGAATCGACACCGACTGGCGTCGCCGACGTCCACGCTTCATGACGGCGCAGGCGAAGGCCATGCCCGGCGCATCCGGTCCCGCCGCGACAGGAGGCCAAGCATGAAGATCCTGCAAGCCGGCGCCATCGCGTCGCTGCTGGCGCTCGCGACCCTCGCGGCGCAGGCCGAACCACGCCGCGTGCTGATCGCCGGCGACTCCACCGCCGCCGAGTACGGCCCCGAGCGCGCGCCGCAGGCCGGCTGGGGCCAGGCGTTGCAAAGCTACCTGGATCCGCGGGTCTGGGAAGTGCGCAACCACGCCAGGGGTGGGCGCAGTTCGCGCAGTTTCATCGAGCAGGGCTGGCTGGACGGCATCGCCGCCGAACTGCGCCGCGGCGACGTGCTGCTGATCCAGTTCGGCCACAACGACGCCAAGTTCGAGGATCCGGCGCGCTACACCGATCCGGAAACCGCCTTCCCGCAGTGGCTGATGCGCTACGTGGCGCTGGCGCGCGAGCGCGGCGCCACGCCGGTGCTGGTGACGCCGGTGGCGCGGCTGCGCTACGACTTCGGCTCGCTGCTGGACACGCACGGCGCGTACGCGCACGCGGTCCGCGAACTGGCGCGGCGCGAGCGGGTGGCGCTGATCGATCTCGGCGCCGGCAGCATGGACTGGATCCGCGCGCTGGGCGAAAAGGCTGCGCAGCCTTACTTCATGTTCGTGCCGGAACAGGGCAAGGCCGACGGCACCCATTTCAGCCATGCCGGCGCGGCGGCGGTGGCCTGCCTGGTGGTGCGCGACTGGCGGCGGCTGGAGCCCGCGCTCGACGCCGCCGTCGTGCGCGACACCGATTGCGGCGCGCCGCCCGATGCGCTGGCCACGCGCGCCGCGCAGGCCAATCCGTCGCTGATCGCGCACGAACGCGATATCGCCCTCGTGCAGCCCGGCCCGCACGGCGGCGCCGGCCCGACCACCGCGCATTCGTTCTTCGCCGAGGCGCCCGGCCTGTCGTTCGTGCTGCGCAAGCGCGTGCTGCACAAGGGTGCCGGCATCGGCCTGCACCAGCACCGCAAGGACGAGATCTACTACATCGTCAGCGGCCGCGGCTTGTACGCGCTGGACGGCGCGCAGCACGAGGTCGGCCCGGGCCATGCGCTGCTGACCCGCGCCGGCAGCACCCACGCGATCCAGCAGATCGGCGAGGAGGACCTGGTGATCCTGCTGGCCTATCCGAAGGACGTTCGCTGACGAAGCTCCGCCGGCCTACTCCGGCGGCAGCCGGTACCAGCCGTTGTCGTAGGCCATCGAACCCCACAAGGCCTGCGCGTGCGCCTCGCGGGCCAGATCGGGCGACAGCGCCGCCGGCAGCAGGCGCTTGGCATCGCGTTCGTGCCGGTACTGCCCGGCCGGCTTGCCCGGTTGCAGGATCACCACGTCGTCGCCCTGCATGTAGGCGAAGTTGCGGTCGTACTGCATGATCGCGCGGCCCGGCAGGGACATTGCCGGATCGGCGAGATCGCGGCCGGTCATCGGCGTGGCGTCGCCGATGCCGATCAGCGACAGCAGCGTCGGCCCCAGGTCGATCTGGCTGGCGAGGCGATCGTCCTGGCGCGGGGCGATGCCGGGGCCCAGGATCAGGCCGGGGATGTGGAAATTGTCCACCGGCACCAGGTCGCGGCCGAATACGCGCGAGTCGTGGTCGGCCACCACCAGGAAGATCGTGTCGCGCCAGTACGGCGCCGCCATCGCGCGATCGAAGAACCCGCCCAGCGCATGGTCGGCGTACTTGGCCGCGTTGTTGCGGGTCTGCCTGGGCTGCTCGTATAGGTCGATGCGGCCATCGGGAAACTCGAACGGATCGTGGTTGCTGGAAGTGAACACGAAACCGAAGAAAGGCCGGTCCTGCGCGTGCAGGCGGCGGAACTCCTCGTCGGCGCGCGCGAACAGGTCCTCGTCCGACACGCCCCAGGATCCTTCGAACGCCGGCGCGCGGTGGTCGCGCTGCTCGATCACGCGGGTGAAGCCGTTGCCGAGGAAGAAGCCGCGCATGTTGTCGAAATGGCTTTCGCCGCCGTAGTGGAAGGTGGTGTCGTAGCCGTGCCGGCGCAGCAGCGCGGCCAGGGTGAAGAAGCCCTGCTGGCTGCGCGAACGCTTGACCACCGCCTGCGCCGGCGTAGGCGCGAACCCGGCCACCACCGCCTCGATCCCGCGCACCGAGCGCGTCCCGGTGGCGTAAAGCCGCCGGAAAGCCCAGCCCTGCCGGCTCAGGCGATCGTAGTGGGGCGAAAGCGGCCGCCCGCCGAGGCTGCCGATGAACTGGGCGCCGAGGCTTTCCTCCAGCACGATGACCAGGTTGCGCGGCTTGCCGCGCCACACCGGTGGGCGGCGCGCCAGGGTCGGAATGTCGTCATGGGCGAAGGCCGAAGCCGGCAGGCCGGTGCCGGCGCGCACCGCCGCGACGACCTGCCCGCGCGGCAGCTCGCCGTACAGCTCCATCGCGCTCTCGTCGTGGCGCAGCCAGTCGCGCATCGCGTGGGCGAGCGAATAGAACGAATTGAGCGGCAGCACGTTCACCGTCGGGTTGCTGCTGAAGGCGACCATCGCCGGGCTCATCGGGCGGTGCCCCAGCGTCGAGCGCACGCCCAGCGCGCCGGCGAGCAGGACCACGATCGCCAGCAGCGTGCGCGCCAGCCCGCCGGCCGACGAGGCGGCGGTGGAGGCCAGCCACCGCCACGCCAGCCGCCAGCAGGCCCAGGCCGTGGCCGCGGCGATGGCCAGCAGCAGCGCCGATTGCAGCGGACGGCCCTTGAACAGGGTGGAGAACACTTCCTGCGGGTAGGCCAGGTACTCGACGAAGGTGCGGTTCGGGCGCAGCCCGTATTCCTGCATGAAACCCGGCGTCACCAGTTCCAGCACCACCAGCAGGGTCGCCGCGGCGGCGAGCCAGAGCGCGAGGAACCGCCGCACCGGCGTGGCGGCCAGGGTCCCGGCCGGCAGCAGCACCAGCAGCAGCGCGGGCGGGACGAACAGCAGGCACAGGCTGGCGATGTCCACCCGCGCGCCCTGCAACAGCACCTGCGACCATCCATCGACCTCGCCGATCTCGGCGCGGCGCCAGAGCGACAGTCCCAGCCGCGAAAGGCCCAGCACGATGAAGCCGCCCAGGAAGAACCCCGCGACCGGCCGCAGGCGTCCGGCAGCGCCGACACAAGCTCGCAGACCCACTTGGCCCCCCACTGTCCCGACAAAGCGCGGCGAGGGTAGGCGCGGCCACGTCGGAAACAGATGGGAGAGTTGTCGGAAACATGTCGGAGCGCGGCCGCCGCCGGCCCTTATCATTCCCGCGCCGGGCAAGGCTTGGAGCGAGGCGATGCGCCTGCTGGTGGTCGAGGACAACCGCAATCTGGTCAGCAACCTGTTCGAGTTCTTCGAACCGCGCGGCCATCAGCTGGACGCCGCGCCCGACGGCATCGTGGGGCTGCACCTGGCCTCGACCCACGACTACGACG
The DNA here is from genome assembly GCF_046736355.1 of Pseudoxanthomonas mexicana. Taxonomy (GTDB): domain Bacteria; phylum Pseudomonadota; class Gammaproteobacteria; order Xanthomonadales; family Xanthomonadaceae; genus Pseudoxanthomonas_A; species Pseudoxanthomonas_A mexicana_B. The sequence continues at coordinate 73,485 of NZ_CP157201.1, read as the reverse complement.
CCATCATCCTCGACTGGATGCTGCCGCGGCTGGACGGCTGCGAACTGCTGCGCCGGCTGCGCGCCGGCGGCATCGACACCCCCGTGATCATGCTCACCGCGCGCGACGAGCTGCCCGACAAGATCGCGGGATTCCGGGCCGGCGCGGACGACTACCTGACCAAGCCCTTCGCCCTGCCGGAACTGGAAGTCCGCCTGGAAGCACTGCAGGCGCGGATCCACGGCCGGCACAAGCGCAGGATTCTCCAGGTTCACGATCTGCGGCTCGACCTGGACACGCTGGAAGCCACCCGCGGCGGAGTGCTCCTGCACCTGTACCCGGCGTGCAGGAAGCTGCTGGCGACGCTGATGCAGGCCAGCCCCGCGGCGGTCACGCGCGGGCAACTGGAGTACGCGCTGTGGGGCGAGGATCCGCCCGACCACGACATGCTGCGCTCGCACGTCTACGAACTGCGGCGCAGCGTCGATGGCCCGTTCGCGGACAAGCTCATCCACACGCTGCCGCGGGTGGGTTACCGCATCGCCGCGCCGCGGCAGGAATGAACCGATGAAGCACAGAACCAGCCTGCGCTCGCGCATCCTGTACTGGCTGGCCGGCTATGCGCTGCTGCTGGCGGCCGGCATCTCCCTGCACGGCTTCCTGGTCAACGAGTACGCCGAGCGGCTGCTGTGGGACTCGCTGGTGCAGACCGAATTCGACCGCCACCTGGAAAGGAAGGCCCGCGATCCCGGCTACCGCTGGATCGACTCGGAAAGCCTGCACCTGTACGTCGAGGGCAGCGGTGCGCCGGTGCCCAAGGCGTTCGACGGCCTGCCCGAAGGCATCCACGACGAACTGATGATGGCCGACGGCACCGAGATGCTGGTGCTGGTCCGGCACGTGGAAGGCGTGCGCCACGTGCTGAGCCTGGACATCACCGAGATGGAGCGCGAGGAGGACCGGCTGACCTTCTTCATCCTCGGCTCGGCGCTGGCGCTGGTCCTGCTGATGGGCGCGCTCACCGCCTACGGCCTGGGCCGCGCGCTGCGCCCGCTGGCGGACATGGCCGGCGCCATCTCCGCGCTCTCGCCGGACCGCAGCGGCCAGCGCATCGCCATCGACGATCGCGCCAGTTCCGAACTGGAGGTGATCTCCAGCGCATTGAACGACTACCTGCAGCGCAACGAGCGCTTCGTCGAGCGCGAGCGGACCTTCATCGGCACCGCCAGCCACGAATTGCGCACGCCGCTGGCGGTGATCGACGGCGCCGCCGAACTCGGCCTGCAGGCGATCGACAACCCATCGGCCATGCGGTTCCAGCTGCGGCGCATCCAGCGCACCGCGCGCGACATGAAGCAGCTGATCACCCTGCTGCTGGCCCTGGCCAAGGATCCCTCGCGGTTGGCGCAGGCCGGCGGGCCGGTCGAACTCGACGCGTTGCTGGCGCAGATCGTGGAGGACCACCTGCACCTGTGCGAGGGCAAGTCGCTGCGCATCCGTTTGTCCGCGGACGCGCCGTGCCGCATCGTCGCGCCGGCGGGCATCGTCCGCGCCGCGGTCGGCAACCTGCTGCGCAACGCCATCGAGAACAGCGACAACGGCGTCATCGAGGTCGAACTGCGGCCGCCGGCCACCGTCGCCATCCGCGATCCCGGCCACGGCATGAGCCCCGAGCAGGTCAGCGCGATCTATGGCCGCCTCGCGCGCGGCGGCGCGCCCGCAGGCGGCGGGATCGGCCTGGATCTGATCGCGCGCCTGTGCGAGCACCTGGGCTGGCGGCTGGACATCCAGTCCGATCCCCCCAGCGGCACCACCGCCACGCTCGCGCTGGCCGGGCAGGGCGCGGCGGCGGATTCCAGCGCCAATTGTCGCGCGTCGTCTCCCTGGTAGGCACAGTCCATGATGAGGTGGCAGTGCCCCTTGGCGCGCCAGCGTGCGCATCAAGGCTCGACCGGCGAGGCCGTCTCCGGCTTGCCCCGGAGTCAGGGAGAAGGCAAGGACGCAGAGCTCATCCGCGGCAGCCAAATGAATTTTGGTGCTCCAGCCACCTCGAGAGCGCCCGATGGATTGGCCACCGTTTTTTTCGTGCGCCTGTGCCACCGGGATGCACCTTGACGATAGTGCTGTCCAGACTGACCGATTCGAGCCGAGTCCTGATCAGTTGCTCGGCCTGCATCCGCGCAAACACGCGGTCGAGTACACCGGCTTTGGCCCAGCGATTCAAGCGCGTGTAGATCGTCTGCCAGTTGCCGAAGCGCTGGGCGGTGCGCGCCACTGGCAACCGTTCTCTGCCACATACAGCATGGCATTGAGCACTTGCAGGTTGTCGAGCGAGACCCGGTCGCGCTGCCGAGGCAGGCAGTCCCTGACGCGGGCGAATTGCGCAGGAGTCAGTTTCATGCGCCAAGTAGAACCATTAGTGTTAACAGGCACTAGGGCTGGCGTCCTGGACCCGGAAGCACTCATCCAACAGTGTGCGGTTTATGCGCTCGACGAAGCCGCAGTTATGGCCTGTGTCGGGAGTTCATCGCCCCGCACCAACGTCCCATTCCGGAAAAGCGAGGAATTACCTTACAAATTGGCCACGCGCTCAAGAAACGCAATCGCCGCTGCTTCGTCGATCCGAGTGTCGTCACTTTCGATGAGATCGTTGATAGCCGTGCCCTCGAACTGCGCCACGCCGCGTGAATTCCGCCCGGCCCAGTGGCGCAGCAGGAGCGTGGCACGCAGCAGGTCCTGCTGGAACATGGAGACGAGCGTGGTGGCGACAATGCGGCCGGGGTCGATGCCGACGAAGTAGAACCCGAACACGCTGCGGTCGCGCGCGAGGAATTCCAGCACCTTGTCCAGGTTGTAAGCCTTCGGGTTGGAGTTGAGGATCAGCACCTTGGTTTTCACGTCGGTTTCGGTGTCGAAGGCCTCGAAGCGGCGCGAGTAGTCGCCCAGTGCGTTGCCTGTCTTGAATGCGGGCGGCCCGCTCCGCCCGTTCCGCAATGCGGAAACCAGGTTTTGCCGCAACGCCTCGTCTTCGCCCGCGATCAGGTATTCGATCACGCGGCCACGCACGTTAACGTTCTCGATCAATGCTGCCACGAGGATCTCGGCGCGGTACTTTTCCACCTGTGCATCGAGTTCCGCCTTCAGTGTGGCGGCGTGGGCTGACGCCGCGAAACGGATGGCGCGTGCGGGCGCGGCAAGAATGTTGGTCCACGAGGACGCGTCGATGGCGAACTTCACGCCCGTGGGCGAGATGCCGTTGGTGGCCTCCACCAGCCGGGGCAGGTTGCCCTCGAAGCCGACGCCGGCATGGATGGCAAACAGGCGCTGGATGTTGGCCGCGCAGTTTTCGATGCCCTCCAACTCGCGGACGATGTCGGAGCCGTTGAAGCTGCCGCGGATGTTGTTCTCGCGCAGCGCCTGTGAGCTGTGGCTGACTTTCTTGAGGAAGGTTGTGTTCGCCAGCAGGCAGTGGTTGCGTTGTGGCGTGACGACGCAGGCGATGAAGGGACGGTCGTCGTATTTCTGCAGGCGTGATAGCGAGGCCACGGTATTGCCGAAGTTGACTGTTTCGGATGCGCTGAATCGCACGGCATAGTCGGCGCAGCAGTAGACCGCGCGATCCTTGATCAGCTTGAATTCGTCGGCGGCAAGCCGTGCCAGCTGCATCTTGTCGCCGATGCCATCGTGCCGGCCGATGAAGTCGAGCAATGCTTGCAGGGCGTCAGGCATCGAACAGGCTCGGTACGGTGTCCTGGGCGCTGTTGGAGCGAGCTGCCTTTTGCCCGTTGAGGCTGTTGCGCTCCCAGAACACACCTTCCGCATAGCCTTGGATGGTCGGGTCGGTCTTCGCAAGCCCAAGCCGCTTCAATGCCCAGCAGCAATATTCGTGATCGATCTCCACGCCGCAGTAACGGCGCCCCAACTTGCTTGCCGCCACTGCACTTGTGCCGCTGCCCAGGAACGGATCGAACACCACGTCGCCGGGACGGGAGCTGGCCAGGATCAGCTTGGCGATCAGTTTCTCGGGCTTCTGCGTGGGGTGGTCGGTGTTCTCCGGCATTGACCAGAATGGCACGGTGATGTCCGACCAAAAATTGGAAGGATGGGTCAGCCGGTAGTTGCCCGAATCGGATTCTTCCCAGTCTTTCGGCGCACCGTCACCGTTGCGATAAGGCGCAATCACGCGGCGCTTCAGCTTCACCGCCTCCACGTCGAAGTGGTAGTTCTCGCTCATGGTGCAGAACCAGATGTCTTCGGTGTTGTTCTTCCAGTTTGCCTTCGCGCCGCGCCCCTTCTCGCGCTCCCAGGTAATGCGGTTGCGCACATGGAAATGCGCCTCCAGCACGGGATGAACCAGTGCAGAGGTGCGCCAGTCGCTGCACACGTAAACGCTGGCCGTAGGCTTCAGCAGTGGAACCAGCGACGAGACGATGTCGTCGAACCAGGCACGGTAGGCATCGGCATCCTTGGCATGGAAGAGCCTTCCGTTGTAGTTCTTGGTCAGGTTGTAGGGCGGATCGAGGATGACCAGATCCGCAAGGACATGCGGCAGGAAGTGGCGCGCTTCGAGAAAATCCTGATGGATGATGCCGTTGACGATCTCGTCAACAGTTGCGGCACGCTCCAGACGCAACAATCCCTTGCTCAGAGCCGCCATCTCCTTGGCTTCGCAGCTCAAGGTCCGGTTGCGTGGTGCACGTTCCTTCATGGTTCGGTTCGGCGAAGAGGAATGCTGTCGATCATAGTGGCACGGTCTGCATTGTCTTGCAGTTGCCCCGGCGCTGTCACCGCCCAGCCGCCAACGCCTGCAACCCCTGCCACGCCCCATCACCATCGACAGCATATCCAGCACGCACGACAGAGGTAGGAAGCTGATGCTGCAGATGTCATCTGCTGGGTGGAAAGAAGAGATCAACCCTGCGCAAGAATGCACATGACGCCAAAAAGAGGTTGAGGGTTGCTGTTCCTGAGCTTGCTAGGCAGGCCGGCCAGCGGGCGTAGTGGCGTCGGTTCCAGTACCAGCGGTTTCCAGCGGCACGGATTCGTCACCAAGGTGGATGGCGCGCCCGGAGGGATTCGAACCCCCGACCAATGGCTTCGGAAGCCACTACTCTATCCGGCTGAGCTACGGGCGCGTTGCAGTGGCGGGCGCCCTGGCGGGGAGCCGGCCGGCCGCGGCAGGCGATCCTGCGCGGGTCGCATAGCTTAGCCGAAGTGGCGGCGATGCCCAAATGACCGCGTCCAGCGCGCCACCGCGGCCACTGGCCGCGCCGCGCTACCCGGCGCGGCCGGACCGGGCCTGCGGCGGCCGTGGGCGCTGCGCGTGCGAGCCGCGCACCAGCGCCCGGTAGTCGCGTGGCGGGATGCCTACGGTGGCCTTGAACTGGCGCGCGAACGCGCTCTGGTCGGAGAAGCCGCAGGCCTGACCGATGCCGGCGATGTTGACGTCGGTGTGGAGCAGGCGCATGGCCTCCTCGATGCGCAGCTTGGTCAGCAGCTGCTGCGGGGTCAGCTGGAATACGCGCTTGAACAGGCGTTCGAGCTGCGCCACCGAGACGCCGGCGATGTCGGCCAGGGTCTGCACCCGCAGCGGCGCGCCGTAGTTGGACTGCATGTGCTCCAAGGCGCGCTGCAGGCGGGTGAACGAGGAGTGGCGGCTGTCGGGCATGCCCAGGTCGCGCGAGATGCCGATCAGGCCGGCGACCGCCTGCCCGCCCATCAGCGGGCGCTTGAAGGTCAGGCACCAGCCGGCGGCGCGGTTGGCGTAGAGGTGCAGCTCGAGCTGGTTCTCGATCACCTCGCCGTCGAGCACGCGCTGGTCCTGCATCAGGTAGGTGCCGCCCAGGCGCTCGGGGAACACCTGCGCCGCGGTCCTGCCGATCAGCTCCTCGCGGTTCCGCAGGCCGAGCCGGCGCAGCAGGGTCAGGTTGACGTGGGTGTAGCGGCAGCCGGTGTCCTTGATGAAGAACACCACGTCGGGCAGCGCGTCGAAGATGTTCTGCAGGTCTTCGGGGGGAAGCGAGACGTCGATGGCAGTGCTCCCGGGTTGTGCTGCATTGCGTCACGCAATGGCGGACGCGATGCAATGCGTGGCCTTGGAATCAACGGCGATGGGGATCCGCGCGCTGTTCCCGATTATGCACATTTCCGCATCCACTTTGGGGAGGTCGTGCTAGCGGGCGACAGTAGCGCGCGCCGAAGATGGCGGCATGCAGACCCTCCACGTCATCGACTCGCACACCGCCGGGGAACCGACCCGGGTGGTGCTCTCCGGTTTTCCCGATCTGGGTGGCGGAAGCCTCGCCGAGCGCCGCGAGCGCTTCCGCGAGCGCCACGACCACTGGCGCAGCGCGATCGCCTGCGAGCCGCGCGGCTCGGACACCATGGTCGGCGCGCTGCTGCTGCCGCCGGCCGATCCGCGCTGCTGCGCCGGGGTGATCTTCTTCAACAACGTCGGCTACCTGGGCATGTGCGGCCACGGCACCATCGGGCTGACCCGCACCCTGGCCCACCTGGGCCGGATCGGGCCGGGCGAGCACCTGGTCGAGACGCCGGTCGGCGTGGTCGGGGTGCGCCTGCACGCCGACGGCCGGGTGTCGATCGACAACGTCGAGAGCTACCGCGCCGCCACCGGCGTGGCGGTGGAGGTGCCCGGCCACGGCACCGTGGTCGGCGACGTGGCCTGGGGCGGCAACTGGTTCTTCATCACCGGGCAGTCGCCGGTGCCGCTGGACTTCGCCCACGTGCCGGCGCTGACCGCCTACACCCTGGCGGTGCAGCGCGCCATCGACGCGGCCGGCATCCGCGGCGACGGCGACGGCGTGATCGATCACGTCGAGGTCAACGGCCAGGCGCCGGACGGTTCCGGGCAGGCGCGCAACTTCGTCATGTGCCCGGGCGGGGCCTACGACCGCTCGCCCTGCGGCACCGGCACCAGCGCCAAGCTCGCCTGCCTGGCCGCCGACGGCAAGCTGGCCGAGGGCGCGGTCTGGGTGCAGCAGGGCATCCTCGGCAGCGCCTTCGAAGGGGTGTACCGCAGGAGCGGGCGCGGGGTGCTGCCGCGGATCACCGGGCAGGCCTGGATCACCGGCCGCGCCGAGCTGCTGATCGAGGCCGACGATCCTTTCGCCTGGGGCATCCGCGCCGACGCCGTGCGGGCATGAGCGGCTACGACCTCATCGTCGTCGGCGCCGGCATCATCGGCGCCAGCTGCGCGGAGCGGGCCGCCGCCAGCGGGCGCAGGGTGGCCATCGTCGAGGCCGAGGTCGTCGGCGGCGGCGCCACGGCGGCGTCGATGGGGCACCTGGTGGTGATGGACGACGACCCGGCCGAGCTGGCGCTCAGCCATTACTCGATCACCCTGTGGCAGGACTTGGCCGGCCTGGCAGAGGCCGAGTTCAGCCGCTGCGGCACCCTGTGGGTGGCCGCCAGCGATGCCGAGCTGCGCATGGTGCCGGACAAGATCGCGCGCCTGGCCGCGGCCGGGATCCGCGCCGAGGCGGTGGACGCGGCGGGCCTGCGCGCGCTGGAACCGCACCTGGCCGCGGACCTGGCCGGCGGCATGCGGGTGGCGGACGAGGCGGTGGTCTACCCGCCGCGGGTGGCCGCGTGGCTGGCCGGGCGCGCCACCGCCGCCGGCGCGTGCCTGTTCCGCGGGCAGCGCGCGCTGCGGCTGCGCGACGGCGGGGTGGAGCTGGACGACGGCCGCGTCCTGCGCGGGCCGGTGCTGGTGGCCGCGGGCAACGCCAGCGGCGAGCTGCTGCCCGAGCTGCCGATGCATGCGCGGCGCGGGCACCTGGTCATCACCGACCGCCACCCCGGCCTGCTCCGCCACCAGGTGCTGGAGCTGGGCTACGCCGACAGCGCGCACGGCGACGCCGAGGTCAGCGTGGCCTTCAACGTGCAGTCGCGGCCGACCGGGCAGCTGTTGATCGGCTCCTCGCGCGAGCGCGGCCGCAGCGGGCCCGAGCTGCATCCGCCGGTGCTGGCGCGCATGCTCGAGCGCGCGTTCCGCTACCTGCCGGCGTTGCGCGGGCTGCAGGCGATCCGCGCCTGGACCGGGCTGCGGCCCTGCACCGCCGACGGCCGCCCCTACATCGGCGCGGTGCCCGGCCGCCGCGGCTGCTGGGTGGCGACCGGGCACGAGGGGCTGGGGGTGACCACCGCCCTGGGCACTGCGCGGCTGCTGGTGGACCTGATCGATGGGCGCGAGCCGGCGATCGACCCGGCGCCCTACGACCCGGCGCGGGTGGCGGCATGAGCCGGGCGCCGGCCACGATGCGCCTGCGCGTGGACGGCCAGCCGGTCGAGGTGGTCGCCGGCAGCAGCGTGGCCGCGGCCATCGCCCACGCCGGCGGCACCACCCGCGACGCCTGCGGCGGCGGCCGGCGCGCGCCACTGTGCGGCATGGGCGCGTGCTTCGAATGCCGGGCCACGGTCGACGGCCGCGCGCAGCAGCGCACCTGCCTGCTGCCAGCCACCGAGGGCATGGAGGTCTCCACCCGTGGCTGAGCACCGCCACCGCTGCGAAGTCGCCATCGTCGGCGCCGGCCCGGCCGGGCTGTCGGCCGCGCGCGCCGCCGCCGCGCACGGCGCGCGGGTGCTGCTGATCGACCCGCAGCCGGCGCCCGGCGGGCAGATCTGGCGCCACGACGTGCGCCACGGCGCGCCGGCGCTGGCGCGCGCGCTGCGCGCCGGGCTGGAGGCGGCCGGGGTGCCGATGCTGCTGCAGTCGGAGGTCGTCGGCTGCGCCGGGCGGCGGCTGTTCGTGCGCAGCGGCGCGCAGGCGGCGCAGGTGGACTACGACCGCCTGGTGCTGGCCACCGGCGCGCGCGAGCTGCTGCTGCCGTTCCCCGGCTGGACCCTGCCCGGGGTGACCGGCGCCGGCGGCGCGCAGGCGCTGGCCAAGCAGGGCTGGCCGGTGCGCGGGCGGCGGGTAGTGGTGGCCGGCAGCGGCCCGCTGCTGCTGGCCGCCGCCGCCACCCTGCGCCGCCACGGCGCGCGCGTGCTCGGCATCCACGAGCAGGCGCCGGCGCGCGCGCTGGCCGCGTTCGCGGCGGGGCTGTGGCGCTGGCCGGGCAAGGCGCTGCAGGCGCTGCGGCTGCGCGCGGCGCTGGCCGGCGTGCCCTACCGCGCCGGCAGCCACGTGCTGCGCGCGCTCGGCGACGGGCGCCTGCGCGCGGTCGAGCTGCGCGTCGGCGCGCGCACGCTGACGCTGGACTGCGACCAGCTCGCCTGCGGCTTCGGGCTGGTGCCCAACATCGAGCTGGCCCACGCGCTGGGCTGCGCGCTCGACCACGCCGGCGGCCGCCACGCCCAGGTGGCGGTGGACGACTGGCAGCGCACCAGCGTCGAGGAGGTCTACGCCGCCGGCGAGGCCTGCGGCATCGGCGGGGTGGACTGCGCGACGGTGGAAGGTGCGATCGCCGGCCACGCCGCCGCCGGCCGCCGCCAGGCCGCGCGCGCGCTGCTGCCGGCGCGCGCGCGCGCGCGCCGCTTCGCCGCCGGGCTTCGCCGCCACTTCGCCCTGCACGACGGCCTGCGCACGCTGGCCGACGCCGACACCCTCATCTGCCGCTGCGAGGACGTGCCGCTGTCCGCGCTGGCCGGCCTGGCCCCCGGGCGCGAGGCCCGGCTGATGACCCGCTGCGGCATGGGCGCCTGCCAGGGGCGCGTGTGCGGCAGCGCGCTGGCCGAGCTGGGCGGCGCCGCCCGCGGCGGTCTGCGTCCCCCGATCTTTCCCGTTCCGCTGGAGGTGCTGGCCGGCTTCGGCCATGACCTTCCGGCGGACCCACCCCAGGAGTCGTTGAAATGAGCAAGAGCATGTGGCAGGGCGTGATCCCCGCACTCACCACCCCCTTCACCGAGCACGGGCAGGTCGATCACGACTTCCTCGCCCGGCATGCGCAGTGGCAGGTCGAGTCCGGCTGCATCGGCGTCGTGCCGCTGGGATCGCTGGGCGAGAGCGCCACCCTGTCCTTCGACGAGAAGGTCGCCGTCGTGCGCACCCTGGTCAGGGCGCTGGGCCAGGTGCCGGTGATCCCGGGCATCGGCGCGCTGTCCACCGGCGAGGCGGTCCGGCTGGCGCAGGCGGTCGAGGCCGAGGGCGCGCGCGGCCTGATGATCCTGCCGCCGTACGCCTATTCGACCGACTGGAAGGAGATGTCGGCGCACTTCCGCGCCATCGCCGGCGCCACCGGCCTGCCGATCCTGCTCTACAACAACCCGATCGCGTACAGGACCGACTTCAGCGCCGCGCAGATCGCCGAGCTGGCCGGCGAGTTCCCGCAGATCGAGGCGGTCAAGGAGTCCTCCGGCGACATCCGCCGGCTGGCCGCGATCCAGGAGCTGTCGGGCGACCGCCTGGTGCTGATGACCGGGATCGACGACGCCATCGTCGAAGGGCTGGCGATGGGCGTGACCGGCTGGATCGCCGGCCAGGTCAACGCCTACCCGCGCGAATCGGTGGCGCTGTTCGAGCGCGCGCGCGCGGGCGGCTACGCGGCGGTCAAGGAGCTCTACGACTGGTTCCTGCCGCTGCTGCGGCTGGACACCATCCCCAAGTTCGTGCAGGCGATCAAGCTGACCCAGCAGTGCGTGGGCTGGGGCAGCGAGCGCGTGCGCGCGCCCCGGCTGGCGCTGGAGGGCGCCGAGCGCGAGGCCGCGCTGAAGGTGATCGAGCACGCCATCAAGACCCACCCGGGGCTGTGATCATGGCCGGACTGCAGCAGGTGCTGGTGGCCGGCGCGTGGCGCGATCCGGTCGAGCCGGCCGGTCGGTTCCAGGCCCACGATCCGGCCACCGGGCAGGCCATCGGCCCGGCCTTCCCGATCAGCGGCCGCGGCGAGGTGGAGGAGGCGGTGGCCGCGGCGGTGGCGGTGGCCGAGGCGCTGGCCGCCGCCGAGCCCGAGCGCATCGCCGCCTTCCTCGACGGCTACGCCGACGGCATCGAGGCCGAGGCCGACGCGCTGGCCGCGCTGGCGCACGCCGAGACCGGGCTGCCGGTGGCGCCGCGCCTGCGCCAGGTCGAGCTGCCGCGCACCACCGGCCAGCTGCGCCAGGCCGCGCATGCGGTGCGCCAGTGGAGCTGGGCGCACCCGGTGATCGACACCGCCGCCGGCCTGCGCGCCATGTACGGGCCGCTGGGCAAGCCGGTGGTGGTGTTCGGGCCCAACAACTTCCCGTTCGCGTTCAACGCCGTGGCCGGCAGCGACTTCGCCTCGGCCATCGCCGCGCGCAACCCGGTGATCGCCAAGGTGCACCCGCTGCACCCGGCCACCAGCCAGAGGCTGGGCCGGATCGCGCATGCGGCGCTGCGCGCGGCCGGGCTGCCGGCGGCGGCGGTCCAGCTGCTCTACCGCATCGAGCACGAGGCGGCCGGGCCACTGGTCGGGCAGCGGGCGATCGGCGCGGTCGGCTTCACCGGCGGGCGCGCCGGCGGGCTGGCGCTGAAGGCGCAGGCCGACGCGGCCGGCGTGCCGTTCTACGGCGAGATGTCCAGCATCAACCCGGTGTTCCTGCTCGACGGCGCGCTGGAGGACCGCGGCCAGGCGCTGGCGCAGGAGTTCTTCGCCTCCTGCACGCTGGGCAGCGGCCAGTTCTGCACCAACCCGGGGCTGCTGGTGGTGCCGCGCACGCCGGCCGGCGAGGCCTTCCTGGCCGCCGCCGCGCAGCACTTCGACGCCGCGCCGGCGCAGGTGCTGTTCTCCGCCGACGGCAAGCGCCACCTGGCCGCCGCGGTCCAGGCGCTGCTGGCCGCAGGCGCGCGCCAACTGGCCGGCGGCGACGCCCCGGAGCAGCCCGGCTACTGGGTGCGGCCGAAGCTGCTGGCGGTCGATGCCGCCGCCTTCCTGGCCGATCCGGACCGGCTGCAGACCGAGGCGTTCGGCCCGGTCAGCCTGGTGGTGCGCAGCGCCGGCGCGGCGCAGGTGCAGGCGCTGGCGCGCGCGCTGGAGGGCAACCTGACCGCAACCCTGTACCGCGCCGCCGACGGCCGCGACGATGCCGCCGCCGCCGCGCTGATCCCGCTGCTGCGCCCGCGCGTGGGCCGCCTGATCGTGGACCGGATGCCGACCGGCGTGGCGGTCAGCCCGGCGATGAACCACGGCGGCCCGTACCCGGCCACCAGCCACCCCGGCTTCACCTCGGTCGGGATGCCCGGCGCGATCCGCCGCTTCGCCGGGCTGCACAGCTACGACCACGTGCCCGACGCGCTGCTGCCGCCGCTGCTGCGCGACGCCAACCCCACCGGCGCGCGGCGCCTGGTCGATGGCCGGTGGAGCACCGCCGGCGTCGGGGCGGCGGCGTGAGCGCGCAGATCGGCCAGCTGGATCCGGCCACCGCGCAGGCCCGGCTGCGGCCGTGGCCGCGCCGCGCCGCGCCGATCCCGGCGCACGAGTACGGCCAGCGCATCGAGCGCGCCCGCGCGCTGATGCGCGCGCATGGCGTCGATGCGCTGCTGATCGGCGCCGGCGCCTCGTTGCGCTATTTCACCGGCGTGCCGTGGCGGGCCAGCGAGCGGCTGGTGGCGATGCTGCTGACCGCTGCCGGCGAGCCGCTGCTGATCTGCCCCGCGTTCGAGGAGGGCTCGCTGGACGCGGTGCTGGCGCTGGACGCCGGCAAGCGCCTGTGGGAGGAGCACGAGGATCCGTACGCGCGGGTGGCGCAGGCGATGGCCGAGCGCGGGGCGCGCACGCTGGCGCTGGACCCGGGCGCGGCCTTCGCCGTCCACGGCGGCCTGCGCGCGCACCTGGACGCGGCCGCCATCGTCGACGCCGGGGCGATCGTCGACGGCTGCCGGATGTGCAAGTCGGCGGCGGAGCTGGCGCTGATCCAGCAGGCCTGCGACATGACCCTGGAGGTGCAGCGGCTGGCCGCGGGCATCGCCCGCGAGGGCATCGGCAGCGACGAGCTGGCGCGCTTCATCGACCAGGCGCACCGCGCGCTGGGCGCCGACGACGGCTCGACCTTCTGCATCGTCCAGTTCGGCCACGCCACCGCCTACCCGCACGGCCTGCCTGGCGTGCAGCACCTGCGCGAGGGCGACCTGGTGCTGATCGACACCGGCTGCACCGTGCACGGCTACCACTCCGACATCACCCGCACCTGGATCTACGGTCGCCCCGGCGACGAGCAGCGGCGCATCTGGGCGCTGGAACGGGCCGCGCAGGCGGCCGCGTTCGACGCGGTGCGCCCCGGCGTGGCCTGCGAGGACGTGGACGCGGCGGCGCGGCGCGTGCTGGAGGCGGCCGGGCTCGGTCCCGGCTACCGCCTGCCGGGGCTGCCGCACCGCACCGGCCACGGCTGCGGGCTGGCCATCCACGAGGCGCCGTACCTGGTGCGCGGCAACCGCACCGCGCTGCAGCCGGGCATGTGCGCCAGCGACGAGCCGATGATCGTGGTGCCCGGCCGCTTCGGCGTGCGCCTGGAGGACCACTTCCACGTCACCGCGGACGGCGCGCAGTGGTTCACGCCCCCCGCCGAGGCCATCGATCGCCCGTTCGCCTGACGCCCGCCGGCAAGGACGCCCCTTCCCCGCCGACCCCGTTCCCCTCCCGAAGCAGGTGACTCATGGCTCCACAAGGCAAGTTCCACAAGACCCTCAGCCTGACCGACCTGACCTTCATCGGGCTCGGCTCGATCTTCGGCTCCGGCTGGCTGTTCGCCGCCAGCCACGTTTCGTCCATGGCCGGCCCGGCCGGTATCCTGTCGTGGGTGTTCGGCGGGCTCGCGGTGTTCCTGCTGGGCCTGGTGTATTGCGAGCTGGGTGCGGCGCTGCCGCGCGCCGGCGGGGTGGTGCGCTACCCGGAGTACTCGCACGGGCCGCTGCTGGGCTCGCTGATGGGCTTCATCACCCTGATCGCCTTCTCCAGCCTGATCGCGATCGAGGCGGTGGCCAGCCGCCAGTACGCGGCGGCCTGGTTCCCGGGGCTGACCCAGCCCGGCGGCGGCAGCCCGACGCCGCTGGGCTGGCTGGTGCAGTTCGGCCTGCTGGTGCTGTTCTTCCTGCTCAACTACTTCAGCGTCAAGAGCTTCGCCATCTCCAACAACATCGTCAGCGTGTTCAAGTTCATGGTGCCGGTGCTGGTGATCGTGCTGCTGCTGGCCCACTTCAACGGCGAGAACATGCAGGTGCACGGCTTCGCGCCCCACGGCGCGGCCGGCGTGCAGGCGGCCATCTCCACCGGCGGCATCATCTTCGCCTACCTGGGGCTGACCCCGATCGTGTCGGTGGCCAGCGAGGTGCGCGAACCGCAGCGCACCATCCCGATCGCGCTGCTGCTGTCGATCCTGCTGTCCACGGTGATCTACGTGCTGCTGCAGCTCTCGTTCCTGGGCGGCATCCCGACCGAGCAGCTCGCCGCCGGCTGGGCCGGCATCGACAAGCTGTATTCGCTGCCGTACCGCGACATCGCGCTGGTGCTGGGCCTGGGCTGGCTGGCGACCCTGGTGGTGGCCGACGCGGTGGTCTCGCCCAGCGGCACCGGCAACATCTACATGAGCGCCACGCCGAGGGTGGTGTACGGCTGGGCGCGCAGCATCGGCATCGGCTGGCTGACCCGGGTGGACGCCAGGTCCGGCATCCCGCGCCCGGCGCTGTGGCTGAGCTTCGCCCTGTCGGTGTTCTGGACGCTGCCGTTCCCGTCCTGGGAGAAGCTGATCGGCGTGGTCTCGGCGGCGCTGATGCTCAGCTACGCGGTGGCGCCGGTCACGGTCGCCTCGCTGCGGCGCAGTGCGCCGGGCCTGGCGCGGCCGTTCCGGGTGCGCCTGCTGGCGCTGATCGGGCCGCTGTCGTTCATCGTCGCCGCGCTGATCGTGTACTGGTCGCGCTGGGAGACACTGTCCTGGCTGCTCGGCCTGCAGGTGGCCATGTTCGCCGCCTACGTGCTCTACCGCCTGCCCTCGCCGCACGGGCGCGCGAAGCTGGTGCGCCAGGTGCAGTGCTCGCTGTGGCTGATCGTGTTCTACCTGCTGGTCATGGCGGTGTCGTACCTGGGCACGTTCGGCGGCATCGGCGCAATCGGCCACCCGTGGGACACCTTGGCAGTGGCGGCGATCGCGCTGGGCGTGTACGAATGGGCGGCGCGGTCGGGCCTGCGCGCGCAGGAGCTGGCGCTGGAGGAGGACGACGGCGCGTGAGATCGCGCGCCGGCGGGGCGGCGGGGCGGTGGAACAACGGTGGCGGCGGCGGACCCGCCGAGGCGGAACGCGAGGGGGCGCGCATGGGCAGGATCGTGATGGGGCTGCTGCTGGCCTGGGCCGGGCTGGCGCAGGCGGCGCCGACGGCGGCGGACTACGCGCGCTCGCTGGCGCTGCGCGAGGACTGGAGCGGCCTGACCCGCGACGTGGCCTGGCCGGCGAGCTGGAGCGACGGCGGCCGCTTCCACTACCGCAAGACGGTGGCCGGCGGATTCGCTTTCGTGCGCTACGACGTGGCCACCGCGGGCAAGGCGCCGGCGTTCGACCACGCCGCCATCGCCGCCGCGCTGGAGCAGGCCGGCGGCGGCCGCCACGATCCGCTGCGGCTGCCGTTCGAGAATTTCAGCTACGACGGCGACGACGCCATCCGGTTCGGCGCCGGCGACGCGCGCTGGCGCTGCACGCTGGCGCCGGCCCGCTGCGAGCGCGCCGCGCCGCGCCCCGGCCGCCCGCATGCGTTCGGCGTGGTGCGCGACCTGTCGGTGCCCGCCGACAACCATCCCAGGCGCTCCCCCGACGGCCGCCATGAGGCGCAGGTGGAGTCCGGCTTCGTCACCGTGCGGCGGGTCGGCGACGGCGGCACGGTGCTGCGGCAGCAGGTGCCCGGCCTGGCCGGCTTCGACGATCCGGAGACGCTGGCCTGGTCGCCGGACTCGCGCTGGCTGGCGGTGTACCGGGTCAGGCCCGGCCACCGCCGCGAGGTGGCGCGGGTGGAGGCGGCGCCGCGCGACCAGCGCCAGCCGCGGCTGCGCATGCAGCTGTATCCCAAGCCCGGCGACGCGGTGGACATCGAATCGCCGGTGCTGTTCGACGTCGAGGCCGGCCGGCGCTGGGACATCGACAACGCGCTGTTCGCCAACCCCTACAGCCTCTCGCCGATCCGCTGGCGCCGCGACAGCGGCAGCTTCGCCTTCGACGTGGTCCACCGCGGCCACCAGCGGGTGGACCTGATCGCGGTCGAGGTCCCGCGCGGCGACGGCGCCCCGCGCGCACGGGTGGCGGTGGCCGAGGCCAGCGTTACCTTCGTCGACACTTGGCGCGGCTTCCGCCACGAGGTCGGCGGGCTGGGCGAGGAGGTGATCTGGCTGTCCGAGCGCGACGGCTGGCGCCACCTGTACCTGTTCGACGGCCGCACCGGCAAGGTCCGCAACCGCATCACCCGCGGGCCGTGGGTGGTGCGCGAGGTGCTGCGGGTGGACGAGGCGCGGCGCGAGATATGGTTCACCGCCAGCGGCATGGACGCCGGGCGCGACCCGTATTTCCGCCAGCTGTTCCGGGTCGGCTTCGATGGCGGCGGGCTGGCGCGGCTCACCCACGCCGACGCCGACCACGACGTGGCGGTGTCGCCGGACGGCACCTGGTTCGTGGACGTGCATTCGCGCGTGGACCTGCCGCCGGTGATGGAACTGCGCCGCGCCGACGGATCGTTGGCCGCCGGCATCGAGCGCGGCGACATCTCCGCACTGATCGCCGCCGGCTGGCGCGCGCCGGAGACGTTCGTGGCCAAGGGCCGCGACGGCGTGACCGACATCTGGGGGCTGATCGTGCGCCCGCGCGACTTCGACCCGGCCAAGGCCTACCCGGTCATCGAGAACATCTACGCCGGCCCGCACGACGCCTTCGTCCCCAGGACCTTCTGGCCGTTCGGCTACCACAGCGGCGGCGACAAGGTGATCGGCATGCAGGCGCAGGCCGACCTCGGCTTCATCGTCGTGCAGATCGACGGCATGGGCACCGCGCACCGCTCCAAGGCGTTCCACGACGTGGCCTGGCGCAACCTCGGCGACTCCGGCTTTCCCGACCGCATCGCCTGGCACCGCGCGCTGGCCGCGCGCGATCCGTCCTACGACATCAACCGGGTCGGCATCTATGGCGCGTCGGCCGGCGGCCAGAGCACGCTGGGCGCGCTGCTGTTCCACCCGCAGTTCTACTCGGCCGGCGTGGCCTGGAACGGCTGCTACGACAACCGCATGGACAAGATCAGCTGGAACGAGCAGTGGATGGGCCTGCCCGAGGGCGAGGGCGACCACTACGCGCGCGCATCCGGCGTGGACAACGCGCACCGGCTGCGGGGCGAGCTGCTGTTGATCGTCGGCGAGCAGGACAGCAACGTCGATCCGGCCTCGACCCTGCAGGTGGCCGACGCGCTGATCCGCGCCGGCAAGGACTTCGACCTGCTGGTGGTGCCGGGCGGCGAGCACAGCGTCGGCCGCTCCAGCGGCGACATCGGCTACCTGCACCGCCGCCAGTACGACTTCTTCGTCCGCCACCTGCGCGGGGAAACGCCGCCGCGCTGGAACGCACGGCCGCGCGAGGGCGGGCCGGCGGCGGCCGACCGGTAACGCGCGCGTGCCGGCCGACGCAGATGCCACGCGCGCGCTGCGCCAGCCCCGTCGCTTGCGCAGCGCGCGCAGCCATGCGGCGTCGACCGGACCGCAGGCGCGGCACGCGCGGCGCCGTTTGTGCGGAATCCCGCACCCGCCCCGGCGCTGTCCGACAAGACGCCGCGGCAATGCCTGCGCAGGATGGCACTGACACCCGGGCGCGCGGCCTGCGCGCCTTCCGCCCGGTGCAACCCGACACTCACCGCAGGAGGGATCACATGCACGCCGCGAGCCGCAACCGACCGATCGTGAAGAGCCTGGCAATGGCAATGACGCTGGCGCTGGGCGCCGCCGCCGCGCCGGCAATGGCCTGGCAGGAGGCCGCCGCGCCGCAGGGCATCGCCGCGCCGGCCAACGCCGCCGAGGCCCGCCTGCGCGAGCTGTACACCGCCGAGTGGACGTGGCGGCAGAACGAGTTCGCGCGCGAGAAGATCGACGGCCGCTGGCAGCCTGCCGCGCGCCTGCCGGCGGTCACCGCCGCCGACTGGGCGCGCCGCGCCGACTACTGGAAGCAGACGCTGGCCAGGCTGGACGCGATCCCGGCCCAGGATTTCACCCGCGAGGAGCAGATCAACGCGGCGGTGTTCCGCACCGCGGTGACCGCGCTCCACAACAACGCGGTCTGGCGCACCTACGAGGCGCCGTTCAACAGCGACACCTTCTTCTGGGGCGGCCTGAACCCGCGCCAGCCGTACCAGAGCGAGGCCGAATGGCGGCATTTCATCGGCCGCATCCGCGACATCCCGCGCTACTTCGACGAGAACATCGCCAACATGGAGGCCGGGCTGGCACGCGGCTGGAGCGTGCCGCGCTCCTCGGTCGAGGGCCGCGACAAGACCATCGAGCCCTACACCCTGGCCGGCGAGGGCAACCCGCTGCTGGACACCTTCGCGCGGGTACCGGCCTCGATCCCGGAGCCGGCGCGCTCGCAACTGGTCGAGGAGGGGCGCAGGGCGGTGCTCGAACAGGCGGTGCCGGCCTACCGCAAGCTGCTGGCCTTCATGCGCGGGCAGTACCTGCCGCGCGCGCGCGCCAGCACCGCCGCCAGCGACCTGCCGGAAGGGCGCGCCTTCTACAAGACCCAGATAGAGGAATTCGTCACCCGCGACATGACCGCCCGCGAGATCCACGAGATCGGCCTGGCCGAGGTGGAGCGCATCTCGCAGGAGATGCGCCAGGTGATGAAGCGGGCCGGGTTCGAGGGCAGCTTCGAGGAGTTCCTGGCCTTCCTGCGCACCGACCCGCGCTTTTACGCCAGGACCCCGGCCGAACTGCTGCACTACACCGCCTGGATCGCCAAGAAGGTGGACGGCGAGCTCAAGCACGTGGTCGGCACGCTGCCGCGCTACCGCTTCACCATCCTGCCGGTGCCCGACGACATCGCGCCGATCTACACCTCCGGCCGCGGCGGCCTGGACTCGTGCCTGTTCAACACCTACGACCTGCCGTCGCGGCCGCTGTACAACCTGCCGGCGCTGGTGGTGCACGAGTGCGCGCCGGGGCACAGCTTCCAGGCGGCGCTGGCGCTGGAGGCGCCGGCGCGCCCGGACTTCCGCCAGCAGACCTACTTCTCCGGCTACGGCGAGGGCTGGGGGCTGTACACCGAATGGCTGGGCACGCTGATGGGCATCTACGAGACGCCCTACGACGACTTCGGCCGCCTCACCTTCGAGATGTGGCGCGCCGCGCGCCTGGTCATCGACACCGGCCTGCACGAGTACGGCTGGACGCGCCAGCAGGCGATCGACTACCTCGCCCGCCACACCGCGCTGGCCCACCAGGACATCGTCAACGAGGTGGATCGCTACATCGCCTGGCCGGGCCAGGCGCTGTCCTACTACATCGGCTACCGGACCCTGCGGCAGCTGCGCGCCGAGGCCGAGCGCGAGCTGGGCGCCGGCTTCGACCAGCGCGGCTTCCACGACACCGTCCTCAACCTCGGCTCGGTCCCGCTGCCGGTGCTGGAACAGGAGGTGCGCGCCTACATCGCCGCGCAGAAGGCGGCCGGGACGCGGGGCAGGCGCTGATGCGCGCCACGCTGCTGGGCGCGGCGCTGTTGCTGCCGGCGCTGGCCGCGGCAGGCGCGGCGCCGGCGCAGTGGCCGCAGGAGGAGCGCGCCATCGGCGCGGTGGTGGCCGGCATGCAGGCGGCATGGAACCGCGGCGACTTCCGCGGCTACATGGAAGGATTCCTGAACCCCGGCGTGGTGTTCGTCTCGCGCGGACGCTTCCAGCGCGACTGGCAGGGCACGCTGGACCACTACCTGGCCGACTACGGCGGCGCCCCCGGGCGCCGCGGCACGCTGTGCTTCTACGACATCCGCATCGAGCCGCTGGCGGACGACGCGGCGCAGCTGGTCAGCCGCTACCACCTGGCCCGCGACGGCGACCCGCAGTACGGCATCAACACGCGGCTGATGCGCAAGGTGGGTGGGCGCTGGGTGATCGCGCTGAACCACGTGTCCTCGGCGCCCACGCCCGACCCGGCCGACGCCGCGCTGGAAAGCGGCTGCCGGCCCTGAGCGCGCGCCGGCACCGGCACGCCCGCCGCGGTGCCAGTCACCGGCTGCGTTCCAGCAGATCCACCAGCGCCTGCTTCCAGAACGCGGCCGAGGTGTGGGTGCCGTGGCCGCGGGTCTGCGCCGAGGCCGGCACCAGCACGTGGCGGGTGGTCCTCATGCGCGGGCGCAGCCGTTCGGCGATGCCCAGCTCCGGCGGATTGATGAAGTCGTCGGCGAAGTTCACCCAGGTCACCGGATCGACGATCCGCTCCAGCCGGGGAGAAGGGTCGTAGTTGCGCGAGGCGTCGAGCTGGTACAGCCAGTCGTTGGCGTCGCGCGCGCCGATGTCGGCGGCGAAGCGCTCCTCCCACCAGGCGTCGGCGGCGTCGCGGCCGGGATGGGTGGCATGCAGGTTCAGCGGCGCGATCCCCACCAGCACCGACAGCGTGGAGGCGGTGCGCAGGCCGAGCCGCGGTTGCTCGGCGTAGTGCCCGCCCTGCCACGCCGGGTCGCTGCGGATCGCGTCCATCGCCGCCTTGCGCCAGACCCGGTTGCGGCCGCCGATCTCCACCGGCTGGCAGGCCAGCGGCATCAGCGCCCGGGCGAACCCGGGATGGTGGATGCCCCAGTCGAAGATGTGCATGCAGCCCATCGAGGTGCCCAGGATCAGGCGCAGCCGGTCGATGCCCAGCGCCTCGGTCAGCAGCCGGTGCTGGATCGCGATCATGTCGGCGTAGTCGTAGCGCGGGAACGCCGTGCGCAGGCCGTCGCTGGGCTTGGACGAGCCGCCGTGGCCGATGTTGTCGGGCATCACGATGAACCAGCGCGCCGCGTCGAGCGGCTGGCCCGGCCCGAACAGCTCGTCGGCGAAGCGCGGCTGCAGGAACTGCGCGCCGCTGCCGCCGGTGCCGTGCAGCAGCATCACCGCGTTGTCGATGCGCCCGTGCGCGTCGCGCCGCGGCTGGCCCAGCGTGCGGTAGTGGATGCGGACCCGGTCGAGCGTGGCCCCGTCGGCGAAACGGACCTGCTCCAGGACCGCGTCCGCCTCGCGGACCTGGTGCGCGGGGCCGGCGTGGGCGGGGGCGGAAAAAGCCAGGGCCAGCAGCAGGCCGGCCAGGACGGTGCGTGGATGCATGCGCGGACTCCCTCGTTCCGTTGGAAATGGATTGTGCCGATTTCTGCCTGATTTGCGGAGAATGCATCCGCCTTCCCGGGTTTCCCGGCGGCGGCCTCCCCGCATCGCCGAGAGTGCCTGCTTTCGCAGGATGACGCAAAGAAAACCTGCATTTCATTGATGTGGCCGGCGTCGCCCGCACGCTCGCCGCCGTGCTCCGGAATGCTGTGCCGCACCATCGATTGTGCGGAATGCCGCATTCACTATCGGCAATCGACACAAGACCGTCGCCGGTGCGCGCCGTGAGACTGCGGTCATGGAAGTGTCAGCTGTCGGCAGGTTTCGAGGCCAAGGGACTGGTTGACCCGGAACGAGCGGCGGTTCGAACACCGACATGCCCACCCGGCCATCCGGCGGGTGCCGTCCATCCATATCTCGGGGGAGATGCCATGACTGCCATACCCGCACCCGCCTGCACCGGCCGCAGCCGCAAGCACGCCGGATCGTTCCGCGCCCCGCCGCCGCGCCTGCGCGCGTTGTCCGCGGGGCTGGCCATCGCGCTGGCCGCCATCGCCGCGCCGCCGGCCATCGCCCAGGACGCCGGTCGCGGCGACCCGGTCAGCCTCGACACGGTCACCGTCACCGGCTCGCGGCTGATGCGCAAGGACCTCAGCGCGCCCAGCCCGACCACCGTGGTCAGCCGCGAGGAGATCGCCATGTCGGGCAGCGCCACCGTCGAGACGGTGCTCAACGAGTTCCCGCAGCTGGCCGCGGGCAACACCTCCAGCGTGAACAACGGCGGCGGCTCGGGCGTGCTGACCGCCAACCTGCGCGGCCTCGGCGCCACCCGCACGCTGACCCTGGTCAACGGCCGCCGCTTCATGCCGGCCAACTCCGATGGCGTGGTCGACCTGGCGAGCATTCCCGACGCGCTGATCGAGAACGTGGAGATCATGACCGGCGGCGCCTCGGCCGTGTACGGCTCCGACGCCATCGCCGGCGCGGTCAACTTCATCCTGCGCAAGGACTTCCAGGGGCTGGAGGCGACCTACACCCACGGCCAGACCGCGGAGAGCGACGGCGACTACGACAAGCTCGACCTGACCCTCGGCGGCAACTTCGCCGACGATCGCGGCAACGCGGTGCTGTCGATCAGCCGCACCGAGCGCGACGCGGTGCTGCAGGCCTGGCGCCCGTTCTCGCAGGTGCCGCTGGACACCGTGGCCGGCCAGCTGGTGCCCGGCGGCTCCGGCTCGATTCCCGGCACCCGCATCGGCCTGAGCGGCGGGCAGCTGGCCTCGCTGGTCGGCGTGAACCTGGCCCCGGCCGGCGACTGCAGCGCGATCACCGGCATCCGTTTCGGCGACGGCGGCGTGCCGCTGCCTTACTGCAGCCCGCAGGATGCCTACAACTACGCCGACCTGAACTACCTGCAGCGCCCGCTGGAGCGCACCCAGGTGACCGCGCTGGCGCACTTCGCGCTGACCGACGCGGTGTCGGCCTACGGCGAGGCGTACTACTCCAACAGCCGCAACGAGTACCAGCAGGCACCGGACTCGTTCACCCCGGTGACGCCGGGGGCGCCGTCCTCGACCCTGCTGGTGCCCAACTACACGACCAACCCGGTGCTGCTGCCGGCGGTGCGCCGGTTCTTCGCCGACAACGCCCACATCTTCGACCCGGACGGCGACGGCGTGGCCGCGATCGTCGGCTCCGGCCGCCGCGCCGACGAGCTGGGCCCGCGCTTCTACACCTACGAGCGCGTCAGCTACAACCTGGTCGGCGGCCTGCGCGGCGAGTTCGAGGCCGGCGGCGGCCACTGGTGGCGCTGGGACGCCTTCATGCAGGAGCAGCGCACCCGCACCGACACGGTCAACAACAACCAGATCAACCAGGCCCGCCTGTCGCAGGCGCTGAACGCCACGGTCGACGGCAACGGCAACCTGGCCTGCGTCAACCCGGCCAGCGGCTGCGTGCCGGCCAGCATCTTCGGCCTGGGCTCGATCGACGCGGCGGCGGCGGCCTTCCTCACCCCGCAGCGCGCCAGCTACGAGATCTTCGACCGCACCGTCGCCGGCGCCACCATCAGCGGCACCATGTTCGACCTGCCGGCCGGCTCGGTCTCGCTGGCCTTCGGCACCGAATACCGCCGCGACGAGTACCGCTTCCAGCCCAGCCCGATGGACGTGTCCGGCGACTACGGCGCGGTGTCGCAGTCGCCGATGGCCGGCCGCTACAGCGTCAAGGAGGTGTTCGCCGAGTTCCGCGTGCCCCTGCTCAGCGGCGTGCGCCTGGTCCGGGACCTGGCGATCGAGGGCGCGGCGCGCTACTCGGACTACTCCACCATCGGCGGCGTCAACACCTGGAAGCTGGGCGCCGAGTGGGTGCCGACCGACTGGCTGCGGCTGCGCAGCGCCTACAACGTGGCCATCCGCGCGCCGAGCCTGAACGAGCTGTACGCACCGCAGGCGCGCGGCTTCACCGCCGGCGTGGACCCGTGCACCGCCGCGGCCCGGCCGACCCAGGCCCAGCAGCAGCTGTGCATCCAGCAGGGCGTGCCGGCGGCGGACCTGCCCAACTTCACCCAGGGCTCGGTCGGCTTCGAACGCACCACCGGCGGCAACCCGGGACTGAGCGAGGAACAGTCCAAGACCTTCACCGTCGGCGCGGTGTTCTCGATCCCGGCGGTGGAAGGGCTGAACTTCGCGGTCGACTACTTCGAGGTCGAGATCGAGGATGCGATCACCAGCATCACCGCCAACCAGATGCTCAGCGACTGCTTCACCCGCCTGGATCCGGCCGCGCCGAGCTGCCGGGCCATCGTGCGCCTGCCCAACGGCCAGATCGACGACGTCCGCTCGATCCTGCAGAACATCGGCCTGCTCAAGGCCAGCGGCCTGGACTTCCAGGCCGACTACCGCTTCGCCGTGCCGGGCCTGGGCGGCAACGACGGCCGCCTGTCGCTGACCCTGCTGACCAGCTGGCTGTTCGAGCGCTCGATGCAGGTCATCGCCGACCAGGGCGAGCTGGACTGCGCCGGCGCGATGGGCGGCGGCTGCGGCGGCGGCACCGGCAACATCATGATCCCGGACCTGAAGGTCAACCTGTCGGCCGGCTACCAGAGCGGCCCGCTGTCGCTGCGCTTGCAGGGGCGCATGATCAACGACTTCCAGCTGCGCCCGGGCATCACCGCGGCGGTGCAGGAGTCGCCGCGGGTCTGGTACTTCGACGCCAACGCCAGCTACGACTTCGGCGAGCGCGTGCAGATATTCGGCGGCGTGGACAACCTGTTCGACCGCGATCCGCCGATCCTGGGCACCGCGCTGGCCGGCGACGCGAACACCGACGTGGGCGTGTACGACGTGCTCGGCCGGCGCTACTTCCTCGGCGTGCGCGTCAAGTTCTGATCCGGCCGCGGGCCGTCGCGCACGGTCCGCCGGCTGCCCGCGCAGGAACCGCCGCCACGCCTCTCTCCCGGGCCTCGCCTCCGCCGGACGCGCGGACGGCGGCGCCACGTGGCGGTGGTTCCCCTTTATCTTCCGATGCTTCGAGAGGTGGCCATGCCCAAGTCCCGTCCGTTCCTCGGCGCCGCGCTGGCCGCGGCGCTGGCCTGCGCGTCCGCCGGCGCCTTCGCCCAGGCCGCCGGCGCCGCGCCGGAGATTCCGCCGCGCGACGCCGGCCACGGCCCCTACGCGCGGCTGGTGATCCGCAACGTCTCGGTCATCGACGGCACCGGCGCGCCGATGCAGGGCCCCTTCGACGTGGTGATCGAGCGCGACCGGATCGCCGAGATCCGCCCGATCGGCGCACCCGGGGCGATCGTCGCCGGCAAGCGCGCCGCGCCCGGCGAGCGCGAGATCGACGCCACCGGCTTCACCCTGATGCCGGGCTTCGTCGACACCCACGTGCACCTGCACACGCTGCAGGACGAGCAGGGCGTGCCGCCGGAGTACGTGCTCAAGCTGTGGATGGCGCACGGCGTGACCAGCGTGCGCGAGCTCGGCAGCGGGCGGCCGATCGAGTGGCTGGCCGAGGTCAAGCGGCGCAGCGAGCGCAACGAGATCGTCGCCCCGCGCATCGACATCTACCCGTTCTTCAACGACATCCAGCCGGGCATCCACGACCCCGGGACCGCGCGCGAGGCGGTGCGCAACGCGCGCCGGCGCGGCGCCGACGGGATCAAGTTCATCGGCTCCATCCCTGAGGACGTGCTGTACGCGGCGCTGGACGAGGCCGAGGCGATCGGCATGCGCACCACCATGCACCACGCCCAGCAGCTGGTGTCCTACGCCAACGTGCTGCAGACCGCCGCGCACGGGCTCGACTCGATGGAGCACTGGTACGGCCTGCCGGAGGCGATGTTCACCGATCGCAGGCTGCAGCGCTGGCCCAACGACTTCAACAACACCGACGAGCAGATGCGCTTCGCCGAGGCCGGGCGGCTGTGGGCGCAGGCGGCCGAGCCCGGCTCGGCGCGCTGGAACGCGGTGATGGAGGCGCTGCTGGAGCGCGGCTTCGGGCTGAGCCCCACCTTCACCGCCTACCTGGCCAGCCGCGACCTGATGCGCATGACCAACGCCACCTGGCACGCCGAGTACACGATGCCGGCGCTGTGGGAATTCTATCGCCCCAGCCGGCACCACCACGGCTCGTACTGGTTCGACTGGACCACCGAGCAGGAGATGGACTGGAAGCACAACTACGGCCTGTGGATGCGCTTCGTCAACGAGTACAAGAACCGCGGCGGGCTGGTCGGCGTGGGCAGCGACTGCGGCTACATCTACAACCTGTACGGCTTCGGCTACGTGCAGGAGATGGAACTGCTGCGCGAGGCCGGCTTCAGCCCGCTGGAGGTGATCCACGCGGCCACCGGCATGGGCGCCAGGATCATCGGCCGCGCCGACACGGCGGGCAGCGTGCGGGTCGGGCGCAAGGCCGACCTGGTGTTGATCCGCGGCAACCCGCTGGCCAACCTCAAGCTGCTGTTCGGCACCGGCACCATCCGCCTGGACGATGCCACCGGCCGGGTCGAGCGGGTCGGCGGCGTGGACTACACGATCAAGGACGGCATCGTCTACGACGCGGCGGCGCTGCGCGAGGACGTGCGGCGGATGGTGCGCGAGGCCAAGGCCGCGCGCGGGCTGGCCGACGGGCCGATGCCGCTGGCCGGCGGCCAGTGAGCCGGGCGCGCCGCCGCGGCGCCGGCAGCGGCGACGCCACCGATGCCGGCCGCAGGCGCCTGCTGGCCGCAGGTGCGGCGGCCGCCGCGGCCGGCTGGGCGGGCCTGTCCTGGCCTTCGCCGGCGCTCGCCGCCATGCGCCCGGCGCGGATCGCGCCGGCGGCCGCGGGCAGCGTGCGCCTGCAGCCGTCGCTGTTCGCCGACGCGGTGGCGGCCACGCGCGGCTACCTGCTGCGGCTGGACCCCGGCCGCCTGCTGCACAACTTCCACGCCCAGGCCGGGCTGCCCCCCAAGGGACCGGCCTACGGTGGCTGGGAGGGCGACACCATCGCCGGGCACACCCTCGGCCACTACCTGAGCGCGCTGGCGCTGATGCACGCCGGCAACGGCGACGCCGAATGCCGGGCGCGCGCGGACGCCATCGTCGACGAACTGCACGCCTGCCAGCGCGCCGGCGGCGACGGCTACGTGGCCGGCTTCACCCGCCGGCGCGACGACGGCACCCTCGACGGCGGCCGCGCCGTCCTCGACGAGATCGCGCGCGGCCACCTGGAGGTGCAGCCGTTCAGGCTCAACGGCAGCTGGGCGCCGTTCTACACCTGGCACAAGCTGTTCGCCGGCCTGCTCGACGCCCACCGTCATTGCGGCAACGGGCAGGCGCTGGCGGTCGCGGTCGACCTGGCCGATTACCTGGAGCGCAAGCTGGCGCCGCTGGACCACGCGCAGATGCAGCGGCTGCTGGAATGCGAGTTCGGCGGCATGCCCGAGAGCCTGGCCGAGCTGGGCGCGCGCACCGGCCAGGCGCGCTGGATCGCGCTGGCGCGGCGCTTCCGCCACGAGGCGGTGCTGGCGCCGCTGTCCGCCGGCGAGGACCGCCTGCAGCACCTGCACGCCAACACCCAGATCCCCAAGCTGCTGGGCGAGGCGCGGCTGTACGAGATCGAGGGCCGCCGCGAGCAGGCCGCCGCCGCGCTGTTCTTCTGGGAGCGCGTGACCGGCCACCACAGCTACGCGATCGGCGGCAACTCCGATCGCGAGTATTTCCAGGCGCCGGACACGCTGTCCAGGTACGTCACCGAGCAGACCTGCGAGCACTGCAACACGCTCAACATGCTGCGCCTGAGCCGCCGCCTGCACGGCTGGCACGGCGATTCGCGCTACTTCGACTACTACGAGCGCGCGCTCTACAACCACGTCCTGTCGCAGCAGCATCCCGACGGCGGCCGCTACACCTACATGACCCCGATGCAGACCGGCGAGGCGCGCCGCTATTCGCAGCCGGAGGGCGAGTTCTGGTGCT
Organism: Pseudoxanthomonas mexicana; assembly: GCF_046736355.1. Lineage (GTDB taxonomy): Bacteria > Pseudomonadota > Gammaproteobacteria > Xanthomonadales > Xanthomonadaceae > Pseudoxanthomonas_A > Pseudoxanthomonas_A mexicana_B. The sequence goes on along the minus strand of NZ_CP157201.1, from coordinate 45,831 downwards.
GCGTGGGCACCGGCATGGAGAGCCATGCGCAGTTCTCCGACGCGATCTTCGGCCACGAGGACGCCGACCTGCTGGTCAACCTCTACATCCCCTGCCGCTACGACGACCCGGTGCGCGGCCTGGCGCTGCGCATGGCGTCCTCGCTGCCCGCGGCCGGGCGCGCGGAGATCACCCTCGACCGGGCCGGTGCCGGCGCGTTGCGGACGCTGCGGTTGCGCGTGCCGGACTGGGCCGCGCAGATGCGGATCGCGCTCAATGGCCGCGTGCTGGAGGCCCGCCACGCCGGCGGCTACGCCCTGCTCGACCACGCCTGGCGCGCCGGCGACCGGGTGGAGATCGAATGGGCCATGCCGATCCAGGTCGAGCCGTGCGCGGACGATCCCACCCTGGTCTCGTTGCGCAGGGGCCCGTGCGTGCTCGCCGCCGACCTGGGCCCGGCCGATGCGCCTTGGGACGGCGTCGAGCCCTGGCTGCCGGCGGGCATCGAGGCCGCGTTGGCGCCGGCGCAGGACGGCCGGCTGGCCGTCGCCCTGCCCACCCACCCGCACGGGCTGGCGTTCGCGCCGTTCCATGCGCTGCACGACCGGCGCCACGCGGTCTACTTCCGCCGCTTCGATGCGCAACAGCGCGCACGCTGGGAGGCGGCGCAGGCGCAGGCGGACGCGCGCGACGCGGCGCTGCAGCACCGCAGCCTGGATCGCGTCGTGCTGGGCGAGGAAGCCAGCGAGCGCGCGCATGCGCTGGCGATCCACGGCAGCTCGTATGCGGTCGTCTACCGGCGCGTGCACGGGCGCGACGCACGCAGCGGCGGCGCGTTCGAATTCACCCTGCGCGCCGATCGCCCCGCCGCCGCGCTGCGGCTGCGCTACTGGGGCCGGGAGCACCGCCGCCGCTTCACCCTCTCGGCCAACGGCACGGCCATCGCGCACGAGACGCTGGACGGCGAGCGCGGCGACGACTTCGTCACCGTGGACTACCCGCTGCCCGAAGCGCTGCGCCCGCCGCCGCGCGAGGGTTGGCGGTTCCGCATCGAGCCGGACGCCGGCTATTCGGCCGGCCCGGTGTTCGGAGCCTGGCTGCTCGGCGGCTGAGCCGCTTCGACTTGAATCAAAGGTCAGGCCTGTTCACTGGGCAAACAGGGGGGAGCAATGCCGGGGAGACGGGGGGCTGGGTCAAGGACCGCGCGCCCTTCACTGGCGGGCAGGCCGTGCGCGTTTCCCATTGTTGCCTTGCGCAGCCGCGCGGCTTTGCACGAACTCCGGGAACGCCTCCGCCAACGGCACCGTTTCCGGCAGGATGTAGAACACCCCGCCCCGCTCGAACGTGGGACGCATGATCCGCTCGTAGAACCCGGGCGAGACGTTGATGCAGCCATGCGTGATGCGATTGTCTTCGGGCGAAGGCGATGCAAGACGTTCTGCACGTCTCTCGGCCGGGACGCCGGTAGCGGTAGGGTGGATGGAGACCGCCGAATCATGGTCCACCCACAGCACGCGCCCGGCGTCGATGGACGGGCCGAAGCCGCCCACGAAGCGACCCGCAGGCGTTGTGCGATCCCGTCCCGGAATCTCGCGAAGCGCGAGACCGGCGATGCCGGGGGCCGTGTGATCGCCGATCGCCGAGCCGAAGAGCCCGGGTGCCGCGCCCCGGAGCCGGCCGTCGCCACCGAACACCAGGATCTGTGCAGAGGCCTTGTCCATGATCGCGAAGGGATAGCCTTGGCTGTCCCGGGTCGCGACGATCCAGCCCGCGAGCTCAATCACCGTGCCGGCCACTTCCTGGCTTCGCGGAAGCTCGTCGACGCCGGTTGCAGCTTGCGCGGTGGCATTCTCGGCGCTGGCCGCCGTGAAGCTCGCGAACGCCAGCGCCAAGACCAGCGCGCCACAAGCGGCCCGGATCGCAGGGTGTGTGCACGTACGGATGGGGCGGTTCCTCGGAAAGACTGGATCAAGAAAGGAGACCGGTGGCCAGCAAGGGCCACCGGGTCTCGGGTTCACACTGGTTCGTCGCAAATCGTGCGAGCGATCAGCCGCGCGGCACGCGGCGCGGCGCCGCTTCGAGCTGGCGGACGCGGCCTTCTATCTGATCCAGCCGCTGGTTGGCCTGCTGTGCGGATTGGTTGGCGGATTCGGCGCTCTGGGCCGCGCCCTGCACCCTGGTGTCGAGTTGATCGAGGCGCGAGTTGATCCCTGCAAACTCATCGTCATAGGTGGCGCAGGCGCCAAGGCTCAGGGCAGCCACGATCGCCACGCCGAGCGTACGCGCCATCACCAGATGTTGTTTAGTCATGAACATTCCAATCCTCCTTCGCTGGGGTATCGAAATATAGCGGCCTTTCTGACGAAGCTACGACCCGCCTTTACCTGGCGTTGGAATACGTGGATGAATTGTGAAGGCGTGCACGTCAGTGAGGTGCAGTCCCTGCGGAATTCGCAGCCTTGCGTTCGGCAGGCTGGAGCAGCCGCGCGAGTCCGCGTGCTTCGGTCCGTGGATCGCGATGATTGCGCGCGTGGAAGCGCCCGCTCATTCCAGCAGCGCGAGCAGCTCAACGTGCAGTTGCGCCGGGATGCGCACGCCTTCGGCCAGGCTGCGCCGCCGCGCCTCGTAGCGGCGCTGCGAGGGCAGGCGCGCGCCGCTGTCGCCGAAGCGATCGAGGAAGGCCTCGGCGCGGAGCAGGTGCGCCGGTGCGTCGTCGCCAAGGAAGCGTCGCGGATCCAGCGCCAGGATCAGCTCGCCGTGGCGGGGCGAGGCGCCCGCGCCGGCGTCGTGGTGCAGCGATTCCAGGCTGGTCAGGTCGCCGATCAGCGGGCCGGCGATCAGCTCGATCATCGTCGACAGGGCCGAGCCCTTGTGCCCGCCGAAGGCCAGCATCGCGCCGCCGTCCAGCACCGCCTGCGGGTCGGTGGTCGCGTGGCCGCCGGCGTCGATGCCCCAGCCCTCCGGGATCGCCTCGCCGGCGCGGCGGCGAAGCTCGATCTCCCCGCGCGCCGCGGCGCTGGTGGCGAAGTCGAACACATAGGGCCGCCCGCCGGGGCGCGGCCAGCCGAAGGCCAGCGGATTGGTGCCCAGCAGCGGCACCCGTCCACCCGCCGGCGCCACCCAGGCGTGGCTGGGGTTGCACGCCAGCGCGACCAGGCCGGCGTCGGTCAGGCGCTCGATCTCCGGCCACAGCGCCGAGAAGTGCACGCAGTGGTTGATCGCCATCGCGGCGATGCCGCCGGCGCGCGCCTTTTCGATCAGGTGCGGCAGCCCTGCCTCGAAGGCCAGCAGCGAGAAGCCGCCGCCGGCGTCGACGCGCACGATCGCCGGCGCCTGGTCGTGCACGACCGGCACGGCGTCGCCGCACACCTTGCCCGCGCGCAGCGAATGCACGCAGACCAGGGTGCGGTACAGCCCGTGCGCGGGGCAGCCGTCGCGCTCGCCGGCGACCATCGTCTCGGTGAGCGCGCGCACGTGGCCCTCGCCGAAGCCGGCGCGGCGGAGGATGCCGGCGACCAGCGCCGCGGCGTCGGCAAGGGATAGCGAAACCGTCGATGTCCTCGCCACGGCGATGCCCTGCAACTCGGATCCAGCGCCGGACTATACGGACCAGCCGCAACCGGCGGCGGCCCGCCGCGGCTTTGTGCCCGATTGGCGCAAGCCGGCGCGGCAGGCGGCACAAACCGCCGCCACGCGTTCCTTGCGGCAGGGCCGCGGCGCACGCGGATGCGCGGCAGCTGGCAGACGGCAAGCAGCAGCCAACCGCCGCGCCGGCCACGCCCGGCCTGCTAACCTGATCCGCATGGGCTACGAACGCGACTACCCGCCCGCCGTGCCGCGCTGGCGCGAGCGGCTGGGGCAATACTGGAAGCTGATCCGCGGCGATCGGCCGATCGGCATACTGCTGCTGCTGTGGCCGACCTGGTGGGCGTTGTGGCTGGCCGCGGAAGGCACGCCGCCGGGATGGACGCTGTTCGTGTTCACCGCCGGCGTGTGGCTGACGCGCTCGGCCGGCTGCGTGATCAACGACTACGCCGACCGCTGGCTGGACCCGCAGGTCGAGCGCACGCGCGGGCGGCCGCTGGCCACCGGCGCGGTGTCCGGGCGCGAGGCGCTGGCGGTGTTCGCGGTGCTGATGCTGGCCGCGTTCGCGCTGGTGCTCACGCTCAACCGGTTGACCGTGTGGCTGAGCTTCGCCGGGCTGTTCCTGGCCGCCAGCTATCCCTACCTCAAGCGCCATACCTACCTGCCGCAGGTATACCTGGGGCTGGCGTTCGGCTGGGGCATCCCGATGGCGTTCGCGGCGGTGCAGGGCACGGTGCCGGTGCTGGCCTGGGTGCTGTACTTCGCCAACCTCCTGTGGGCCACCGCCTACGACACCTGGTACGCGATGGTCGATCGCGACGACGACATCCGCGCCGGCTCCAAATCCACCGCGATCCTGTTCGGCGACATGGACCTGCCCATCCAGGGCGTGCTGTACGCGCTGACGCTGTGCGCGCTGGCGCTGGTCGGCCGCCAGGCCGGGCTGGGCGCGTACTACTGGGCCGGGCTGGGCGTGGCCGCGCTGCTGGCGGCGTGGGAGTTCCGCATGGCGCGCCGGCGCGACAAGGCCGGCTGCTTCCGCGCGTTCCTGCACAACAACTGGATCGGCATGGTGGTGTTCGCCGGCATCGCGCTGGATCTGGCGCTGCGCAACGGCGGATGAATCCGCGCCGCAGGATGTGCTGGGTTTGGCATGTGGGAGCGACGTCAGTCGCGACGGATATCGGCCGCATCGCGGCGCATCGGCGAAATTGAGAGCGAGCACCGGCCGCTACGGCGCGCGCGCGCAGACCCAGGCCTCGACCCGGGCCACGCCGGCCCGGCGCAACGCGCGCGCGGCGGCATGCAGGGTGGCGCCGGTGGTCATCACGTCGTCGACCAGCGCCACGTGCGCGGGCAGGGGACCGGAACCGGCGGCGAACGCACCGCGCAGGTTGCGCCGGCGCGCGCCGGCATCCAGTTCGGACTGCGGCGCGGTGTCGCGCACCCGCCGCAGGCCGTCGGCCAGCAGCGGTATCCGCAGTTGCCGGGCCAGCGGCCGCGCCAGTTCCAGCGCCTGGTCGTAGCCGCGGCCGCGCAGGCGGGCCGGATGCAGCGGCACCGGGACCAGCGCCTGCGGCCGCGGGGCCGCGGGCAGCGCATCGGCCATCAGCCGCGCCAGCAGGCGGCCGGCGGCCAGGTCGCCGTGGAACTTGAAGCGCGGCACCAGCCGATCCAGCGGGAAACCGTAGACCAGCGCCGCGTGCACGCCGTCCAGCGGCGGTGGACGCCGCAGGCAGGCGCCGCACAACTCGGCCGAGATCGGCAGCGGCACCCCGCAGCGCGCGCAGGCGCAGCGGTTCCAGGGCAGTGAGTCCGCGCAGTTGCCACATAAATCGTGGCCGTTGTCGCCACGTTCGCCGCAGACCAGGCAACGGGAGGGCAGCAGCCACAGGCGCACGGCCTGTCGCCACCTGTCGACTTTTGACGCATCCATGCGGTTGACAGCCTTCTGCCGGGTTTCCAGACTTGCCCGACTTTAACTCCGAGGCGCACCGATGTCCGACCCCGCCGTTCCTGCCGCCGCGTCCCTGCGCCATGACTGGCGGCGGGAGGAACTGCTGGCGCTGTTCGAGCTGCCGCTGCCCGAACTGCTGTTCCGCGCCGCGGCCGTGCACCGGCAGCATTTCGACCCGGCGCAGGTGCAGGTGTCCACGCTGCTGTCGGTCAAGACCGGCGGCTGCCCGGAGGACTGCGCCTACTGCCCGCAGGCGCAGCGGTACGACACCGGCGTGGCCGCGCAGAAGCTGATGGACACCGGCGCGGTGGTCGAGAAAGCCCGCCAGGCCAAGGCCGCCGGCGCCTCGCGCTTCTGCATGGGCGCGGCCTGGCGCTCGCCCAAGGACCGCGACATCCCCAAGGTCGCGGTGATGATCGCCGAGGTCAAGGCGCTGGGCCTGGAGACCTGCGCCACCCTGGGCATGCTCAGCGGCGCGCACGCGCAGGCGCTCAAGGACGCCGGGCTGGACTACTACAACCACAACCTCGACACCGCGCCGGACTACTACGACTCGATCATCCACACCCGCCAGTACCAGGACCGGCTGGACACGCTGGAACACGTGCGCGAGGCGGGCCTGAAGACCTGCTGCGGCGGCATCGTCGGCATGGGCGAGACCCGCGAGCACCGCGCCGGCCTGCTGCTGGCGCTGGCCAACCTGCCGGCGCACCCGGACTCGGTGCCGATCAACCGGCTGGTGCAGGTGGCCGGCACGCCGCTGCACGGCAGCGCCGAGCTGGATCCGTTCGAGTTCGTGCGCATGATCGCGGTGGCCCGCATCGCCATGCCGCGCTCGATGGTGCGGCTGTCGGCCGGGCGCGAGGCGATGAGCGACGAGTTGCAGGCGATGTGCTTCCTGGCCGGGGCCAATTCCATCTTTTACGGCGAGAAGCTGCTGACCACCGGCAACCCGGACACCGAGCGCGACCTGGCCCTGTTCGCCCGGCTGGGCCTGCGGCCGATGGTGGAGGCGGAGAACGGGCACGACGGTCACAGAAACGCCCCCGGCGCAGGCGGTACCGTGCATGCCGACATCACCGAACCGGCCCGCTGCGGGCAGGCGGCGTAGTCGAGGGGCGTGCCAGGGGGCTTGAGCGGCAGATCCGGATGCCTGCGCGGCGCGCGGGTGTCCGCATTCGCGTCTACGCTAGCTGCACTGCAGCCCTCAGCGTCCCTCCGCATCCAGGCAGCCCGATGACCCGCCCCGATCTCCACGAACGCATCAAGGCCGCGCGCGCCGAGCGCGTCGCGCAGGGGCGCACCCGCGCCCGCCGCACCGTGACCCGCCGCGACGGCGTGCGCGTGGAGGTCGACGGCCGCTGGCTGACCGAGTTCGCCAGCAACGACTACCTGGGCCTGGCGCAGCAGTTCGAGGTCGGCGCGACCCTGCAGGACGGCGCCGCGCGCGACGGCTTCGGCGCCGGTGCCTCGCACCTGATCACCGGCCACCACGCCGCCCACGACGGGCTGGAGCGCGACATCGCCGAGTGGCTGGGCTACCCGCGCGCGCTGCTGTTCGGCAGCGGTTTCCTGGCCAACCTCGCCGTGCAGCAGGCGCTGCTGGAGGACGGCGACGTCTGCGTGCAGGACCGGCTCAACCACGCCAGCCTGCTCGACGCCACCCGCCTGGCCGGCGCCAAGCTGCGCCGCTACCCGCACCTGGATCCGGAAGGCGCGCTGCGCCAGCTCAAGGTCGCGCCGGAGGGCGCGGCGATGCTGGCCACCGACGGCGTCTTCAGCATGGACGGCGACGTCGCCCCGCTGCGCGCGCTGAGCCTGGTCGCGCGCATGCAGCAGGCGCTGTTCTACGTCGACGACGCGCACGGCATCGGCGTGCGCGGCCCGGAAGGGCGCGGCAGCGTCGCCGAGGCGCGCATGGGCCCGGCCGAAGTGCCGCTGCAGCTGCTGACCCTGGGCAAGGCGCTGGGCGGCTACGGCGCGGTGCTGGTCGGCACCGACGATCTGATCCAGCACCTGTCGGAAACCGCGCGCCCCTACATCTACACCACCGCGCTGCCACCGGCGCTGGCCGCGGCCACCCGCGTCGCCGTGCGCCATGCGCGCCGCGACCAGTGGCGGCGCGACAAGCTGCTCGGCCTGGTCGATCGCTTCCGCCTGCTGGCCCAGCGCCGCGGGCTGGAGCTGACCGCGTCCGAATCGCCGATCCAGCCTGTGCTGTGCGGCAGCGAGCGCAACGCGCTGGCGCTGTCGGCCGCATTGGAGAACGCCGGCCTGTGGGTGCCGGCGATCCGCCCGCCGACCGTGCCCGAGGGCAAGGCGCGCCTGCGCGTCACCCTGTCGGCGCTGCATTCGCTGCAGGACGTGGAGCGGCTGGTCGAGGCGCTGGGGCGCTCGTGGGAGGCGGTGCAGCGCATCCGCAGCGCGGTGGCGTGAGCTTCCCGCAGGCGGCGGAACTGCCGGCGCGGCGCGCGGTATGGCGCGCGCTTTCGGCCCTCTACCTGGACACCGACACCGACGCGTTCCTGCCGCACGTCGCCCAGGTGCTGGCCGCCTCGCCGTACGCCGAGGACCGGCTCTGGCGCATCCTGCGCGACGAGGTGCATCCGGTGCTGCACGCCAACCTGCTCGCCGTGGCCGGCGAATGGGCCGGTTTCGACGAGGACTGGCTGGCGGCGCGCATCCTGCGCCGGCTGGCGCGACCGCACTGGGCGCGGCCGTTCGGCTGCGTGCTGTGCGGCCATCCGCGCCGGCAGTGGCGCATCCTGCGGCCGTTGATCGCGCAGGCCAGGCAGGCCGCGCGCGATGATGCCGTGGGATGAGTCACGGTCGTGCAGGCCGGGATGGCGAAAGTGTCCTGAATTGAAACGAAAACGCTGCAGGAAACCCTTGAAAAGGAGCCGTCATCCCCCGCGTAGGCGGGGGACCCAGCGACTTCAAGCTGTCAAACCCAAAGGCACTGGATTCCCGCCCCCGCCTGCACGGGGACACAGACTCTGCGCAGGAATGACGTGCAAAAGCGGATTCGTCCGGAGGTTCCCTGGAAACTCCCGCCGCGCGCGATCGGCGACAATAGCCGCATGCATATCGAAGTCATAGGCAGCGGCGCGCCGCTGGTGCTGATCCACGGCTGGGCGCTGCATGGCGGGGTGTTCGCGCCGCTGGTGCAGCGGCTGGCCGACCGCCACCAGCTCCACCTGGTCGATCTGCCCGGCCACGGGCACAGCCGCGACAGCGCCACCCCGCTGCACCTGCAGGCAGTCGCCGCCGAGGTGCTGGCGCGCACGCCGCCGGCGCTGTGGCTGGGTTGGTCGCTGGGCGGGCTGTTCGCGCTGCATGCGGCGGCGAACTCGGCGCAGGTGCGCGGGCTGGCGATGGTGGCGGCGACGCCGCGCTTCGTGCGCGGCGAGGCATGGCCGCACGCGGTGGAACCGGCGGTGTTCGCGCAGTTCGGCGGCGAGCTGGGCCGCGACTACGCCGGCACGCTGGATCGCTTCCTCGCCCTGGACACGATCGGCTCCGAGCACGCGCGCAGCGAACTGCGCACGCTCAAGGACACCCTCTACGCGCGCGGCGAACCCGCCCCGCAGGCGCTCCAGGCCGGGCTGGCGCTGCTGGAGCAGAGCGACCTGCGCGCCGCCGCCGCCTCGCTGTCGCAACCCAGCCTGTGGATCTCCGGCCGCCGCGACCGGCTGGTGCCGGCCGCCGGCATGCGCCAGGCGGCGGCGCTGTCGCCGCTGGCGCGCGAGGTGGAGATCGCCGGCGGCGGCCACGCCCCGTTCCTCGGCCATGCCGACCAGGTGGCCGCCGAAATCGCCGGCTTCACCGAAAGCCTCCCACTCCAACCCTTGGGAGCGACGTGAGTCGCGACAGTCCACGGCAAAGCCCCGTCGCGACTCACGTCGCTCCCACTTGAAAACGCCGTTGCAGCGTCCGGAATCCCCACCCTCCATGCCCACGATCTTCGACACCCGCCACATCCGCCGCGCGTTCTCGCGCTCGGCCGGCAGCTACGACGCGGCGGCGGCGCTGCAGCACGAGGTCGAACGGCGCCTGCTCGAATCGCTGGATTACCTCGGCGATCGCGTGCCGCAGGTGGCGCTGGACGTCGGCTGCGGCCCGGCGCACGCGGCGGCGGCGATGCACAAGCGCTGGCCGAAGGCGCAGGTGATCGCGCTGGATCTGGCGCTGCCGATGTTGCGCGAGGCCAGGAAGCGGGCCGGCTGGTGGAAGCCGTTCGCGCGCGTGTGCGCCGACGCGCGCGCGCTGCCGCTGGCCGACGGCAGCGCCGACGTGCTGTTCACCAACCTGTGCCTGCAGTGGATCGAGGACCTGCCGGCGGCGTTCGCCGGCTTCCGCCGCGTGTTGCGGCCCGGCGGCCTGCTGCTGTGCTCGACGTTCGGCCCGGAGACGCTGCAGGAATTGCGCGAGGCGTTCGCCCGCGCCGACGGCGACGCCGCCCACGTCAGCCCGTTCGTGCCGATCGCGCAGTTCGGCGACGCGCTGATGCACGCCGGTTTCCGCGATCCGGTGCTGGATCGGGATCGCTTCACCCTGACTTATCCCGACCTGCCCGCGCTGATGCGCGAACTGCGCGCGATGGGTGCGACCAACGCCCTGCACGCACGCCGCCGCACGCTGACCGGCCGCCGCCGCTTCAGCGCCGCCGCCGCCGCCTACGACGACCTGCGCGACGGCGACGGCCGCCTGCCCAGCACCTGGGAAGTCATCTACGCGCACGCCTGGGCGCCGGCGCCAGGCGCGCCGATACGCGGCGAGGGCGAGGAGATCGCGGCGGTGCCGCTGTCGTCGATTCCGATCCGGCGGCGGCGTTAGCGCCTCTCGGTTCACGCGCTCCTTTCGTCGTCCCCGCGAAGGCGGGGACCCAGCGACTTCTCATCGGGAAGGCAGGGCAGCAAATTCTGGATTGAGCCGGAACGACGACGAACTACCGGATAAAAGTGGCGCGGAAGCGCGCTGGCCGAAGGCGATCGTCAGTCGAAGACGAATGGGAACGGTTGCCGGCTCTGCATCGGCACCGGCTTGCCGCGCAGCGTCGCCGGGGCGAATCGCCAGTGCTTCAGCGTCTGGATGGCGGCCTCGGCGAATTCGTCGGCGCTGGCCGATTCGACCCGGTAATCGCCGGTGCTGCCGTCGGCCTTGATCGTGAACACGATGGTCGCCTGGCCCTGCCTGCCCGCCTGCATCGCCGCGGGCGGGTAGCGCGGCGCATAGCCGACGATCAAGCGCGGCAGGGCGTCGCAACCGCCGTTGCCGCAGTAGTGGCGAAAGCCCTGGCGCTCGATCTCGCGGTTGTACGCGGCCGCGTCGATCGGCGCGCCATGGACGGTGGGGACGCCGGGCGACTGGTAGGGACGGCTCGCGCAGGCGCACAACGCCAGCAGCAGCGGCAGGACGATCAGCGTACGCATGGATTCCTCTTTCCTCAGTCGCCTACCTGCCGAATCCAGTCCTGCAGGTTGTAGTAATTGGTCACCCGCGCAATCCGCTCGCCGCGGATGTCGAAGAACGCGCCGCCGGGCAGCACGTAGGCCTGGCCGTGCGCCTCGGGCAGGCCGGCGTCGGTGTGCAGGTACTGGCCGTGGACCACGTACTCGGCGGCGGCGCGGTTGCCGTCCAGCGTGGCCAGCACGACGATGTCGCGCAGCTGCTCGCGGTAGCTGGCGTTCATCCGGCCCAGGAAGGCGGCGAAGGCCTCGCGGCCGACCTCGCGCCCGCCCTCGTTGGGATCGTGGATCACGTCGTCGGCGAGCAGGGCGAGCATGCCCTCCCAGTCGCCGCGGTTGAAGGCCGCGTAGTAGCTCAGCACCAGTTCGGTGGCGCGATCCTGCTTGCGGTTGCCGTCGATCTTCATCACTGCGTCCCCCCCGTGCCTGCCGCCATGATACCCACGATGCGCGGGGCGGAACCTGCCTGTCGTCAGCGCGCCTCGGCGAAACGGTCGCGGTGGAAGAAGTAGATTTCCTGCAGCAGGAAGCGCCAGCGCGTGGCGAAACTGCGGAAGCGGCTGGTCGGCGTCGGCGATCCGGCCGCGTCGATGCCCAGTTCGCGGCTGATCCGCAGCGCGCGCGCCATGTGCAGCGGGTCGCTGACGACAATGGCGCGGTGCAGCTCGTGCTCGGCCATCAGCCGGCGCGCCTCCTGCAGATTCTGGCGGGTATTGCGCGAGATCGACTCGATCAGGATGGCCTCGTCGGGCACGCCCTCGCGCAGCGCGTAGCGGCGGCCGACCTGGGATTCGGAAAAGCGCGCGCCGGTGCCGCCGTAGCCGCCGGTCAGCAGCAGCCTGGGCGCCAGCCCGCGGCGGTACAGCGCCACGCCGTGGCGCAGGCGCTCCTCGAACACCGGCGAGGGCTTGGCGTCGTAGGCGGCCGCGCCCAGCACGATGATGACGTCGGCCGGCCTGGCCTCGTCGCGCTGGCCGACCCAGACGATCCAGGCGGCCACGCCGGCCAGCCACAGCAGCGCCAGCACCAGCCCGCGGCGCAGCCAGCGCCCGAACAGGCCGCCGCTTCGCCGCCGCGCCCGTTTCACGCCGGGCTCCACGGCAGCGCGTCCAGATCGACGTTGCCACCGGACAGCACCACGCCGACCCGCTGCCCGGCGAAGCGATCGCGCCGCGCCAGCACCGCCGCCAGCGCGATCGCCGACGACGGCTCGACCAGCAGCTTGAGCCGCTGCCACAACAGGCGCATCGCCGCGACGGTCGCCTCGTCGTCGACCACTGTCACCTCGACGCCGTGCGCCTGCAGCAGGCGGAAGTTCGGCTCGCCCAGGCTGCCGCGCAAGCCGTCGCAGATCGTGTCGGGGACGAAATCGACGCGGCGTTCGCCGGCCGCCAGCGAACGCGCGGTGTCGTCCGCGCCGGCCGGTTCGGCGGCATGCACGCGGCAGCCCGGCGCCAGCCGCGCGGCGGCGATGGCGCAGCCGGAGACCAGCCCGCCGCCGCCGACCGGCGCCACCAGCGCGTCCAGCGGGCCGGTTTCGTTGAGCAGTTCCAGCGCGGCGGTGCCTTGGCCGGCGATCACCCGGGCATCGGCATAGGGATGCACCAGCGTCGCGCCGGTGTCGCGCTGCAGTTGCGCGCAGGCGCGCTCGCGCTCTGCGATGGTCGACGCGCAGCGGTGCAGCACCGCGCCGTAGCCGGCGATGGCGGCCAGCTTGGACGCCACCGCGCCCTCGGGCACGACCACGTGGCAGGCGATGCCGCGGGTGCGCGAGGCCAGCGCCAGCGCGGCGCCGTGGTTGCCGGAGGAATGGGTGACCACGCCGTGCCGCGCCTGCGCCTCGGTCAGCGCCCAGACCGCGTTGCATGCGCCACGGAACTTGAACGCGCCGGCGCGCTGCAGCGGCTCGGCCTTGAAGTGCAGCTCGCAGCCGGCCAGTGCGTCCAGCGCGCGCGAGCGCAGCACCGGGGTGACGTGGGCGTGGGGCGCGATGCGCGCGGCGGCGGCCAGCACGTCGTCGAAGGAGGGAAGCGGCATCATGGACAAAGATTAACGCAACCGCGTCCGCCGCCTCCGCACTGGCAGGATTAAGCACGGATTCAATGCGCAAGGCCGAAGCTGCAGGCATCGCCTCGGGGGGGACACCGCCATGAACCGCAATATCCTGCTGGCCGCCGCGCTCGTCGCCACCCTCGGCGGCTGCGCGACGTACGACTACGTCGGCAATTCGGCGCCGGGCGGCTACTACCACGGCCGTCCCTCCACCCAGTACTACGACTACGGCCCGTACGGCAGCGGCTACCTGTATCCGGGCACCAGCATCTACCTGGGCATCGGCAGCGGCGGCTATTACCCGGGCTACCGCTATTACCCCTACTACGGCCACTACAACCCGTACTACCCGCATTACCGCCCGCACCCGCGTCCGCCGCGCCCGGACAACAACGGCGGCGGCCACGACCGCGACAAGCGCCCGCCGCCGTGGCGCGACCCGACCGGCCAGTGGCGCGAATCGGGGCGGGTGATGATCCCGCCGCGGACTCCCGCCACCCCGGTGCCGCCCGCCCGCAGCGAGCCGCGCCGGGTGATGTCGCAGCCGAGCGCCCCGCGCATGCGCAGCGAACCGCCGCGCGTGTCCAGCCCGCAGCCGGCCCGCGTCGAGCGAGCCGTCCCGTCGGTCGATCGCGCGCCGCGTCCCGAGCGCGGAATCCAGGTGCAGGAACCCTGAATGGGGCCAAAGCGTGTGGGCGGTCCGGGTTCCGCAAGGCCCGGCCCCGGCCGTACTTGCATTTGCCGCTACGTCGATTGCACTCTAGCGGCGCGAGGTGACCGGTTGCGTCGTTTTCTGACGTAACTGGCAGCAAAGGTTCAATGTCGACGTCCGGCGGGGAATTCTGGATCCCCCCTGTTCCGGCCCTGCCGGACGTCGGCGCCTCTCAGGGCCCGGCCACAGCGCCGGGCCTTTTCATGCGCGCATGGGGACGGAAGCGCGGCGCGGCGGCGACAGGCCGGCGGCGGCGGAGTATCCTTGCGCGCAAAGAAAAAGGGCCGGCAGTCCCCCGACTGCCGGCCCCGGCATCCCCGACATGCGCATGGTTGGCCCCTGTTCCAATTCCAACCCGGCGCCCCTGAGTCGCTTGCCACATCGGGTGCTGGGATTTACTGAAGCACGTTGCGTGCCAACTTTGCCGACCCCGTGATCAGCGCCACGCCCCGGCCCGATGGCCCCTGCTGCCGTGACCCCATGAACGCATCCTTCCACCGCTATGAAGTCATCGTCATCGGCGGCGGCCACGCCGGCACCGAGGCCGCGCTGGCGGCCGCGCGCAGCGGCGCGCGCACGCTGCTGCTGACCCACAACATCGAGACGGTCGGCGCGATGAGCTGCAACCCGGCCATCGGCGGCATCGGCAAGGGCCATCTGGTGCGGGAGATCGACGCGCTTGGCGGGGCGATGGCGCACGCGGCCGATCTGGCCGGCATCCAGTGGCGCACGCTCAACGCATCGAAGGGACCGGCGGTGCGCGCCACCCGCTGCCAGGCCGACCGCGCGCTGTACCGCGGCGCGATCCGCCGCATCGTCGAGTCGCAACCCAACCTGGCGGTGTTCCAGGCCGCGGTGGACGACCTGATCATCGAAGGCGACGCCGTGCGCGGCGCCATCACCCAGACCGGCCTGCGCTTCGAGGCGCCCGCGGTGGTGCTGACCGCCGGCACCTTCCTGGCCGGCAGGATCCACGTCGGCGAAACCCAGTACGCCGCCGGCCGCATGGGCGACCCGCCGGCGACCACGCTGGCCGCGCGCCTGCGCGAGCGCCCGTTCGCCGTCGACCGCCTCAAGACCGGCACCCCGCCGCGCATCGACGGCCGCACGCTGGACTACGGCGTGATGGAGGAACAGCCCGGCGACGATCCGCTGCCGGTGATGTCCTTCATCGGCGACGTCTCGCAGCACCCGCGCCAGGTGTCCTGCTGGATCACCCACACCTCCGAACATACCCACGAAATCATCCGCGCCGCGCTGCACCGCTCGCCGCTGTACAGCGGCCAGATCGAGGGCATCGGCCCGCGCTACTGCCCGTCCATCGAGGACAAGGTGGTGCGCTTCGCCGAGCGCGGCAGCCACCAGATCTTCGTCGAGCCGGAAGGGCTGGACGTGGCCGAGATCTATCCCAACGGCATCTCCACCTCGCTGCCGTTCGACGTGCAACTGGATCTGGTGCGCAGCATCCGCGGCTTCGAGCAGGCGCACATCACCCGGCCCGGCTACGCCATCGAGTACGACTTCTTCGACCCGCGCGGCTTGAAGGCCACGCTGGAAACCAAGCTGGTGAATGGCCTCTTTTTCGCCGGCCAGATCAACGGCACCACCGGCTACGAGGAAGCCGCCGCGCAGGGCTTCGTCGCCGGCCTCAACGCCGCGCGCCACGCGCGCGGACAGCAAGGCTGGTCGCCGCGCCGCGACGAGGCCTACATTGGCGTGCTGATCGACGATCTCATCACCCACGGCACCAACGAGCCGTACCGCATGTTCACCAGCCGCGCCGAGTACCGGCTGCAACTGCGCGAGGACAACGCCGACCTGCGCCTGACCCCGGCCGGCCGCGAGCTGGGGCTGGTGGACGACGCGCGCTGGTCGCGCTTCGAGGCCAAGCGCGAGGCCATCGCGCGCGAGAACGCGCGCCTGCGCGCGCTGTGGGCCACCCCGGGCAACGCGCTGGGGCGCGAGGTCGAGGCGACGCTGGGCGTGGCGGTCAGCCGCGAAACCAACGCCCTGGATCTCATCAAGCGCCCGGAACTGGACTACACCGCGCTGATGCGCGTGCCGTCGCTGGGACCGGGCGTGGACGACGCGCAGGTGGCCGAACAAGTGGAGATAAGCGTCAAGTACGCCGGCTACCTCGACCGCCAGCGCGGGGAAATCGAGCGCCAGCAGCGCAACGAAGGCACGCCGATCCCCGAGGGCTTCGACTACGCGCAGGTGCGCGGCCTGTCGGCCGAGGCGCAGCAGAAGCTGGAGCGCGTGCGCCCGCAGACCGTAGGCCAAGCCCAGCGCATCCCCGGCATGACCCCGGCGGCGATCTCGCTGCTGCTGGTGCACCTGGAGCGCGCAAGGCGCAGCCAGGTGGCGTAGGCATCATGCGGCATACGGCGTCGTGCGTGTCTTGCATGACCGGCAGAACCGTTACACCGGCATTCCGGTCGCATAAGCAGGTTGCTGGATAATGCATGCGTCAACCTGCCGGCCTGGCTCACCGTGGCTTGCATACCGGCTTGATTCCCCGAGGATTTCCCCGGCTTGGCAGCTCCGCCGCCGCCGCCGCATGTCCCGCTTGTCGTCATCGAAGCTCTCGTTATAGCGGCGGCTATAGCAGATCGTACTATCCGTCAACGAGCAGCTCCAACTACACCAGTCCGCGCAGTAGCGGCGGTGGAGGCAGCCGGAAAACCTCAAAGCCTCGTTGATCACGAGCAGGATCAGCCGTTTTCTACACACCTGTTGAGGTGCAATCACTAACGCCAGTGCGTGAATCTGTAGAGATTCAGACAGTCCGGCACCCCGACCGACGAGATGTGTTCCTTTGCCACGCATGGGACGACCGCCAGGGCGCGGCTAAGCAACTCCACGACCTTCTAGAAGCTGCAGGTGTCAAAGTCTGGTTCAGTGAGAAAGATCTTGGTCTCGGCGTCCCCATGATGCGCGCGATTGACAAAGGACTAGCAAACTCAAAGGTTGGTTTGGTTCTTGTTACACCCAGCACTACTTGCGCGGCTCCCAAAAGAGAGCGTCGCGGACAAAGAACTTTCAACGCTCCTAGCGGGAAATCGTCTTGTGCCAATCGTGCACAACACAACATATGAAGCACTTCGTGACGTAAGCCCCATGCTGGCTTCTCGGACAGGACTAGATACTGCTGAAGACTCCATGTCGGAAGTAGCCGCAAAGATTGCTGAGCTTGTTGCAGCGTAAAAAGGTGCGCTCTAACAATTCATTCAAGCCGAACCCGTTTCGCGGGTCGGCTTAATTAAGGCGTTAGGCGGTTATCGTAAAACCGCACCTCCCGATCGGTAGATCGGCCGCAGCGTTTCGCTTACTGCTACGGCACTAGCCGCATAAATATAAGTCAAGACACCAGCTGGATGCATCATGGCTTCGTGGAAGCACTGTCGGCATTGAGTGAAACTAATCTGAATCTAGGCAACGCGATAAAATTTTTCGCCCTTCAATCGCGGGCAGAACATCTCTATCTCGAAACAGTGGATAAACTTCATTACGCACCTTTGAGGAAGCGCGAAGTGAGGCTCCTATTGCACCATCATCAGTTTCGAGTTTCGAATAAATCGGAAGAATCTCTCTTCGGAGTTCACCCAGAACACTCAGCTGGGCGCACAGTCCGTGGTAATACGCAGTCTCCTCATCGCTCCATGATTCGTCGCCAAGAGCAAAACTAATTATATGAAAACCTTCATGTGCTACGAGATCGACAATATTGTGTATCGTCACTTCCTTGCTGCGAAGCATGGGAACGCCTAGTCGAATGCTCGGCGAAAACCCCCAAGCGCGTCCCTGCCAGCTTGCCGCTGCTCCAGGTGGAAGAACATCAAGCATGATTCGGAGACGAGTTCTGCCAAGCGCCTGATCTAAGTATTTCAGAGATTCCGATGCGACTCGACAAACTTCATGTGTTGCAACTTCTGCATCCTCAACGCCTTGAGCAATCCTAACCACAACTCTTGAGTCATTGCACGCCTCTGGACGGTTGAAACCCTGAGCCCTTACCGAACCAGGGATATTATAGGCGGAGCGAGTAAGATAGAGACCGGCGTAACGTGCGGGTCTTACTTCATTCCTTCCCACAGAATCAGGATCACCCGCTACAGCGAGTGCGGCAGTAAGACTTGTCAAAGCTATCGCGGCAAGGGCGCCAAAAACGGCAAGCGAATCGAAGACTCGCTTGCCATTGAACTTAGAGCCTACAAGGGACATGCATGATCCGACATCGGCGGGCACTGGCTAGTATCCAAGATACGAGACTCTGTTGCCAACACCTGTCCTTCGTACTTAGCCCTAACTGTCGAAACTTGGGCCCCACTGAAACCGGACGAAAAGCTAACCGTCTCATAGGTGATCGTATCGGCATCACCCACATTCGTGTAAGCCCAACTATTAATGGCGTCGGGATTAGTGAATTTAATGATTGCTCCTGATTTAATCCAGGGGAAGCTTTGCGCTGCTACCACGGAATTATCTGATGATCGACGCAGCACAACCTGAGCGAAGCCACTGCTAGGGATAGGGATGGTTGAGCCTGTCGTATCCAGCTCAAAGGCGGAGGCATCGACTACGAATGAACTTGACGTCGAGAGCAAGGCATTGATCAAACCTGAGAATGGCAGAGTTGGGGTGTCACCACCACCGCCGCCACCACCGCCACCGCCACCACCGCCACCACCGCCGCCACCACTACCACCACCACCGCCCCAAGTCCATTTCACCTCCCTGCCATACTTGCAGTCAGGTGGGGCGATTGCTGGGTCTGTACAATCGACGTAAACCCGGGCACTGGTTTGCATTTCGTCGTCACAACCAGTGAGAGCAATGGCAATTATTGAGGCGCTGATTCCATGCAGCAGTCGCATCTTCATCTTGTCGCTCCTATTACAAGTATGTGTGGACTAATCCTTTCGTAACTGCGAAGGGGGGATGGCTGTAAGCATGTAGTTCTCAAGCTCGGAAGCTTGCCTTGAACTCCCGTACATATCCGCTCTGGCGGCGGAAAACTTACTTGCATCCCCGCAAAGAGTGAACAACATTCAATCTTTACTAATTCGTGACTAGTCGCACAATTCCGCCTAGTACTTTCCTGGCTCGGAGTTAGGCTGCGGCAGGCTGACGCAAGTGTCGGGTGTCGGCGGTAACACCGTTTCCACTCATTCGTAGATCTCGGGGGCGTGGTGCTTGCCTTGCCGCGATCGCCGCCGCCGGCCGTTGGTCCGTTCCTGGGCCTTGCTGGGGCGGTAGGCCCTGTCAGTGGCATGGCAGGCGTTGCGCGACAGCTCGCGCCGGATGGTGGTATGGCTTCGATCGAGTGCTCGGCCAATCTCGCGGGCACTGAAACCCGCTCGATTCATCGTGCCCAAGGTGTATCGTTCGTGCTCGGTGAGCTGGTTGTACATGGGGGATCGACTCTTGCCGGAGGGATCCCGCCCAGTCTGCCAGCTCACCTCTCCATCTTCAGGCGGCGCGGGTGGTGCACTTAGTCTGTTAACCCGCGCGCTCTAACAATTCATTCAAGCCGACGCCGCTTCGCGGCGCGGCTTAACTCACGCGTTAGGCCGCATATGACACGTCATGGCTAATCTGATCATTACACGCGCCATAGCTACGAGAGCTCGTATCAAACGAGATCACTTGGGCGAAGCGCGGCCAACCGACGCGCCGCTTGGTAATTGGCACGTTACGTTCCTGCCAATGGCGGAGCGGAACGCCTTTGTATATATGAGTAGTCGCACTCAGCTGAGCTTCCTCATGCTGGAGGGAGAGCGCCTCACGCCCGAAAAGCTGTTCATTAGCCTGATTCGGGGCATTTCCCTAGTGCTTGAGCTCGCTGGTTACCCGGAGCATGTGCGAGATCGAGTGATGAACGGGTATCGCTCTGTTGCATTTGCGCGAGCTTCTGATCTTTCCCAGCTCGGCGTGCTGACCAACTATGCGCTCGACTATGAGGGTTTCATTGAGCAAGATGGTGGCTTGAATCGCTGCAGTCTTGACCAGTTGGTAATTGACATGAACGCTCGGCCCTCCAAGAAGCTAGGGTTCAGTACGCCACTTGAAGAGACCGCTAAGGCGCTCGGCGTGCGGCCTAACTAATCATTCAAGCCGATGCCGCTTCGCGGCATGGCTTAATTCTGGCGTTAGGCTTCAGCCAAAGACCATCACTAGGCAAACAAATGCTTCGATTCTTTATTGCCGCGCTACTCCTCTTGACGCTAATTGGCTGCACAGGGAGGGGGCCTTTTCAGCAAGTTCAACTTTGCTTACATAACCAAGCGGGCAGCCAACTCTTCGTTCACGAAATGAAGAAGATATCCATCGCGCATGGCATGAAATTCACGGACAGAAGCAGCGAGACGAACAGAGGACTTACAACACTCGGAAGGAAACCGGGCTATCAGGTCATGAATATCAGCGCCATAAGAGATGATGGCGTTGGCTGGGGCGCGGGGAATACGGGTTTGTCGGAGTTTGAAGTGAGCATTGGCTTCGGAGGGCTAAACTCCCCGGCAGCGCAGGAATTCGCTAATGCTGTCATTGGACTTCTTGAGCAGAATTGGCGTGTCTATCATGTGCCTCAGAATCAAGGCGCTTTCCCAAGGTGTGTGGCGCAGAAGCCTAACAATTCATTCAAGCCGAAGCCGCTTCGCGGCTCGGCTTAATTCAGGCGTTATACGTGGGTGGGCGTTCAGTAGTTCTTCGCGGCTTCGCTCACTTTTCACTTGGCTGTTCCTTGGCTGATGCACGGCACAGCCCGTTTCTGTTGCATAGCGTTCGCGCCGCGAGCCTTGCGGAAGGTTGACCGGCCTCCGGCCCGGCGGCGCTGTCGGCTTCGGTGCCAGGCGGGCCTCTCCCTTGCCATCGGCTGGCGGACGGTGAGAGTCGGCCCCCGGTAATGTCCGTCCCGTTGCCGTGTGGCGGCTTCGGCGTTACCTTGGCGCATAACCATTCGTTCAAGCCGAAATTGCTTCGCAATTCGGCTTAACTCAAGCGTTAGCCGCTAAGGTAAGGTGTCTGCCAATGAAATCAATCATTATTACAACCATGCTCATGGTAGCTCTCGGCGCCACAATGGCTGCTGAGACAAGCACTACGCTCGCACAAGAATTGCTTCTTCTTCGAGAGGAAGATCAAGCGCTCAGGTCGCGCCAACCCAAAGATGATGCAGAATGGAAAGAAATGCTTTCTATAGCGGCCGCCCAAACAGCAAGAATCAAATCATTTGTTGAGAAACACGGCTGGCCAACCCGAGAATTGGTAGGAGCTGAAGCCAGTGATGCCGCGTGGCTACTCGTTCAGCACGCGGATTCTGACAGAGAGTTTCAACGCTACGCTCTCACCCTCATCGAGCCATTGGTATCAACGGGAGAGGTCAGAGGGGCCAACTACGCCTATCTTTGGGACAGAGTTCATCTTCCACAGCGCTACGGGACTCAAGGGGAGTGCCGTGATGATGGTTCATTCATTCCACATCCTATTGAAGACTCAGAGAATGTCGACGAAAGACGTAATAAATTGGGCATGAGCAATCTGTCAGAGTACATCGCATTTGCATCGCAACGGTGTGCTTCGCGCGGCTAACAATTCATTCAAGCCGACGCCGCTTCGCGGCGCGGCTTAATTCAGGCGTTAGACCTCATGACGAGCAGAATCGCAAACTTCGCAAGAACAGCACTGTATCTAGCTGCTGTTGTTCTGATGATCCATTCCGCAGGCGTGATCATGGATAGCTACGCACAGCTCCATGAGTTGGCATCGACCGGAGGATCTGCCTATGGGAAAGCCGTTTCAGACCTGCCAACGTCGCTGGACCCCTACGTTTGGCTCTTGCTCGGTGCTGCAGCTCTAGGCGTTCTTGGTGAGTGCGTTTACCGCAGGTATGGAGTACCCAAAGGTTCTAGGCATGCGGCCTAACAATTCATTCAAGCCGAACTCGCGCTGCCACGGGGCGGCGCTATGTAGCACCGCAGGCGGTCGGCGAACAGCCGGGCCATGAGCGCCAGGATGCGGGCGTCGATGTCGTCGGTCTTGGCCAGCTCGCCGGTGGCGCTGGCAAAAGCCCGGGCCTGGCGCGGGTTGACCCGGGCAATCCACAGGTCGGCGTCGCAGCAGGCTTCGAGCAGGGGTTCCTCATAGCCCCCGGTGGCTTCGACCGCGATCCGCATGGTCCCAAGGGCCTGCAGACGCCTGACCAGCTTGGCGATGCCCGCCCGGTTGTTGGTGAGCCGAACCAGCCCGGACTGTAGTCCACGGCTAAGTCCAGATGGGCCTTGCACACATCGATTCCCGCTGCCGTCATCCCGATTCTCCGCTACAGTTGGGCGGCCGAGAGCATCGCGCCCGAGGCCCACGCTTATCAGTTCGAGGGAAACCTCGATCAACTGTTCGGGCGTAGGGCGCGAGATCCGGCGTGCGGCCCCTGCTGACACGGTGGTGCTGACACCGAGGCGTTATCGGGCGCGCACGCCGGGCTCTCGGCGCTTAGGCTAGGGGAAACGAAAGACATAAGGTGTTAGGCCGCAATGGCAGCTTGGTCGAAATCCGTAAAGACAATCGTGGTTGCACTACTTGTGCTGGCTGCCGTTTCACTCATTCCAGTTCTGCCAAACGCTGCTGTTCGCGGGGATCCGGTTGAAACATCCGATCCGCGCATTGACGCTGACATCTCCTCAGCAGATCTTGCGCAAATTCTCCAGCTTGTGCGGGGTGGTCGCCTCAGCAGCGCGTACCAGCGCCACTTTGTTCAAACGCAGCTTCCACTCCGGGCTCTCAGCACAGCTAGCTCGTCACTGCTCATCGGTCCTGGGCAACCCACTGTGACGGCTACTCCGACTGGCGAAATTCAAGCTACATTCGCCGCAGGCTGTCGGCCAGACTGCCAAGAGGGCATAACGTACTATTTCACTAGGCGCGGCGATAGCTGGCACATCACCAAGATTAGGCGATGGGTCGTCTGATGTTGCGGCCTAACAATTATTCAAGCCGAAGCCGTTTCGCGGCACGGCTTAATTCAAGCGTTAGCCAGCAGAATATGTTCATACGAGACTTCATTCCTGAAGAGCAAACAAGCCTTCGGCAAGTTTTCATGTCGTCCGTTCATGAGCTTACATGCGGCTTTTACACAAAAAAGCAACTTGATGCTTGGGCACCACAGACATACGACGAACAGCAATGGGCAGAAAAATTTGCCGCTTTGCGCCCATTCGTTGCAGTAGTTGATGATCGAGTGGCCGGGTATGCCGCTCTTCAAGACTCTGGCTACATTGATCACTTTTTTGTGTCAGGACAGTTCTCTGGCTTCGGAGTTGGTTCTGCACTTATGACCCACATCCATCAATCCGCCGCCGCACGTGCAATTCCAGAGCTTTCTGCTCATGTCAGCCTTGCAGCAGAATCTTTCTTTTCAAAGCATGGGTTTTGGGCTGCCAAGCGTCAATCTGTAATGGTCAGAGGCGTATCTTTGAATAATTCGCTCATGGTCAAACGGCTGCTGGGTGAATTAACACTCCAAGTGCAACACTCGGAGTAGTTCGTCGAGTCGTTCGATTGGGGTCTTGTAGCCATAGCGCTTTCTTGGCCTTTGGTTGAGTTTGTGGGCGATTTCGTCACAGTGGCCTTGCCGTACTCTGGCAAGGCTTCTTCGTTTGGGGAAGTACTGCCGTAGCAGTCCGTTGAGATTCTCGTTGCTGCCGCGCTGCCACGGGCGGTGCGGATAGGCAAAGAAGCATCGAACACCTGTAATGACCCAGCGGTTCCTGCACAGGTCAGGCTGCTAAGGCATAAGCCTCGGCGGGTGTCTTCATGCCCAGCGCCTGGTGGGGGCGCCGGTGGTTGTAGAACTGGATCCAGTCGCCGATCACGCGCATGGCGTGTTGCTGGGTTTCGAAGCGGTGGCGATGCGCGCACTGCTCCTTCAACGTTCGGATGAGGCGCTCGACCATCCCGTTCTGCTGCGGGCAGTGCGGGGTGATGAACTCCTGCTGCAGGCCGTAGCCGCGCACCAGCCGCGTGTAGTTGCGACTGGTAAAGACCAGGCCATTGTCCGAGCGCAGCAGGAATGGCGCCTGCACCCGGCCCAAGGTCCCGAACCGGGCGATCAACGCCTGCTCCAGCGCCGCGGCCGCGGTGCTGGCCTTGCCGCTGCGCGAGAGTTGCCAGCCCAGCAACTGCCGGGTGTAGCAGTCGATCACCAGGGCCAGGGTGAGCCAGCCATCCCGACCACCCCAGATCCGGCACAGGTCGGTCGCCCAACGTTCGTCCGGGGCCTGCGCCACCGACGGCAGCGCCTGGATCCGTGGACGAGCACCCACGGCCCGTTTGCGGACCTGCCAGCCCATCAGTTGGAAGATCCGCTGCACCGTGTTCTTGTTCATGTCCAGGAGGCCCGCCACCGTCCGGTAGCCGAACGATGGCTCTTCCTCGATCAGCGCCTTGATCGGCTCGACCAACTCCGGCCGCACCGTCGGCGGTGCCTTGGTCGGTCGGTAGTACACCGTCCTGCGCGCCACGCCGAACCACCGGCACAGCTTCTTCACCATCGAGACCTCGAAGCCGTCCTCCCGCAGTCCCTGCTGGATTGAGACCATCAGGTCTCGTCCTTGCCCAACAGGGACGCCAATTTTTTTCGAGCGCGCAGCTCCAGCATCGCCTCGCCGTAAGCTTCCTGCAGGTCCTTGAGCTGCCGCTCGTACTGCTCCCGAACGTCCTCGGGCTTCGCCCGCAGGGCGTTCTCCATCCCGCGCTTGCCTTCCTCGACCCAACCCTCGACTTCTGATGGGGTCAGGTCGAACTGCCGGCTGGCCTCGGCCACCGTCGTCTTGCCCTGGATGATTTCCAGCACCAGCGCCGACTTCCGCCGGGCCGTCCATCGCTTGATCTCTTCGTCCATCACTTGGCTCATCGTGCTCTCCGTCAAAAGGTAGCACCTGAGCAGGAAATCACTGGGTCATTACAGACTGCTCAATCGAGGCCGGACGCGCCGCCGCCGCCGGCGGAAAGATCTTCAAGGACAAATTCTCCATCGGCCAGTACGGTTTCGTTGCCCTAGTAACGGATACCGAGGGCAACATGATCGGCCTGCACTCGATGCAATGAGTACGCAGCGGACGGCCGGCAGGCCTCGAGCCGGTCGCAGCCTGGCGATTCGTGATCAGCCCAGGTGCTACCGCGCGCCCATCTCCTCCAGCAGGTGCGGCGCCGGGTAGACCTTGCCCATCAGCCAGCGCATGTAGCGCATGTCGACGTGGATGGCGCGCTTGTAGCGCGGGTCGAACCACCAGCTCGCGCTGACCGACTCCCAGTTGCTGTCGAAGTTCAGGCCGATGAGCTCGCCGCGCGCGTTGAGCACCGGCGAGCCGGAGTTGCCGCCGGTGGTGTCCAGGTTGGTCAGGAAATTGACCGGCTGGGTCTTCAGCGCGGGATCGGCGGTGCCGGCGAAGTCGCCCTTGGCGATGGCGTCGAGCAGGGGCTGCGGGGCGTCGAACGGGACCTGTCCGGTGTGCTTCTCGGCGATGCCGGCCACCGTGGTCACCGGCGCGTAGGCGATCGCATCGCGCGGGGCCAATGGCTCGACGCGGCCGTAGCTGATGCGCAGGGTGCCGTTGGCGTCGGGATAGACCGCGCGGCCTTGGCGCTTGCGCCAGTCGAACAGCGCGTGCATGTAGGCCGGGCGCAGGCGCAGTTGCTCGCCCTCGCGGATCTTGCGCTCGTCCTCCAGCCGCAACTGCGCCGGGATCAGCGCGGTGGCCAGGTCGATCAGCGGATCGGCGGCCAGCGGACGGCCTTCGCGGGCGTCGGCCAGGCGCGACAGCCGTTCGGCCTCGTCGCCCAAGCGGGTGCCGGCGTAGAGCTTGTCCAGCGCGGCCGCGAGTTCGGCCGGAGTGCGGCCGAAGGCGGCGTCGAACTCGGCCACGCGCTGCGCCTCGGGCAGTTGCTGGTAACGGGTGAGCAGTGCGGTCAGCAGCGCCTTCTCCACCTCCGGCGCGTAGCGGCGCTGCACCTGCTTGAGCACGCCCTCGATCAGGGCCAGGTCGCGCTGCTGGTAGCCGCTCTCGCGCTGCGCATCGGGCTTGAGCGACTCCACGCGCAGCCGCTCCAGCAGCAGCGCCGAGCGCAGCAACTGGGTCTGGCTGCCGAGCAGGCCCAGCAGCAGTTCGCGCTCGCCCAGCTCGGCGCCGCGCACCAGCACCGCCTGCAACGCGGCGATGTCGCGCGCGTCGTCGCCGCCGGTGGCGGCGAGCATGCCGCGCTCGTCCTCGCCGCGCAGCCGCACCGCGTCGCTGCGGCGCAGGCCTTCAAGTTCGCCGGCGGCGCGCTTGCGGTTGTTCTTCAGCGACTGCAGCTGCGAGGCGTACAGCGTGCGCGCGGCCGCATCGTCCTTGCCGGCGGCCTCGACCACCGCGATCAGCGCGTCGAACACCGCCACGCGCTGCGGCAGCACCTGGCCGACCTGCGCCTCGAACTCGGCGGCGGTGCGGTGGCGGAAGGTCACGCCGGGATAGCCGGCCAGCATCGCGTAGTCGCCTGCCTTCGGTCCGTCCTTGGCCAGCTTCAGGTGCGCCGGCGCGCGGTAGGGCACGTTGTCGGGGCTGTAGGCGGCGGGCTTGCCGTCCTTGCCGACGTAGGCGCGCAGCAGGGTGAAGTCGCCTGTGTGGCGCGGCCACATGAAGTTGTCGATCTCGTCGCCGTAGTTGCCGATCGCGCGCGGCGGCGCGTAGACCAGGCGCAGGTCGCGCAGTTCGAGCTGGCGGATGCGGTAGAAGTCGGTGCCGTAGTACATGTTGGCCACGCTGCAACGCACGCCGCCGTCGCGCTCGCATTCGGAGACGATGCGCTTGCTGGCCGCGTCGACCGCGTCGAAGTAGGCGCGGCCCTGCTTGCCGCGCGCCTCGGCCAGCACCTCGTCGGTGACCTTGTCGAAGCCGACCGTGACCAGCACGCGGAAGTCGGGGTTGGCGGGCAGTTCGCCGACGCGGTCGGCGGCGATGTAGCCGTCGTCGATCAGGTTGCGCTCGGGCCGGCTGTTGTACTGGATCACGCCGTAGGCGACGTGGTGGTTGGTCAGCAGCAGGCCGTCGGCGGAGACGAACGCGCCGGTGCCGCCGCCGGCGCGCACCACCGCGCTGAGCGGCGGCGCGGTGACGTCGGCCAGCGCGCGCGGATCGGCGCGGTAGCCGGCCTGGCGCAGCGCCGCGGACAGATCCGGAAGCTGCGACGGCATCCACATGCCCTCGTCGGCGAGCGCGGCGGCGGGCAGGGACAGGGCGATGCCCAGCGACAACAGGGAGAGCGGCTTGATCATGGCGGCAGGCGCTTGGAGAAAACCGCAAAGATAGCATCCGGCCACGCGGCGGCCGGCCGTCAGCGCCGCAGTTCGAACACGGCGCTGACGTTCTCGGCGTATTCCACCGTGGGCTGCAGGTAGCGGCCGGGCGCGGGAGCGCGGCTGCCGGTGACCTGGATGCGATCCAGCGTCGCGCCGCCCCAGCCGGCGGCGGAGCGCGAGTTCACGCTGTCGATGCTGTACACCGGGCCCAGCGCCACGCCGAACGCGGCCGCCATCTCCTCGCCCTTGCCTCGCGCCTCGGCCACCGCCTTGCGCTTGGCCTCGGCGCGCAACTGCGCGGCCTGGGTCGATTCGAAGGACACCTCGGCGATGCGGACCGCGCCGCTGGACAGGCAGAAGTCGAGCAGTTCGTTGAGGCGATCGATGTCGCGCAGCAGCAGGGTGACCTGGCGGGTGGCGAGGTGGCCGTGCGAGATGCGGCGATCCTTGTCGTCGTAGTCGACGTCCTCTTCCACGTCGATGTCGGAGGCGCGCACGTCCTGGTCCTCGATGCCGAAGCCGGCGGTGCCGGCCAGCAGGGCGTTGACCCGCGCATCGACGGCCTGCTTGGCGGCCAGCGGCTGCGGCGAGCGCTGCTCGAAGGCCACGCGCACGCGCGCGCTGTCCGGCTTGACCGACAGCTTGCCTTCGCCGGTGACGACGATGTGCGGGCCATCGGGCAGCGGCGTGCCGGCATGGGCGAGGGCGGAGAACAGCATCAGGCACAGCAGCGGCACGATCCGCATGGCGGGGCTCCTTCGGGGAAAGCCGCAGTCTAGTGGGGTGTTCGGTAAAAAACCTTCATCTGTCGTTCCTGTGCAGGCGGGGGAACTCAGCGATTTTGAACGGTTGAAGCCAAGGCACTGGGTTCCCGCCTGCACGGGAATGACGAAGGAAAAAAGTTCCGTCATCCCCGCGAAGGCGGGGACCCAGCGACTTTGAACGGTTGGAGCCAAGGCACTGGGTTCCCGCCTTCGCGGGAATGACGGCCTGGAATTGCATCGCACCACACCAGCCACGCAGCACCAGCCACACAGCGCGACGCTATTTCTCCTTGCGCCAGTTGATCGAGCCGCGGCTTTCGATGGTGCTCGACTCGATTTCGATGTCGAAGCCCTTGCGCAGCAGGTACTTCAGCGTGACCGCCGAGCCGGCGCCGACCATCGATACGCCGTAGCTGACGTACAGCTTGGGCGACAGGTACTTGCCGACGCCGAACACCGCGCCGCCGAGCGTGCGCGATTCCAGCACGCCGGCGTCGTCCAGGCCGATCTGCGCGCCGAGCTGCGAGGCCAGCAGGCCGGCGCTGGCCGACAGCGCCGAGGAGGCGGCGTTGATGCGCTGGCTCTCGTCGCTGCTGGCGGTGTTGAGCGAGCGGCCCAGCACCAGGTAGGCCAGCGCCTCGGATTCGGACAGCGCCGGATCCGACCACACCCGCGCCTTCGGCTGGCCGGCGCGGCCGGTGACGTCAATGCCGGCGGTGACGTTGGCGCTGACCACCTCGCGCTCGGCGCGGATGTTGATGCGCGGGTCGGACACCGCGTTGTTGCTCCAGGTCAGTTCGCCGCGGGTGATGTCCAGCTTCTGCCCGTAGGCGGTGTAGCGGCCGTCCACGTCGAGCCGGCCGGTGGCGACCATTTCCTGGCCGGGCCGCGAGCGCACCCGCATCGTGCCGGCCAGCGTGCCTTCCAGGCCGAAGCCGCGCAGTTGCACCGCATCGCCCAGGGTGATCGCCATGTCCAGGTCCAGCCGCGAGCTCGGCGCGCGTTCCGGATCGGCCGGGTCCAGCACCACCACGTCCTCGGAGGCGGACACGCCTTCGCTGAGCTTCTCCACGTCGATGGTGGCCGAGGGCACGCCGACCTGGCCGCGCACCTGGATGGTCCGATCGACCAGGCCGACCTGCAGGTCCGGCGAGGCCACCGCGCGCAGGTCGGCGGTGTCGGCGACCAGCACGTCGTCGCCGCGCACGTTGAACTGCAGCGGCGTGGTGTCGTTGTTCCAGCCCAGCGTGCCGTCCACGCGCAGCGTGCCCTGTCCGGACTTGACCGCGCCGCGGAGGGTCGCGCTGCCGTCGGGCAGGGCGACCAGATCGGCCTGGCCTTCGCTCAGGGTGATGCCGAGCGAGGGCAGTTCGCCGGTGAATTCGGTCAGCCGCGCCTCGCCGCCGAGCGAGGGTTGCCCGCGGGTGCCGCGCAGGGCGATGTGGCCGGCGATGACGCCGCGCGGGCGCACCAGGTCCGGCGAGAACAGCTCCAGCCAGAACAGCCGCGAGTTGTGCAGGTAGATGTCGCCCTGCAGCGGCGAGTAGGCGTCCCAGCCGGTCTCGACGGTGGCGTCGACGTAGCCGTCGCCCTGGAAGCCGGTGCCCAGCCGCGCGCGGATGCGCTGCGGATCGAACTCGGCATCGAAGGTGAAGTTGTCGTAGCGGATGATCTCCCCGCGCGCGTGGGTGCCGAGCTTGAGCCCGCCCTCCAGCGAGGCCAGGTGGATCCGGCCCTGCCAGGCCTTGCCGGCCGGGCGCAGGCTGGCATCGAGCACGTGGTCGCCGCGCAGGATCAGTGGCAGGCCGGCCGAGGGCGGCAGCCACGGCTGTACCAGCGCCAGCGGCAGCGCGTCGCCGCGCACGAACAGCCCTTCGCGCGGCCAGTTCGCGTGCGCGCACAGCGCGCCGCCGACGGCGGTGCGCAGGCAGGCCTCGTCCAGCCGCCACGCCGCGCCGTCCTGGGCGAACCGCGCCGGCGCCTGCAGGTTCCAGTCGCCGCCCCTGGCCGGGGTGATCCGCAGCGCGTCCAGGCTGCCCTGCCAGCCGCGCGTGTTGCGGGTGGCGGCGCCATCGAGCGCGATCGCGCCCATCGCGTTGCGCGCGCTGGCGGACAGCCGCAGATCCTCCACCGCGCCGTGCGCGTCGATGCGCACCTCGTCCAGCAGCACGCCGGCCTGCACGCCGCTGCCGCGCACGGCCAGCGTGCCGTCGCCGCGCCGCCAAGGCAGCTGGCCCTGCACGCTCAGCGATTCGGCCTGCCAGTCGTTCCAGCGCAGCGACTGCCCGTCCAGTCGCACGTCGATGTCCGGCGCGGCGCGCGGGCCGTCCAGGCGCACGTGGCCGGCGAGGCTGCCGCTGCCGTCGGGCAGCAGGTCCTGCAACTGCAAGGGCGCGAATTCGGCGGCCACCTCCAGCGTGTCGCCGATGCGGCCCTGCGCACTCACCCGGCTGCCGCCGAGTTGCAGCGCCAGCTCGCCGCTGCCCTCGTCGCCGGCCAGCGCGAAGCGCCCGCGTCCGTCGAGCGCGCGATCGCGCAGCCGCCCGCGCAGGTTCGGCACCTCGGCGGTGGCGTCGAAGCCGCCGCCGTCGCGCGCCTGCCCGCGCGTGGCGATGTCGCCGGAGACGCTGCCGTTCCAGCCGGCGAAGAAGTAGCCGGGATCGAAGCCGGCCAGCGTGGCGCCGAGATCCCAGCCCAGCCGCGGCGCCCAGTCCACCTGGCCGCGCGCGTCCAGCGTGCCGGTGGGCATGCGCGCCTGCAGGCTTTCCAGCCGCAGGCCGGTGTCGCTGCCGCGGCCGTCGAAATCCAGCGTCGCCCGCTCGCCGTCGCGCACCAGCGTGGCCTTGCCGATCGCGGCCCAGTCCTTGATGCGGCCGGCGAAGCCGAAGTCGGCGCTGGCGCCGATCGCCGTCTTCGCGTCGTCGCCCCAGCGCAGGTCGCGCGCATTGATGGCGAACTTGAACTGCGGGTTCTCCGGCACGCTGAAATCGGCGCGACCGCGCAGCGTGGCCAGCCCGTCCAGCGTGCGCACCGCCAGCGGCTGCACGCTCAGCACCTCGTCGGCGATGGCGATCCGCGACGGCTCGATCACCGCGCTCCACTGGCCCTGCTGCACGCGTCCGCCCAGGTCGGCCGCGCCGCCGGCACCGCGCGCGTGCAGGTCGAAGGAGAACGGCAGGCTGTCCTCGATCGCGCCCAGCACCGCCGGATCGAAGGCCTCGCTGCGCGCGGCGAAGCGCCAGTCGGGCTTTTCCCGGCCGCGCACGTCCAGCCACGCGCGCAGCGGCGCCGGCGCGCTGCCGCCGACGCCGATCCGCATCGCATCGACGTCGCCCCGCGCGATCAGGCCCAGCCGCGCCTGCGTGCGGCCCGCCTGCGCGGGGAACAGCGCGGTGATCACCAGGTCGGTGTCGTAGCCGTCGCGCGGCGCGTAGCGCCCGTGCGCGCCGAACTGCCCGCGATCGCTGTCCACCGCCAGCGCCTCGGCGACGAAGTAGCCGTCGCCGATGTCCAGCCCGCCGCGCGCGCTGCGGATGTCGATCAGCGGCTCGCCGGCGCGGACGATGCGCAAGCCGTCGATGCGCACGGTGTCGGCCTGGATCGCCAGCGGCATGGTGATCTGCGGCAGCGACTCCGGCCAGCTCGGCAGCTCGAACGGCTCGTCCTCGCTGGGCGGCAGGGCCAGCAGCGCGTTGTCCACTTCCAGCACGTCCAGGCGCAGGCGGCGGCCGAGCAGCGGGCGGATGTCCGCGTCCAGGTGCACGCGATCGGCGTCGAAGCGGATCTCCTTCCAGCGGAAGCGCACCTCGTGCAGGGTCAGCGGCCCGGCCACCGGGCCTTCCGCGCGCGCCCACGCCAGCGAGGCGTCGGCCGGCAGCCGCGCGACGATCTGCGACAGCAGCACGTCGCGGCCGGCCACCGTCTGCAGCAGCCAGTACAGCAGCACCAGCAGCAGCACCGAGATCGCGCCGACGCCGATCGCGCTGCGGATCGCCAGCACGCGCATGCGCGCACGGCGGCGCGCGCGCAGCTCGGCGATGCGCGCCTCGCGCTGCTCGGGGGTGAGGTCTTCCCGCGGCCGCGCCCGCCTCACAGGTCGGCCCCGATGTTGAGGTAGATCTGGAACTGCGAATCGGGGTTCTTCAGGCCGTGGCCGACGTCGATGCGCACCGGCCCGACCGGCGAGCGCCAGCGGAAGCCGACGCCGATGCCGGTGTGCAGGTTCGGCGTGCGGTCGTCGAAGGCGTCGCCGGTATCGACGAACACCGCGCCGCCGAACGGGCCGCCGCCGGGGTAGTACTCGTACTCGACGCTGGCGGTCAGCACGTTCTTGGCGCCGAGCGCGTAGCGGCCGATGCGCGGGCCGACCTCGCGCCAGGCGTAGCCGCGGATGCTGCGATCGCCGCCGGCGAAGAAGCGCAGCGACGGCGGCATGCTGGTCAGCTCGTCGGTGAAGGTGTGGCCGTACTCGCCGCGCAGGATCAGCGCGCTGTTGCGGCCGAAGTCGCGCGACCAGCGCGCGCGGATCTGCGCCTGCAGGAAATTGGCGTCCGATCCCAGCGCCGCCACGCCGCCGCGCAGCAGCACCGACCCGGCCAGGCGATTGGGCTGGTTGGAGCCCAGCGGCGCGTTGAGGTAGTCCACCTGCAGCGAGGGATAGGTGAAGGTGGCGTAGCGGCGCACCGCCTCGGGCGTGGCATCGCCGTTCTCGTCCTCCAGGTAGCGCCAGCTCTCGCGCAGCGCGTGGATCGAGGCGATCGCGGTCCAGTCGTCGTCGAGCTGGCCGCTGCGGCTGCCGATGAGTTCGAGGTGGCGCAGGTCGATGTAGTCGGTCTGCTCGTCGCTGGCCTGCAACGCCACGGTGTACCAGCCGTCGAGCCAGGCGAAGGCGGGGATGCGGTACTGGGTCAGCAGCGTCTTGCGCTTGCGCGCGTAGTCCAGGTGGGTGGACAGCTTGTGCCCGCGCGAGTTGATGTAGCGCCGGTCCAGGCCCAGCCGGATGCCCGGGCCGCTCTCGCTGCCGTAGCTCAGGCCGGCGGTGTAGATGTTGCGGCGCGCGCGGACCAGGGTGACGTCGATCGGCACGTCGCCGTCGACCGCGCGATCCGGGTCGGCCTGGATGTCGATGCTGCTGAAGTAGTCCAGCCCGACCAGCGACTCGCGCAGCCGGTCCAGCCTGCCCTGGTGGAAGTAGCTGCCCTCGTCCCAGTACACCAGCTTCTCCAGCAGGCCGGGGCTGAAGTAGTCCTGGTGGAAGGTGGTCGGCCCCATGCCGTAGCGGATGCCGCTGACCCAGCCCAGGTGGATGTCGGCCGCCTGTTCGGCACGGGTGACCTCGACCCGGCGGTGGGTGAAGTCGGCGTCGAAGTAGCCGCGATCGGCCAGCCGGCGCACGATGCGCAGCTTGGACGCCTCGTAGGTGGTGTGATCGAAGGTCTCGCCGGGCAGCGGGCGGAAATCGGCCAGGTCTTCCTTCAGGTAGAGGTCGTCGCCGCCCTCGCCTTCGATCGAGAGATCGGACTCGCGCACGCGCACCGGATCGCCCAGTTCGATGCGCAGGGTCACGGTCAGCCGCTCGTCCTCGGCGCCGTCGCGGCGCGGCGCCTCGACGGTGATCTCCGGCGAGTAGTAGCCGAACGGCTCCAGCGCCTCGCGCGCCTCGGCCACCGCCTCACTGAGCAGGTATTCCAGCCGCGACTCGCCCAGCCGCCGGCCCAGCGAGTCGTTCAGCGCCAGCGCCAGGCGGACGTTCTCGGCCATCAGCTCGTCGTCCAGTCCCTCGATCACCACCCGCTCGACCGTGGCGGCGGCGAAGGCGGGCGCACTGGCGCACAACAGCAACACGAAGGTGGCCAGGCGGGAGAACAGGCGCATGCAGGCAGGATAACCGGCATGGCCGGGATCGGGTGAATGGCGCGGGATCATCGCAACCGGGCGGATCGGTCTGCGTGAAGATCCACGCGGACCGGGTCGGCGAGGATCGCATCGGCCACGCCCGGAACCGGCTTGGCCGATGCGATCGCGGGCGATCAGTTCGACAGGTGCTCGATGGCCGCCACCGCGCGGAAGCGGTCGGACAGGCGCTTGAGCAGGGCCAGGCGGTTGGCGCGGATGGCCGGATCCTCGGCGTTGACCATCACCCCGTCGAAGAACGCGTCGACCTGCGGGCGCAGCTGCGCCAGCCGGTTCAGCACGCGCACGTAGTCGTGGCGGTGCAGCGCCTCGTCGGTGTCGCCGAGCGCGGCTTCCACCGCCTCGGCCAGCGCGCTCTCGGCCGGATCATTCAGCAGGCCGCGATCGATCGCGCGCGGGATGGCGATGTCGGCCTTCTTCAGGATGTTGCCGATGCGCTTGTTGGCCGCGGCCAGCGCCTCGGCCTCGGGCAGCGCGGCGAAGGTGCCGATCGCGTCCAGGCGGGTGTCGAAGTCGTACAGCGAGGCCGGTTTCAGCTCGGCCACCGCGTTGAAGTGGCTGGCCGGCACGCCCTTGTCGGCGTAGTAGCCGCGCAGGCGGTCGAGGATGAAGTCGTAGATCTCGCCGGCATCGGCGGATACCGGCGCGTTGTCCTTGCCGGCCGGCAGCGGACCGATGGCGTCGATCGCGCGCGCGATCAGATCCTTGAACGGAATATCGAATCCGCTCTCGATCACCGTCCGCGCCAACCCCAGCGCATTGCGCCGCAGCGCGAACGGATCCTTGTTGCCGGTCGGCTTCAGCCCGGCGGCGAAACCGCCGGCCAGCGTGTCCAGGCGTTCGGCGATCGCCAGCACCTTGCCCAGCGGCGACAGCGCGATGTCGTCGCCGGCGAAGCGCGGCTGGTAGGCCTCGTCGATCGCCATCGCGATTTCCTTCGGTTCGCCGGCGGCCAGCGCGTAGTGGCGGCCGGCGATGCCCTGCAGTTCCGGGAATTCGTTGACCATGCGCGATTGCAGGTCGTTCCTGGACAGCCGCGCGGCGCGCCGCGCCAGCAGCGGGTCGGCACCGACCTGCGCGGCGATGGTTTCGGCCAGCGCGGCCACGCGCGCGACCTTGTCGGCCACGCTGCCGAGCCTGGCCTGGTAGGTCACGCCGGACAGCCCTTCGCCCATCGCCTCCAGGCCCTGCTTCAGATCCTCGTCGAAGAAGAACTTGGCGTCGGAAAAGCGCGGCCGGATCACCCGCTCGTAGCCCTTGCGCACCTGCGCCACGTCGCTGGACTCGATGTTGGCAATGCCGACGAAGCGCTCGGTCAGCCGCCGGCCGCGTCCAGCACCGGGAAGAACTTCTGGTTGATCTCCATCGTCTCGATCAGCGCTTCCTGCGGCACCGCGAGGAACTCGCGCTCGAAGCCGCACAGCACCGCCGCCGGCCATTCGACCAGGTTGACCACCTGTTCCAGGTTGTCCTCGCCGATGCGCGCGCTGCCGCCGGCCTCGGCCGCGGCCTGCTGCACCTGCGCGACGATGCGCTCGCGGCGCGCCTGCGGATCCACCAGCACGTGCGCGGCCTGCAACGCCTGCACGTAGTCGTGCGGATGCGAGATCCACACCGGCTTGTCGTGCATGAAGCGATGGCCGCGGCTCATGCGGTCGGCGCTCACGCCCAGCACCCGCGCCGGCACCACGTCGCCGCCGAGCAGCAGCACCAGCCAGTGCACCGGCCGGGCGAAGGCGTGGTCGTGGCCGCCCCAGCGCATCGGCTTGGGAATCGGCATCGCCGCGATCGCCTCGGCCAGGATCTCCGGCAGCAGGTCGGCGGTGCGCGCACCCGGCCGGATCGCGCGGTGGACGAAGCGCTCGCCCTTGCCGTCGCTGGTGCGCTCCAGCTGCGTCCAGTCGATGCCGGCCTTGGCGGCGAAGCCGGCCAGCGCCCTGGTCGGCTGGCCGTCGGCGTCCAGCGCGATGTTGAGGTAGGGGCCGAGCACTTCCGATTTCTGCTCGGGCTGCTCGACGGCCACGCCCGGCAGCAGCACCGCCAGCCGGCGCGGCGTGGACAGCGGCCGCGCGTCGCCGCGCTCGAAGGCGACGCCGCGCTTCTCCAGCCCGGCGATCACGCCGTCGAACAGCGCCTGCGCCAGCCCGGGCAGCGCCTTGACCGGCAGATCCTCGGTGCCCAGTTCGATCAGCAGGGGTTTTTGTTCGCTCATTGCAGTAAACCTTCCGATGTGTGTCCCTTCCCCCGCTTGCGGAGGAAGAGCCTGCCCCGTACTTGATACGGGGTGCCCGAAGGGCGGATGGGGGCGCTCTGCCCGCTCCACGCCGCCCTCATCCGGCGCTTCGCGCCACCTTCTCCCGCAAGCGGGAGAAGGGTCTCAAGCCGTTTCTTTCCTCAACCCCGGAAACCCCAGCCGCTCGCGCTGCGCGTAGTACGCCTCGGCCACGCTCTGCGCCAGCTTGCGCACGCGCAGGATGTAGCGCTGGCGCTCGGTCACCGAGATGGCGCGGCGGGCGTCGAGCAGGTTGAAGCTGTGCGACGCCTTGCAGACCTGCTCGTAGGCCGGCAGCGGCAGGCCCAGCTCGACCAGCTTCAGCGCCTCGCGCTCGCAGGCGTCGAAGCGGTGGAACAGCTCGGCCACGTCGGCGTGCTCGAAGTTGTACGCGCTCTGCTCGACCTCGTTCTGGTGGTAGACCTCGCCGTAGGTCACCGGCCGGCCGTCGGGGCCGTGCGTCCACACCAGGTCGTAGACGTTGTCGCAGTTCTGTAGGTACATGCACAGCCGTTCCAGGCCGTAGGTGATCTCGCCCAGCACCGGCCGGCACTCCAAGCCTCCGGCCTGCTGGAAGTAGGTGAACTGGGTCACCTCCATGCCGTTGAGCCAGACCTCCCAGCCCAGGCCCCAGGCGCCCAGCGTCGGCGATTCCCAGTTGTCCTCGACGAAGCGCAGGTCGTGCACGCGCGGGTCGATGCCCAGCGCCTTCAGCGACTCCAGGTACAGTTCCTGGAGGTTGTCCGGGTTGGGCTTCATCGCCACCTGGTACTGGTAGTAGCGCTGCAGGCGGTTGGGGTTCTCGCCGTAGCGACCGTCGGTGGGGCGGCGGCTGGGCTGCACGTAGGCGGCGTTCCACGGCTCGGGCCCCAGTGCGCGCAGGAACGTGGCCGGGTGGAAGGTGCCGGCGCCGACTTCCAGATCCAGCGGCTGGATCAGCACGCAGCCCTGGCCGGCCCAGTACCGGTTGAGGGTCTGGATCAGGTCCTGGAAGGTCAGGCCCGCGGAAGCGGACGGGTCTTGCCGGAAAGCGGACATGCAGCAAAGGCCGGGATTTTGGGGTGGGCTAGTATAGCGATCGACCCGCGGAAACCTCCGCGCGATGGGCCTCGAAGACGATGGAACAGCCGCAACCGGCGGCCCCCGTGTTCGCGGCGGCGGCCGAGCCGGTCCCGCTGCCGCCCGGGCGGCTGGCGTTCGAGCAGGTGGCCGCGGCGCTGCTGGCCGACGGGCTGGTCGCCCCGGCCGATCGCGAGCGCATCCACTTCAACGCCGCCGGCGCGCGCCAGCCCAGCGACGTGCATCCGCTGGTGCTGCTGGCCAACCTCAAGCTGGCCGCCGCGCACCCGCACGGCAGCGAGCTGGGGCTGGAACGACTGACCGAATGGCTGGCGCGCCGCGCCGGCGTGCCGTACCTGCGCATCGACCCGACCCGCGTGGACGTGCCGGCGGTCACCGCGGTGGTCTCGCATCCTTACGCGCGCCGGCACCGCATCCTGCCGCTGGCGGTGCAGCCGGACCGCGTGCTGGTCGCCACCAGCGAGCCGCTGGCGCAGGGCTGGCGCGAGGATCTGCAGCACCTGACCCGCCGCCGCATCGACACCGTGCTGGTCAACCCGCTGGACCTGCACCGCTACACGATGGAGTTCTTCGGCGTGACCCGCTCGGTGCGCGGCGCGCGCGACGGCCGCGGCGGCGAGGCCAACGCGCCGCCGAGCTTCGAGCAACTGGTCGAGCTGGGCCGCGCCGGCGACGTCACCGCCGACGACCACCACATCGTCCACATCGTCGACTGGCTGCTGCAATACGCCTACGAGCAGCGCGCCAGCGACATCCACCTGGAGCCGCGCCGCGAGATCGGGCGCATGCGCTTCCGCATCGACGGCGTGCTGCACAAGGTGTTCGAGGTGCCGCCGACGGTGATGACCGCGGTGGTCAGCCGGATCAAGGTGCTCGGGCGCATGGATCTGAGCGAGCGCCGCCGCCCGCAGGACGGCCGCATCAAGACGCGCTCGCCGGGCGGGCGCGAGGTGGAGATGCGCCTGTCCACCATGCCCACCGCGTTCGGCGAGAAGTGCGTGATGCGCATCTTCGATCCGGACGCGGCGTTCAAGGACATCGCCCAGCTCGGCTTCAGCCCGCAGGAGGCGGCCGGCTGGAACGCACTGGTCGAGCGCCCGCACGGCATCGTGCTGGTGACCGGGCCGACCGGCTCGGGCAAGACCACCACGCTGTACTCCACGCTCAAGCGGCTGGCCACGCCGGACATCAACGTCTGCACGGTCGAGGACCCGATCGAGATGATCGCGCCGGAGTTCAACCAGATGCAGGTCCAGCACAACATCGACCTGGACTTCGCCACCGGCGTGCGCACGCTGCTGCGGCAGGATCCGGACATCATCATGATCGGCGAGATCCGCGACCTGGACACCGCGCAGATGGCGGTGCAGGCCTCGCTGACCGGCCACTTGGTGCTGTCCACGCTGCACACCAACGACGCGCCGTCGGCGATCACCCGCCTGCTCGACCTGGGCGTGCCGCACTACCTGGTCGCCTCCACCCTCAACGGGGTGCTGGCGCAGCGGCTGGTGCGCACCCTGTGCCACCACTGCAAGCGCCCGTCCGCGCTGGCCGAAACCGACTGGGCCGCGCTGCGTGATGCCGGCGAGGCATTACCTGATGCGATCACGCCATATGCCCCGGTCGGCTGCCTGGAATGCCGCCGCACCGGCTACCTGGGCCGGGTCGGACTGTACGAACTGCTGCCGGTAACCCCGCAATTGCGGGCGCTCATCAAGGCCGACATGGATCTGGCCTCGTTCGCGCGCGCCGCGCGCGGGCAGGGACTGCGCACGCTGCGCCGCGCCGGGCTGGAAAAAGTCGCCGCCGGACTGACTACAATCGAGGAAGTCCTTTCCGTCCTGCCGCCCCCGGAATGAAGCACGCCCCGTTCCTGATCGTCGAGACCGGCCAACCGGTGCGTTCGCTGCGCCGCTACGGCGGGTTCCCGCACTGGATCCGCGTGGCCGCCGGGCTGGAGGCCGACGAGACGGTGGTCAGCAATGTCGAGCGCGGCGACCCGCTGCCGCGCCGCGAGGGCTTCGCCGGGGTCATCGTCAGCGGCTCGGCGGCGATGGTCACCGACCGCGCCGACTGGAGCGAGCGCAGCGCCGACTGGCTGCGCGAGGCCGCCCACGAGGGCGTGCCGATGCTCGGCATCTGCTACGGCCACCAGCTGCTGGCGCACGCGCTGGGCGGGCAGGTGGACTACAACCCGGCCGGGCGCGAATCAGGCACCGTGCACATCGACCTGCACCCGCACGCCGGCGAGGACCCGCTGTTCTCGGCGCTGCCGGCCAGGTTCGCCGCCCACGCCACCCACGTGCAGACGGTGGTGCGCGCGCCGGACGGGGCCACCGTGCTGGCGCGCTCGGAGCAGGACCAGTGCCACGCCTTCCGCTGGCGCGAGCATGCCTGGGGGGTGCAGTTCCACCCGGAATTCGCCACCCACCACATGCGCGGCTACGTGCTCGCCCGCCAGGACCACCTGCGCAGCGAGGGCCGCTGCCCGGCCACCATCGCCCGCGGGGTGACGGCGGCGCCGCAAGCCCGCAAACTGTTGCGGCGTTTCGTCCATCATGCGCGCAGGCTGCACGGACGCTGATCTCCCCCTTCCCGGTTTCCCGAACATGTCGAATTCCAACAAGCTGCCGGCCAGCGCCGGCGCAGAATGGCTGCTGGGCGGCTTCGCCCTGCTGCGCGCCGCGCCGGCCGGGCTGGGCCAGCTCGGCGTGATCTGGGGCCTGGCCTCGGTGCTGCTGAGCATCGTGGCCAGCCTGGCCCCGGTGCTGCTGCTGCCGATGCAGCTGCTGATCGTGCTGGCCGGGCCGCTGCTGTTCGCCGGCATCGTCTGGGCGGTGCGCGAGGTCGCCGCCGGCCGCCCGGCGCAGCCGGCGCACCTGCTGCAGGGCGTGCGCGAGGGCCATGCCGGCCGCCTGCTGGCCACGCTGCTGCCGCAGGCCGCCGCCGGCATCGCGTTCGGCGTGCTGCTGCTGGTGATGGTGGGCTTCGACCAGCTGCGCGCGCTGGGCGAGGTGTGGACGCAGATGGAAGCCATCGCCCAGGCCGGCGGACAGCCGGATCCGTCGCTGTTCGACGGCCTGCCCGCCGGCCTGCTGCTGCTGTGGCTGCTGCTGGTGGCGCTGGGCTTCGTGGCGGTCAAGTGGATGACCTTCATCGCCGCCCCGCTGATCCTGTTCTCCGGCGCCGACGCCTGGACCGCGATGCGCACCAGCCTGCGCGCCTGCCTGCGCAACTGGACGGCGATGCTGGTGTTCTACCTGCTGGCCGGCATCGCGGTGTTCGCCTTCATGATCGGCCTGCTGGTGGTGGTCGGCATCGCGCAGCTGCTGGTCGGCGCCACCCTGGCGGTGCTGCTGTGGCAGGGGCTGCTGATGGCGGTGCTGATGCCGGTGTTCGCCGGCTCCATCTACACCGCCTGGCGGCAGATGCTCGGCGATGGCGGCGCGGACGCGGCGCCGCAGGCGCAGGCGCGCATCGAGGTGTAGCGGCGCGTCCGCGCCGCCGCGCTAAGCCGCTTCTTCCTTCGGCTTGATCCAGCTGGCGACGATGATGCCGGCTTCGTACAGCAGGCACATCGGGATGGCCAGCATCAGCTGCGAGACCACGTCAGGCGGGGTGATGATGGCGGCGATCACGAACACGCCGACGATCGCGTAGCCGCGCGCCTCGCGCAGCTGCTGCGGGGTGACCCAGCCCAGCAGCACCAGGATCACCAGCGCCACCGGCAGCTCGAAGCTGATGCCGAAGGCCAGGAAGATCACCATCACGAAGTCCAGGTACGAGCCGGCGTCGGGCGTGATCGCGATGACGTCGGGCTTGAAGCTGGTCAGGAAGCCGAACACCGACGGCAGCACCAGGAAATAGGCGAACGCGCAGCCGATGTAGAACAGCATCACCGCCGACACCAGCAGCGGCAGCGCCAGCTTCTTCTCGCGCTGGTACAGGCCGGGGGCGACGAACGCCCAGGCTTGGTACAGCAGCCACGGCGCGGCGGCGAACAGGGCGACGAAGAAGGTCAGCTTGACCGGGGCGAAGAACGCGCCGGCCGGGTTCATCGCGATGAAGGTCTCGCCGACCGGCAGCCGCGCGATCAGCGGCGCGGCCAGCCAGTTGTAGATGCGGGTGGTGAACGGCAGCAGCGCCAGCAGGATCACGCCGACGCCGAACAGCGCGCGCATCAGCCGCGAGCGCAGTTCGATCAGGTGATCGATCAGCTGGCCTTCCGCACCGGCGTCATGCATGGCGCGGGCCGTCCGTGTCGTCGGCGCGGGCATGCGCGGGTGCCTCGGTTTCGCTGCCGCCTGCCGGCATCGGGTCGGTGGCGCCGTCGCCGGCGGCCGGCAGCGCCAGCGGCGCCGCGTCCGCCGCGGGCGGCTGCAGCCCTTCGGCCGCCTGCTGGGCGGTATCGCGCAGCGAGTCGCGCATCTGCCGGTATTCGCGCTCGGCCTCGGCGGCGCTGTCGCGGACACGCTGGCCGGTGTCGCGCACGGCCTCCTCGGCCTCCTTCAGGCTGCGCTTGAGTTCCTCGGCGGCGAGGTCGCGCTCGAGCTCGCTCTTGACCGAGTCCCACTGCGCGCGCGCGCGCCGCACCCACAGGCCGACGAAGCGCGCCGCCTTGGGCAGGCGCTCGGGACCGAGCACGATCAGGGCGACGATGCCGACGATCAGCAGCTCGCTGAAACCGATATCGAACATTGGATGCGGAAAACGGGCCCTGCTGCGGGATCAGCGGGCGTCGCGGTCGTGTTCTTTCGATGCGCCGGTCTGTTCGTTCCGGGTCTGGTCGTCGAGCTGGCCGGCGGGCTTGTCCTCGTCCTTCATGCCCTTCTTGAAGCCCTTGACGGCCTCACCCAGATCCTGGCCCGCGTTGCGCAGGCGCTTGGTGCCGAAGACCAGCAGCACGACCACCAGCACGATGATCCAATGCCAGATGCTCAAACCGCCCATGAGAGGTGTACCTGCTGGAAAGGGAGCCCAAGGATAGCGCACGCCGGTCGCGCCGGCGTTTGTCGCAGGTCAAGCCGGCGGCGAAATGCGCCGGCTGCGGGCGTTTTCGTTCAGCGTCCTGGTCCAGCGGCCGGCCCCGGCGCGGCGCTTCAGCGCCCGCCGTCCAGCGGCTCGGTGCGGACCTCGCCCTCGCCGACCGGCTGGAAGCCCTGGGTCTGCGGCACGGTCTCCACCGGCGCCGGCGCGGGGGTGGCCGGAGCCTGGGCCGGCGTGGCGGCGCGCGGCGCGGCCGTGCCGTGGGTGCCGCGCGCGCTGCGGGCGGCGTCGGTGGCTTCCTCCAGCTGATCGCGGAAGGACACCACCGCGGCCGAGGGCGCACCGGCGCGGCCCTCGAAGATTGCGCGCGGAGTGGCGGACGCGCCGTACACGGCGACGTTGGCGTCGTCGTCGATCTGCAGCACCGCCCCGTCCAGGGCGACGCCGGCGAACAGGCCGCGGGCGCGCGACCACGACCAAATCTCTGCCTTCAGCTGGCCGTCGGTGGCGGCGGCGGCGTTGCGCCCGACCGGGCCGGCGGCCACGCCGGCGTCGGCGCCGAGGGTGAACTTGCCGTTGACGATGGAATCCAGCGAGCGATCGTTGCGGAACACCAGCACCACGTCGGAGGACTGCACGCCGGCCTGGAAGCCGATGCTGCCGCCGGTGAGCTTGACGAACACCGGCTGCGACCACGCGCCATCGGCGTTCTTCACCGACAGCAGGCCGTGGCCGCGGCGGCCGCCGAGCACCAGGCCGGCCTTGATGGTGTCGGGGATGACCACGATCGCGCGGCCCTCGTCGAGCAGCTTGTCGGGGATGCCCTGCTCGGGGATCTTCTGGATCTCGGCCAGCACGCGCACCGCGTTGGTGGCGCGCTCGTCCTCCTTCGGGCCGGCGAAGGCCGGGCTGGCCAGCAGGGCCGCGGCCAGCAGCGAGGCGGCCGGCAACAGGCGGAGGCGGGTGCGTGTCATGTCATCTCCCGGAGGCGAACAGGGGGCAGCCAGGCTGCGATCGCTGGCAAGGTAGGCGCGCGCCGATGAATCGGCGCTGAGGCCAGCCGCATCATCGCGGCTATCGCCGGCATCGGTCAAAGCGATGCCGAAGGTGTCGGGCAGGCCGTCCCGCTCTGTCACAATGGCGCCCATGCCCGACGCACCCATCACCGCGCTGGTCGCGGTCAACCTAGGCACGCCGGAAGCGCCCACCGCCCCCGCGGTGCGCCGCTACCTCGCCGAGTTCCTGCACGATCACCGCGTGGTCCAGCTCACCCGCTGGCTGTGGTGCCCGCTGCTGCATTTCCTGATCCTGCCGCTGCGCGGCCCGCGCGCGGCGCACAAGTACGCGCAGATCTGGCTGCCGGAAGGCTCGCCGCTGGCGGTGCACACCCGCCGCCTGGCCGAGGCGATGCAGCAGCGCCTGCCGCAGTGGCGGGTGGTCGATGCGATGCGCTACGGCCAGCCGGCGCTGCCGCAGGTGCTGGCCGGGCTGCGCGCCGAGGGCGTGGCGCGCGTGGTGGTGCTGCCGCTGTACCCGCAGTATTCGACCACCACCACCGCCTCGGTGATGGACGTGCTGGCGCGCGAGGGCAAGGGCCTGGACCTGACCGTCATCGAGGACTACGCCGAGGACGCGCGCTGGATCGCCGCGGTGGCGCAGTCCATCGCGCAGTGGCGCGCCGCGCAGGGCGAGGGCGAGCACCTGCTGTTTTCCTACCACGGCCTGCCGCAGCGCGTGGCCGACGCCGGCGATCCGTATCCGCAGCGCTGCCAGGCCAGCACCCGCGCCATCGCCGCGGCGCTGGGCCTGCGCGATGACCAGT
Source organism: Pseudoxanthomonas mexicana (assembly GCF_046736355.1). GTDB lineage: Bacteria > Pseudomonadota > Gammaproteobacteria > Xanthomonadales > Xanthomonadaceae > Pseudoxanthomonas_A > Pseudoxanthomonas_A mexicana_B. The sequence goes on along the minus strand of NZ_CP157201.1, from coordinate 1,905 downwards.
GGACGCTGAGCTACCAGTCGCGCTTCGGCAAGGAGCGCTGGCTGGAACCGGCCACCGATCGCGTGCTCGACGACCTGGCCGCGCGCGGCCTGCGCCGGGTCGACGTGGTCTGCCCGGGCTTCGCGGTCGATTGCCTGGAGACGCTGGAGGAGGTCGGCATCGGCTTCGTCGAGCAGTTCGCCGGCAAGGGCGGGCAGTTGCGCTACATCCCCTGCCTCAACGCCGCGCCGGCGCATGCCGATGCGCTGGCGGCGCTGGCGCTGCGCAGCGTGGGCGAGGGCGAGGGCGTCTAACGCGGCCGGCGGCGCGCTGGCCAGGACCGTTTTCGACCACTTGCCGGCCGCATCGCGACGCTGCGGCGGGGGTTCCCGGTGCACGCCGGGCCCGAACCCGGGAATGACCGGCAAACGCATGCACCGCTTGGCATGGCCGCCCTGCCGGGCCGGCGTCATCGCCAGGGACTATCGCGGGGTCGGATCTTTCAATCCCCCCATCGTTCAAGTGCTCCCCGGGCCAGCCGTTAAGACTTGTGATGAAGCCGTGCCCAGTCCGGGTGCCGGCTCCAAGCCGCTTTTCCGGAGTAGCCCGATTCCCGTGGCAGTGTCGCCGTCAAAACCTGTGCGCCTGTGGTCCGGGCTGGCCCTGCTCGCCGCCTGGTCGGGCTGGCTGCTGGCCGCGTTCCCGGCCCTGTGGCCGGCCGCGCCGGCGATGGCATTGACCCCGACGCAGCGGCAGGCCTTGCGGGAGCTGACCGCACAGGTGCCGGCCGCGCCCGGCCCGCTGGCGCTGCGCATTGCCTCCGGCTGCCCCTGCGCGCCTGCCGAGGAGGCCGCCGACCACGCGGCCTGGGCGCAACTGGACGCATCGCTGGTCCGCGCGCAGGGGCGCGCCCTGACCCTGGATCCTTCCGCCATGCCAGCCGGGCTGCCCGCCGGCGTGGTGATTTTCGACGGCGATGGCCAGCCGCGTTATGCCGGGCCACTGCGACCTGCGGCCGCGCTGTGCGGCGAGGGTCCGTCCACCGAGCGGCTGGCGCGCTGGCTGCCGGCCCTGCTGGCCCGCAACGAGCCGCTGCTGGCCGACGCGCCGGCCTGCCCCTGCTGAACCCTTTTCCCTTTCCGGAGCCTTCCGCCATGTCCACGCCCGCCATACCCGGCCCCGTTCCCATCCTCCGCGCCGGCCATTCCACCTACGCGCATGAACTGGCCGCCGGCGCCGACCGCCTGTTCCTGCTGCTGGCCCTGCTGCTGGGCATCGCCTCGCTGGCCATCGCCGGCTGGCGCGGCCAATGGCTGCCGTTCCTGGCCGTCAGCCTGCCCAGCGTGATCGTGCTGGCCGTGCAGATCCGGCTGCACGCCGGCACCCGCGTCAGCAGCGTCACCGCCGCGCTGGTGCTGATGGCGCTGGTGGCGGCGATCATCCAGCAGTCCAGCGGCCTGGTCGAGGCGCACTTCGGCGTGTTCGTGGTGCTGGCGCTGCTGCTGTACTACCGCGACTGGCTGCCGGTGGTGGTGGCCGCCGTCGCCATCGCCGTGCATCACCTGGCGTTCTACTGGATGCAGAGCCGTGGCCTGCCGATCACCGCCTTCGCGCCCGGCAGCGGCCTGGCCATCGTGCTGCTGCATGCGCTGTACGTGGTGGTGGAGACCGCCTTCCTGTGCGTGATGGCGGTGGAACTGCGCCGGCAGCTCGACGCGCTGGGCCATTCTCCGCAGCGGCTGGCCGAACTGGCGCGCGGCGTGGCCCGCGACGAGCCGGTGCCGGAGGGCGTGGCGCGGATGCCGTTCCCGAAGCAGTCGCTGGCCGCCGCACTGGTGGAGATGAGCGCGCAGATCATCCGCCGCAGCCGGCAGGAGCGCGAGGCCAACCAGGCCAACGCGCGGGTCAAGGCGGCGCTGGACGTCT